>NZ_JBVKCG010000014.1:0-238515 GCF_055634995.1 Streptomyces sp. NPDC111744
ATCTCCCAGCAAGTCGGCGAACAGAGTCCCGTCATCTCAACACATGCCACTGACGTCACGGTCAGCAACCGGCTCACGGAACTTGTGCCAGACCCTTTTACGGAGCCGTAACGGGACGGACATCGGTCAGAACGCTTGACGGGAGGACGATGACCGCAGTTTGGTATACCAAACGCGCGCAGTATCCGGCAGTCGTCCTCCGCTCTCCCCGTCCCCGTAGTCCCTGGAGGCCCCGTGTCCCTGGCCGACCGCGCCGAAGCCACCGGCGCACCCGCGTTCGTCCCCGACCCCCGGCTCACCAACGAAGACCTCGCCCCCGCCGAGAAGCGGAACTGGAAGGTCTTCGACCTCTTCGCCATGTGGATGTCCGACGTCCACAACCTCGGCAACTACACCTTCGCCGCCGGCCTGCTGGTCCTCGGCATGAACGTCTGGCAGGTCTTCACCTCCCTCCTCGCCGGCTTTGTGCTGATCTACGTCGGCATGAACCAGATGGGGCGGATCGGCCAGCGCCACGGCGTGCCGTTCCCGGTGGTCAGCCGGATCAGCTTCGGCGTCTGGGGCGCCAACATCCCGGCCCTGATCCGGGCCGTGATCGCCATCATGTGGTACGGCATCCAGACCTATCTGGCGTCTGTCGCCGTCAACGTGATGCTGCTGGCGGCCTGGCCCGGCCTGGAGTCCTGGACGCACCACTCGTTCCTGGGTCTGGACGCGCTCGGCTGGACCTCCTTCGTCTCCCTCTGGCTGATCCAGGCGGCGATCATCAGCCGGGGCATGGAGACGATCCGCAAGTTCCAGGACTTCTGCGGACCCGCGATCTGGCTGGTCATGATCGCGCTCGCCGTCTGGATCCTGGCCAAGGCCCACTGGACCATCTCGCTCACCTCCACCCCGCACCCGGTCTCGGCCGGCGAGCAGTGGCGGCAGTGGTTCGGCGCGATCGGCCTGATCCTGGCCACCTACGGCACGCTGATGCTCAACTTCTGCGACTTCTCCCGCTTCGCACCGGACTACCGCACCGTCCGCCGCGGCAACTTCTGGGGTCTGCCCATCAACTCCACGGCCTTCGTGGTCGTCTCGGTGATCGTCACTGCCGGCTCACTGGAGGTCTTCGGCGAGGCCATCACCGACCCCGCCGAACTGGTCGCCAAGGTCGGCAACACCTGGGTCCTGGTCGTGGCAGCCCTGACCTTCGCGGTCGCCACCATGGGCGTCAACATCGTCGCCAACTTCGTCTCACCGGCGTACGACCTGGCCAACGTCTGGCCGCAGAAGATCAGCTTCCGGGTCGGCGGCATGATCAGCACGGTCGCCGCGCTGGTTGTCACCCCCTGGAACCTCTTCTCCAACCCCACCGTCGTCAACTACTTCCTCGGCGGCCTCGGCGCCTTCCTGGGCCCGCTCTTCGGCGTGATCATGGTCGACTACTACTGGGTCAAGCGTGGTGCGGTGGACGTCGAGAAGCTGTTCGACGCGACGCCGGGATCGCCCTACCACTACCGCAAGGGCGTCAACCCCAAGGCGCTGTGGGCGTTCCTGCCCTCGGCGGCGGTCGCGGCGGTGCTCGCGCTGGTGAAGACGTTCAGCGATGTGGCGCCGTACTCCTGGTTCATCGGCACGGCACTGGCCGCCGGGCTGTACGCGGCGCTCTGCCGCACCGACCGAGCCGTCGCACCCCGGGAGGTCTGACGACCGTGCGGATCGTCGTCACCAACTGCAACACCACGCAGGAGATGACAGAGGAGATCGTACGAGGTGCCCGGGCCGCCGCAGGCCCGGGCACCACCGTGACCGGTCTGACCCCCGACTGGGGCCCCGAGTCGGCGGAGGGCTGGCTCGACAGCTACCTCTCGGCGGCGGCGGTGCTCGACGCGCTGCGGACGTACGACGGTCCGCCGTACGACGCGGTGGTCATGGCCGGTTTCGGTGAGCACGGGCGCGAGGGCGTAAGGGAGCTGGTGGACGTACCGGTCGTGGACATCACCGAGGCCGCCGCGCATCTGGCGTGTCTGCTGGGGCGCCGGTACGGCGTCGTCACGACCCTGGAACGGTCCCGCGGGCAGATCGAGGACAGCCTGGAGACGGCGGGGGTGGGCCGCAACTGCGTGGCGGTGGCCGGCACGGGACTGGGCGTCCTCGACCTCGCCGGTGACCCCGGGCGCACGGAGTCCGCGTTCCTCGCGGCGGCCGAACGGGTCCGGGACGCCGGCGCCGAGGTCCTGGTCCTGGGCTGCGCCGGGATGACGGGACTGCAGCGGGTGGTGGGGGAGAAGCTCGGGCTTCCGGTGGTCGACGGGGTCGGCGCGGGGGTGAAGCTCGCGGAGTCGCTGGTGGCGCTTGGGCTCACGACCAGCCGGGCGAGCAGCTATGCGAAGCCGCTGGCGAAGAGGCGGATGTGGGGTACGGGATCCGCATAGTGGTGGACGCGCGGGGAGCCCGGACCCTCTGGGACTTCGCGGTGCGGCTGTGCCTTGGGGAGCCTCGAATGGTCTCACGCCCACCACCCGCGCCCGCACCGAGGCCGTCGCGGCGGCCCGTTCGCCGGGGGCCATCGCGTGACCAACACCGCGGGCGGCGACACGTAGGTTCAGGGCCGCCAGACGTACCGCACATCAGGCTCCCGCTCCTCGTTCCCGCTCCCGTCCGTGTACTCGACGGGGACGAAGCCGTGCCGCTCGTAGAACCGGTGGGCGGGCTTGTTGACCTGGAACGCCCAGAGCGTGAGTCCCCGGGGGTTGCGCTCCTTCGCCAGAGCGACGAACCGGTCGCCGATGCTCCGCCCCCGCCACTCGGGGGCCAGGTACAACTGGGACAACTGGTCCCCCGCGAGCACCATCACACCCACGACGCGACCGGCCACCTCCGCGAGCCAGGTCTCCCGCTCCGGCACCACGACCTCCCGGAAGTACGCGCGCACCTCGTCGTCGGAGCGTGCCCGGACGACGCTGGGCAGGGCGGCGGAGTACGACCGCAGCCAGACGTCGGCGACGGCGGCGGCGTCCGGCCCGGCCGCCCGGCGCAGCACGACCCTGTCACCGGCGCTCACGGGCGCGCCCCCTCGGGCACGACGGCCGTGGCCGTGATCTCCACCAGCTGCCCGGTGTACCCGAGGCAGGCCACACCGACCAGCGTCGACGAATGCGGCCCGCCACGGAGCCCGGAGGCCTCGACGACCTCCCAGACGGCGGACAGCACGGCCGGATCACTGCTGACGACGTACACGTCGGTGGCCAGGACATGGGCCAGGTCGCTGCCGACCGCACGCAGTTGCTCCGCGAGATTCACCAGCACCTGCCCGGCCTGCCGTACGGGATCGCCCTCACCGACCAACTGTCCGTCGGTGTCGAGCGGGACGGCCCCGGCGAGGAACGCGAGTCTCGTACCGGCCTCGACGACGGAGACGTGCGAGTAGCCGGGCGGAGGGAAGAGGGCGGTGGCGGTGACACGGCGGATCACGGTGGCTCCTCGGACAGACGACTGACGGCCTCCCGATCATCCGGACTACAGCGCCATGACCGCATCCGAATATCCGTCATACCCCGCTGCCAGGGCCGCGCCGACCTTGCAGCGGTCGGGCTCCCCGCGCTGGTAAGCCCGCTCCTCATCCCACCGGTTGCGGTGTTCGACGGCGAGCGCCGCCAGTCTGTGCGGAGCCGGCCGCGGCACGTCGACCGGCTCCGCCGCGATCCGCGCCAGCACCTCCCGCCGCCTGCGCTCCGCGGCCGCCCTCGCCGCCGCGGAGGGGGCAGGCTACGCCCTCGGGCCCGCTCACGTTCATCGTGAAATTGCGTTCATAAAGAACACGGCCCTTCGCCCCACTTGTCACACCTCGGAAATACGAACGTACCTTTCCGTACGGGAACACGATCTACGGTGGAGACACCCAGACCGGAAGCCACGGCCGCCGTCGCCCGAAGGCATACCCCGCCCTCGTCCGCCGTACAGGAGCCCCGTGTCCCGTCGTGTCGCCCTGCCGCCCTGGCTCGCCCACGCCCTGCGCGCCCAGCGCGGGCCCGTGCCCTGGAGCGCCGTGACGAGAGGGGCGCTGGCCGCCGGGCCGCTGCTGCTCACCGCGGTCGCGGTCGGCCACACCTCTCTCGGTGTCGTCGCCGCCATCGCCGCGATGCTCGCCGGGGTCAACGACAGGCCGGGCAGCAGGCGGGCCTCCGTACGGCGGCTCGGGGCGCCCGCGGCGGCCGGGGCCGTGGGACTGCTCGTCGGGACGTACGGCGGTGAGCACCTCACGCCCGTCCCCCTGACCCTGCTGCTCACCGGGCTCGGGCTGGTCGGCGGCGGGATGAGTGCCGTCGGGCCCGTCGCCTCCGGGGCCGGGACGCAGTTACTGGTCGCCGCCGCCATCGGCGCCGGGATGCCGGTCGCCGAGGCGGGCTGGCAGCGGGCCCTCGCCTTCCTCGCCGGAGCCGGGTGGCTGCTGGTGCTGCGGCTGGCCCTGCCCACCCCCGGCGCCCTCACCGGCGACTACCGCTTCGACGGCGAACGGGACGCCGTCGCCGCCGTGTACGACGCCATCGCCGACCTGCTCGACGCCGTGGGCAGCGAGGCCGCCCTCGGGCGGCGCAAGGCGCTGAGCACCGCGCTCGACCATGCCCAGGACGCGCTCACCGGGCCCCGGTTGCGGCGGTACGCCAGTTCCGCCGCCGAGCGCCGGCTGCACGCGCAGTACGCCGCCGCGCTGCCCCTCGGCGAGGCGGCGACCGCCCTCGCCTGGGCGGGGGAGCCGATGTCCGAGCGGGCGGCCGAGGGGCCCCGGCGGCTCGCCGTCGCCGTCCGGGGGAACAGCGGCACCGGGCCGCTGCCCGCGCCGTCCCGGTCGGCGCCCGCCCTGCGCGCCCTGGACGACGCCCTGCTGCGCGCCGCCGAGGCCTTCGACCGGGCCGGGGGCGCGGAGCACCGGCCGCCCGCCCGGCGCCGCAGCCCGAAGGAGGTGCTGCGGGCCGCGCTCGGCAGCGGTGGACGGGAGTACGGGCTGCGGGTCGCCCTCTGCTTCGGGGCCAGCGTCGCCATCGCCCAGGCCCTGCACCAGGCCCGCTGGTACGGAGGGCACCAGCACTGGTACTGGCTGCCCGCCACCGCAGTCTTCCTCGTCAAGCCCGACCTCGGGCCGCTCGCCTCCCGGGTGCTGTGCCGGGCCGCCGGGACCGTGCTCGGCGCCCTCGTCTTCGCGGGCTTCGCTGCAGTACTGCCCCGGCCCGAGGGGCTCATCGCGCTGGTCGCCGTCTGCGGAGCGGTCATCCCCGTGTCCACCCGGCACTTCGGCGCCCAGACCGCCGCCGTCACCGTCCTCGTGCTCGCCCTGGTCATGGTCGGCGGCGAACCGCAGGCCTCCCTCAGCCGCATCGGCGAGACCCTGCTGGCCTGCGCGATCGTGCTGATCGTGGGGCATCTGCCGATGGCCGGGAAGCGGGGCGGCGGAGTACGGGCCCGGCTCGCGGCGGCCGGGCGGGCCGCACACGCCTATCTCGGCCACGTACTGAGCGAGTCCGACGACCGCGGCGAACGCTGGGCCCTGCGCCGCGAGGCCTACCGCACCCTCGCCGAGGCCCGCACCGCCATCGCCCTCGCCGCCGCCGAACTCCCCGCCCTCGCCCGGCACACCGAGGGCACCGAAGCGGTGGCCGCCGCGCTCGAACGACTCGTGGACACGACCACCGCGTGCGCCGTGCACCTCGACGAGACAGGCCGGCTCACCACCCGGCACACCCGGCAACTCGAAGACCTGGCCGCCGAGTTGGAGCATGGCGGTCGGCGGCTCGGGCTCGCGGTGCCGCGGATGCCGGTCGCGGCGTAGGGAATCAGGGCGACGCCGTACGCCTCAGTCGCCGAACCGTGCCCACACCGGTGCGTGGTCCGCCCCCGGTACCCCGCGGCGCTCCGCCGGGTCCTCGCCCACCGACGGGAGGGCCGGCGGAGCGGTGGTCACACCCACGCCCCGGTGGTCGCCCTGCGCGGACTCGCCGAGGACCTGCCGACAGAGGCGTGGTTCAACGACGTCGTCTGGCCCGTCGAGTCCAACCTCACCGGGAAGGATGTGGAGTTGGGGTTCACGGCTCGCCTGTGCCGAGATGATCTGGGGCGGGGTCACCTGCCGACCACTACTTCCGCATGGACGCGGTCGCCGCCGTCGTCGCCGAGTGCGGGCTGCGGGCCCATCTGGGAGAGGCGTACTTCTCCTCGCAGGGGCCCGAAGGGCGCGAGCGGTCAGTGGAGTTCGCGGCCGCCTCGACGTGTGGGAGTCGATGGCGCTCACCTCGCTGATCCAGAAGTCCAGCGAGGGCGATCCACGCCGGCTCCCGGCAGGCCCTGCACCACGCCACGCTGCAGAGCGCGCGGGCCGTCGGGCTAGGCGCACGCATCGGCCGGCTCGCCCCCGGCCACCGCGCCGACATCGTTCTCGTCGACCTCACCGGGCCGCACACCCAGCCCGTCCACGCTCGCCGCCACGCTCGTGCACAGCGCCCGCTCCGCCGACGTCCGCACGACGATCGTCGATGGCCGTGTCCTGATGCGCGACCGCGAACTGCTCACCCTCGACATGCCCATGGTGGTACGGGAGTCGGGGGAGCGGCTGCCCGCCCTCGTCGAGCGCCGGCAGGGTCGGCGCATCCAGGAGTACGACACCTGAGGGGGCGCGTCCCGCGGTGGCGTGTCCGACGGTGGCGCTGCCGGCCGTGGCGTGTTCGAAGGAGCCGCATCTGGCGGTGGCGCGGAAAAAAACCTCGGCCGCGCCGATGAGTTCTCTTCCCTCCGGCGGTCACCACCCGGAACCGACCGTCGTAAGGAGGGCCCATGTCGCTTCCGGAGATCGTCTCGCGTGAGCGGTGGCGTGCAGCGCGTGAGGAGTTACTGCTCAAGGAAGAGGCGCTCACACGCGCGCGGGAGGTGCTCAACGCCGAGCGGCGCCGGCTCCCGATGGTCGAGGTGGACCCCGAGTACGTGTTCGAGGGCGGCGACGGCAAGGCCACCCTGCTCGACCTCTTCGAGGGACGGGCCCAACTGATCGTCTATCACTTCATGTTCGCCCCGGAGTGGGAGGCCGGCTGTCCCAACTGCTCCGCGTTCCTGGACCAGATCGGCCATCTCGCCCATCTGCGGGCCCGCGGCACCTCGTTCGCCGCGGTGTCCCGGGCGCCGTTCACCAGGATCCTGCCGTTCAAGGCGCGGATGGGCTGGACGCTGCCCTGGTACTCGTCGTACCACAGCGACTTCAACCGCGACTTCAGGGCGACCCTCGTGGTCGACGACGAACCGGTCGAACGGCCCGGGATCAGCTGCTTCCTGCGGGAGCACAACCGGGTCTTCCACACCTACTCCGCCCACGACCGCGGCCTCGACGGACTCGGCTCGACCAGTTCCCTGCTCGACCTCACGGCGCTCGGCCGGGTACCCGCGGGCAGCGACCGGGTCCGTTATCACGACGAGTACGAGGAGTGACACAAGCGGTCACGAAAGTGGCCGAAAGTCAACGGAATGTCACCCTCCGCGCCGGTGACGTGTCGGCAATGTCTCAGTGCCGTCACTGGCCGAGCCATTCGTGTTCTCCAGAGCGTTAACTCCTACAACTACGGCGCACTTCTGGAGGTGCAGGATGGTGAACGGGCGAACGGTGCTCGAGGGCTTTCCCGCAGGCGGACCGCGAGGATCATGGCCGGCGGAGGAGTTCGCGCACGCGCGGCGACTCGAAGGCATGCCCGCCGAGGTCGTGATGGACCTGGCGACCGACACGTTCCTGGTGATCGTGCGCGGCGGCGACGGAGCCGAGGGCTAGCCGAGCGCCGGTCGGAGGGCTACCCCACCTTCCGGACGGGCACCTTGGTCGTGAACTGGTCCGCCTGGAGCGCGTACAGCTCTGCGTAGACCCCGCCGCTCGCCAGGAGTTCGTCGGGGGTCCCGGACTCCACGACCTGGCCCTGATCCAGGACGTGCACCAGATCGGCGTGGCGGACCGACGCCAGCCGGTGCGTGATCAGTACGACGGTCTGCCCGCTGCCCGCCAGCGCACGGATCTTCTCGAAGACCTCCAGCTCGGCCCGGGCGTCCAGGGCGGCCGTCGGCTCGTCCACGATCAGGATGCGCCCGCGCCGGTAGGCGGCCCGCGCGATGCCCAGCCGCTGCCACTGACCGCCGGACAGCTCGTGCCCGCCGCTGAAGTTCCGGGCCAGCAGGGTCTCGAGGCCGCGTGGCAGATCCTCGACCACCTCCTCCGCGCCGGCCTCCGAGACCGACCTGGTCAGTCGCTCCTCGGTGAGCGGCGCCGACGAGCGGCCGACGGCCACATTGACCTTGGCGGTGAAGGGCCAGCGCTTGAAGTCCTGGGCCAGCATCGCGACGCGCTCGGCGAGCCGGTGCCGGTCGGACTTCGCCGCGTCGACCCCGTCCCAGAGGATGCGGCCCCGGTCCGGCTGGTAGAGCCCGGCCAGCAGCTTGACCAGGGTGGTCTTGCCGGAGCCGTTCTCGCCGACCAGGGCGACGATCCGGCCCAGCGGGAGCGTGAGGGTGACGTCGTCGAGGGCGGGACGGGTGGAATCACCCGGATAGGTGAACGTGACGTTCTCGAAGCGGATCTCCCGCGGATCCTCCGGGAGCGGGTCGCCGCCGATCGGGATCGCCCGTTCGGCTGCCTCGACGTACAGCCGTTCCAGGTCGCCGACGAACAGTGCCTCCTCGTGCAGCGTGTTGATCTCCAGCACGAGCGTGTTGAGGCTCGCCGAGCCGGTGCGGATCGCGATCACCGCAGTACCGGCCACCGACAGGGCCATCGCCCCGCTCAGCAGCAGGGCGCCCAGCGTCGCGTAGGTGGCGACGGTCGCGAGACCGGTCCAGGCCGCCGCGATCAGGCCGGTGCGGGCGGCGAGCCGGGCCAGCCGGGCCTGCTCGGCCTCCGCCGTCTCCGACATCGCCCGGAAGTGCCGCAGCAGGAACGGGCCGACCCCGTGCACCCGGATCTCCGGCGCCGCCTCCGGCTCGGTGAGCAGGGCGCTGATCAGATGGCCGGCGCGGGCGTGCTGCACCCAGGTGTGGAACGACTCGTAGCGGCGCCGGGCGTTGGTCAGGGCGCCCCAGGCGCTGGGAATCGTCATCGTGATCAGCAGTGGCAGCAGGGCCGGATGCAGCACGGTCAGTACACCGGCCGCGGCGATCAGCGAGATCATCGCGTTCACCACACGGGTGCCGTACATGATCATGCGGCGGGCGGAGGAGGCGCCGTACTGTGCGGTGTCCAGCAGCTTGTGGAAGGCGTGGTCCTCGATCGCGGCGAGTTCGACGGCCGCGGCGCGCTCCAGGTACATCTCGGTCGCCACCCGCTCGACCTTGGGTTCGAGGCGGCCCGTGGCGTAGGTGGAGGCGGCACGCAGCATGGCGGCCACGAACATCACGGTGGCCATGACCACCAGAGCGGGGGCGGCGCCGCGCAGCCGTTCCTCGATGGTGCCGGTGCCGATCAGCCGGCCCAGCACGCTGTTCACGGCCAGCAGGCTCACGGCCTGTGACACGCCGATGGCCACCTGCGCGGCCAGCACCACGCGCGCGGCGCCGGGGTCCGCCTGACGGGCCAGCCGCAGGCTGGACGTGAGCATGCCGGGCAGACGGGTCAGCATCGCGCGGAGGTCCAGCTCCAGGAAGGCGTCCCGGTGCTGGTTCCAACCCATGTCGTAGCGGAGCGGCCCTCCGAACAGCAGCCGCTCCGACTCCGACACATCGCACGCCTCCGTGTCCCGCCTCTTCGTCACCGCGTTCCTCCCAGGGCCGTCGACGAACGGCCACTATCGCGGGCACGACGGCCCCCGGGCAGGGCGTGCGACGGGGCTCGCGGGGCGCGGGGGAGTGCGCTGGGGGTGCGGGGTGGGAGGGGGGGGGTGGACCGGGGATGGGTGGGTCGTGGGTGGGGTGGAAAGAGGTGGGCTGGGCCGGGGGCGGTTTGGGACAGCAGCCGAGAGGGTCCTCAGTCCGAACAGCCGCCCCGGCCCTCGGTCAGAACAGCCGAGCCGATCCCCGCCACCCGGTCTCTCGCGCCGCTTCTGTCGGCTGAAGCCGCGCAGCGGTCACGCGCTCAGTGGGCGGGACCACTCCGGCGTCGTCCCCGTCACCCGGCACAGGGCGAGGTAGAGCGGTATCGGCGGGGTGTACGGCACCGTGCCGTCGGGGCGGTGGATCAGCCGGGCGGCGCCGGGGAGCGGGGCCCCCGGACTGTAGTGAGCCGGTGCGGGCCAGGTGAGGGCGTAGTCGGAGTCCGCCGGGACGATCCACCACCAGCGCGTGCCGTCGGCGTACACACAGCCCACCCGCGGCAGCCGGGGTACCACCAGCGGCCCGAGGCGCGCCGGTACGGCCACGGTGTCGCAGCCCAGCGGTGTTGTCATGCCCTCGGGCACCGGGAGCCGGCGCACACCCCCCGCGCCCGCCGGCCGCTGCCCGCGCTGCAGCCGGACCAGGGTGTCGAGACCCAGCGACCGGCCGGAACCGGGGATGCCATTCACGGCTGCCTCCGCCCGGGCACCGGGCGGAGCGCCGCCTCCGACTGCCCCTCTTCCCCGGAACCGGGCGAGGGACGGTGGACCGGGCTGTGCGCGGGCCCGTGCGACGGGTCGCGCGAGGGCCCGCGGGACGAGCCGCGCGACGGGCCCGGGTCGGGGCGGGCGCCCCACCCGAGGTCGTTGCGGGGTTCGGCGGGGTCCTGGGCGGCGTCGGTCTGGCGCGGCAGCTCCGCCCAGACCAGCAGCCCAGGACCGTGTTCCTGAGCCCCCCAGGCCTGGCACAGCGCCTCGACGAGGAGCAACCCCCTCCCGTGCTCCTCCTCCGGACGCTGCGGGGACGGGTGGGGCTCATCCGGTGCACAGCCCTCGTCGTGCACGGCTATGCGCACCGTGTCGTCGTGGTCATGCAGCTCGCACACGACGCGACTGCTCGCGGTGTGCACGATCGCGTTGGTGACCAACTCGGATATGACGAGCATGGCGGTGTCACAGGTGTCCGCGCACACCGACCAGCCGGTCAGCCGGGCACGCACCAGGCGTCTGGCCTGTGCGGGAGAACCCGGATGAGCGGCCAGCTCGAACCGGAACCGGCGCTCGGCAGTGCCCCTACCAGGGGCGATCACCGCGGCAGCGCCGAGACCGAAAGGGTCTGCGGCGGCGTCTGTTCCTAAGGGCGCGGACGGAATCACGCTTGCCACTATCGCCCCGCCGTGAACACTTGGCAAGAGTCACTCTGAAAAATGCAGAGTGCTGTGTGACGCGGTGAGGCGTCGTGGCACACTGCTCGCAACAGCATGTCGAGCGGCGCCAGTTGGGATCAGTGAGGATCCGGCGGGCCGATCGGGCCAATGGGATTGATATGACCGAACCGGAAGTTTCCGGTTGTTTCGGTCAATTCGGTCCTCTGTCCTGTCTGGTTCTGCCGTCAGATCCTCGAATGAGTCTTCGAATGGCGCCGCTGGGCTGTCAGCATGCCGGTGACAGGTGACACCTGTAGGTGGTTGCGGCCGTGCCGCCGACGAGCGCAAGTGGCGGCCCGGCCGGGGAACTTCGTGGAGGTGGAGCGTGAGCGAGCCGCGGTCCGCGCCGACTGTGGGCCAGGTGGTCCTCGGTCGGCGCCTCCTTGACCTGCGCGAACGCGCCGGACTCAAGCGTGAGGAGGCCGCCCGTGTGCTCCGCGTGGCGCCCGCCACCATCCGCCGTATGGAGATGGCCGAGGTCGCCCTCAAGATCCCGTACCTCCAACTGCTCCTGAAGGCCTACGGGGTGACCGACGACGAGGCCGACGTCTTCGTCCGGCTCGCCGAGGAGGCCAACCAGCCCGGCTGGTGGCAGCGGTTCCATGACATCCTGCCGAGCTGGTTCTCCATGTACGTCAGCCTGGAGGGCGCGGCGAGCCTGATCCGTTCCTACGAACCGCACTTCGTGCCCGGGCTGCTGCAGACCGAGGACTACGCGCGCGGGGTGCTGAAGTCGGGCGCCGTCGGCCAGACCTGGCCGGAGGACATCGAGCGCCATGTCGCCCTGCGCATGCAGCGCCAGGGTCTGCTCACCCGTGATGACGCTCCCCGCTTCTGGGCCGTGATGGACGAGACCGCCCTGCGCCGCCCGGTCGGGGGCCCGGAGGTGATGCGCGCGCAGATCGACCGGCTGCTAGAGGTCACGAAGCTGCCCAATGTGACGCTCCAGGTCGCCCCGTTCGAGAGCGGGCCGCACCCGGGGACGTACGGGCCCTTCGTGCTGTTCCGATTCGCCATGCCCGAACTGCCGGACATGGTCTACAGCGAGTACCTGACCGGCGCCGTCTACCTGGACGCGCGCACCGAGGTGGCGACCCACCTCGAGGTCATGGACCGCATGGCGGCGCAGGCCGCTACGGCACAACGCACGAAGGAGATCCTCCGGGATCTCCGCAAGGAGCTGTGAATGGATCGCATCAAACCCCAGTCCAGGCCGCGGAACCGCACCAAGCGGATCTACAACGGCATGCCCGCCCGGGAACTGGGCAGCGAGGGCTGGCACAAGCCGTGGAGCGGCGGCAACGGCGGCAACTGCCTGGAGGCGATGAAGCTGGCGGACGGCCGGATCGCCGTCCGCCAGTCGACCGACCCCGACGGACCGGCGCTGATCTACACCACGGACGAGATGACGGCCTTCATCGAGGGCGCCAAGGCGGGGGAGGCCGACTTCCTGCTCTCCTGACCCTGCTCTTTCCCTTGTTCAGCTTGTTCAGCACGTTCAGCTTCGATTCAACTCCCTTTTCCTGGAACTAAATTGATCATTGACCGCGTCGGACGCTTATGGAGTGCCTCATGACCGGGCAGGACCGCACCGTGATCGACACCAGCAAGCCGCATCCCGCGCGGATGTACGACTGGTATCTCGGCGGCAAGGACAACTACCCGGTCGACGAGGAGATGGGCAAGCAGATGCTCGCCCTCGACCCCCGGGTGCCGGTGATGGCGCGGGTCAACCGCGCCTTCATGCACCGCGCCACCCGGTGGCTGGCCGAGCAGGGCGTACGGCAGTTCCTGGACGTCGGCACGGGCATCCCGACCGAGCCCAACCTGCACCAGATCGCCCAGGGCGTCGCGCCCGAGGCCCGGGTCGTCTACTGCGACCACGACCCGATCGTGCTGGCCCACGCGGCTGCCCTGCTGCGCAGCACACCCGAGGGCGCGACGGAGTATCTCCAGGCCGATGTGCGCGACCCGGCGGCGATCGTCGCCGGCGCGCGCGAGATCCTGGACCTCGACCGTCCGGTCGCGCTGTCGCTCGTCGCCCTGCTCCACTTCGTCCCCGACGAGGACGGGGCGCACGAGCTGGTCGGCCGGCTGCTGGCCGAACTGCCGTCCGGCAGCTACCTGATGATGACCCACGCCACCGCCGACTTCACCCCGGAGGAGTCGGCGGAGGCCACCGCGAAACTCAGGGCGGCCGGAGTCACCCTGGCGCTGCGCTCCCGGGAGGAGTTCGGCCGCTTCTTCGACGGCCTGGAACTCGTCGACCCCGGCGTCTCGGTGGTCCACCACTGGCGTCCTGAGCTGGGTGAGCCGGTGCCGGGGCAGGACGACGGGGTGATTCCGGGGTACGGGGCGGTGGGGCGCAAGCCGTAACCGGGCGCCTCGGTGTTTGGGGGGCGGCCGGGACCAGAGTCACGACCACATGCGCCGGGGCATCCGCGACGACGTCCAGGAACCGCTGGACGAACGCCGACACCTCTGACCCGGCCCCGCCCGCCCTGCTCTTCCCAGCCACCCCCGCCCCTCACGCACACGGTCACCTACACGCTCATCGGCCGGTCGTACGGCGATATAGGCGCCGGCAGCTGCGAACTCCCTGTCAGATAGCGGTCGACGGCCGCCGCCACCGCCCGCCCCTCCGCGATCGCCCAGACGATGAGCGACTGCCCGCGCGCCGCGTCCCCGGCGGCGAACACACCAGGCACGTTCGTGGTGAACTCCGCGTCCCGGGCGATCGTCCCGCGCGGCTCCGTCACCACCCCCAGCTGGTCGATGAGCCCGTCCTCCCGGTCGGGCCCAGAGAAACCGAGTGCGAGCAGCACCATGTCGGTGGGGAGCGTCCGACCGGTTCCCTGCACCGGGCGCCGCGCCGCGTCCACCTCCGTCAGGTGCAGCGACCTCACATGCCCGTTCTCGTCGCCGGTGAAGCGGAGCGTCGACGCCGCGAACAACCGCGCGTCCGCGTGCGCCGCGGGTGCCGTCTCCAGATCCCGCGCCTCCTCGTGCGCCGCCGACAGCCGGTAGATCTTCGGATACGTCGGCCACGGCTCGACATCCTCGTCCCGCTCCGCCCCCGGCTGCGCGTAGATGTCCAGCTGGGTCACCGACGCGGCCCGCTCCCGCACCGCCGTCCCCAGACAGTCCGCCCCCGTGTCACCCCCGCCCACGATCACCACATGCTTGCCGGCCGCCGACAGCGGCGACCGCGCCAGATCCCCCTCGCACACCCGGTTGGACAGCGGCAGATACTCCATCGCCTGGTGTATCCCGTCCAACTCCCGACCTGGCACCGGAAGTTCCCGCCACGCCGTCGCCCCGGTCGCGATCACCACCGCGTCGTACCGCCCCCGCAGCTCCGCCGCCCCGATGTCCTGCCCCACCGCCACCGACGTACGGAACTTCGTTCCCTCGGCGCGCATCTGGCCCAGCCGCCGCTCCAGATGGTGTTTCTCCATCTTGAACGAGGGGATGCCGTACCGCATCAGCCCGCCGAGCCGGTCGTCCTTCTCGTACACGGCGACGGTGTGACCGGCCCGGGTCAGCTGCTGCGCCGCCGCGAGCCCGGTCGGACCGGACCCGATCACCGCCACGGTCCGCCCGGACAGCCGTTCCGGCGGCCGTGGAGAGGTGAACCCCTCCGCCCAGGCCCGGTCGGCTATGGCGCACTCGACGTTCTTGATCGTGACGGCCGGCTGGTTGATCGCGAGCACGCACCCCGCCTCGCACGGCGCCGGACACAACCTCCCCGTGAACTCGGGGAAGTTGTTCGTCGCGTGCAGCCGGTCGCTCGCCGCCAGCCAGTCCTCCCGCGACACCAGGTCGTTCCACTCGGGGATCAGATTGCCCAGCGGACACGCGTCGTGGCAGAACGGCACCCCGCAGTCCATGCAGCGGTCCGCCTGCTTGCTGATGATGGGCAGCAGCGCCCCGGGGACATACACCTCGTCCCAGTCCCGGACCCGCTCCTCGACCGGCCGCCGCGGCCACTCCTCCCGCGGCGTGGTCATGAAACCCTTGGGGTCGGCCATGGTCGACTTCCTCGCGTGCGATTGCCCCAGGCCGTGCGTCATCGGCGGCACTCTTTCGGCCACGATACGTCCGCTCGGTTACGCCCGCAGAGCGGCTGACAGCGCCTTCTGCCGGGGCTTCCTCAGCCGGGAGCCAGCCAGCGGCCAGCCGGAAGCCAGTCCGGCGTCAGTTTTCTCCCATGTCTCCCTCAGGACAGGGCCAGTACATACAGGACCGCCGCCGCGGCCGCCGCGAGGGTGCGCACGTGGTTCCACTGCGTCCACTCACGCACATACGCCGGCCAGTAGGAGGCGGCCTCCGGCGTGCCCGGCTCCAGCTTGGCCAGCGCCTCGTTCCTGGGCACGTTCGTCACCAAAGTCAGCCCGAACGAACCGAACAGATACAGCGTGCTGCCCAGCAGCAGCTCCGTCTTCCCCTCGTCCGGCCACACCACGAACGTCACCACCGCGATCAGCGCGCACAGCACCGCCGACCCAGCGAACAGCAGCATGAACGCCGGGGTCAGGGCCGCGCGGTTGATCGCGTTCATCGCGGCGACCCCCTGTGCCGACGGCAACGAGGCCAGCCCACGCATCACGAAGATCGAGAACCCGCAGAACACCCCCGCCACCAGCCCGGTCCCCAGTACCCCCAGCAGGACCAGTACGTAGTACGGCCCGTCGATCACAACCACCACACTCACTCTCGCCCCTCGCCTCCGACACCGCCGTCACTCAAGTCAATGCCCACGACTGACCGCCTCTCATGGCTGTGAAGCACGTCCACATACACATCCGCCCTCCCGTCCCCGTCCCCGCTGGGCCGCCGTACCGGCATCCCGGCGAGGCCTGCGCAGCGCTGCCCGGGGTCAGCCGGTCAAGCGGATCTCCACCCCGGCCTCCCACCCCCGCAGCACCGCCTCCACCGTCCTCGCGATCCGCCGCCGCGCCTCGTACCGTGGCACCCCGCTCATCAGCAGCTGGTCGTACGGCGTGTCCACATGCCGTACCCCCGCCACCACCGCCGAGATCACGGCGCTCTCAGTCAGCGCCCGCCCGGCCGCGGTCCGCCCCACCCGGCCGCTGCCCCGCAGCGACGCGTGTGCCGCGATCGCCAGGGCCCGCTCCACCGGACAGCCCGGGAACAAACGCAGGATCTCCGCCGCGAACGCCTCCGTGAACCGCACATCCTCCGCCGCCCGCCGCTTCGCGTCCCGCGCCCGGCGCCGCCGCCGTGCCTCGGCATCGGCCAGACACCGCGCCTCGGCCCGGGCCAGCGCGGCCTCCTCTACGAGGACGCCCTGCCGCTCGTACCGGCTCTTGCGCCGGTCGAACCGCACCACCACCGCCGACAGCGTGCTCTCCTCCCGCGACCGCCGGGTCAGAGCCGTGTCCCCACGCGGCAGGAACACCAGATGCCCGAGATCGGCACACTCCAGACACCGCGGCGCCCCGTCCTCCAGCACCAGCATCGACAACGGCCCGCGCCGACAGGCCGCACACCGCTTGTGCCGAAGCGGCTGCACAACCAGAAGTCCGCCGTGGTGCGGGGGAGTTGCGAGGCGCGTCATATGCGGTTCTTTTCCCTGTCCACGGCTGGAACCCACGTCGGCTACGCCCTTTTGGCCTCCTCCCGGAAGTTGAACACCGACACCCGTGTACGGTGCCGCGCCGGTCTCTCGATCTCGTCGGCCACGGCCACCGCGAGATACGCGTACGACAGCCAGGGCTCGCCTTCGGGCACCAGCTCCCCGCCGCCCACCCGGTACCGCCCGGTCCGTTCCGCGCCGTGCTCCAGGGAGCCGGCCGGTGTGAGCATCACCCAGTCGACGGCCTCCTCTCCCCGTTCCCGGCAGCGCGTCAGCCCCGCGGTGTGCGCCAGCGCGAACGGCCGTATCTCGACCGGAAACACCGTCGGGTCGTCCATCACGGGCCGCCCGTCCGCCCCGAGGCAATTCGCGCGCCCGTGACACCCACCGCCACCGCTGACGACCGTCGGCGGACGCCTAAAACGCCCCGGCCTGCCCGGCGGCCCCGCCCCACACGGCATCATGACCCCGTGCGACTCGAAGCGATCACCTGGGACCGGCTCGCCGAGCGTCTCGCCGATCGGCTGCTCGAACTGAAGCCCGCCGACGGGGGTGCCTGGCCGCGCGTCGCTTTCGACGGCGCCCCGGCCGCCCGGCCCGGGGACCTCGCGGAGCGCGTCGCGGAGGCGCTGCGCGTACGGGGCAGGCCTTCGCTCGTCGTGGGCACCGAGGGCTTCCTGCGCCCCGCCTCGCTGCGTCTGGAGTACGGCCGCCGTGACGCGGAGTCGTACTACGGCGGCTGGTTCGACACCAACGCCCTGTGGCGGGAGGTCTTCGGCCCCCTCGACCCCGGCGGGACCGGCCGCGTCCTGCCCGACCTGTGGGACCCGGCCACCGACCGAGCCACCCGCACCCCCTATGCCCACCTCCAGCCCGGTGGCTTCCTGCTGCTGCACGGACCGCTCCTGCTGCGGCACTGGTTCCCGTTCGACCTGACCGTCCACCTCCTCCTGTCACCCGGCGCCCTGCGCCGCCGAACGCCCGAGACCGACCAATGGACCCTCCCCGCCTTCGAACGCTACGAGGCCGAGACCGACCCTGCCGGCACTGCCGACGTCCTGGTCCGGGCCGACGATCCACGGCATCCGGCGTGGAGCGGCTGAGCGTTCCGCATCCGCGGCGGGCCCGGCGATCTGCTTCTCGGCGGCCGATTCGGCAAACCGCTTTTATATGCGTACGCATGTAACTAGTCTGGTCGTATGACGATCTCCACGCACACCTCAGTCACCTTCGACGACTCCGTGCGCGCCATCCTCGACGGCAGGAATTTCGCCGCCGTCGCCACGCTCGGCCCCGACGGTGCCCCGCAGAACTCGGTGGTCTGGATCAAGCGCGAGGGCGACACGGTGCTGTTCTCCTCCACCGACGGCCGCCAGAAGGTGCGCAACCTCCGCCGTGACCCCCGTGTCAGTCTCACCGTCTTCGATCTGGCCGACCCCTACCGCTCGGCCGAGATCCGCGGCACCGCCGAGATCCTCCCGGACGAGGGCAAGCGGCTCCCCTACGAGCTCTCCCACAAGTACCTCGGCATCGACCCGCCCGCCGAGAAGGACGACGAGGTGCGCGTGATCATCAGGGTCGTCCCGCGCAGGGTCATCGCCTTCTCGGCCTGAGGCGGCCTCGGGGGCCGTGGTCCTCGGAGCCGGTCGTGGAGCTCAGAGCCAGCCGTTGCGGCGGAAGCCCCGGTACAGCACGAGACAGGCCACGGATATGACGCCGATGACGAGCGGATAGCCGAACCGCCAGTGCAGCTCCGGCATGTGATCGAAGTTCATGCCGTACACCCCGCACACCATCGTCGGCACGGCGATCACCGCGGCCCAGGCCGTGATCTTCCGCATGTCCTCGTTCTGTGCGACCGTCACCTGCGCCAGGTGCGCCTGGAGAATGGAGTTGAGCAGTTCGTCGAAGGACGCGATCTGCTCCTTGGCCCGCATCAGATGGTCGAGCACGTCCCGGAAGTAGGCCTGTATCTCCGGGGCGATCACCCGTATCGGCCGGGTGGTCAGCTCCTCCATCGGCCTGCCGAGCGGTACCACCGCCCGCTTCAGCTCAAGGAGTTCACGCTTCATCTGGTAGATCCGCCCCGGGTCGGCCCGCGCGCCGTTCTCCGCGAACACATCCGCCTCCACCTGGTCGATGTCGGCCTGCACCGCGTCCGTGACGTCCAGATAGTCGTCGACCACATGGTCCGCGATCGCGTGCAGCACCGCCGCAGGACCCTTGGCCAGCTGACCAGGTGTCGCCTCCAACTCCTCACGCAGCGGCCCCAGCGAGCCGTGCCGGCCGTGCCGCACCGTGATCACGAACTCCTCGCCGACGAACACCATGATCTCGCCGGTGTTCACCACCTCGCTGGTCGCCGTCAGCGTCTCGTGCTCCACGTAGCAGACCGTCTTGAACACCGCGAACAGCGTCTCGCCGTACCGCTCAACCTTCGGGCGCTGATGGGCCTCGACCGCGTCCTCCACGGCCAGCGGGTGCAGGTCGAACAGCTCGGCGATGCCGGCGAACTCACTGTCCGTCGGCTCGTGCAGCCCCAGCCAGACGAACCCCTCGCCCTTCTTGCGCACCCGCTCCACGGCGGAGTGGAGATCGCTGCACTCCGGGACCCGCGCCCCCTCTTCGTATGTGACGCAGTTGACCACTGAGGAGCCCAACGGGGACCGTGCGTGATGGTTCAGGTCGACGCGGGGCCGTCGCCGGGCCAGCCGCGCCACCTTGCGCAGGCCGCCGGCCCTGCCAAGCCCTGTGACCTTCCGCAGATTCCCTGCCATCGTCATCCGGATCTCCTTGCATGGATCCCCTCGCGCAACGCTTCCGCGCCTTGCCGGGCAAGTCTGCCAGCCCGGCGTGAGACACGGGTAAGGCTGTGGGAGCAGCGGATTCCGGTTGGTTCCCGCCTGTGGACAAGCCGGCTCCCGTCCCGGACAAGCCGGGCAACTGGGATGATCGCTTCATGACACAGGCCGACGGATATCTCCTCGACAACCGCAAGAGCGAGGCCGGACAGCGCTTCGACGCCTTCGCCACCCTCTTCGACCCCACCACCTTCCGGCACCTTGAGGCATTCGGTCTCGGACCGGGCTGGCGCTGCTGGGAGGTCGGGGCCGGCGGCACCTCCGTGGTGTCCTGGCTGGCGAAGAGGGTCGGACCGACCGGGCAGGTCGTCGCCACCGACATCAACACTTCGCTGCTCGCCACGGCCGCCCACCCACCGGTCGAGGTCCGCACCCACGACGTCGGGTCCGAGGAGACGCCGGGGGAGGGCTTCGACCTGGTGCACGCCCGGCTCGTGCTGGTCCATGTCCCGGACCGGGAACGGGCGTTGCGCTCCATGATCAAGGCCCTGCGCTCCGGCGGACGGCTGCTGATCGAGGACGCCGACCCCGCCCTCCAGCCCCTGACCTGCCCCCACGAGTACGGCCCCGAGCAACAGCTCGCCAACCGCCTGCGCCAAGGCTTCCGCAAGCTCCTCGCCGAACGCGGCGCCGACCTGTCGTACGGCCGCAAACTCCCGCAGCTGCTCCGCGGGGCCGGGCTGCACCACGTGGAGGCCGACGCCTACTTCCCCGTCGCCTCGCCCGCCTGCACCGCCCTGGAATCCGCCACGGTCCGGCAGATCCGCGACCAGCTCGTCGCCGCGGGTCTGGCCACCGACGAGGAGATCGACCAGCACCTGGCCAACGTGGCGGCGGGCAGCATGGACCTCGCCACAGCCCCGATGATCTCGGCATGGGGCCGCAAGGAGTAGGTCCGCCGGGCAAGGCAGGCCTGCCGGACAAGGCGCCGGCCCGCCGCTTTGGGCCGCGGTGCCATGTCAGCCGTGGACGGGCGGTCTGGCGCCCACGCGTTCCACCGCCCTCGCGCCCGCCCGGCAGCCCCGCGCCGCCGCTTCCCCGGGATCCGCGCCGGCGACCAGCGCGGCGAGGAACGCCCCGGTGAAGGCGTCACCTGCACCCGTGGTGTCCCTAGGCGTCGCCGGTTCGGCCGGAACCCGCGCGAGGACGTCGCCCGCCTCGGCGACCAGTGCGCCGTCAGCCCCCGCCTTGGCCACCACCAGCGGCACATGGCGGCTCAACTCTGCCGCCGCCTCTGCCGGATCGGGCAGCCCCGTGAGCAGACAGGCCTCGTCCCGGCTCGGCAGCAGGACGTCCACGCCCTTGACGAGCGCCAGGAAGCGGTCCACACCCAGCGCCACGAGGAACCCGGCCGACGCCGGGTCCAGGCTCACCGGCACGCCACGCGCGCGTGCCGACGCCAGTGCCACCGCCACCAGCGCCCGGCTCGGCTCGGAGAACAGCAGATAACCGGACAGATGCAGCCGGGCGACCCCGTCGAGCAGCGCGTCCGACCAGTCGGCGGGTTCCAGCCGCAGCGACGCCCCGCTGTCCGTGAGAAAGGTGCGCTCGGCCGAGGCGCCGTTGTCGACCAGGCAGATGACCGTCCCCGTCGCGGCCTCCGGGTCCATCACCAGTCTTGGCCGCACCCCGGCCGCGACCAGCTCCCGCTCGTGCCACTCCGCCGCGTCCGCGCCGACCCGCCCCAGCAGCCGTACGTCCGCACAGCCCGTACGGGCGGCCCAGCAGGCCACATTGGCACCTGCCCCGCCCGGCACGGTACGGATCACCGCGGCCGTGTCCGTGCCGGTCGCGAGCGGACCCCGGTGCCGCGCGACGACGTCGGTGACGACGTCCCCGACGACCAGCAGCGCGCCCTCTCCGGCTGTCGTCACCCCCTGGCCCACGCCGAGGCGATCCGCGCCGCCAGCCGTACGTTGCCCCGTACGGCCGCCAGGTTGGCCTCCAGCGAGGCGCCGTCCGTGTGCCGGACCAGATAGTCGAGCAGGAACGGCGTGACCGCCTGACCGGTGATCCCCTCCGCGTCGCACGCGTGCAGCGCGTCGGCGAGCACCCGCGCGTGCAGCGCGGGATCGAGCTGCTCCGCCTCCGGGACCGGATGGGCGACGATCAGCGCCGTGTCCGCCGCGTCGAGCGCGTCCTGCGCCCGCATGACGTCCGCGACCTGCACCGGGGTCTCCAGCGTCCAGTCGACCGGATACCCGGAGTCGGACAGATAGAAGCCGGGGAAGCGGGCCGTGCCGTAGCCGGCCACCGCCACACCCAGGGTCTCCAGACGCTGCAGGGTCGCCGGCACGTCCAGGATCGACTTCACGCCCGCACACACCACCGTGATCCGGGTGCGCGCCAGCAGTCCCAGGTCGGCGGACTCGTCCTGGGTCACCGTCCACTCCCGGTGGACCCCGCCGAGACCGCCCGTCGCGAACACCCGGATGCCGGCCAGCGCAGCCAGCTGCGCCGTCGCCGACACGGTGGTCGCCCCGCTCGCCCTCGCCGCCACGGCGAGTGGCAGGTCGCGGTGGCCCAGCTTGCGGATCCCGTCCTCGTTGGCGACCCGCTCCAACTGGTCCTTGGCCAGGCCGACATGGGGCCGCCCGTCCAGCACCGCGATGGTCGCGGGCACGGCACCCTCGCGCCGTACCGCCTCTTCCAGCTCCAGCGCCACCTGAAGGTTGCGCGGGCGCGGCAGCCCATGCGCGATGATCGTGGACTCCAGGGCCACCACTGCCCGGCCCGCGCCGAGTGCCTCACGGACTTCTTCCGACACCACCAGCACCACGCGCCTGCCTCCTGTCCGTCGGTCTTCTCTCATCTCTGGCGGGCGGCACGCCCGGCTAAACGCTTGCGGCCCGTGCGGGACGCCACCAGCCTGGGCAGCATGACGAATCACACGGCACGTCTGGACCATGTCGTCCTCTGGGTCGCCGATCCGGTCGCCACGGCCGGCTTCTACGAGCGGATGCTCGGCCTGGAGGCGCTGCGGGTCGCCGAGTTCACTGCGGGAGAGGTGTCCTTCCCCTCCGTACGCGTCAACGAGGAGACGATCCTCGACCTCGCGCCGCACACCCTCGCCGAGCGCATGCCGGCGCTCCCCGGCTCCGCGGACAGTGCGGGCCACCCGGTGAACCACATCTGTCTGTCCCTGCCGTCCGACGCGTTCGACGCCCTGCGCGCCCGCCTCGCCGAGCACGCCGTCCCCATGACCGAGATCGGCCACGACTCCTTCGGCGCCCGCGGGAAGGCCCCGCGCAACTTCTACTTCCGCGACCCGGACGGCAATGTCGTCGAGGCGCGGCACTACGGCTGACCGCCGCTCCCGCCGGGGCGCCTCAGAACAGCGGCTCGGGCAGAACGCCCTCCAGCGCGAGCAGCTTCCGCTTGGTCTCCAGACCGCCGCCGAACCCGCCGATGCCTCCGTCGCTCTCCACCACCCGGTGACACGGCACGACGACCGGCAGCGGATTGGCGCCCATCGCCGCCCCTACCGCCTGCGCCCCGCCGGGCTGCCCCACCCGTCCGGCCAGATCGCCGTATCCGACCACGGTGCCGTAAGGGACACCGGCGGCCAGTTCGCGCAGCACCTGCCGGTTGAAGCCGGAGATCAGCGTCCAGTCCAGCGGCAGGTCGAAGTCCTGGCGCTCGCCCTCGAAGTACGCCCGCAGCTGGCGTATCGCCTCGGCCAGCACCGGAGCCGCGGCATCCTCGACGGGCTCGGCGCCCAGCCGGGCCGCCAGCCGCTCCAGAGTCCGCTCCCGCACCGTCTCCGTGGCGTGGAACACCACGGTGACCAGGCCCTCGCGGGTCGCCGCCAGCAGTAGCGGACCGATGTCGGTGCCCACGACCGCCCACACCACCCGCTGCTCGTTCTGCCCTTCGCCGTCCATGCGACCCACCGTACGACCCGCCACTGACAACGCCGGCCGCACTCAGCTCGCGCGCAGGGCGGCCCGCACCACGTCCGGCTTGTTGGTGATGATCCCGTCGACGCCGTAGCCGACGGCCTTCCACGTGGTGGCCGCGTCGTTCACCGTCCACGTGAAGACGCGCAGCGGCTTGCCGTGCGGGCCGTCGAACGAGTGCACGAAGGTGACGTAACGGGCGGAGATCGATCCCACCGACGGGTTGATCAGGTCGGTGAAGCGCGCGTACCGGTGCAGGGACGCCACGGGCGGTGTGCCGAGGTAGCCGGTCGTCACGGCGGGCCTGAGACCGTGCACGATGCGCAGGCTGTCCGCGCTGAAGCTCTGCACGACGATCCGGCCGAGGTGCCGGCCCTCCAGCCAGCCCTCGCTGCCCAGCAGCTCGAGGATCTGCCGCTCGATGCCCGGGTACAGCTCCGGGTTCTTGATCTCCAGGAGCAGTTTCTCGTGGTTGTGCTCGACCCTGCGCATGTATTGCGCCAGAGTCGGCACGCGCGTGCCCGTGTACGCGGCGGAGAACCAGCTGCCCGCGTCCAGCCTGGCGATCTCGGCGGCGGTGAAGTCCTTCACCTTCCAGGGCGCCCGGCCGGGGAAGACCTGTTCGACGTTCGTGGTGCGCTCGAGGCTGTCGTCGTGGAGGACGACCAGTCGGCCGTCCTTGGTGCGCTGGGCGTCGTTCTCGACCCAGGCGAAGCCCAGCGCCGCCGCCTTGTCGACGGCGGCCAGCGTGTTTTCGGGTGCGTAGGCGGAGGCACCCCGGTGTGCCAGCACCGTGGGCTCGCGTGCGTCGCCCGCCCGGGCGGCGGGCACCGGGCTCAGCAGAGCGGCCGTTCCAAGCAGCGCGGTGGTGGTGGCGGCTACGGCACGCGTGCGCATGCGTACTCCTCACGTGGGGCGAATACGGACAGCACAAGACTGACAGCAAGGAGTAAACAGTGGCCGGGTGCGGGACGGCCACAGATCGAATGGAGTTACCCAAGTCCGCTCACTGATGCCGCACAACTGAGGCAAGGCCGTGTTTCTTTGCCGGAAAATCGTTCGACCGTTCCGGTGCGGGTCATACTCTCTGCGTCAACCTTGACCGCTCGGGCGGTCCTGGGACGGGGGCGCAGATCAAATATTCCGGGACGCAAAGCGTGAAGGGCAGCCACGTATGCAGGGCACGGTCGACGGATTCAGCTACGGGGTCGTCACCCCGCTGGTGGGCTATGTGATGGCCTGCCTCGGCGGTGCTCTCGGGCTGCGCTGCACGACCCGGGCGATGCTGGGGGCCCGGTCCTGGCGGCCCGCCTGGCTCGCCCTGGGGGCGGCGGCGATCGGCTCCGGCATATGGACGATGCACTTCGTCGCCATGATGGGCTTCAGTGTCAAGGAGACGCCGATCCACTACGACAAATCGATCACCTTTGCGAGCCTCGGCCTCGCCATCGTCATGGTGGGCGTCGGGATCTTCATAGTCGGCTACCGGGGCGCCACCGGAACGGCGCTCTTCACGGGCGGCACGGTCACCGGCCTGGGCATCGCCTCGACGCACTACCTCGGCATGGCCGGCCTGCGCCTCAACGGGACTCTGGAGTACAACACAGCCACCGTGGTCGCGGCGGTCCTGATAGGGGTCGTGGCCGCCACCTCGGCTCTGTGGGCGGCCGGGCAGATCCGCGGTTTCCTGTGGAGCGTCGGGGCGAGCCTGGTCATGGGACTCGCCGTCAGCGGTATGCACTACACCGGCATGGCCGCCATGAGCGTCCACCTCCACAACACCGGTGGGACGCCCCCCGGCGACTCGCCCGCCGCTCTGCTCGCCCCCATGCTGATCGGCCCGCTGGCCTTCCTCTGCCTCGCCGCCGTCGTCGTGATGTTCGACCCCATGATGATCATCGGTAGGCCCGACCGGCTCCGGGTGGAGCACAAGCCCGGTGTCCCGGCGGACGAGGTCACCCACCACTCGAGCCGCCGCCCGCAGCTCCGCATCGGCCGCCAGCAGAGCCACCACAGCTCCCGCACTCCGCAAAGTCGCTGATCAGAGCAGGTTGTCAGTGCGGGGTCGTACGGTGGATGCCATGCGGCCCGTTTCCCACATCGAACGCACGGTGGCGCCCTTCGAGGTCGTCAGCCCGTACCAGCCCAGCGGCGACCAGCCGGCGGCCATCGCCGAGCTGGCCAAGCGCGTCGAGGCCGGTGAGAAGGACGTCGTCCTCCTCGGCGCGACCGGCACCGGCAAGTCCGCCACCACCGCGTGGATGATCGAGAAGCTCCAGCGCCCCACCCTGGTGATGGCGCCGAACAAGACGTTGGCCGCCCAGCTGGCCAACGAGTTCCGCGAGCTCCTCCCGAACAACGCGGTCGAGTACTTCGTCTCGTACTACGACTACTACCAGCCCGAGGCGTACGTCCCGCAGTCGGACACCTACATCGAGAAGGACTCCTCGATCAACGAGGAGGTCGAGCGACTGCGCCACTCCGCGACCAACTCGCTGCTCACCCGCCGCGACGTCATCGTGGTCGCCTCCGTGTCCTGCATCTACGGCCTCGGTACACCGCAGGAGTACGTCGACCGAATGGTCCCGCTGCGGGTCGGCGACGAGATCGACCGCGACGAGCTGCTGCGTCGCTTCGTCGACATCCAGTACACCCGCAACGACATGGCGTTCACCCGCGGCACCTTCCGCGTCCGCGGCGACACCATCGAGATCTTCCCGGTCTACGAGGAGCTCGCCGTCCGCATCGAGATGTTCGGCGACGAGATCGAGGCGCTGTCCACGCTGCACCCGCTCACCGGCGAGATCATCAGCGACGACCAGCAGCTGTACGTCTTCCCGGCCTCTCACTACATCGCGGGTCCCGAGCGCCTGGAGCGCGCCGTCAACGACATAGAGAAGGAGCTGGCGGAGCGCCTCGCGGAGCTGGAGAAGCAGGGCAAGCTCCTGGAGGCCCAGCGGCTGCGCATGCGCACCACGTACGACATCGAGATGCTCCGCCAGATCGGCAGCTGCTCCGGCGTGGAGAACTACTCGATGCACTTCGACGGCCGCTTGCCCGGCTCTCCGCCAAACACCCTGCTCGACTACTTCCCGGACGACTTCCTCCTGGTCATCGACGAGTCGCATGTCACCGTGCCGCAGATCGGTGCCATGTACGAGGGCGACGCCTCCCGCAAGCGCACCCTCGTGGAGCACGGCTTCCGGCTGCCCTCCGCCCTGGACAACCGCCCCCTGAAGTGGGAGGAGTTCCAGGAGCGGATCGGGCAGGCCGTCTATCTGTCGGCGACCCCCGGCACGTACGAGCTGTCCCGCGGGGACGGCTTCGTCGAGCAGATCATCCGCCCCACCGGCCTTGTCGACCCGGAGGTCGTCGTCAAGCCGACCGAGGGCCAGATCGACGACCTGGTGCACGAGATCCGCAAGCGCACGGAGAAGGACGAACGCGTCCTGGTCACCACGCTCACCAAGAAGATGGCCGAGGACCTCACCGACTACTTCCTGGAGCTCGGCATCCAGGTGCGCTATCTGCACAGCGACGTCGACACCCTGCGCCGCGTCGAGCTGCTGCGCGAGCTGCGCTCCGGCGAGTACGACGTCCTGGTCGGCATCAACCTGCTGCGTGAGGGCCTCGACCTGCCCGAGGTGTCCCTGGTGGCGATCCTCGACGCCGACAAGGAGGGCTTCCTGCGCTCCGGTACCTCGCTGATCCAGACCATCGGCCGCGCGGCGCGCAATGTCTCCGGCCAGGTCCATATGTACGCCGACAAGATCACCCCGGCGATGGAGCGGGCCATCGACGAGACCAACCGACGCCGGGAGAAGCAGATCGCCTACAACACGGCCAACGGCATCGACCCGCAGCCGCTGCGCAAGAAGATCAACGACATCGTCGCGCAGATCGCCCGCGAAGAGGTGGACACCGAACAGCTGCTCGGCTCCGGCTACCGCAAGCAGAAGGACGGCAAGGGAGCCAAGGCCCCTGTCCCGGCGCTGGGCGACAAGGCGGCCAAGGGTGCGAAGGCCGGCAAGGCGGCCAAGGGCAAGGCGAAGGAAGCGGTGCCGACCGATCGACCGGCGGCCGAACTCGCCGAGCAGATCGAGGAGATGACGGAGCGTATGCGTGCCGCCGCCGCGGATCTGCAGTTCGAGATCGCGGCCCGGCTGCGTGACGAGGTCTCCGAGATGAAGAAGGAACTGCGCCAGATGAGGGAGGCGGGCCTGGCCTGAACCCTGGGCCGCCGCCGGACCCCGGCAAGTGCGCGAAGTGTTGCAACACCGACACAAACCGCGGGCCGGGGTTCGGCACTGTCAGCGGCGCTGCATAGGGTTTTGGACAACCGCGCACTTCGCGGCGACCGGGGACATCCGACGAGGGGACAGCAGCCGTGACCGTCAACATGACCAAGGGTCAGGCCATCAGCCTGGAGAAGAAGGACGGCGGCTCCCTCAGCGCGGTCCGCATGGGGCTTGGTTGGAAGGCGGCACCCAGGCGCGGGCTGTTCGGCTCGCGCACCCGTGAGATCGACCTGGACGCCTCGGCGGTGCTGTTCGCCGACAAGCAGCCCGTCGACGTCGTGTTCTTCCGCCACCTGGTGAGCGACGACGGCTCCGTCCGGCACACGGGCGACAACCTCGTCGGCGGCGCGGGGCAGGGCGGCGACGACGAGGCCATCCTCGTCGACCTCGCGCGCGTCCCGGTCCACATCGACCAGATCGTCTTCACCGTCAACTCCTTCACCGGCCAGACCTTCCAGGAAGTACAGAACGCCTTCTGCCGACTGGTCGACGAGACCAACGGCCAGGAACTCGCCCGCTACACGCTCGACGGCGGCGGCGAGTACACCGCCCAGATCATGGCGAAGGTGCACCGGTCCGGCTCGGGCTGGACGCTGACTGCCCTGGGCGTGCCGGCCAAGGGCCGTACCTTCCAGGACCTGGTGCCCACGATCCTGCCGGTCCTCTAGGAGAGGCCCCGCGGCGCACGACGACACGACACACAGGGGGTCATGGGCGATGGCGGCCGAGTTGGTGCGCGGGCAGAACCATCCGCTCCCGTGGAACCGCGTCGGGATCCGGATCTGGGCAGATGTGGCGGTCGTGGCCGGGGCCACCCTCGCCGACGACAGCGGCCGGGTGCGGGGCGCCGACCGGGTGGCCCATCCGGGCGCGCCCACCCTGCCCGGGATCGAGGTCTCCCGGCAGGCGGCCGCCGAACACCGGCTCGCCGTCGACCTCGACGCCCTGCCCGAGGCCGTGCACCGGGTCAGCATCCTGATCGCCCTGCCCGCCACGCCCGGCGGCCCGCTCCGCTTCGGCGCCGTCACCGCGCCGCGCGCCGCGGTCACCGGCCTCGACGGCGCCGAGGTCGTCGGCTACACCCTCGCCGGCCTGGACGCCGAATCGGCGGTCGTGGCCCTGGAGCTCTACCGCCGCCAGGGTGCCTGGAAGGTCCGCGCGGTCGGCCAGGGCTACGCGGAGGGCCTCACCGCTCTCCTCGCCGACCAGGGCCTGCCCCGGGCCGCCGAACTCGCCTGCGGGATCGAGGAGGCGGTGGCGCGCGGTGTGGCGCGGTCCGTCCCGGTGCGTACGGACACCGGCCGCTCCCGCCGTACGGCCGCCTCCGTCGCCGGCCCCGAGCTGTCCGGCACCGTCGCCGGGTCCCCGTACGACGTTCAGGCACCCGGCGAGGGCAGCGATGGGCCGATTCCTTCCGACGGACCCGGTGAACCGGGGCCGGCGTCCGGTGGCGGCCGGTCCCCGGCCTCCGAGGAACCTGCTGCCTTCGAGGAACCCGCTGCCTTCGAGGAACCTGCTGCCTCCGAAGAACCCGCTGCCTTCGAGGAACCTGCTGTTGCCGAGGCCGCGGCGCCCGCCGACGGCCCCATCGATTACACACATCCGAAGCGCCGCCAGGCGTCCCCGTCCACGGCCCCGGCGGCATCCGCCCCGGCCGACGGTCCCGCGCCGCCCGTCGCGGGCGATGCGGTCGGCTGGTCCATGGACGAGCGGCTGTACAACCAGGTCTGGGGCATGTTCGAGGACCTGGCCCGCTCCACCGCCGCGTACCGCAGTGCCGTAGATTTCGCCGAGTCGCGCATGGAGAAGGAACTGGACCAGGTCCTCGCCGACCCCCGCAGCCGTCTGGGCTCGGCGGGCGACGCCGCACGTGAGGCGGCCCGCGCCCGGCAGACCCAGCTGATCGACCAGGCCCAGGCGGTCCTCGACCGTGACCTTGCCCAGCTCGCCGCCGAGTCCGAGGTCGTCGAGCCCGCCCTCCCACCGGCGTACGCACACTGGGACAACCCCGTCTGGCACGCCTACCGGGTACCGGCAGAGCCGCCGATGGCCGTACGACTGGGCGATCTGCACCTCGCCGAGAGCGAGCCGCTGCGGATCCCAATGCTGGTCCGGCTGCCTCTGGAGCGCGGCCTGTGGATGGACAGCGGCCTCCCCGCGACTCCCGACGGTGCCTTTCCCGACGCCGGTGAGCTGCGGCACCTCGCTCTGCAGACGGCGGTGGCGCTCGCGGCCCGGCTGCTCGCCGTGCATCCGGCAGGGGAGTTCGGTGTGCAGGTCATCGATCCGGCCGGTTCCGGTGCCTCCGCACTCGCCCCGCTGACGGGAGCGGGCGTACTGGCCGGGCCGCCCGCGACAGGCGCGGCCGGTGTGGCGGACGTGCTTGGGCGGCTGACCGAGCGCGTCGATCTGGTGCAGATGGCCATACGCGGCGGCGCGGCCGACGCCCTTCCGCCCGGTCTGGACACCTCGCAGCACCTGCTGATCGTCAACGAATTCCCACACGGTTTCGACGACCGGGCCGTCACCCAGCTGCGCTATCTCGCGGACGAGGGCCCGGATGTCGGTGTCCATCTCCTGCTGGTCGCCGACCGCGAGGACGCCGCCGCCTACGGACCGTTGCTCGATCCGCTGTGGCGTTCACTGATGCGACTCACACCGGTACCGGACGATCACCTGGCCGACCCGTGGGTGGGGCATGCCTGGACGTACGAGCCCTGCCTCGTGCCTGCCGGCAGTCAGGTGCTCCGGCAGGTGCTCAACAAGGTCGCGATCGCTCACATCAAGCGTAGGTAAACTCCTATGACCAGTAGATTTGGTCTTTATTTTGCCAATCACTTTACCTTTCCTTGGTGATTGGGGTACTGTTTTCCTCACGGAGGGGAGTACTCCCTGTCTGCTGCGGCGTACCCGTCAATACGGATCCCATCGGATCCCGGTGCGTCGGCCCGTCTCGGGTGGAAGAGACCTCCGGCAGCGACGACGCTGACTCTTTGCCGTTCACGAACCGGAGGCGCAGTGGATGTATCCGTGACCCTATGGGTCCTCACCATCGTGGGTCTGGCCGCCCTGATCGCGGTCGACTTCTTCATCGGCCGCAAGCCGCACGACGTATCCGTCAAGGAAGCCGGAATCTGGACCGTCGTCTGGATCGCCCTGGCCGGACTCTTCGGCCTCGGCCTGCTCGCCTTCTCCGGCGGTCAGCCCGCCGGCGAGTTCTTCGCGGGCTTCATCACCGAGAAGTCGCTGAGCGTCGACAACCTCTTCGTCTTCGTCCTGATCATGGCGAAGTTCGCAGTGCCCTCGCAGTACCAGCAGCGGGTGCTGCTTGTCGGCGTCCTCATAGCCCTGGTCCTGCGAGCCATGTTCATCGCCGCGGGCGCCGCGATCCTCGCCAACTTCTCGTGGGTGTTCTACCTCTTCGGAGCCTTCCTGATCTGGACCGCCTGGAAGCTGATCCAGGAGGCCCGGGCGGACGAGGAGGAAGAGGAGTTCGAGGAGAACAAGCTGCTCAAAGCCGCGGAGCGCAGGTTCGGCGTGGCCGACCGCTACCACGGCACCAAGCTGTGGATCCAGCAGAACGGCAAGCGGGTCATGACCCCGATGCTGGTCGTGATGCTCGCGATCGGTACGACCGACGTCCTGTTCGCGCTGGACTCCATACCGGCGATCTTCGGCCTGACGCAGGACCCGTACATCGTCTTCACGGCCAACGCCTTCGCGCTGATGGGTCTAAGGCAGCTGTACTTCCTCATCGGCGGACTGCTGAAGAAACTGGTCCACCTCTCCTACGGCCTGTCGATCATCCTGGGCTTCATCGGCGTCAAGCTGGTGCTGCACGCTCTGCACGAGTCCGGCGTCCATGTCCCGGAGATCAGCATCCCGGTCTCGCTCGGTGTCATCTGCGTGGTCCTGATCGTCACCACGATCACCAGCCTGCGGGCCTCCAGGAAGCAGGCGGCGGCCGAGGCGGCGCAGGCCAGGAGCGAAGGCGCTCCGAAGGACAGCATCGACGTCTGACGACGTCGGACGTAGGAACTACCACACCGTCGAGCCGTGCGAAGCGCATTGCCGACCCACCGCTCCCGGTGCTTCGTTGGGTGGCGGAGCGTCCCCGGTCGGGGGCGCCGCCACCCGGTGGAGGCAACCGTGACATTCGTCCAGCTCATCGACTTCGAGACCGACCGCATCGACGAGATGAAGGCCCTGGTGGACGAGATGGGCAACGAACTCGCCGGCCGTGAGGACGGCCGCACCCGCCGCCTGATCCTCAGGGACCGGAGCCGGCCCGGCCACTACCTGGGAGTGATCGAGTTCGACTCCTATGAGGAGGCCATGAGGAAGAGCGAGGACCCCGAGACGAGCAAGTTCGCCGAGCAGATGGCCGCCCTGTGTACCCGCGCCGTCCTTCACCGACTGCGACGTCCTGGACATGACCGACATCACGTAACCCTTCGAGCGACCACCCTCCTATGACCGGGGGCCGTGCCGCGCCGACGGCGGGCCCCCGGAGTCCGAAAGGATTGGAATGCGAACCTCGTACACCTCTGCCACCATCGCTGCATGATCACTCGGCTCGGGTCGCTCACCACTGAGTGGACGTTCCTCGTGCCGGTGGTCGCGGTCGTCCTGCTCCTGTTCACCTGGGGCCGTGATCTGCCCGGCGCGGTCGTCGCACTGGTGACCGTGGTCCTCGCCGGATCCGTCCTCGCCGCCGTCCACCACGCCGAGGTCGTCGCCCACCGGGTCGGCGAACCCTTCGGCTCCCTGGTCCTCGCCATCGCCGTGACGATCATCGAGGTCGCCCTGATCGTCACTCTCGTGGCCGACGGCGGCGACAAGAGTTCCACCCTGGCCCGGGACACCGTCTTCGCCGCCGTGATGATCACCTGCAACGGCATCGTCGGCATCTGTCTCCTCGTCGCCTCCCTGCGCCACGGCACCGCGGTCTTCAACCCCGAGGGCACCGGCGCTGCCCTCGCGACCGTGGCCACCCTGGCCACGCTCAGCCTGGTCCTGCCGACCTTCACCACCAGCAGACCGGGCCCGGAGTTCTCCGGCGTCCAGCTGACCTTCGCGGCCCTGTCCTCACTGATCCTGTACGGCCTGTTCGTCGCCACCCAGACCGTGCGGCACCGCGACTACTTCCTGCCGATCACCCGGCAGGGCGAGGTGATCGACGGCGACGACCACGCCGAGGCACCCTCCGCGCGCGCCGCCTGGATCAGCGTCGGCCTGCTGGGCCTCGCCCTCGTCGGCGTCGTCGGACTGGCCAAGGGCGTGTCGCCCACGATCGAGTCCGGCGTGGAGGCGGCCGGCCTGCACCCCGCCGTCGTCGGTGTGATCATCGCCCTGCTGGTGCTGCTCCCCGAGACCATCGCCGCCCTGCGCTCCGCTCGCCGCGACCGCGTGCAGACCAGCCTCAACCTGGCGCTCGGCTCGGCCATGGCCAGCATCGGTCTGACCATCCCCGCCGTCGCCCTCGCCTCCATCTGGCTCTCCGGCCCCCTGGTCCTGGGCCTCGGCGCGACCCACATGCTGCTGCTCGCGCTCACCGTGGTGGTCAGCTCCCTCACGGTCGTGCCGGGCCGGGCCACACCGCTCCAGGGCGGCGTCCACCTGGTGTTGTTCGCCGCCTATCTGGAGCTGGCGATCAACCCCTAGCTAGGCGCCACTCATCCGGTGACCGGCTCGGCCGCCGCCGCCGCCACCGGCACCGGGCGTGTCTCCGGCAGCAGCGCGAAGCAGCCGAGGCTCAGCAGCGCGACGGCCGTCAGATACGCCCCCACCGCCCACGGCACTCGCCCGCTGTGCTCCGCCAGGGCCGTCGCCGCGATCGGTGTGAGCGCGCCTCCGAAGACCCCGCCGAGGTTGTAGCCGACGGCGGCGCCGGTGCAGCGCACCCGGGGCTCGTACAGCTCGGGCAGATAGGCGGCGATGACCGAGAACATGGTGATGAAGGAGACCAGTGCGCCCGTGAACCCGAGGAACATCAGCAGGGGCTCACCGGTCGCCAGCAGCGCGACCATCGGGAACATCCACAGCGCCGAGGCCGTACACCCCACCAGGCACAGCGGCCGCCGTCCGTACCGGTCGCCGAGCAGGGCCATCACCGGAGTGAGCGAGCCCTTCACCACCACGGCGCCCATGATGCAGATCAGCATGACGGTACGGCTCACCCCGAGCCGGGCCGTCCCGTACGCCAGCGACCAGGTGGTCACCGCGTAGAACACCGCGTACCCGACCGCGAGCGCCCCCGCCGTCAGCAGCACCAGCCGCCAGTGGTGCCGTACGACCTCGGCGATCGGCACACGCGCGTGATCGTCGAGCTCCAGGAACCGGGGGCTCTCGGCGAGCGACGAACGCAGCCACAGCCCGCTCAGCGCCAGCGCTCCCGCCGCCCAGAACGGCACCCGCCATCCCCACTGCGCGAACTGCGCTTCCGACAGTGACGCCGACAGGGCCAGCATCACGCCGTTGGCGAGCAGAAAGCCGACGGCCGGGCCGATCTGCGGAAAGCTCGACCACAGGGCGCGCCGCCCGGGGGGCGCGTGCTCCGCGGTCAGCAGCACCGCCCCGCCCCATTCCCCGCCGAGCCCCAGCCCCTGCAGAAAGCGCAGCACGAGCAGCAGTACGGGCGCGGCGACGCCCATCGTGCCGTACGTCGGCAGACAGCCGACCGCGACCGTCGAGACGCCGGTCAGCAGCAGGGACGCGACGAGCACCGGACGTCGGCCACGCCGGTCCCCGATCTGCCCGAACAGCACCGAGCCCAGCGGCCGGGCCACGAACCCCACGCCGAACGTCCCGAACGCCGCCAGCGTCCCCGCGAGCGGTGAGAACGTCGGGAAGAACAGCGGCCCCAGGACGAGCACCGCGGCCGTGCTGTAGACGAAGAAGTCGTAGAACTCGATCGCGGTTCCGGCGAGCGAGGCGGCCGCCAGCCGCGGCATCGAGGGAACCTTTACGGTGCGTACATCGTGCATGTCGCGTCAACTACCCACCGTGACCGTCAGTTACGGGGGCGCACGGCGCCCTTCGCGGGCGCCTCGGCGCATCGTGATAAACCGGTCTGAGCCGCGGTCCGCCCAGGGCCGCTCATCGTCCGAACGGACCGGAGGAAGCGTGCCCCGCACCCTGGCCAACGCCCCGATCATGATCCTCAACGGGCCCAACCTGAACCTGCTCGGCCAGCGCCAGCCCGAGATCTACGGCTCCGACACACTCGCCGACATCGAGGCTCTGTGCGTCAAGGCGGCGGCCGCGCACGGCGGCACCGTGGACTTCCGGCAGTCCAACCACGAGGGTGAACTGGTCGACTGGATCCACGAGGCACGCCTGAACCACTGCGGGATCGTCATCAACCCGGCCGCCTACTCGCACACCTCGGTCGCCATTCTGGATGCCCTCAACACCTGTGACGGGATGCCCGTGTTGGAGGTCCACATCTCCAACATCCACAAGCGCGAGTCGTTCCGGCACCACTCCTATGTCTCCCTGCGTGCCGACGGCGTGATCGCCGGCTGCGGTGTCCAGGGCTATGTGTTCGGCGTGGAGCGGGTGGCGGCGCTGGCCGGCGCCACGACCGCCGACGCGTGACGTCTCAGAGCCGTCCGGCCTCCACGATCCGCCGCAGGAAGCGCCGGGTGCGTTCCTGCTGCGGGTCTCCGAACACCTGCTCGGCAGTGCCGTGTTCGAGTACGACGCCGCCGTCGAGGAAGCACACCTGGTCGGCGACGTCCCGGGCGAAGCCCATCTCGTGCGTCGCCAGCACCATGGTCATGCCCTGGCCCTTCAGATCCCGGACCACGGTGAGCACCTCGCCGACCAGCTCCGGGTCGAGGGCAGCGGTGATCTCGTCGAGCAGCAGCAGCCGGGGCCGTACCGCGAGGGCGCGCACGATCGCCACCCGCTGCTGCTGACCGCCGCTCAGCCGGTCGGGGTAGGCGTCTGCCTTGCCGGCCAGCCCGAGGCGCTCCAGGAGTTCTCTGGCCCGTTCCTCGGCCTCCGCGCGGGAGACGCCGTGCACCCGGCGCGGCGCCAGGGTGATGTTGTCGAGCACGGTCATGTGCGGGAAGAGGTTGTACGCCTGGAAGACCACGCCGATACGGCGGCGCACCGCGTCCTGGTCCGCGCGCGGGTCGGTGATCTCCTCGCCGTCCAGCCAGATCGCGCCGTCGTCGATCTCCTCAAGGAGGTTGGCGCAGCGCAGCAGCGTCGACTTGCCGGATCCGGACGCGCCGATCAGCGCGGTCACCGTGTGCGGGGCGACCGCCAGGTCCACGTCCCGCAGGACCACCGAAGCGCCGAAGGTCTTGCGGACGGATTCCATGCGCAGAACAGGTGCGTCGCTCATATGGATCCTCCCTGGGCCCGCTGCCGGTCCATCCTGGCCGTCACCCAGTCCGTGAAGCGGGTCATCGGGATGGTCAGCGCCACGAAGACCAGCCCGGCGACGATGTACGGCGTGTAGTTGAGGCTGCGGCCCACGATGATGTCGGCCGCCCGTACGGCGTCGATCGCGCCGCCGATCGACACGAGACCGGTGTCCTTCTGGAGCGACACCAGGTCGTTGAGCAGCGGCGGCACCTGACGCCGTACCGCCTGCGGAAGCACGACATGGCGCAGGGCCTGCCGGTTGGTGAGGCCGAGGGAGCGGGCCGCAGCGCGCTGCGAGGGATGGACGGACTCGATACCGGCCCGGAACACCTCGGCGACGTAGGCCGCATACGTCAGTGTGAGCGCCGTCCCGCCGAGGAGTACCGGGTCGACCGTCACACCCTGCAGACGCAGTGCCGGGACGCCCAGGACCACGATCATCAGGTTGATGATCAGCGGCAGTCCGCGGAAGAAGTCGGTGTACGCCGCCGCGAGCGCCCGCAGCGGAAAGAACACCGGACCGCGCAGCGTGCGCGCTATGGCTATCAGCATGCCGAGGACCAGTACGGCGGCACCGCAGACGACCAGCAGCCGGACGTTCAGCCACAGCCCTTCGAGGACCTTCGGAAACGCCTCGCGCGCGTACTGCCCGTCGAAGAACGTCTCCTTGGTGCGCGGCCAGCCGGGCGCGTTCACGACGACCAGGTAGAGCACGGCCGCGGTGACCAGCGTCGAGAGCGCGGCGATCGCGGTGGCACGGCGGGACCGGGCACGCTGGTAGCGCTCCCGCTCCAGTCGCCGTCCGGACGGGGCGTAGCCGTCGTCCCCGTCCGCGGGCATGCCACTCGTGCCGTCCGCGCCCTCCCGGCCGGACTCGTCCTTCGTGACGGTCACTTGAGCACCGGGGCGTCGACGGCGTCGGAGAGCCACTGCTGCTCGATCTTCGCCAGCGTGCCGTCCTTGCGCAGCGTGTCGACGGCGTTCGTGACGCACGAGGTGAGCGCGCTGCCCTTGTCGAGTACCAGACCGAACTGCTCCGGCGTGCCGCCCTGGTTCTCGAACTGGCCCACGATCTTCGCGTTCGTCACCTCGGCCGAGGTGATGTAGAACGCGGTCGGGAGGTCGGTGACGATCGCGTCCACCTGGCCGTTCTTCAGCGCCGACTTGGCCTGGTCGTTCTTGGCGTACACGGCGGGCTGCTGCGACGGCTTCACCACGTCGGTGATGTAGTCGAGGCTGGTGGTGCCGACCTGGGCGCCCAGCTTCAGCCCCTTCAGACCCGCGATGCTGGTCGCCTTCGCGGCCTTGCTGTCCTTGAGCGCGATGACCGCCTGACGCACGTCGTAGTAGCCCGACGAGAAGTCGACGGCCTTCTTGCGCTCGGCGCTGATGGACACCTGGTTGATGTCGAAGTCGAAGGTCTTCACACCGGGCGCGAACGCCTTGTTGAACGGCACGCTCTGCCAGACGACCGCGTCCTTGCCGTATCCCAGTTGCTTCGCCACGGCGTACGCGACCGCCGACTCGAAGCCGTCGCCGTTGGCCGGCTTGTCGTCCTTGAACCACGGCTCGTACGCCGGCTCGTCCGTCGCGATCGTCAGCTTGCCGGACGTCTGGGTGGCCAACTTGCCCTTGGCGCAGGTGGTTCCGGTCGACGAGGAGGACCCGCCGGAAGCCTTGTCGTCCGGCTGCGGAGCACAGGCGACAGCGGTGGCGAGCAGGGCTATGGTGGCGGCGGCGACAGCGCGGCGCAGTGCGCTCGGGGCAGGGTGCATGGCGGGAGAGTGACAGCGAACACCGGCGTATGTCCAGGTCAAGCGGGTATTTGTCCGCATACTGGGAACCGGTGTTGCGGTCTTGTGAACGTTGCCTGCTGCGGGTTGCGAGGTGGACACGCCGGGGCCGCCGGTCGAGGGCGGGGAATGGTGACCGGCGGCCCGTACCGCTCAGGAGCCGTCATCCTGCGCGGGGCTGCTACCAGTTGACCCTGCAACGACGCACGCGGGGAGCGTGCGCCGGACCCCGGCGCGTGCGAACTGTTCACACGGGGCGCGCGATCGGTCAGCGCGGGGCGTGCGAGGTTGCATGCGCGGGGCGCGGGCGAAGGGGCGTGCGCCGGGCGCGAGTGAGAACCGTGCGCCGAGCGCGGTGACACCCGTGCGCCGGGCCTTGTACTCACACGCACGGCTCACGCCCTCGTGTGCGTGCACCCGCGCTCACCACCCGCGCGCGTGCCACTCCGGCAGGTGCGGGCGCTCGGTGCCCAGGGTGGTGTCGTTGCCGTGGCCCGGGTACACCCAGGTCTCGTCCGGCAGCACGTCGAAGATCTTCGTCTCGACGTCGTGGATCAGGCTGGCGAAGGCCTTCGCGTCCTTGCGCGTGTTGCCGACCCCGCCGGGGAAGAGACAGTCCCCCGTGAAGACATGTGGATGGCCGTGCGGGTCGTCGTAGACCAGGGCGATGGAGCCGGGGGTGTGGCCGACCAGGTGGCGGGCGGTCAGCTCGACCTGGCCGACCTGGATGACGTCGCCGTCGTCGACGGCGACGTCGGTGGGGACCGGGATGCCGGAGGCGTCCTCGCGGCCCGCGTACGTCCGGGCGCCCGTGGCGGCGACGACCTCGGCCAGCGCCTGCCAGTGGTCGCCGTGCTGGTGCGTGGTGACGACGGACGCGATGCCGTCGTCACCGATCATGCCCAGGAGCGTCTCCGCGTCGTTGGCCGCGTCGATCAGCAGTTGCTCGTCCGTGGCGCGGCAGCGCAGCAGATAGGCGTTGTTGTCCATCGGCCCGACCGCGATCTTGGTGATCATCAGGTCCTTGAGCTCGTGCACGTCCGCCGGCCCGCCGACCGTCACCTCTCCGCTGTACGTCATGGCGGTCAGCCTATAGCGGGGAGTGGCCGGCGAGGTGCCGCGCGCTACAGCGGAGGAAGCGCGGGCAGGGGCCCGCCGGACACCTCCAGGGCGGCTCCTGGACGGCGCCCGGCGAGCCAGCCGAGCAGGTCGGCAGGACGGCCGGTGACGGTGACCTCCGGCCGGGACGCCTGCCGTCCTGTGCTCCACGCGCGCGTGCCGTCTGTGATCCGAGTCGCCGGGACGGCGGAGTGCGCGAGGAAGCGGTCCGCCAGGAAGTCGATCTCCCGCTCCTTGAACTCCTCCGGAAGATCCTCCAGCTCGTAGCCGATCCCGAGGTCGACATGATGCAGCTCGACCTCGGCCCAGCGCCGGAAAGGCACTCGTGCCGCCGCGTCGGTGACCCCGTTGCGCAGCTCCACCGTGCGCGTCCAGTCCGCCGGCTCTGCCGCTCTGGCCTGGAAGCGGGCTTCGCTCTCGCGCAGGTCGGCGAGCTGGGCGTCGAGCGGGCGCGGTGCGTCCCGCTCGATGTCGGCGTCCCGGGCCTCGCCGGAGACGTACATGGGACGTCCGCCGAGGACGTTCGTGAGCGCGTCCGCGTTGCGGGCGACGTGGGCCAGGACGTGACCGACCGTCCAGCCGGGCAGCCGTGACGGTCGCGCTACGGAGGCGTTGTCCAGTTTGGCGACTGCGGTGAGGAGCCGGTCCGTCGCTTCCTGTACAGACGCCAGGTCATGAGCGTGATCAATCATGGGGCTGACAGTAGCCCTGCCGCCCCTTCGGGTGAAGGTTTCGCACGGGGTCCGTTAATCGAATGGACGTGCTATATCGTCGGTGGCGGCGTCGGGCATGCTGGATGGTCCGGGATTGTTTACGCATCCAGGAATCCGACCGGCGTTGTCAGTGGCTCCCCCTAGTCTGAAGAAGCACGGGGCCCTGCCCCTGTCACTTCTCTCAAGAAAGGTGCGGACCGGCTGTGGCCGACCGTCTCATCGTCCGTGGCGCGCGCGAGCACAATCTGAAGAATGTCTCGCTCGACCTGCCTCGTGACTCGCTCATCGTCTTCACGGGGCTGTCCGGGTCGGGCAAGTCCTCCCTGGCCTTCGACACGATCTTCGCCGAGGGCCAGCGTCGCTATGTGGAGTCGCTCTCCTCGTACGCCCGCCAGTTCCTCGGGCAGATGGACAAGCCGGACGTGGACTTCATCGAGGGCCTGTCCCCGGCGGTGTCCATCGACCAGAAGTCCACCTCGCGCAACCCGCGCTCGACGGTCGGCACCATCACCGAGGTCTACGACTACCTGCGCCTGCTCTTCGCACGCATCGGCAAGCCGCACTGCCCCGAGTGCGGCCGCCCGATCTCCCGCCAGTCGCCGCAGGCCATCGTCGACAAGGTCCTGGAGCTGCCGGAGGGGAGCCGCTTTCAGGTGCTCTCGCCGCTGGTGCGCGAGCGCAAGGGCGAGTTCGTCGACCTCTTCGCCGATCTCCAGACCAAGGGCTACTCCCGCGCGCGTGTCGACGGTGAGACCGTTCAGCTCTCCGAACCGCCGACCCTGAAGAAGCAGGAGAAGCACACAATCGAGGTGGTCGTCGACCGTCTCACGGTGAAGGACACCGCCAAGCGCCGCCTCACGGACTCCGTGGAGACCGCGCTCGGCCTGTCCGGCGGCATGGTCGTGCTCGACTTCGTCGACCTCGCCGAGGACGACCCCGAGCGCGAGCGCATGTACTCGGAGCACCTGTACTGCCCGTACGACGACCTGTCCTTCGAGGAGCTGGAGCCCCGCTCCTTCTCCTTCAACTCGCCCTTCGGTGCCTGCCCCGAGTGCACCGGCATCGGCACGCGCATGGAGGTCGACCCGGAGCTGATCGTCCCGGACGAGGACAAGTCCCTCGACGAGGGCGCCATCCACCCCTGGTCACACGGGCACACCAAGGACTACTTCGGCCGTCTGATCGGCGCCCTCGCGGACGCGCTGGGCTTCCGTACCGACATTCCCTTCGCCGGCCTGCCGCAGCGCGCCAAGAAGGCCCTGCTCTACGGCCACAAGACACAGATCGAGGTCCGCTACCGCAACCGGTACGGACGCGAGCGTGTGTACACCACGCCCTTCGAGGGTGCGGTGCCCTTCGTCAAGCGCCGGCACAGCGAGGCCGAGAGCGACGCCAGCCGCGAGCGCTTCGAGGGCTATATGCGCGAGGTGCCCTGCCCGACCTGTGAGGGCACGCGCCTGAAGCCGATCGTCCTCGCGGTCACCATCATGGAGAAGTCGATCGCCGAGGTCTCGGCGATGTCCATCAGCGATTGCGCGGAATTCCTTGGCGAGCTCAAGCTCAACGCGCGCGACAAGAAGATCGCCGAGCGCGTCCTGAAGGAGGTCAACGAGCGGCTGCGGTTCCTGGTCGACGTCGGCCTGGACTACCTCTCGCTGAACCGCGCGGCCGGCACCCTCTCCGGCGGCGAGGCCCAGCGCATCCGCCTGGCCACCCAGATCGGCTCCGGTCTCGTCGGCGTGCTGTACGTCCTGGACGAGCCGTCGATCGGCCTGCACCAGCGCGACAACCACCGGCTGATCGAGACCCTGGTCCGGCTTCGTGACATGGGCAACACGCTCATCGTCGTCGAGCACGACGAGGACACCATCAAGGTCGCCGACTGGGTCGTCGACATCGGCCCCGGCGCCGGCGAGCACGGCGGCAAGGTCGTGCACAGCGGCTCCCTCAAGGAACTGCTCGCCAACGAGGAGTCTCAGACCGGCCAGTACCTGTCCGGCAAGAAGGCGATTCCGCTGCCCGACATCCGCCGCCCGCAGGACCCCTCCCGTCAGCTCACAGTGCACGGCGCCCGCGAGAACAACCTCCAGGACATCGACGTGTCCTTCCCGCTGGGCGTGTTCACGGCCGTCACAGGTGTGTCCGGCTCCGGCAAGTCGACGCTGGTCAACGACATCCTGTACACGCACCTGGCCCGCGAACTGAACGGTGCGCGGAACGTCCCCGGCAGACACACCCGCGTGGACGGCGACGACCTCGTCGACAAGGTCGTGCACGTCGACCAGTCGCCCATCGGCCGCACCCCGCGGTCCAACCCGGCGACGTACACCGGTGTCTTCGACCACGTCCGCAAGCTGTTCGCCCAGACCACCGAGGCGAAGGTCCGCGGCTACCAGCCGGGCCGCTTCTCCTTCAACGTCAAGGGCGGCCGCTGCGAGAACTGCGCGGGCGACGGCACCATCAAGATCGAGATGAACTTCCTCCCGGACGTCTACGTCCCGTGCGAGGTCTGCCACGGAGCCCGGTACAACCGGGAGACGCTGGAGGTCCACTACAAGGGCAAGTCCATCGCCGAGGTCCTGAACATGCCCATCGAAGAAGCCATGAACTTCTTCGAGTCCGTCCCGGCGATCAACCGCCACCTCACGACGCTGAACGACGTCGGTCTCGGCTACGTCCGCCTCGGCCAGTCCGCGACCACCCTGTCCGGCGGTGAGGCGCAGCGGGTGAAGCTCGCCAGCGAGCTGCAGAAGCGCTCCACCGGGCGCACGGTCTACGTCCTGGACGAGCCGACCACCGGTCTGCACTTCGAGGACATCAGCAAGCTGCTGAAGGTCCTCGCCGGCCTCGTGGACAAGGGCAACACGGTCATCGTGATCGAGCACAACCTTGATGTGATCAAGACCGCGGACTGGGTCGTCGACATGGGTCCGGAAGGCGGTGCCGGTGGCGGACTCGTCGTCGCGGAGGGCACCCCCGAGGAGGTTGCCGCCGTCCCGGCCAGCCACACCGGCAAGTTCCTGCGCGAGGTCCTCGGCCCGGATCGCATCAGCGACGCCAGCTCGGTGAAGGCCCCGCGCAAGGCAGCGGCGAAGAAGACGGTCGCGGCCAAGTCGGCGGCGAAGAGGACGACGACCGCCACGACCGCCAACAACACGGCCACGAAGAAGGCGGCCGGGGCCACGAGGAAGACGGCGACCGCGAAGAAGACGACGACGCGGGCCCGCAAGGCCTGAGCCCCCGGGCAACCGGCTCGGACAAATCCAGAAAAGTGCGGCGCCCCGCGGGAACTTCCCGGGGTGCGCCGCACGTTGCACAATCAGCCGCCCGATCTCCGCGGCTACGACGAACCTTGACTCATCAACAGCGGAATCAGCGGCGCCGTGAAGCGGGTGAAACGGGTGGATCGGCGACGGAGAGGCCGAACATCCCTTACAGGCCCCCGAGTTCCGAGGCATACGGCGGCTCCGCGCCCGCCCGGGAGCAGGTGATCGCGGCTGCCCGCGCCGCGAATCGCAGCAGCCTTGTCCAGCCGTCGGCGCCCAGTCCCGCGAGCGCCTCGGCGGACAGGGCGTCCTGGGCGGCCAGTCCCTGCAGCAGAGCCGCGTTCACGGTGTCGCCGGCGCCGATCGTGTCCACGACGGCGACCTCCTCCCCGGGGATGGTGTACACGGTGCCGTCGGGGGTGAAGGCGCTGAGACCGTCACCGCCGTGAGTGATCACCACTGCAGAGGGTCCCGACGCCAGCCATTCGCGCGGGGTGCCGCCCAGCCACAGCGCGTCCTCCTCCGAGAGCTTGAGGAGAGTCACCGAGGGCAGCCAGCTCTTGAAGCGCGCCCGGTACGCGTCCGGGTCCGTGATGAGACCTGCCCGGATGTTCGGGTCGAGGGCGGTGAACAGACCCTGCCCGGCCGCACTGCGCATCAGCTCCTCGTAGGCGCTCGCTCCCGGTTCCAGGACGAGCGAGAGTGTGCCGAAGGAGACGGCGCGGGTCGTGGCGGGGAGGCCGGCGGGGGCTGTGAACAGGCGGTCGGCTGTGCCGTCGACGTAGAAGGAGTAGGAGGCGGAGCCCTGCGCGTCGATCGTGGCGACCGCGAGGGTGGTCGGTTCCGTGCCGCGCTCCACGAGGGAGAGATCGACACCCGCGCGCCGCAGCCCGTCCATCAGGGCCTCGCCGAAGGCGTCGTAGGAAGTGCGGGAGCAGAACGCGGTGGGGGAGCCGAGGCGACCGAGGGCCACGGCCGTGTTGTACGGACCCCCGCCGAGCGCCGGCTGCAGGGCCGCGAGGGCGCCCGTGCCCTGCGGTACCAGGTCGATCAGTGCTTCACCGGCGACGACGATCACGAGAGGGTTCCTTCCTCGGGGTACTCGAGGTACTCGGGGTGCCGGGGAGGCCCGGCCTGCTCGGACTGCGGGACTTGCTCGGAGCGTGCCGACGGCTGACTCGACCGCGCCGACTGGGCCGAGCGGCCTGACCAGGCCGACCGTGCCCACGCGATCCTCTCCGTCCCGCCATCCTCCTCCTGGCAGCCGCACGACGTCCGGTGCACGAAGGTGCACGGAAGCCGTACGGTCCTGGCGGGCCGGTCTGGTGCGGCCAGCCGTTCGAGGAGTACCCGGACCGCTTCGGCACCGATCTCTCTGCTGGGCTGGGCGATGGCGGTGAGCCGGGGCGAGAACAGGTCGGCCCAGGCGAAGTCGTCGAAGCAGCACAGGGCGATGTCGTCCGGCACCACGAGGCCGTGTGCGAGCAGGGCACGCAGGGCGCCGATGGTCATCGCGTTGTTGGCGGTGACGAGCGCCGTCGGCGGCATGGCAAGCGATAGCAGAGCGGCGGCGGCCTGCTCGGCTCCGGCGGACTCGGAGTTGCCGGGGACCACCAGGCCTTCGTCGAGGGGCAGCCCGGCGGTGGCGAGTCCCTGCCGGTAGCCGGTGATCCGTTCGCTGGTGGTGCTGAGCCCCGGCAGCCCCGCGACCAGGCCGATCCGGCGGTGCCCGAGACCGGCGAGGTGGGCGACGAGCCGGGCCATCGGCTCGGTGTTCTGGGCGCAGACCTGGTCGAAGCGCGGGACGCTGTCCGCGTGCTCGTCGAGCACGCGGTCGAGGAGGACGGTCGGTACGGCGTGTCGGCCGAGGTAGGCAAGAAGTTCGCGCGGGTCGGCCGAGGGCGCGACGATCAAGCCGTCGACGCGGCGCTCGTGCAGAAGCTGGACGATCTTGCGTTCGTGCTCGGGGTCGTCGTGCGGATCGGCGATGAGCAGGCTGTAGCCGTGCTTCAGGGCGGCGGCCTCGACGCCTTGGAGGATCTCCGTGAAGTAGGGGTTGCTGATCGCCGACACCGCGAGCCCGATGGAGCGGGTGCGTGAGGTCACCAGGGAGCGGGCGAGGGTGTTGGGTGTGTAGCCCAGTTCCTCGATGGCGTCGAGAACCGCCTGACGGGTGTGGGGGAGCACCGGTCGTGTCTCGTTCAGCACATGGGAGACGGTCGCCACCGATACACCGGCACTACGGGCGACGTCGGCCATGGTGGGCATGGGGCTCCCCTCCTTCGCTTCCCGCCCTTGGGCAAGGCTCGCCGTTTCCGCCGGGTTGCCGCGCGCCTCGGCCGGGAAGCTACCCCATCCGGAACCCTCTCGTAAACGCTTACGTAAGCGTTTACGTCCGATCGGGTGAAACTCTCACCAGGCATGTTCACGCCTCCCTCAGCGCCCACCAGCGTCCACCTCGGCCCCGGGCGCCATCAGGCCTCGCCCCCACAACCCGACCCAGCCCGAAGCGGGGCGATCCGCCCAGGTATCGTCGCTCTGCCTCGCCACGGCCCCGACCTCGCGCCTCACCCCGTCTGGAGTCCCTCATGCCCGTTCGACCCTCCGCGAGCCGCCGTACCGTCCTGCGTGGGGCGGCGGTCACACCGGTCGCCGGGCTGGGGCTGACCGCCTGCTCGGCTCCCGGTGGCGGAGCCCCGGCGGACGCGACGCCGACCGCCCCGGTCGACCTCGGAGCCGAGAGCGACATCGCCAAGGGCGGCGCGAAGCTCTACCGGGAGCACAACGTCGTCGTCAGCCGGTCCACCGACGGCGCCCTGAAGGCGTACAGCACGATCTGCACGCACGCAGGGTGCCCGATCAACAAGCTTCAGGGCACGACGCTGGTCTGCCCGTGCCACGGCAGTGAGTTCGACGCGGTCACCGGGAAGGTGGAGCGGTCGCCGGCCACCGAGCCGTTGAACGAGCTGCCCGTCAAGGCCGCGAACGGCCGGCTCGTGGCGGGGCCGGGCGCCTGATCCCCGGGGCGGTTCAACGCCGGTTCATTCCCAGTCCCAGCCGATTCCAAGAAGGCCCGGCCGCGCCCGGGGCTCGACCAGGTGGACGGAGCGGTGCAGCCCGCTCAGCGGCAGCGCCTGCCGGCCGCTGCGCGGGGCCGCCGCGGAGTGCTGGGCAAACCGGTGGCAGCGAATCGGCAGTGCGTCGAAACGCACCTGGAGGGTGTACTGGCCGCCGGGAAAGCCGAAGTCGCGGACGTACTCGCGGGAGACACCGGCCGTGCCGTCCTCCACGGCGTAGCGGAAGAGAAAGGTGTCGCCGGAGCGCAGGCGGGCGCCGAAGAGGAGTTCGGCGACGAGCAGGCCGGTCTCCGGGTCCGAACGGACGCGTCCGATGCGGCAGTTCTCCAGGGCGCGCACGGTCATGTGCTGCGGGGCGCAGCCGGGGTCGCCGTGGTGGACGGCCACGAAACGGTCGACGCCGTCCCGGTGGGCGCGCACGATGTGCTGCGATTCACGGGCGGCCAGTTCGCGGTGGGCGCCGATCCGTACGCGCTCGTGGTGTCCGAGGGTGTGCAGACCGCCGTCGAGTGACCAGCCGAGCTCGGCCTGCAGCCGGTCCAGGACGTCGGATGCCTCGATCAGGGAGCGGTAGGAGCGGGCGGCGGGGCGGCGTACGGCGGGGCCCTGGTCGGTATCGGCGAGCAGCCGGATCAGGGACTCGTCCGGGAGCTGGAGTATCTCCTCCAGCGCGCGGACGGCCCGCAGCGACTCCGGGCGCTGGGGTCGGCGGGCTCCCTGCTGCCAGTAACTCAGGCTGGTGACGCCTACTTTGACCCCGTAGCGCGAAAGATGGTGCTGCACGCGCTGGAGCGGCAGTCCGCGGGCGGCGATCGCGGCGCGCAGGGCCACATGGAAGGGGCCGCCGCGCAGGGCCGAGTCCAGTTCCGCTGTGGCGACGTCCGCGTGCTGTGTGCCGTGCCGCATACAGGGGGGCCTTTCTCTTGGGGGGTTCACCACGGCTGGTCAGGCCGTTGGCGCGGGTCCGGGGCCACCCCGTCGGCGTCGGGGCGGCCGCACCTGGGTACGCCGCGTCCGCAGGCCGCCGCTCCCCCGCATTGAAGCGTGTTGACCAATCCCCGACAACACCTTCGGCCGGCCGAGGGCCCCCACCTGGCCGAGGCGTGACCCCGTCGCCGGTAGGACCGTGCGGGGGAGAGGGCGCCATCGTTGTCCGGGAGACCGAGCCCGCTTCGCACACAGGGCGCCGATTTCGGGAGGAAGCCGTGCAAGGTACGTTGCGATCGGCTCGGCAGGTCGGCGCCGGTCACGGACCGGGCACGCGCGGGCGGGGTGCCGGGACGGCTCGCGATGCCACCGAGGTGGCCGATTCCGAGATCCACTTCGGAGGCGCGAGGCGGCGAGCCGCACCACGAGGGGCCTGCGCACGACGGGCCTGCGCTGCCGCGTCAGGGCAGATGCCGCCACCGGTCCCGCGTCTCCGGATCCCCGCCGGTGTGCCGCCTCCGGACGCCCCGGAGCCCCCTCCTTTCAGCCCACCATCACCGGATGCTCCGACGGCTCTCTGCCCCGTCATCCCGGCGTCCCCGCTCACGCCGGGAGCCCCCTCCGCCCGAGCCCCCCTGCACGCCTTGCGCCCTTTCTGTCCCTCCCGTCCCGCATTCCCGACGTTCGCCGGTCCCGCCGGTCCCTTTGGCCTCGTCGAGGGTTGTCCACAGGCCCGTCGCGGTGTCGGCGGGCGCCAGTAGGGTGTGAGACATGGCCGACCCCTCCAGCTACCGCCCCAAGCCGGGACAGATCCCGGACTCTCCCGGGGTGTACAGGTTCCGTGACGAGCACCGCCGGGTGATCTACGTCGGAAAGGCGAAGAGCCTGCGCCAGCGTCTGGCGAACTACTTCCAGGACCTGGCGAGCCTGCACCCCCGCACCCGGACGATGGTCACCACGGCCGCGTCCGTGGAGTGGACCGTGGTGTCCACAGAGGTCGAGGCGCTCCAGCTGGAGTACTCCTGGATCAAGGAGTACGACCCCCGGTTCAACGTCAAGTACCGCGACGACAAGAGCTACCCGTACCTCGCGGTGACGATGAACGAGGAGTTTCCGCGTGTCCAGGTGATGCGCGGTCACAAGAAGAAGGGCGTCCGCTACTTCGGGCCGTACGGCCACGCATGGGCGATCCGGGACACGGTCGACCTGCTGCTGCGCGTGTTCCCGGTGCGCACCTGCTCCGCCGGGGTGTTCAAGAACGCCACCCGCACCGGCCGCCCCTGTCTGCTCGGCTACATCGGCAAGTGTTCGGCCCCCTGCGTCGACCGGATCTCCCCGGAGGACCACCGCGAACTGGCCGATGAGTTCTGCGACTTCATGGCCGGCCGCACCGGCACCTACCTCCGCCGTCTGGAGAAGCAGATGATGGAGGCGGCCGAGGAGATGGAGTACGAGCGGGCCGCCCGCCTGCGCGACGACATCGAGGCCTTGAAGAAGGCCATGGAGAAGAACGCGGTCGTGCTCGCCGACGCGACCGACGCCGACCTGATCGCTGTCGCGGAGGACGAGCTGGAGGCGGCCGTCCAGATCTTCCATGTGCGCGGCGGTCGCGTGCGCGGTCAGCGCGGCTGGGTGACGGACAAGGTGGAGGACGTCACCACCGGGGCGCTCGTCGAGCACGCCCTCCAGCAGCTCTACGGTGAGGAGACCGGGGACGCCGTCCCCAAGGAGGTGCTGGTGCCGGCCCTGCCCGAGCCGGTCGAGCCGGTCCAGGAATGGCTCGCCGTCCGCCGTGGGTCGAACGTCTCGTTGCGCATCCCGCAGCGCGGCGACAAGAAGGCCCTGATGGAGACCGTGCAGCGCAACGCCCAGCAGGCGCTCGCCCTCCACAAGACCAAGCGCGCCTCCGACCTCACCACCCGCTCCCGGGCCCTGGAGGAGATCGCCGACGCCCTGGATTTGGACAGCGCCCCGCTGCGCATCGAGTGCTACGACATCTCGCACCTCCAGGGCGACGACGTCGTGGCCTCCATGGTCGTCTTCGAGGACGGCCTGCAGCGCAAGAGCGAGTACCGCCGCTTCCAGATCAAGGGCTTCGCCGGCCAGGACGACGTGCGCTCCATGCACGAGGTGATCACCCGCCGCTTCCGCCGCTACCTCGCCGAGAAGGAGAGGACCGGCGAGTGGGTGGAGGACGACACGCCAAGCACCCTCACGGACACCAGTGCACCCGCGGACACCAGTGCACCCGCGGACACCAGTGCACTCACGGACACCAGTGCACTCACGGACACCAGTGCACTCACGGACACCAGTGCACTCACGGACGCCGGTGAACCCACCAACGCCGGTGAACCCACGGACACGGACACCGCTGCACACATGGGCAATGGCGCGCCCGCAGACAGCGGCGTACACGGCGGCGCGCCCGTAGACGGCGGCGCATCCACAGGCGCCGAGACCGACAGCGGCGGCCGCCCGATCAACGGCTTCCAGGACGACGACGGCCGCCCCAGGAAGTTCGCCTACCCACCCCAGCTCGTGGTCGTCGACGGCGGCCGGCCCCAGGTCGCGGCGGCCAAGCGGGCGCTCGACGAGCTGGGCATCGACGACATCGCAGTCTGCGGCCTCGCCAAGCGCCTCGAAGAGGTCTGGCTGCCCGAGGACGACGACCCCGTGGTCCTGCCCCGCACCAGCGAGGGCCTCTACCTGCTCCAGCGCGTCCGCGACGAGGCGCACCGCTTCGCCATCACCTACCAGCGCACCAAGCGGGCCAAGCGCTTCCGCTCCGGCCCGCTGGACGACGTACCGGGTCTCGGCGAGACCCGCAAACAGGCGTTGATCAAGCATTTCGGCTCGGTGAAGAAGCTGCGGTCCGCCACAATCGAGCAGATCCAGGAGGTGCCCGGGATAGGCCGCAAGACGGCCGAGACCATCGCCGCGGCCCTCGCCCAGGCGGCCCCGGCCGCGCCTGCCGTGAACACGGCGACCGGAGAGATCATGGATGACAGGGAAGACGAGGCGCCCGAGACGACGGCGGACGCCTCGGGGGAGCCCGTACCCGCGGGCCCCCCGGACGATCGACGGGGGCAGGAGAGATGACCGAGCACGAGGCACAGCACACAGCCCAGCGAGATCCGGCGTTCAGCGAATCCCAGGGTCCGCCCAAGGAAACGCACAACGAGCCGGGCCAGGATCAGCCGCAGGAAGCGGAAGCGGTCCAGGAAAACGGAGCAGAAGTGAGTACGGATGCCACTCCGGCCGGAGCGCCCGAGGCGGCCATCCCCGAGCTGGTGATCATCTCCGGCATGTCGGGAGCGGGCCGCTCGACGGCGGCGAAGTGTCTGGAGGACCTCGGTTGGTTCGTCGTGGACAACCTCCCGCCGGCCCTCATCCCCACCATGGTGGAGCTGGGCGCCCGCTCCCAGGGCAACGTGGCGCGGATCGCGGTCGTCGTCGACGTTCGCGGCCGGCGCTTCTTCGACAACCTGCGCGAGTCCCTCGCCGACCTCGACAGCCGGAGCGTCACCCGCCGGATCGTCTTCCTGGAGTCCTCGGACGACGCCCTGGTCCGTCGCTTCGAGTCGGTGCGCCGCCCGCACCCGTTGCAGGGCGACGGCCGGATCGTGGACGGCATCGCCGCCGAGCGCGAGCTGCTGCGCGAGCTGCGCGGCGACGCCGACCTGGTGATCGACACCTCCAGCCTCAACGTGCACGAGCTGCGCGCCAAGATGGACGCCCAGTTCGCCGGCGAGGAGGAGCCCGAGCTGCGGGCCACCGTGATGTCGTTCGGCTTCAAGTACGGCCTGCCGGTCGACGCCGACCTGGTCGCCGACATGCGGTTCCTGCCCAACCCGCACTGGGTGCCGGAGCTGCGCCCGTACACCGGCCTCAACGAGGAGGTGTCGGCGTACGTCTTCAACCAGCCGGGTGCCAAGGAGTTCCTCGACCGGTACGCCGAGCTGCTGCGGCTGGTCGCGACCGGTTACCGGCGCGAGGGCAAGCGCTATGTGACCATCGCCATCGGCTGCACGGGCGGCAAGCATCGCTCGGTCGCCGTGTCCGAGAAGCTCGCTGCCCGTCTGGCCGCCGAGGGAGTGGAGACCGTAGTCGTGCACCGGGACATGGGGCGCGAGTGACCGGACGTACTCCAAGGCTGAGCAGGCTGCGCCGGGTCGTGCCCGAGTCCCGCGCGGGCCGCCCAGTCGAGGCCCGTGGCGCCCGGCCGCGCCGCCGTGGTGCCCAGCCCAAGGTGGTCGCGCTGGGCGGTGGCATGGGCCTGTCCGCCTCGCTCGCCGCGCTGCGCCGGATCACCGGCGACCTCACCGCCGTCGTCACCGTGGCCGACGACGGCGGCTCCAGCGGGCGCCTCCGCGACGAACTCGGTGTGCTTCCTCCGGGTGATCTGCGCAAGGCCCTCGCGGCGCTGTGCGGTGACGACGACTGGGGCCAGACCTGGGCCCGGGTCATCCAGCACCGCTTCCAGTCCAAGGGCGAGCTGCACGAGCACGCGGTCGGCAATCTGCTGATCGTCGCCCTGTGGGAACAGCTCGGCGACCACGTCCAGGCCCTGGACCTGGTCGGCAAGCTGCTCGGCGCGCACGGGCGGGTGCTGCCCATGTCCGCCGTTCCGCTGGAGCTGCAGGCCCTGGTCAAGGGGCACGACCCGGAGCGGCCGGAGGAGGTGGACATCGTCCGGGGGCAGGCCACGGTGGCGCTGACGCCCGGCGAGGTGCAGTCCGTGCACCTGGTGCCGCACGACCCGCCGGCCGTGCCGGAGGCAGTCGAGGCGGTCCTCGACGCGGACTGGGTGGTGCTGGGCCCGGGGTCCTGGTTCTCCTCGGTGATCCCGCACCTGCTCGTCCCCGATCTCCTCGACGCGCTCACCGAGACCAAGGCCCGGAAGGTCCTGTCGTTGAACCTCGCACCGCAGCCGGGTGAAACCGAAGGCTTCTCACCGCAGCGTCATTTGGAGGTTTTGGGCCGACACGCCCCTAAACTCGCCCTGGACGTGGTGCTGGCCGACGAGGCCGCCGTGCCCGACCGCGACTCGCTCACCGAAGCCGCCAAGCGGCTGGGAGCCGCGGTCGAGCTGGGCCCCGTGGCCCGGACCGACGGATCACCCCGGCATGATCCGGAGCTGTTGGCCGCCGCGTACGACCGTATTTTTCGGATGCATGGAAGGATCGGCCCATGGCGATGACGGCAGCGGTGAAGGACGAGATCTCCCGGCTACCCGTCACCCGGACCTGCTGCCGGAAGGCGGAGGTCTCAGCCATTCTGCGGTTCGCGGGCGGCCTCCACCTGGTGAGCGGGCGCATTGTGATCGAGGCGGAGCTGGACACCGCGATGGCGGCCCGGCGCCTCAAGCGGGACATCCTGGAGATTTTCGGCCACAGCTCCGAGCTGATCGTGATGGCACCCGGCGGACTGCGCCGGGGCTCGCGCTATGTGGTGCGGGTGGTCGCGGGCGGTGACCAGCTGGCCCGCCAGACCGGGCTCGTGGACGGCCGGGGCCGCCCCATCCGGGGCCTGCCCCCGCAGGTCGTCTCCGGGGCGACCTGCGACGCGGAGGCGGCCTGGCGCGGCGCCTTCCTGGCGCACGGCTCGCTGACCGAGCCCGGCCGCTCGTCCTCCCTGGAGGTGACCTGCCCCGGCCCGGAGGCCGCGCTCGCGCTGGTCGGTGCCGCCCGTCGGCTGTCCATCGCCGCGAAGGCCCGTGAGGTGCGCGGAGTGGACCGGGTGGTCGTCCGGGACGGTGACGCCATCGGCGCCCTGCTGACCCGCCTCGGCGCGCACGAGTCCGTGCTGGCCTGGGAGGAACGCCGGATGCGCCGCGAGGTCCGGGCCACCGCGAACCGCCTCGCCAACTTCGACGACGCCAATCTGCGCCGCTCCGCCCGCGCGGCCGTCGCCGCCGGAGCCAGGGTCCAGCGCGCCCTGGAGATCCTCGGCGACGAGGTCCCCGAGCACCTCGCCGCGGCCGGCCGGCTGCGCATGGAGCACAAGCAGGCCTCCCTGGAGGAGCTGGGCGCGCTCGCCGACCCGCCGCTCACCAAGGACGCCGTCGCGGGCCGGATCCGCCGTCTGCTGGCGATGGCCGACAAGCGCGCGTCCGACCTGGGCATCCCGGGCACCGAGGCCAACCTCAGCGAGGAACTGGCGGACAACCTCGCAGTCTGAGGCACCGTCAGCGCACCGGTGCCGACGGCCCAAAGCGGTCGTCGGCACCGGGATTTACATCCCTTTTAGGCCACTGTGAACTGTCTATGAGGTGCCCTTGACTCGATCATGGAGTGTCATGAGCCTGGCAGGGGTCCGTCGCCGTGGCGGACCACTGCTAGGGGGGTTCATGAGACACAGAGCGAGATCGATCCTCGCTGTCGGCGCGCTCCTGATCGGCGGAGCCGCACTCGCACCCATGGCCCATGCGCACACCGGGGGTTCGGCGAAGCCCGGCCCCGACGAGGTCAAGGTCTACCGCGCCGACGTCACCAAGAAGCAGATTCCCCTGCTGCTCAAGGCCGGCCAGGACGGCCATGAACTCGGCGACCAGGTCACCGGATCCGGCAAGACGGAAGTCGAGCTCTATCTCACCGACGGGCAGGCCCGGACCCTGGAGAAACAGGGCGTCGACCTCACCGAGCACACGCTGTCGGCCAAGGCGGAGACGCGTGTCGCGAACGCCTCCCAGGGCGTGTTCCGCCCGTACAGCGGCAGCGGCGGGCTCGAGGAGGAGATCCTGCGGACCGCGCAGGCCAACCCCGGCCTCACCAAGGTCGAGTCCATCGGCAGGACGGTCAACGGCCAGGACATCCTCGCGCTGAAACTGACCAAGGGCGCGAAGAGCTCGAAGGACGGCTCCAAGCCGTCCGTGCTGTATGTGTCCAACCAGCACGCGCGCGAGTGGATCACGCCGGAGATGACCCGCCGGCTGATGCACTACTACCTGGACAACTACACGGCCGACAAACGCGTCAAGAAGATCGTCGACTCGACCGAGCTGTGGTTCGTGCTGTCCGCCAACCCCGACGGCTACGACTACACCTTCCAGGACTCCGGCACCCGCCTGTGGCGCAAGAACCTGCGGGACGTCAACGGTGACGGCGTCATCAGCGCAGGGGACGGCGTCGACCTCAACCGCAACTTCGGCTACAAGTGGGGCTACGACGACGAGGGGTCGTCCCCCAACCCCACCAGCGAGACCTACCGCGGCGCGAGTCCCGAGTCCGAGCCCGAGACCAGGGCGCTCGACGACTTCGAGAAGCGTGTCGGGTTCACGTACGCCATCAACTACCACTCCGCCGCCGAGCTGCTCCTCTACGGCGTCGGCTGGCAGGTGGCCACCCCGACCCCGGACGACGTCCTCTACAAGGCGCTCGCCGGCACCCCGGACAACCCGGCCATCCCCGGCTACCGCTCGCAGGTCTCCTCTGAGCTGTACACCACCAACGGCGAGGCGGACGGCCACGCGTCGAACGTCAACGGCATGGCGATGTTCACCCCCGAGATGTCGACCTGCCAGACGGCCTCGAACATCGACCCGAACGACGCCTGGAACGCCGCCGACTGCCAGTCGGTCTTCAACTTCCCGGACGACGAGAAGCTGATCCAGGACGAGTTCGCGAAGAACGTCCCGTTCGCGCTCTCCGTCGCCGAGACCGCCGCCCACCCCGACCAGCCGGTCTCCTCGGTCGGCCTGAGCGCCGCCGACTTCACCCCGGCCACGTTCTCCACGTCGTACTCGCGCGGCGCCGACCAGGAGGTCTCCGCCGTCGTCCGCAAGGCGATCCGCGACAAGGAGCTGAAGTACCGCGTCAACGGCGGCCGTACGCTGGACATGGCGCTCAAGCCCTGGCGGGGCGGTGAGACCTACGGCGGTGAGGACAACCTCTACTTCGACGAGTACCGGGCCAAGGTGAAGGACGGCGTACCGGGCGACAAGGTCGAGGTGTGGTTCACCGGGGAGACGAAGAGCGGCAGGAAGGTCTCCAGCGCACACTTCACGTACACCGTCGCCGCGCGCCCCAAGGCGGACACCCTGGTGGTCGCCGAGGAAGGCGCCAAAGCCACCCAGGCACAGACCTATGTCGAGGCGCTGAAGGCGGCCGGGCACAAGGCGGCCGTCTGGGACGTCGCCACCCAGGGCACGCCCGACGCGCTCGGCGTGCTGAAGCACTTCAGGACCGTCGTGCACTACTCGGGCACGAGCGGCCCCGGCAACGACACCCAGCTCCAGCTGCGCGCCTATCTCAACGAGGGCGGCAAGCTGATCGAGGCGGGCGAACTGGCCGGCGGCAGCGTCGACCTCGGCGACGGCACCCCGTCCAACGACTTCAGCCAGTACTACCTGGGTGCCTACTCCCGCACCTCGACCCCCGGGGCCACCGGCTTCACCGGCTCCGGCGCGCTGACCGGCTTCAGCGGAGCCCTGAGCGGTACCTCCGCCAACCCGCTCGACAAGGCCGGGACCTACGCCGTCACCTCAGACGAACTCTCCGCCGACACCTACCCCCAGTTCGCCAGCGCGGGCGCGGGCCAGTTCACGGGGACCACCAACCCGTACGGGCCGTACTCGGGGTCGTACATGGCGGCGGCCGTCCACACCGACGACGCCTACAAGCGCCTCACCCGCACCATTGACCTCACCGGCGTCAGCGCGGCCGACCAGCCGGCTCTGAGCGCCAAGCTGCTCTGGGACACCGAGCCCGGTTACGACCACGCGGTGGTCGAGGCGCACATCGTGGGCGCCGACGACTGGACGACCCTGCCCGAGGCGGGCGGCGCCACCAGCGACGCCGTGCCGAGCGAGTGCGGGGCCGGCTTCCTGATCGCCGAGCACCCGTGGCTCAAGCACTACCTGACCATCGCCGACAACCAGTGCGCCCCGAGCGGCACCACCGGCTCCTGGCACAGCCTCACCGGCGGCTCCGCGGGCTGGCAGTCCGTGAAGTTCGACCTGAGCGCCTACGCCGGGAAGTCCGTCGAGATCTCCCTCGGCTACATCACCGATCCGAGCAGCGGCGGGCACGGCGTCCTCGTCGACGACGCTTCGCTCGTGGTCGGCGGTAGGGCCACCGAGACCGACGGCTTCGAAACCTCACTGGGCCCCTGGAGCGTCACCGGACCGCCGGCGGGCAGCCCGGCCGTCCTCAAGGACTGGGCGCGCACCGGAGCCCTGTTCAAGACGTACGGGTCCGTCACCACCGGACGCACCGTGCTGCTCGGGTTCGGCCTGGAACAGGTCACTTCGGCCGCCGAGCGTGCCGCTCTGGTGAAGAAGGCGTTGACGGCACTCGACAGATGACCTGAATGGCACTCGACAAGTGAGCCGACCCGCTCACGAACGAGTGACATCGCACCGAAAAGCAGTCGGCATTCCGTGACAAAACGGGGTGATACCACCCCCGATCCGAGGCGGTCCGTACCCCTACTGGCGGGTACGGACCGCCTCGCCGTGTATGGGGCATCTGGATGTCACCTCGGGAGCCTCAGAGAGGTAGGGTCGTGGGTGGTCGGGGACATCCCAAATACAGCTCGCCGGCACCGCATGGCCGGCGTACCAACGAGGAGATCGGTTCGTGACGATCCGCGTAGGCATCAACGGCTTCGGCCGCATTGGTCGCAACTACTTCCGCGCGCTGCTGGAGCAGGGTGCTGACATCGAGATCGTGGCTGTCAACGACCTGGGTGACACCGCCACCACCGCTCACCTGCTGAAGTACGACACGATCCTCGGGCGCCTCAAGGCCGAGGTGTCGCACACCGCCGACACCATCACGGTCGACGGGCACACCATCAAGGTCCTGTCCGAGCGCAACCCCTCCGACATCCCGTGGGGCGAGCTGGGCGTCGACATCGTCATCGAGTCGACCGGCATCTTCACCAAGAAGGAAGACGCCGCCAAGCACATCGCCGGTGGTGCGAAGAAGGTCCTCATCTCGGCTCCGGCCAAGGACGAGGACATCACCATCGTGATGGGCGTCAACCAGGACAAGTACGAGCCGGCGAACCACCACGTCATCTCCAACGCCTCCTGCACCACCAACTGTGTGGCGCCGATGGCGAAGGTCCTGGACGAAAACTTCGGCATCGTCAAGGGCCTGATGACGACGGTGCACGCGTACACGAACGACCAGCGGATCCTGGACTTCCCGCACAAGGACCTGCGTCGCGCGCGTGCCGCCGCCGAGAACATCATCCCGACCACCACCGGTGCCGCGAAGGCCACCGCCCTGGTCCTGCCGCAGCTCAAGGGCAAGCTGGACGGCATCGCGATGCGCGTCCCGGTCCCGACCGGCTCGGCCACCGACCTGGTCGTGACGCTTCAGCGCGAGGTCACCAAGGACGAGGTCAACGCCGCGTTCAAGAAGGCCTCCGAGGACGGCGATCTGAGCGGCTACCTGGCGTACACCGAGGACGAGATCGTCTCCTCGGACATCGTCGGCGACCCGGCCTCCTGCACCTTCGACTCCTCCCTGACCATGGTCCAGGACGGCAACACGGTGAAGATCCTCGGCTGGTACGACAACGAGTGGGGCTACTCCAACCGCCTCGTCGACCTCACGGTCTTCGTCGGCAACCAGCTCTGATCGGCCAAGCAGGCACCTCGATGCGGTAGCAGGGCTCGGGCAGCGCACGGTCGCGCCGCCCGAGCCCTGACGCACGTAAGGATCGACCCTGCGTCTACGGTTCGATCAGCCCTCGTACGATCAAGAGCCCTCCTGTAGGAGTCCCCAACCATGAAGACGATCGACGAACTCCTCGCCGAAGGGGTCGACGGCAAGCGGGTCTTCGTCCGCGCCGACCTCAACGTGCCGATGTCCGACGGCCTCATCACCGACGACGGCCGCATCCGTGCCGTCCTGCCCACCGTCAAGGCCCTCGCCGACGCGGGCGCCAAGGTGGTCGTCGCCTCCCACCTGGGCCGCCCCAAGGGTGCCCCGGACCCGAAGTTCTCCCTGCTCCAGGCCGCCGAGCGGCTCGCCGAACTCCTCGGCGCCCCGGTCGCCTTCGCCCAGGACACCGTCGGCCCCGCCGCCCACGACGCCGTGAACGGGCTGCAGCCCGGCCAGGTCGCCGTCATCGAGAACCTGCGCTTCAACGCCGGCGAGACCTCGAAGGACGACACCGAGCGCGGCGAGTTCGCCGACCAGCTGGCCGCCCTCGCGGACGTCTACGTCGGCGACGGCTTCGGCGCCGTGCACCGCAAGCACGCCTCCGTCTACGACCTCCCGGCCCGGCTGTCGCACTACGCCGGCTACCTGATCGCCACCGAGGTCGGCGTCCTGAAGAAGCTCACCGAGGACGTCGAGCGCCCCTACGTCGTCGCGCTCGGCGGCTCCAAGGTCTCCGACAAGCTCGCCGTCATCGACCAGCTGCTCGGCAAGGCCGACCGCCTTCTCATCGGCGGCGGCATGGCCTTCACCTTTCTCAAGGCCAAGGGCTACGAGGTCGGGGCCTCCCTGCTCCAGGAGGACCAGATCCCGGCCGTCACCGAGTACATGGAGCGCGCCGAGAAGCAGGGCGTCGAGCTGGTGCTCCCCATCGACATCGTGGTCGCCCCCGGATTCCCGGACCTGAAGGCCAAGACGCCCACCGAGCACACCGTGGTCGACGCGGACCGGATGCCCGAGGGGCAGCTGGGCCTGGACATCGGCCCGAAGACCGGTGCCCTCTACGCGGCCAAGCTCGCCGACGCCGCGACCGTGTTCTGGAACGGCCCGATGGGCGTCTTCGAGCACCCCGACTACGCCGAGGGCACCCGGGCGGTCGCCCAGGCTCTCGTCGAGTCCAAGGGCTTCACCGTCGTCGGCGGCGGAGACTCCGCAGCCGCCGTGCGCATCCTCGGCTTCGACGAGAACGCGTTCGGACACATCTCGACCGGTGGCGGCGCCTCCCTCGAATACCTCGAGGGCAAGACGCTCCCCGGCCTCGCCGCACTGGAGGACTGACCTACATGAGCACGCGCACGCCGATCATGGCGGGCAACTGGAAGATGAACCTCAACCACCTCGAGGCCATCGCGCACGTCCAGAAGCTCGCCTTCGCCCTGGCCGACAAGGACTACGAGGCCGTCGAGGTCGCCGTCCTGCCGCCCTTCACCGACCTGCGTTCCGTGCAGACCCTGGTCGACGGCGACAAGCTCAAGATCAGGTACGGCGCCCAGGACGTATCGGCGCACGACTCCGGCGCCTACACCGGCGAGATCTCCGGTCCGATGCTGGCCAAGCTGAAGTGCACGTACGTGGTCATCGGCCACTCCGAGCGCCGGCAGTACCACCACGAGACGGACGAGCTCGTGAACGCCAAGGTCAAGGCCGCCTACAAGCACGGCCTGACCCCGATCCTGTGCGTCGGTGAGGAACTGCACGTCCGCGAGGCGGGCGACCACGTCTCCCACACCCTCGCCCAGGTCGAGGGCGGCCTCAAGGACGTCCCGGCCGAGCAGGCCGAGTCGATCGTGATCGCCTACGAGCCCGTGTGGGCCATCGGCACCGGCAAGGTCTGCGGCGCCGGGGACGCGCAGGAGGTCTGCGGCGCGATCCGTGCCAAGCTCGCCGAGCTGTACAGCCAGGAGCTGGCCGACCAGGTCCGCATCCAGTACGGCGGCTCCGTCAAGGCCGGCAACGTGGCCGAGATCATGGCGCAGGCCGACATCGACGGCGCGCTGGTCGGCGGCGCCTCGCTGGACGCGGACGAATTCGTCAAGATCGTGCGCTTCCGCGACCAGTGAGCAGACCTGCGAGTAGGCGGTAGCGACGATCCGTCGTACCCTTGCGGGGCCGAAACTGTTATGAGGAGCGTGTTCCGAGCTTCCGTCGTGGTTTCGGCCCCGCATTCCATCCGTATCCGAGGAAGTTGGTCCAGCCGTGGTTTTGGGGTTCTCGATCGCCCTGATCGTCTTCAGCCTGCTGCTGATGCTGCTGGTGCTGATGCACAAGGGCAAGGGCGGCGGCCTCTCCGACATGTTCGGTGGCGGCATGCAGTCCTCCGTCGGCGGCTCCTCGGTCGCCGAGCGGAACCTGGACCGGATCACCCTGGTGATCGGTCTGCTGTGGTTCGCGTGCATCATCGTCCTCGGCATGCTGATGAAGACGAACAGCTGATCCGCGACTCGCACACACGCACAATCGGCACGTAAGGCCCCATGTTCGGTACGCGCACCTGAGCGCGGCCTATCATGGGGCTTGCGTCTAGGTGCGGGGTAACTCCCAACACTGGACGCGCGTTGGGCCTTACGTAGACTGAGGCGCTCGCAACGAAGCGACACGCCGACTCGCTTCGCGGCACCATCACGCAGGGAGTTACGACCGTGGCAAGTGGCAACGCGATCCGAGGTAGCCGGGTCGGGGCGGGGCCGATGGGCGAGGCCGAGCGCGGCGAGTCCGCGCCGCGTCTGCGCATCTCCTTCTGGTGCTCCAACGGGCACGAGACGCAGCCCAGCTTCGCCAGCGACGCGCAGGTGCCCGAGACCTGGGACTGCCCGCGCTGTGGCTTCCCGGCCGGTCAGGACCGGGACAACCCGCCGGACCCGCCGCGCACCGAGCCGTACAAGACGCACCTCGCGTATGTACGGGAGCGGCGCAGCGACGCGGACGGCGAGGCGATCCTCGCCGAGGCGCTCGCCAAACTGCGGGGCGAGATCTAGGAGTTGGGAACCGGCCGGGCGCCTGAGGGCGCCTGGCCGGAGCCGTCTCCGCGGCCGGCCCCGGCCGTTGTCAGTGGTGCCCTCTACGGTTTGTGCATCGGCGAACCGTGAGGGGGCGATGATGACGGTGGAGGAGCGGGCGCCCACGTGGCGCGGGGGATTCGGGCGGCTGTGGACGGCCGCCGTGGTCTCCCGGTTCGGGGACGCGTTACGGACGTCCGCGCTGCCCCTGACGGCCGCGCGACTGACCGACACCCCCCTTGCCATCGCCTCGGTGACCGCCTGCGGCTATGTGCCGTGGCTGCTGTTCGGGCTGCTCGGCGGCGCCGTCGCGGACCGGGTGGACCAGCGGCGCGCGATGTGGGCCGCGGACACGTTACGAGGGCTGCTCGTAGCTGCCTTCGCGCTCGCCGCGGGGCTCGGTCACGCCTCGATCCCGCTGCTGCTTCTGCTCGCCTTCGTGCTGACCACGCCCCGGACGCTCTTCGACGACGCGTCCACGGCCCTGCTGACCTCCCTGGTCGACCGGCAGACGCTGGGCGGGGCCAACGCCCGGCTGATGACCGGACAGCAGATCGCGGGCGGTCTGCTCGGCGCCCCGCTGGTCCCGCTTCTGCTGACGGCCGGCGCGTTCACGCCCTTCGCCGCCGACGCGACCACCTATCTGCAGCCGCCGCCCTGGTCGCCTCCCTGCGGACACGTCCGCCGGAGCGGGCGCCGCGCCCGGCCGGCAGCACCCTGCGCACCGAGATCGGCGAGGGGCTGCGCGCCCTGGGGCAGGACCGCGCCCTGCGGGCGGTCTGCGTGGCCACACTGTTGTGCAACATCGGCATGGGCGCCCTGATCGCCACCCTGGTGCTGCATGTGACGCGCTGGCTGCACGCGGGCAGCGCGGGATACGCGGCGGCCATGACCGCGTACTCGGCCGGCAGCATCACCGGCGGCTTCCTCGCCCAGCGCATAGCCCGCCGCACCGGGCGGGTGCGCGCCCCGCTGGTCGCCGGGACCGTCCAGACGGCGTCCCTGGTCCTCATCGGCTCCGTCCGCCACCTCGGCGTCCTCGTCGCCGGCATGCTGCTGCTCGGCGCGATGAACATGGTGTGGAACGTCAACCAGGTCACGCTGATGCAGCAACGCGCACCCGAGTCGATGACCGGCCGGATCGCCTCCGCCTTCCGTACCTCCTCGGTGTCGGGAGCGCCGCTCGGTGCCCTCCTCGGCGGAGCCGTCGCCGGGGCGTACGGCCTGAACGGCCCCGCGCTGCTCGCCGCCGGCCTGTTCGGTCTGGCCGTCACCTCGTTGATACCGGTGCGCAAGCCGGACGTACCTGTTGTTGCGCCGCGGGACAGCGTGACAGCAGGCCGCGTCCCACGCTGATCAATTAGGTTGGAACGGCAGCGGGGCAGGCACGCAACAGGACAGGTGCAAGGAAGAAGGCTGAAGTCGCACATGAACGCAGACGGCCGTACCAGGCTCAACCAGACGCCCGAGTGGACCGCGCTCGCCAAGCACCGGGAGGAACTCGCCGACACCCATCTGCGGGACCTGTTCGCCGCCGACCCGGCGCGCGGCACGGGCTACACCCTCCAGGTCGGTGACCTCCACGTCGACTACTCGAAGCATCTGGTCAACGACGAGACGCTGCGGCTGCTGCGCGAGCTGGCCGCCGCCACCGACGTCTTCGGCCTGCGGGACGCCATGTTCCGCGGCGAGAAGATCAACGTCACCGAGAACCGCGCGGTGCTGCACACGGCGCTGCGTGCCCCGCGTGACGCGGTGATCGAGGTCGACGGCGAGAACGTCGTACCGCAGGTGCACGCGGTCCTGGACAAGATGGGCGACTTCGCCGACCGCGTCCGTTCCGGCGCCTGGACCGGGCACACCGGCAAGCGCATCAAGAACGTGATCAACATCGGCATCGGTGGCTCGGACCTCGGCCCCGCGATGGCCTACGAGGTGCTGCGCAGTTTCACCGACCGCGACCTCACGGTCCGCTTCGTGTCCAACGTCGACGGCGCCGACCTGCACGAGGCCACCCGCGACCTGGACGCGGCCGAGACCCTGTTCATCGTCGCCTCGAAGACGTTCACCACGATCGAGACGATCACCAACGCCACCTCGGCCCGCAACTGGCTGCTCGGCGAGCTGAAGGCCGGTCAGGAAGCGGTCGCCAAGCACTTCGTGGCCCTGTCGACCAACTCCGAGAAGGTCGCCGACTTCGGTATCGACACGGCCAACATGTTCGAGTTCTGGGACTGGGTCGGCGGCCGCTACTCGTACGACTCGGCGATCGGCCTCTCGCTGATGATCGCCATCGGCCCGGACCGCTTCCGTGAGATGCTCGACGGCTTCCACCTGGTCGACGAGCACTTCCGCACCGCCCCCGCCGAGTCCAACGTCCCGCTCCTGCTGGGCCTGCTGGGCATCTGGTACAACAACTTCCACGACGCCCAGTCGCACGCGGTACTGCCGTACAGCCACTACCTGTCCAGGTTCACGGCGTACCTCCAGCAGCTGGACATGGAGTCCAACGGCAAGTATGTGGCGCGGGACGGCAAGGAGGTCGAGTGGACCACCGGCCCGATCGTCTGGGGCACGCCCGGCACCAACGGGCAGCACGCCTACTACCAGTTGATCCACCAGGGCACCAAGCTGATCCCGGCGGACTTCATCGGCTTCGCCGAGCCGGTCGCCGAGCTGAGCGGTGAACTCAAGGCGCAGCACGACCTGTTGATGGCGAACTTCTTCGCCCAGACCCAGGCGCTGGCCTTCGGCAAGACGGCCGAGGAGGTCCGCGCGGAGGGTGTCGCCGAGGAGCTGGTCCCGCACAAGACCTTCAAGGGCAACCGCCCGACGACCACCATCCTCGCCCGCGAACTGACCCCTTCGGTCCTCGGCCAGCTCGTCGCCCTCTACGAGCACAAGGTGTTCACCCAGGGCGCCGTCTGGAACATTGACTCCTTCGATCAGTGGGGCGTGGAACTCGGCAAGGTCCTCGCCAAGCGCGTGGAGCCGGCGCTGACGGAGGGCGCGGAGGTGCCCGGCCTGGACGCGTCGACGAAGGCCCTGGTGGCCAAGTACCGGGAGCTGCGCGGGCGTTAGGCCCGGACAGTCCCGGTCGGCCCGGCCATGAAAGAACCCGTACGGCCGCCGGGCCGTACGGGTTCCCTTCCGGTCTTCTCAGGGCTTCGTCACGCCGAGGCCGGCGGGTACAGCGAGCGGGGCAGCTGGGCCGCCGCTGCCGCGTCCAGGAGCCACAGGGTGCGCTGGCGGCCCCGGGCACCCGCTGCCGGGGCCTGGATCTCGCCCGCGTCCGAGAGGGCGATGGCGACGGCCTCGGCCTTGTCCTCGCCCGCCGCCAGCAGCCAGACCTCTCGGGCCGAGCGGATGGCGGGGAGGGTGAGGGAGATCCGCGTCGGCGGCGGCTTGGGGGCGCCGTGGACGCCCACCACCGTGCGCTCGGTCTCCCGGACCGCGGGCAGCTCCGGGAAGAGCGAGGCCACGTGCGTGTCCGGGCCGACCCCCAGCATCAGGACGTCGAAGGTCGGCACCGAGCCGTGGTTCTCGGGACCGGCCGCGCGGGCCAGTTCCGCCGCGTAGGACTCGGCCGCCGCGTCCACGTCCGCGCCCCAGGGGCCGTCCGACGCGGGCATGGCGTGCACGCGCTTCGGGTCCACCGGGACGTGGTCGAGCAGGGCCTCCCGGGCCTGGGTGACATTGCGCTCCGGGTCGCCCTCGGGGAGGAACCGTTCGTCGCCCCACCACAGGTCGAGCCGGCCCCAGTCGATGGCGTCCCGGGCCGGTGCGGCCGCGAGTGCCGCGAGCAGGCCGTTGCCGTTGCGGCCGCCGGTGAGGACCACGGACGCCTCGCCCCGGGAGGCCTGGGCGTCCACGATCTTCGTGATCAGGCGGGCCGCGGCGGCCTGTGCCATCAGCTCCTTGTCGCGGTGCACGACCAGCTGGGGAGTGCTCATGACGATGTCGCCCTCTTCTTCAGCGGTGCTTTCGCCGCCGCCTCGGGTGCGGGAGCTTCCGGGGCAGCGGCTTCGACGGCCGGTTCTCCTTTGGGCGACGCCTCCGGAGCCGGAGCGGCCGAAGCCGGAGCGGCCGGAGCCGGAGCCTCCGAAGCCGGAGCGGCCGGAGCCTCCGGTACCGGTTCCGCGGCCGGTGAGGCCGACGCGTTCAGCCGTTCCACACCGAACCGCAGCGCCGAGGCGTAGGTGTCGTCCGGGTCGAGCCGCCGCAGCTCCTCGGCGATCAGCTCGGCCGTCTCCCGGCGCTTGAGTGCCACCGCGCGGTCCGGCTGACCGTCGATGGACAGCGTTGCCAGGGAGCCGTCCGCGCGGTCCAGCGCGATCACTCCCTCGCTGGTCTCCATCCGGACCGCGGTGAGGCCGGGACCCGAGGACAGGGAGCGCTTGACGGGGACGTCCAGCCGGTCTGCGAGCCACATCGCCAGCAGCTCACAGCTCGGGTTGAACTCCTCGCCCTCCACCTCGACGGCCTTGACCTCGCAGACCACCTGGTCCAGGGCCGCCGCCAGCATCGAACGCCAGGGCGTGATCCGGGTCCAGGACAGGTCCGTGTCGCCGGGGGTGTAGGCGTCCGCGCGGGCGGTCAGCTCCCGTACCGGCTGTTCGGAGGAGTAGGTGTCGGTGACCCGGCGCTGGGCGAGGGCGCCCAGCGGGTCCTTCGCCGGGTCGAGCGGGGCGTTCACCGGCCACCAGACGACGACCGGCGCGTCCGGCAGCAGCAGCGGCAGTACGACCGAGTCGGCGTGGTCGGCGACCTCGCCGTACAGCCGCAGCACCACCGTCTCGCCGGAGCCCGCGTCCGCGCCCACCCGGACCTCCGCGTCCAGACGGGACGTCGTACGGTCGCGAGGGGATCGGGAGACGCGCTTGATGACGACCAGGGTGCGCGAGGGGTGCTCGTGCGAGGCGTCGCCGGCGGCCTTCAGGGCGTCGTAGGCGTTCTCCTCGTCGGTGACGATGACGAGGGTGAGCACCATGCCCACGGCGGGCGTGCCGATGGCCCGGCGGCCCTGCACCAGCGCCTTGTTGACCTTGCCGGCCGTGGTGTCCGTGAGGTCTATCTTCATGGCCGGCGCCAGCTCCGTCCGTCTTGTGCGAGCATCTCGTCGGCCTCGACGGGACCCCAGGTGCCCGACGGGTACTGGGCGGGCCTGCCGTGCTGGTCCCAGTAGTCCTCGATCGGGTCGAGGATCTTCCAGGACAGCTCGACCTCCTCCGTGCGCGGGAAGAGGTTGGCGTCACCGAGCAGCACGTCCAGGATCAGCCGCTCGTAGGCCTCCGGTGAGGACTCGGTGAAGGACTCGCCGTAGGCGAAGTCCATCGACACGTCCCGGATCTCCATCGAGGTGCCCGGCACCTTGGAGCCGAAGCGGACCGTGATGCCCTCGTCGGGCTGGACGCGGATGACGACCGCGTTCTGCCCGAGTTCCTCGGTGGCGGTGTGGTCGAAGGGGGAGTGCGGGGCCCGCTGGAAGACCACCGCGATCTCGGTGACCCGACGGCCGAGCCGCTTGCCGGTGCGCAGGTAGAACGGCACCCCGGCCCAGCGGCGGTTGTCGATCTCCAGCTTGACGGCCGCGTACGTGTCGGTCTTCGACTTGCCGTCGATGCCCTCCTCTTCGAGGTAGCCGGTGACCTTCTCGCCGCCCTGCCAGCCGGCCGCGTACTGGCCGCGCACGGTGTGCCTGCCCAGGTCGTCCGGCAGCCGTACGGCGCCGAGCACCTTCTCCTTCTCGGCGGCCAGCGCGTCCGCGTCGAAGGAGGCGGGCTCCTCCATCGCGGTCAGGGCCATCAGCTGGAGCAGGTGGTTCTGGATGACATCACGGGCGGCGCCGATGCCGTCGTAGTAGCCGGCGCGGCCGCCGATGCCGATGTCCTCGGCCATGGTGATCTGGACGTGGTCCACGAAGGACCGGTTCCAGATCGGCTCGAACATGGTGTTGGCGAAGCGCAGCGCCAGTATGTTCTGGACGGTCTCCTTGCCGAGGTAGTGGTCGATCCGGAAGACCTGTTCCGGTTCGAACACCTCGTGCACGACCTTGTTGAGCTCCTCGGCCGACTTCAGGTCGTGGCCGAAGGGCTTCTCGATGACCGCGCGCCGCCAGGAGCCGCCGGTCTGGTCCGCCAGGCCGTGCTTCTTCAGCTGCTGGATGACGACCGGGAAGGAGCGCGGCGGGACGGAGAGGTAGAAGGCGAAGTTGCCACCGGTGCCCTGCGCCTTGTCCAGCTCCTCGATGGTGGAGCGGAGCCGCTCGAACGCGTCGTCGTCGTCGAAGGTGCCCTGGACGAAGCGCATCCCCTGGATGAGCTGCTGCCAGACCTCCTCGCGGAACGGCGTGCGGGCGTGTTCCTTGACGGCGTCGTGGACCTCGGCGGCGAAGTCCTCGTTGGCCCACTCACGGCGGGCGAAGCCGACCAGGGAGAAGCCCGGCGGCAGCAGACCCCGGTTGGCGAGGTCGTAGACCGCGGGCATGAGCTTCTTGCGGGAGAGGTCGCCCGTGACGCCGAAGATGACCAGACCCGACGGCCCCGCGATACGCGGGAGCCGTCGGTCTGCGGGGTCACGCAGCGGGTTGCTGCTCGACAATTTAGCCCTCCGAGGGGGCCAGGCGCTCCAGCTCCGCCTGGGTCGACTTGAGCAGGTCGTTCCAGGACGCCTCGAACTTCTCGACGCCCTCGTCCTCCAGAACCTGGACCACGTCGTCGTACGAGATGCCGAGCCGCTCGATGGCGTCGAGGTCGGCGCGGGCCTGCTCGTAGGTGCCGGCGATGGTGTTGCCGGTGATGTCGCCATGGTCCTCGACCGCGAAGAGGGTGGCCTCCGGCATGGTGTTCACCGTGTTCGGCGCGACCAGGTCGTCGACGTACATGGTGTCCTTGTACGACGGGTCCTTCACACCGGTCGACGCCCACAGCGGACGCTGCTTGTTGGCGCCCGCGCTCTCCAGCGCGGTCCAGCGGGAGGTCGAGAAGACCTCCTCGTACGCCTGGTAGGTGAGGCGGGCGTTGGCGACGGCGGCCTTGCCGCGCAGCGCCTTGGCCTCGTCGGTACCCAGCTCGTCCAGGCGCCGGTCGAACTCGGTGTCCACACGGGACACGAAGAACGACGCCACCGAACGGATGAGCGACAGGTCGAGGCCGCGCTCCTTGGCCTTCTCCAGACCGGCCAGGTAGGCGTCCATCACCTTGCGGTAGCGCTCCAGCGAGAAGATCAGCGTGACGTTGACGCTGATGCCGAGGCCGATGACCTCTGTGATCGCCGGCAGACCCGCCTCGGTGGCCGGGATCTTGATGAGCGTGTTGGGGCGGTCCACCAGCCAGGCCAGCTGCTTGGCCTCGGCGACCGTCGCCTTGGTGTTGTGCGCCAGGCGCGGGTCGACCTCGATCGACACCCGGCCGTCCTGGCCGTCGGTCGCGTCGAACACCGGGTGCAGGATGTCGGCGGCGTCGCGGACGTCCGCCGTGGTGATCATGCGGACGGCCTCTTCGACCGTCACCTTGCGGGCGGCGAGGTCCGAGAGCTGCTGGTCGTAGCCGTCGCCCTGCGAGATCGCCTTCTGGAAGATCGTCGGGTTGGTGGTGACGCCCACGACGTGCTGCTGGTCGATCAGCTCGGCGAGGTTGCCGGACGTGATCCGCTTGCGCGACAGGTCGTCCAGCCAGATCGCGACGCCCTCCTCGGAGAGGCGCTTGAGTGCGTCTGTCATGGAATTACATCTCCTACGTGTCGTATATGAGCGTCAGCGCTGGGCGGCGGCGATGGATTCCCGGGCCTTGGCGGCCACGTTCTCGGCAGTGAAGCCGAACTCGCGGAAGAGCACCTTGCCGTCGGCGGAAGCACCGAAGTGCTCCAGGGAAACGATGCGGCCGGCGTCTCCGACGTACTTGTGCCACGTCAGACCGATGCCCGCCTCGACCGACACACGCGCCCTGACGGTGGGCGGCAGGACGCTGTCCCGGTACCCCTGGTCCTGCTCCTCGAACCACTCCACGCACGGCATGGAGACGACCCGGGTCGGTACGCCGCCGGCCTCCAGCTGCTCGCGCGCCTCGACGGCGACGTGCACCTCGGAGCCGGTGGCGATGAGGATGACCTCCGGCGTCCCGTTCGAGGCCTCGAACAGCACATACCCGCCGCGCGCCGTGTCCTCGTTGGACTCGTACACCGGCACGCCCTGACGGGTCAGTGCCAGGCCGTGCGGGGCGCCCTTGCCGAAGACCTTGGTGTAGCGCTTGAGGATCTCGCGCCAGGCGATCGCAGTCTCGTTGGCGTCCGCCGGGCGGACCACGTTCAGGCCCGGGATGGCGCGCAGCGAGGCGAGGTGCTCGACCGGCTGGTGCGTTGGGCCGTCCTCGCCGAGACCGATGGAGTCGTGCGTCCACACGTACGTCACCGGCAGGTGCATCAACGCCGAGAGACGGACGGCGTTGCGCATGTAGTCGGAGAAGACGAGGAACGTACCGCCGTAGACACGGGTGTTGCCGTGCAGGGTGATGCCGTTCATCTCCGCGGCCATGGAGTGCTCGCGGATACCGAAGTGGATGGTGCGGCCGTAGGGGTTCGCGCCCGGCAGCGGGTTGTCCGCCGGCAGGAACGAGCTGTCCTTGTCGATGGTCGTGTTGTTCGACCCGGCGAGGTCGGCGGAGCCGCCCCACAGCTCGGGGATGACCGCGCCCAGCGCCTGGAGCACCTTGCCGGAGGCGGCACGGGTGGCGACGCCCTTGCCGGGCTCGAAGACCGGGATCTTCTCCTCCCAGCCGGTGGGCAGCTCGCACGCGGCGATACGGTCGAACTCGGCCGCGCGCTCGGCGTTGTTGTCACGCCACAGCTGGAACGACTTCTCCCACTCGGCCTTCGCGGCGGCACCGCGCTCCAGGGCCCGGCGGGTGTGGGCGAGGACCTCGTCGGCGACGTGGAAGCTCTTCTCCGGGTCGAAGCCGAGGACGCGCTTGGTGTCCGCGACCTCGTCCTCGCCGAGCGCCGAGCCGTGGGCGGCCTCGGTGTTCTGCGCGTGCGGGGCGGGCCAGGCGATGATCGAGCGCATCGCGATGAAGGACGGCTTGTCCGTCACCTTCTTCGCGGCCTCGATCGCGTTGTAGATGGCGTGCGGGTCCAGGTCACCGTCCGGCTTCGGGGCGACGCGCTGGACGTGCCAGCCGTATGCCTCGTACCGCTTGACGGTGTCCTCGGAGACGGCCGTCTCGGTGTCGCCCTCGATCGAGATGTGGTTGTCGTCCCACAGCAGGACCAGGTTGCCGAGCTTCTGGTGGCCGGCCATCGAGGACGCCTCGGCCGAGATGCCCTCCTGGAGGCAGCCGTCACCGGCGATGCAGTAGATGAAGTGGTCGAAGGGGGACTCGCCCTGTGGCGCGTCCGGGTCGAACAGTCCGCGCTCGTAGCGGGAGGCCATGGCCATGCCCACCGCGTTGGCGACACCCTGGCCGAGGGGGCCGGTGGTGGTCTCCACGCCCTTGGTGTGGCCGTACTCGGGGTGGCCAGGGGTCTTCGAGCCCCAGGTCCGGAAGGACTCCAGGTCTTCCAGCTCCAGGCCGAAGCCGGCCAGGTAGAGCTGCGTGTACAGGGTCAGCGACGAGTGGCCGGCGGACAGCACGAAACGGTCGCGGCCCACCCAGTCGGGGTCGGACGGGTCGTGCCGCATCACCTTCTGGAAGAGGGTGTACGCGGCCGGCGCCAGGCTCATCGCCGTACCCGGATGGCCGTTGCCGACCTTCTGTACGGCGTCGGCGGCCAGGACACGGGCGGTATCGACGGCCCGCTGGTCCAACTCGGTCCAGTCGAGGTCTGTGGTGGTCGGCTTGGTGCTCACCCTGGGTCAGGGCTCCTCTCCACATGTTCGGTTACCGGCCCACGGGCACACGCCCGCACCGGCTGCCGGTGCACTGGGTGCCCACCGGCCGCTGTCGAGCCTACCCCCGTAAGGACGTGCAATTTTTCGAGTGTTTCCAGACTGCCGGGCCTTGCGGGGATCCGCCTCCCGACTGGCCGGGAAGGCATGTCGGCACATGAATGCAGATGAATACGGAGCCGCTCATCCGACTGCTCAACCGAGCCCTCTCCCGGCTCTTCCGAGACGCCCGCCAACACGACCCCACCCCCGCGAAGGCCGGGGTATGGGCAACGTCTAAAGTGGCGTGGTACGCGCGAGCCTTTACCGCTACTTCACACGGGGGGCTTGCTGGGATGTCTCTGTCAGGGGTGTGCGTGACGGCCGTCGAATCCCGTCCAGCGGGGGTACTCGGTGCGAGCGAGAGCCCGAGTCACCGGCCGTTCGGGGCCCGTGTCAAAGCTTTCGTGGCGCTGACCAAGCCGCGGATCATCGAGCTGCTCCTCATCACCACCGTTCCGGTGATGTTCCTGGCGCAGCAGGGCGTGCCCGACCTGACGCTGGTGCTGCTGACGTGTGTCGGCGGTTATCTCTCCGCGGGCGGCGCCAACGCGCTCAACATGTACATCGACCGGGACATCGACGCACTGATGGCCCGCACTTCGCAGCGGCCACTGGTGACCGGCATGGTCAGCCCGCGGGAGTGCCTCGCCTTCGGCATCACCCTGGCGGTCGTCTCCACCCTGTTGTTCGGATTCACCGTCAACTGGCTGAGCGCCTGGCTGTCACTCGGAGCGCTCCTCTTCTACGTCGTCGTCTACACGATGATCCTCAAGCGCCGTACCTCGCAGAACATCGTGTGGGGCGGCATCGCGGGCTGCCTCCCGGTGCTGATCGGCTGGTCGGCCGTCACGGACTCCATGTCGTGGGCGCCGATCATCCTCTTCCTCGTCATGTTCTTCTGGACGCCGCCGCACTACTGGCCGCTGTCCATGAAGGTCAAGGACGACTACGCGCGTGTGGGCGTCCCGATGCTGCCGGTCGTCGCCTCCAACAAGGTGGTCGCCAAGCAGATCGTCATCTACAGCTGGGTGATGGTCGCCGTCTCCCTGCTTCTCACCCCCCTCGGCTACACCGGCTGGTTCTACACGCTGGTCGCCCTGGTGGCGGGCGGCTGGTGGCTCTGGGAGGCGCACGCCCTGCAGAACCGCGCCAAGTCGGAGGTGACGGGCGGGAAGCTCAAGGAGATGCGCCTGTTCCACTGGTCCATCACCTATGTGTCGCTGCTGTTCGTGGCGGTGGCCGTGGACCCCTTCCTCCGCTGACCCCGGCGTCGGCCCACATCACACCGCCCTCCCCTCGCCAGTGGATCTACTCGTGAGTAGCATCCTGCTCATGGCAGACACGCAGCAGGTTGACCAGAAGGCCGAGCGCAAGGTCGCGCGCCTCGTCAAGCAGATCAGCACCTTCGCCAAGGCCCACGGCGGCGCCGAGGGCCAGGTCGCCTACATCGGCGAACGCGGCGCCCGCATCGTCCTCGTCGGCGAGGACGGCGGCTGGGGCGACCTGGTGGCCCCGAGCACCGAGAGCGCCCGGCAGGCGTTGGAGAAGGCGGGTATCACCGTCCACGAGTCCTTCGACGGCGAGTTCGCCGCGAAGGTGACGACGGGCCCGTACGAGTGGAAGCGCATGGCGGGCCTCCAGATCGGCGGCTGAGCAGCTGTTTTGAGGGCCGCGGGGAACGGCGTGAGCAACCACCCGCAGCGGTGGCCGCCGAACAACCCGTACCCCCGAGCTGAACCGCGACCTCCGTCCCCGTTCACCCGTTAAGACGGTCAAGCAGCCGTCCACGGGGGAGCCCGGATGATCGAAACGCCGTCCCTGGTGGACCAGTACTGCCACGGTGTGCTCCGCACCGAGTTGGGCCTGGGCACCTTCGAGGCCCAGCTCGCCCGCACCGAAGGCCCTCCGGCCCCCGGCACCACCCTCTTCGACACGCAGACCGGTTTCGCGGTACGACGCTGGTGCCCCCCGCTCCTCGGCCTGGAACCCCACTGCCCGCCCGCCCGCTATCTGGCCCGGCGCCGCGAGCTCGGCGTCCTGGAGGCGGGCCGCCGCCTGCTGCGGGGCAGCGGCATCACCACCTACCTCGTCGACACCGGCCTTCCCGGCGACCTCACCGGTCCCGCGGAGCTGGCCTCCACCGGCGCCGCCGAGGCGAGGGAGATCGTCCGCCTGGAACTCCTCGCGGAGCAGGTCGCCGACACCTCCGGCACCGTCGAGTCCTTCCTCGCCAACCTCGCCGAGTCGGTGCACGGCGCGGCGGCGAACGCGGTCGCCTTCACCTCCGTCGCCGGACTGCGGCACGGCCTCGCCCTGGCCCCCGAGCCGCCCGGACCCGGCGAGGTGAGAGGCGCCGCCGGCCGCTGGCTGGCGGCCCGCCGGGTCGGTGGTGAGCTGACCGACCCGGTCCTGCTGCGGCACCTGCTGTGGATCGCCGTGGCCTCCGGTCTCCCGCTCCAACTGCATGCGGGCCTCGGTGAGCCCCGCGCCCGGATCGACCGCACCGACCCGGTCCTGCTGACCGACTTCGTCCGGGCCACCGCGGGCCTCGGCACCGACCTGGTCCTGCTGCACGGCTACCCGTACCACCGCCACGCCGCCCACCTCGCCGGCGTCTTCTCGCACGTGTACGCCGACTCGGGCGCGGCCCTGGTCCGCACCGGAGCCCGGGCCGCGACGATCCTCGCCGAGATCCTGGAACTGGCCCCCTTCGGCAAGATCCTCTTCTCCAGCGGCGCCCACGGCCTGCCCGAACTGCACGTCGTCGGCGCCCGCCTCTTCCGCGAGTCCCTCGCCCGCGTCCTCGGCACCTGGGTGGCCGAGGACGCCTGGTCACTCGGCGACGCACAACGCGTGGCCAAGCTGATCGCGGCGGGGAACGCGAGGCGGGTGTACGGGCTGGCGTGAGCCGCACAGACTGAGCGCATGCGGACCGAGACGTTACTGACCCGCTTCTGCCACCAACTGACACCCCTGGACCCCGTCGCCGTCTGGGCGCACGGCTCGCTCGCCGGGGGCGACTACCAGGAGGGCCGTAGCGACCTGGACCTGGTTGCCGTGGTGCCGGGCCCGGTGACCCCGGCCGTCGTATGGAGGATCGCCGTAGCGCACGCCCGGCTGCGTGCGCTGCCGCTCGTCGCCCGGCTGCACTGCACCTACCTGACCCCTTCGACCGCGGACGACGTCGCACGCCGCCATCTGACCTGGGCACACGAGCAGCTGTTCAGACGGCCGGTCAGCCCGGTGACCCGGCGTGAGCTCCACGCCTTCGGGCGGGTGCTGCACGGACGACCGCCGACGGAGCTGCTGCCGGCCGTGCCGGACCAGGAACTCAGTGACTTCGTCGTACGCGACCAGCGGGACTTCTGGAGGCCCGCCGTCGACAACGCCCCGCTGTGGAGGCAGGACATCTGGGTCGACCTGGGCCTGATCACCTTCGCCCGCGCCACCGTCACCGCACGCGAGGGCCGGCTGATCTCCAAACGGGAGTCGCTCGACCTGCTGCCCGGCCTCGGGGCGCCCGTCGAGGTCGTCGAGGACATCCGCAGCCGTCGCTACGACGACCCGGCGCCGCCCACCGAGGAGTGGACGGCGCGCAGGGCCCGGCTGGCCCGGGACTACCTGGGGCCGGCCATCGACGCGCTCACCGCGTCGTACGACTGAGCGGGCAGGCCGGCGGCCGGGACGTCGGCGCGTTCCCGCAGGGAGAGCAGGACCCGCAGTACGCCGATCCACACCAGGCAGGAGCCGAACATGTGCAGTCCCACCAGGACCGTGGGCAGGTGCGTGAAGTACTGGACGTAACCGATCACGCCCTGGCCGAGCAGGATCAGGAAGAGGTCACGGGTGCGGTCGCGCGGTCCGCGCGGAGCGTTGATGCCCCTCAGGAAGAACCAGAGCGCGAAGGTCAGCGACACCACGATCCAGGCCAGCACCGCGTGCAGCTCGGCGACGCCTGCCCAGCTGACGTGGATGCGCTCCACCTCGCCGGAGTCGCCCGGGTGCGGGCCGGCGCCGGTCACCACCGTGCCCACCGCGATGAGCAGCAGCGACACGGTCACCAGGGCCCACACCAGCTGCTGCACGGCCGTGCCGACCAACGGGCGCGGCTCGCCGTCGCCCTCGCGGGTGCGCTGCCACATCAGGGCGGCGACGGTGATGAGGGCGGTCGCCAGCAGGAAGTGGGCGGCGACGGTGTACGGGTTGAGGCCGACGAGCACCACGACGCCGCCGAGGATCGCGTTGCTCATCACGATCCAGAACTGGGCCCAGCCCAGCCGCGTCAGGCTGCGCCGGTACGGCTTCTGGGACCGGGCGGCGATGATCGCCCAGCCGACCGCCGCGCACAGCACATAGGTCAGCATGCGGTTCGTGAACTCGATGGCGCTGTGGTAGCTCAGCGCGGTCGTCGGGGTCAGCGAGCCGTCGGTGCACTCGGGCCAGGTCGGGCAACCGAGGCCGGAGCCGGTGAGCCGGACCGCACCGCCGGTGACCACGATGACCACCGACATGACGAGTGCGGCGAGGGCCGCGCGCCGGACGGTCCGGGGATCCGGGGTCCAGCGGTCGGCGATGAAGGCGAGCGGGTTGCGCACGGCCGCTACGGCATCGGCGGGGGTCAGCTTTGGCACGCGCACCATCGTAGGGGCCCGCTTGTGCATGCGTTCACGAGGGTCGGGGATATGAGCGGCACGTCGGCGCATCTCGGCCGCGGTCGTCTCGTCGGGAAACGCACGTGCGGCGCCTCGCGGGCCTGGACATGCGGCATCAGGCGCTCTCTGCCGATCTGGTCTACTCCCAGCGGAAGAAGCGCCCGGCGGCAGCCAGCCCCACCACCGCCCACACCGCCAGGATCCCCAGGTCGCCCCACGGCGTCCCGGCGCCGTGCTGGAGGACGTCGCGCAGGCCGTCCGACAGTGCGGAGATGGGCAGCAGGCCCAGTACGTCCTGGCCCGTCGAGCCGAACTTGTCGAGCGGGACGATGACCCCGCCGCCCACGAGCAGCAGCAGGAACACCAGGTTGGCGGCCGCCAGTGTCGCCTCCGCCTTGAGGGTGCCCGCCATCAGCAGGCCGAGGCCGGAGAACGCGGCCGTGCCGAGAACCAGCAGGAGCAGGACGGCGAGGGGGTTGCCGTGCGGGGACCAGCCGAGCGCGAAGGCGATCGCCGTCAGCAGGATCACCTGGAGGATCTCGGTGACGAGGACCGACGCCGTCTTCGCCGTCATCAGCCCCCAGCGGGGCAGCGGGGAGGAGGCGAGCCGCTTCAGGACGCCGTACCGGCGTTCGAAGCCGGTCGCGATGGCCTGGCCCGTGAAGGCCGTGGACATGACGGCGAGGGCGAGGATGCCCGGGGCCAGGAAGTCGACCGACTTGCCGGCCCCCGTGTCGACGACGTCCACCGAGCTGAACAGGACCAGGAGCAGCGTCGGGATCACGACCGTCAGCAGCAGCTGCTCGCCGTTGCGCAGCAGCATCTTCGTCTCCAGGGCCGCCTGCGCCGCGATCATGCGGGGGAGCGGGGCGGCACCCGGCTTCGGGGTGTAGGTGCCCGTGGCGGTGGTCATGAGCGCAGCTCCTTGCCGGTCAGCTCCAGGAAGACGTCCTCCAGCGTGTGGCGTTCGACCGAGATGCGGTCCGGCATCACCCCGTGCTGGGCGCACCACGAGGTCACCGTCGCCAGCAACTGCGGGTTGACCTTGCCCATGACCCGGTAGGAACCCGGCGTCAGCTCGGCGGCCGAGGAGTCGGCCGGGAGCGCCTTGAGCAGGGAGGCGACGTCGAGGCCGGGACGGCCGGTGAACCGCAGGGTGTTCTCGGCGCCGCCCTTGCAGAGTTCCTCGGGGGAGCCCTGGGCGATCACCCGGCCGGCGTCGATGACGGCGACGTCGTCGGCGAGCTGCTCGGCCTCCTCCATGTAGTGGGTGGTGAGGATGACCGAAACGCCGTCGGTGCGCAGGTCCCGCACCAGGTCCCAGGTGGCCCGGCGGGCCTGCGGGTCGAGTCCGGCGGTCGGCTCGTCGAGGAAGACCAGTTCCGGACGGCCCACGACGGCCATGGCGAGCGCCAGCCGCTGCTGCTGGCCGCCGGAGAGCCGGCGGTACGCCGTACGGCCGCAGCCGCCGAGGCCCAGCCGCTCGATCAGCGCGTCCACGTCCAGCGGCTGCGCGTGCAGCTTCGCCACGTGCCGCAGCATCTCGTCCGCGCGGGCGCCGGAGTAGACCCCGCCGGACTGGAGCATCACGCCCACTCTGGGGCGCAGCTCGGCGGACTGGCGTACGGGATCGAGGCCGAGGACGCGCACCGAGCCGGAGTCCGGCCTGCGGTACCCCTCGCAGGTCTCGATCGTCGTCGTCTTGCCCGCGCCGTTGGGTCCTAGTACGGCGGTCACACCCGGCCGGGCCACCAGGTCGAGGCCGTCCACGGCGGTTTTCGTGCCGTACCGCTTCACCAGGTCCCGCACCTGGACCACGGGCTCACTTCGCATGGTGACAGAGTCTAGGGACGGCTGCCGTCACCCGGACGGCCGGGTGCTAGATCTCCTCCTCACGGGGTCGGTGTACGGCCAGCCATCGCTCGGCATAGGCCACCGCCTCACGTACGGGGAAGAGCCGGGCCTCGGCCGCGCCGACCGTCCCGCGTACGACGACGGGCCGGTCGCGTTCGAAGTCGTAGCCCAGTTCGTCGAAGCGGTCGGAGGTGATCGACACCTCGGTCACCACCTCCCAGCCGCCGCCCTGGGCGGGCCGGCCGACCCGGACGCGGGGCGACGGTATGCGGTATTCGGCCAGGTGGAAGCTGGTGCAGGTGGCGTAGCCGGTGCCGAGCATGAGCACGCGCGCGTCCAGCTTCTCCAGGCGGGCCAGCGGGCTCTGCTCGCCGAGCCGGCAGTCGGGGGCGTGGCCGTCGACGATCTCGGCCGCGCGGGGACCGATCGCGGCGAACGAGGTCTGCGGGTGCGCGCTGCGCAGGGCGCCCGGCCAGGTCCGCACGGTCTCCGGGATCACGCCGACCCCGCGCGCGGGGGTGACCCGGGGGTCGTACGGCGGCATGGTCGCCCTGATGGTCTCCCACCACTCCTGCGGTACCGGAGGATTCCGCCACACCGCCGGGTCCGAGAGGTCGCCGGTCTGGGTGGGGACCACCAGGGTGCCGTTCGGCCCAAGGGCGTCGAAAAGACTTTGGACGACCGCCACGGCTCCGCCGTTGACCCAGCCGAGGGAGCGGAGCGAGGTGTGCGCGAGGAGGGTTTCGCCGGTCTTCACACCGAGCAGCCGAAGCTGCTTCGCGAGGGTGTCCCGGGTGGCAAGAGCACCGGTCGGAGGGGGTGTGGACATGGTTCCGGAGTGTTCCGGACGGGGCCGCCGACCGCCACCGTTTTGCCTGCGGGATGATCGATCAGAGATCGTTTGCGCAGGTCGGATTAGGTAATCCTAAGTGACGCAGGGCACCGTCCGGCGGTCCGGGCGCCGCTTGCCTGACTCTGAGGAATTACGCAACAATGGCGTTGTGAAAAACGTCGGCGAGGCTCGGGAGACCCCCACGGGGGCCCCTCAGGAGGAACTCGCGACCGGTGAGCGTTCGACGCGCAACCGGGTCGCGCGGTCGATCCTGGACCACGGCCCGTCGACCGTCACCGAGCTGGCCGGCCGCCTGGGCCTGACCCCCGCGGCCGTACGCCGGCACCTGGACGCCCTGGTCGCCGACGACGTCGTGGAGCCACGCGAGCAGCGGGTGTACGGCGCGCGGACGCGCGGCCGTCCCGCCAAGGTCTTCGCCCTCACCGACTGCGGCCGCGACGCCTTCGACCAGTCGTACGACGCCCTCGCCGCCGACGCCCTGCGCTGGATCGCCGAGCAGGGAGGCGGCCAGGAGGCGGTCGCCGCCTTCGCGCGGGCCCGGATCGCCGCGCAGGCGAGCGCCTACCGCCAGGCGATCGAGTCCGTGAGCCCCGACGACCGCACGGAAGCGCTGGCCAAGGCCCTGAGCAGGGACGGGTACGCTGCAACGGCGCGCAGCGCACCGGTCGGCGAACAGCTGTGCCAGCACCACTGCCCGGTCGCCCATGTCGCGGAGCAGTTCCCCCAGCTGTGCGAGGCGGAGACGGAGATCTTCGCCGAGCTGCTCGGAACGCACGTCCAGCGGCTGGCGACCATCGCGCACGGCGACGGCGTCTGCACGACGTTCATCCCCAAGATTTCCACTGACGCATCTGCTAGCACGGCCGGGAGGAACCCCGCATGACTCTCCCCACGGAGACTGCCCACCCCGAACTCGAGGGCCTGGGCAAGTACGAATACGGCTGGGCCGACTCCGACACGGCCGGCGCCTCTGCCAAGCGCGGCATCAACGAGGACGTCGTCCGCGACATCTCCGCGAAGAAGAACGAGCCGGAGTGGATGACCAAGCTCCGCCTCAAGGGCCTGCGCCTCTTCGAGAAGAAGCCGATGCCGAACTGGGGATCGGACCTGTCGGGCATCGACTTCGACAACATCAAGTACTTCGTGCGCTCCACGGAGAAGCAGGCGGAGTCCTGGGAGGACCTGCCCGAGGACATCAAGAACACCTACGACAAGCTGGGCATCCCGGAGGCGGAGAAGCAGCGCCTGGTCGCCGGTGTCGCCGCCCAGTACGAGTCGGAGGTCGTCTACCACCAGATCCGCGAGGACCTGGAGGAGCAGGGCGTCATCTTCCTGGACACCGACACCGCGCTGAAGGAGCACCCGGACCTCTTCAAGGAGTACTTCGGGACCGTCATCCCGGTCGGTGACAACAAGTTCGCGTCGCTGAACACGGCCGTGTGGTCCGGCGGCTCCTTCATCTACGTGCCGAAGGGCGTGCACGTGGAGATCCCGCTCCAGGCCTACTTCCGTATCAACACGGAGAACATGGGCCAGTTCGAGCGGACCCTGATCATCGTCGACGAGGGTGCCTACGTGCACTATGTCGAGGGCTGCACCGCCCCGATCTACAAGTCGGACTCGCTGCACTCCGCGGTCGTCGAGATCATCGTCAAGAAGAACGCCCGCTGCCGCTACACGACCATCCAGAACTGGTCGAACAACGTCTACAACCTGGTCACCAAGCGCGCCGTCGCCTACGAGGGCGCCACCATGGAGTGGATCGACGGCAACATCGGCTCCAAGGTGACGATGAAGTACCCGGCCGTCTACCTGATGGGCGAGCACGCCAGGGGCGAGACCCTGTCCATCGCCTTCGCGGGCGAGGGCCAGCACCAGGACGCCGGCTCCAAGATGGTCCACATGGCGCCGAACACGTCGTCCAACATCGTCTCGAAGTCGGTCGCGCGCGGTGGCGGTCGTACCTCCTACCGCGGCCTGGTCGAGATCGGCGAGGGCGCGGCCGGATCCAAGTCGAACGTGCTGTGCGACGCGCTGCTCGTCGACACCATCTCCCGCTCGGACACGTACCCGTACGTCGACGTCCGCGAGGACGACGTGTCCATGGGCCACGAGGCGACCGTCTCCAAGGTCTCCGAGGACCAGCTCTTCTACCTGATGAGCCGCGGTCTCTCCGAGTTCGAGGCGATGGCGATGATCGTGCGCGGCTTCGTCGAGCCCATCGCGAAGGAGCTGCCGATGGAGTACGCGCTGGAGCTCAACCGGCTGATCGAGCTGCAGATGGAAGGCGCGGTCGGCTAACCCCACCGCACCTCCCAGCAAGCCACTTACGGAACGGAAAGCGAGCACTACGACAGCCATGGCTGAGGCTCAGAACTCTCCCACTCTCGGCTCCGCTCGAGCGGGGGGACCCCCACCGGTGGGCTCCACCACCGCCGGCGCCATCGCGGTGGCCGCCGAGTCGACCGTCGCGACACGCATGAGCGCGCCCCCGTCCTTCGACGTCGCGGACTTCGCGGTCCCGCACGGCCGCGAGGAGGAGTGGCGGTTCACCCCGCTGGAGCGGCTGCGCGGACTGCACGACGGCACCGCCGTCGCCACCGGCGAGGGCGTGAAGGTCGTCGTCGAGGCCCCCGAGGGCGTCACCGTCGAGGCGGTGGACCGTGACGACCCGCGGCTCGGCAGGGCCGGCACCCCGGTGGACCGGGTCGCCGCCCAGGCGTACTCGGCGTTCGAGAAGGCCGGCGTGGTCAGCGTCCCCAAGGAGACTGCGCTCACCGAGCCGATCCGGATCGCCGTGCACGGCGAGGGCGGCACCGCCTTCGCCCACCAGGTGATCGAGCTGGGCGCCTTCGCCGAGGCCGTCGTCGTCATCGACCACACAGGTGACGCGGTGCTCGCCGCCAACGTCGACTACCTGCTCGGCGACGGCGCCAAGCTGACCGTCGTCTCCGTCCAGGACTGGGACGAGAAGGCCGTGCACGTGGCCCAGCACAACGCCCTCGTCGGCCGGGACGCCTCCTTCAAGTCGGTCGTCGTCACCTTCGGCGGCGATGTCGTACGGCTGCACCCGCGCGTCTCCTACGCGGGCACCGGCGGCGAGGCCGAGCTGTACGGCCTCTACTTCACGGACGCCGGGCAGCACCAGGAGCACCGCCTGCTCGTCGACCACAACACCCCGCACTGCAAGTCGTACGTCGCCTACAAGGGCGCGCTCCAGGGCGAGGACGCGCACGCGGTCTGGATCGGCGACGTCCTCATCGAGGCCAGGGCCGAGGGCACCGACACCTACGAGATGAACCGCAACCTGGTCCTCACGGACGGCGCGCGGGTCGACTCGGTGCCGAACCTGGAGATCGAGACAGGCGAGATCGTCGGCGCCGGCCACGCCTCCGCCATCGGCCGCTTCGACGACGAGCAGCTCTTCTATCTGATGGCACGCGGCATCCCGGAGTACGAGGCCCGCCGTCTGGTGGTCCGCGGCTTCTTCGCCGAGCTGGTCCAGCAGATCGGTGTCGCCGACATCGAGGAGCGGCTGCTCGCCAAGATCGAGGAGGAGCTGGAGGCCTCGGTCGCATGACCACCTTCGTACGCGCTTGCAGCCTGAGCGAGCTGGAGGACGACACCCCGAAACGGGTGGAGCTCGACGGCACGCCGGTCTCGCTCGTCCGCACCGAGGGAGAGGTGTTCGCGATCTACGACATCTGCTCCCACGCCAACGTCTCGCTCTCCGAGGGCGAGGTGGAGGACTGCCAGATCGAGTGCTGGCTGCACGGCTCCAGCTTCGACCTGCGCACCGGCAAGCCGTCCGGCCTCCCGGCCACCCGCCCCGTCCCCGTATACCCCGTAAAGATCGAAGGGGACGACGTTCTCGTCTCCCTCACCCAGGAGTCCTGAGGCACCCATGGCAACGCTTGAAATCCGAGACCTGCACGTCACCGTCGAGGCCGACAACGCCACGAAGGAGATCCTCAAGGGCGTCGACCTCACCGTGAAGCAGGGCGAGACGCACGCCATCATGGGCCCCAACGGCTCCGGCAAATCGACCCTCGCCTACTCGCTCGCGGGCCACCCGAAGTACACGATCACCCAGGGCACCGTGCTGCTCGACGGCGAGGACGTCCTGGAGATGTCCGTCGACGAGCGCGCCCGCGCGGGCCTGTTCCTGGCGATGCAGTACCCGGTCGAGGTCCCGGGTGTGTCCGTGTCGAACTTCCTGCGGACCTCCGCCACCGCCATCCGTGGCGAGGCCCCCAAGCTGCGCACCTGGGTGAAGGAGGTCAAGGAGGCCATGGAGCGTCTCCACATGGACCAGTCCTTCGCCGAGCGCAACGTCAACGAGGGCTTCTCCGGCGGTGAGAAGAAGCGCCACGAGATCCTCCAGCTCGAACTGCTCAAGCCGAAGATCGCGATCCTTGACGAGACCGACTCCGGCCTGGACGTGGACGCCCTTCGCATCGTCTCCGAGGGCGTCAACCGCGTCCGCGAGACCGGCGAGGTCGGCACCATGCTGATCACGCACTACACGCGCATCCTGCGCTACATCAAGCCCGACTACGTCCACGTCTTCTCCGGCGGCCGCATCGTCGAGTCCGGCGGCGCCGAGCTCGCCGACAAGCTGGAGGACGAGGGCTACGAGGCATATGCGAAGCTCGACGGAGCCGACACGAAGGGTGGCGCATCCGCGTGACACAGCTGCCGGGCCTCCTCGACACCGAGGCGATCCGCAAGGACTTCCCCATCCTGGACCGGCTGGTCCATGACGACCGGAAGCTCGTGTACCTGGACAACGCGGCGACCTCGCAGAAGCCGCGCCAGGTACTGGACGCCCTGAGCGAGTACTACGAGCGCTACAACGCAAACGTCCACCGCGGTGTGCATGTGCTCGCCGAGGAGGCCACGGCGCTGTACGAGGGTGCGCGCGACAAGGTCGCCGAGTTCATCAACGCGCCCAGCCGCGACGAGGTGATCTTCACCAAGAACGCCTCCGAGTCGCTGAACCTCGTGGCGAACATGCTCGGCTGGGCCGACGAGCCCTACCGGGTGGACCACGAGACCGAGATCGTCATCACGGAGATGGAGCACCACTCCAACATCGTGCCGTGGCAGCTGCTGGCGCAGCGCACGGGCGCGAAGCTGAAGTGGTTCGGCCTCACCGACGACGGCCGCCTCGACCTGTCCAACATCAACGAGATCATCACCGAGAAGACGAAGATCGTCTCCTTTGTGCTGGTGTCGAACATCCTGGGCACGGTCAACCCGGTCGAGGCGATAGTCCGTCGCGCCCAGGAGGTCGGCGCGCTGGTCTGCATCGACGCCTCCCAGGCCGCACCTCACATGCCCCTCGACGTCCAGGCCCTCCAGGCCGACTTCGTGGCCTTCACCGGCCACAAGATGTGCGGCCCGACGGGCATCGGCGTCCTCTGGGGCCGCCAGGAGCTCTTGGAGGACCTGCCCCCCTTCCTGGGCGGCGGCGAGATGATCGAGACCGTGTCGATGCACTCCTCGACCTACGCCCCGGCGCCCCACAAGTTCGAGGCGGGCACCCCCCCGATCGCCCAGGCGGTCGGCCTCGGCGCGGCGATCGACTACCTGAACTCCATCGGCATGGACAAGATCCTCGCCCATGAGCACGCGCTGACCGAGTACGCGGTACGGCGGCTCACCGAGGTCCCCGACCTGAAGATCATCGGCCCCACCACGGCCGAGGACCGGGGCGCGGCGATCTCCTTCACCCTCGGGGACATCCACCCGCACGACGTGGGCCAGGTGCTCGACGAGCAGGGCATCGCGGTCCGGGTCGGCCACCACTGCGCCCGTCCGGTCTGCCTGCGGTACGGAATTCCTGCGACCACGCGAGCGTCGTTCTATCTGTACTCCACGCCGGCCGAGATCGACGCACTGGTCGAGGGGCTGGAGCACGTACGGAACTTCTTCGGCTGAAGGGCGTGAACTGAGACCGTGAAGCTGGACTCGATGTACCAGGAAGTCATCCTGGACCACTACAAGCACCCGCACGGGCGTGGTCTCAGGGATGGCGACGCCGAGGTGCACCATGTGAACCCGACGTGCGGCGACGAGATCACCCTCCGAGTGAAGTACGACGGCACGACGATCGAGGACGTCTCGTACGAGGGCCAGGGCTGCTCGATCAGCCAGGCGAGCGCCTCCGTACTGAACGACCTCCTGGTCGGCAAGGAGCTGGCCGACGCGCAGAAGATCCAGGAGACCTTCCTGGAGCTGATGCAGTCCAAGGGCAGGCTCGAACCCGATGACGCGATGGAGGAGGTGCTGGAGGACGCGGTCGCGTTCGCCGGTGTCTCCAAGTACCCGGCCCGGGTCAAGTGCGCCCTCCTGAGCTGGATGGCATGGAAGGACGCGACGGCTCAGGCGCTGGGTGGCGCGGCCGACGCCGAAAGGAAGACGGCATGAGCGAGACCGTTGAGATGAAGCCGGCCTCGGAGGAAGAACTCCGCGAGGCGCTGTACGACGTCGTCGACCCCGAGCTGGGCATCGACGTCGTCAACCTCGGCCTGATCTACGGCATTCACATCGACGACGCGAACATCGCGACGATCGACATGACCCTGACCTCGGCGGCCTGCCCGCTGACGGACGTCATCGAGGACCAGGCCAAGTCCGCCACGGACGGTCTCGTCAACGAACTGCGCATCAACTGGGTCTGGATGCCCCCGTGGGGCCCCGACAAGATCACCGACGACGGCCGCGAGCAGCTCCGGGCGCTCGGGTTCAACGTCTGACGTTCGCGTACCTTGAAAGCGGCGGCACCGGGCAGGTGCCGCCGCTTTCGCGTGCTCAGGCCAGGGGATCCACCAGGCGGAATGCCGAGTCCGCGCGGTAGAGGTCGCTGTTCTGGTAGGTGTCCAGTTTCAGTTGGAAGCTCTGGTGGCGCAGAAAGCGGCCGGGGTAGTTCACCGACTCCAGCATGACCGCGCCGGAGTAGGCCGAGGCGCGGGCGCAGAAGGTGGCGTCCTGGTGGAAGAGGGGCGAGCCGTCGCTCTGGTCGGTGCGCAGCAGGAAGTTGCGGTGGCGCAGGTACTTCCCGTCGGACGTCCGGAACGAGTAGCAGGAGCTGTTCGCGAGGCCCTTGACGACGGTGAACGTGGAGTCCTCGCGGGACTCCGAGCCGCGCACCGGGTCGAGCTTCACGTAACCGCCGCTCACATGCCAGTAGCGGTCCGGGTAGTTGACCGAGCGGATCGACCGGGTGGTGGACTGATGTGTGGAGCCGCCGTCCGAGCCGCCCGAGCCGCCTTTGGACGGCGACGACTTGGAGGGCTTCGCGCCGGAGGGCGACGTCTTCGGGGTGGCGGCGGGTGCTGTGGCCGACGCCGTGGCGGAGGGGGACGAGGTCGGCGAAGTCGTCAGCATGCCCGACTTGTCCTTGCCGGGGGTGGCCGGTCCCTTCGATGTCGGTGAGGCGAAGGAGAGCAGGCCCGGGCCGTGGTCGAGGGCCGCGTCGGTCGGCGAGGGATGCGCCGCTGACGCCCGGTCAGGGGTGCTGCGGCTGACGGCTATCGCGGTGACGCAGGCGACGACCGTGGCGATCGCCAGCGTGCCGGCCAGCCAGAGTCTTCGGGTTCCGGGAGCCCGGGAGGCGTCGGGGGCCCAGCCGTTCTCCCAGGGGGGATGCGGCGGGGGTTGGGGGGTGGTTTCTGGCATGCGCTTTTCCTCCAGCGGCGCCAAGGCAGCGGCGGCCGGGGGTGTGAGGGTGAGGTGGGTGAAGTGTGAAGCAAAGGTGGATCGCAGAGGTGCACACACTAGTGGAGTCACGCGGCCACGGGGAGGCGTTTCAGCTAGCGGTTTCTATGAGAATTAAACAACTCCATGCGACGCACGGGAGTTCAAACGCCGATCTGTGTCCATCGGGCCGCGCACGCCCAGTTGGCGGGCGCGATCTGGCCCGGGTTGTACGTCAGCTGCGCTACCCGCGGTGGCGCAGCCACGCGAAGTGAAGCCCACGCGCGAGGAGTTGTAGAGGAACAGCTGGCGGATGCTGCCGCCGGTCTCCCCGCCGTCGGCGACGTTCGTCGGGTTGGTCTGCGTGTACGAGTACGCCGGACCGCCTGCCGCCGGGATCGCGGAGATCGGCGTGGAGGGGGTGGTGCTCGCGGAGAGTGCCGTTGCCCGTCGCGCGGTTGTTGTTCTGGACCTCCTCCTGTGCGGAGGCCTATGTACGACCGTACACAGCGTTGCGTACAATCGTACACATGGGATACCTGACGCTCGCCGGCGCCATAGCCGCCGAGGTCGCCGCCACGACGGCGATGAAGTACAGCGAGGGTTTGAGCAGGCTCTGGCCCTCGCTGCTGACGGCACTCGGATATGTGCTGTCGTTCCTGCTCCTGGCCGCGACGCTGAAGACGGTGTCGATCGGCACGGCGTACGCGATCTGGTCCGGGGTCGGCACCGCGGCCATCGCCATAATCGGCCTGGTGCTGTTCGGGGAGGGGCTCAGCCTGGTCAAGGTCGCCGGGATCGTGCTCATCGTCGGCGGAGTGGTGGTCCTGAACCTGGGAGGCGCGCACTGATGCCACGTCGTTACGACCCCGAACGCAGGCAGCGGATCATCGAGGCGGCGATCCGCGTGGTGGGGGAGAAAGGGCTCGCCGGGCTCTCCCATCGCTCGGTCGCCGCCGAGGCGGACGTACCGCTCGGTTCGACGACGTACCACTTCAAGACCCTCGACGAGCTGATGGTCGCCGCGCTGCGCCAGGCCAACGAGGGCTTCGCCAAGGCGGTCGCCGTGCACGGCGGCCTGGACGACTCCGCCACGGACCTCGCCGCCGCCCTCGCCCGGATCCTCGGCGACTGGCTGGGCGGTGACCGCACCGCCGTGGAGCTGGAGTACGAGCTCTACCTCGCCGCCCTGCGCCGCCCGGCCCTGCGCCCGGTTGCCGCGGAGTGGGCCGACGACCTTGCCGAACGGCTGGCACGGCGCACCGACGCGGTCACGGCGCGGGCTCTGGTCGCGCTGATGGACGGGATCTGCCTCCAGGTGCTGCTGACGGGGACGCCGTACGACGAGGGGTACGCGCGAGACGTCCTGGGGCGCGTGATTCCCTGAGCGGAACGCGTCCGCCACTGCCCTCCCCGCCGCCCCGGCCGGATCACCGTGAACCCTCCGGCGGACATCGGGGACAGGGGTGACACGCACGCACCGGCGAACCAGGGAGAGCCCTCGTGAGCGGACCGCCGCCGGCCACGGCACAGGCGGGGGACGACGCGGAGACCGCCCCCGGACCCGGTCGGCCCGCACCACGGGGGAGTGCGGGCCGACCGGCGCATCTTCGGGGCCTGCCCCCTGAGACGCCCCGCACGCTGGTTCGCCTCGCAGGCCCCCGGCCGGTTAGGTTGCCCTCATGACCGACACGACTGCTCCTCGTCCCACCGGTGCCGCCGCCGCCGGCCTCGCCACGATCGCCGCCGACGGCACCGTTCTCGACACCTGGTTCCCCGCTCCCGAGCTGGTCGCCGAGCCCGGCCCGGCCGGCACCGAGACGCTGTCCGCCGAGCAGGCCGTGGAACTCCTCGGCGAGGGTGCGGCCCAAGCGATCGGCCCGGACGTCCGCCGCAATGTCGAGGTCGTCGCGGTCCGCACGGTCATCGCCTCCCTCGACGACAAGCCGCTCGACACGCACGACGTCTACCTGCGTCTGCACCTGCTCTCGCACCGCCTGGTGAAGCCGCACGGCCAGAGCCTGGACGGCATCTTCGGCCTCCTCGCCAACGTCGCCTGGACCTCCCTCGGCCCGGTCGCCGTCGACGAGATCGAGAAGGTCCGGCTGAACGCCCGCGCCGAGGGCCTGCACCTCCAGGTGACGTCGATCGACAAGTTCCCCCGGATGACGGACTACGTCGTCCCCAAGGGGGTGCGCATCGCCGACGCCGACCGGGTCCGCCTCGGCGCGCACCTTTCCGAGGGCACGACCGTCATGCACGAGGGCTTCGTCAACTTCAACGCCGGCACACTCGGCACCTCGATGGTCGAGGGCCGTATCTCGGCCGGTGTCGTGGTCGGCAACGGCTCGGACATCGGCGGCGGCGCTTCCACCATGGGCACCCTGTCCGGCGGCGGCAACGTGATCATCGCCATCGGCGAGCGCTGCCTGATCGGCGCCGAGGCGGGCGTCGGGATCGCGCTCGGCGACGAGTGCGTGGTCGAGGCCGGCCTGTACGTCACTGCGGGCACCCGGGTCACCATGCCCGACGGCCAGATCGTCAAGGCCCGCGAGCTGAACGGCGCCTCCAACATCCTCTTCCGCCGCAACTCGGTCACCGGAGCCGTCGAGGCCCGCCCGAACAACGCGGTCTGGGGCGGACTGAACGAGATCCTGCACAGCCACAACTGACCGGCCCTGCTTCAAGAAGATTCAGGCTGAGCGCCCTTCCGCCGCATCGGCGGCAGGGCGCTCAGCCGTCCTGCGGCAAGGACGCCCTGAACTCCGCCAGCGCGGCGAAGTCACCCTCGCGCAGCCCGATCCGCGGACTGACGTGGTGCAGCAGGACCGGGCCGGGATGGTGGGCCCGGACGTACAGCGTGTCCGCCGGACCCTGTTCGTCGTCCACCCAGGCGAACGGCCGCCCCCCGGCGTACGCGACGATCGCCTCTGTCTTCCAGTGCACCCCGTCCGGCCGCTCTGCCAGCAGGCCCCGGCCGAAGTCGACGTAGGGCAGCTCGGGCAGGCCCACGACCGGGGCGATCCAGCGGTTGGCCTCGGCCATCCATGTGGTCGCCCAGCACAGCTCGTAACCGAGGGCGAGCAGTGCCGGGCCGTGTTCCGGGTTCAGCCAGACCCGCAGGGGCCGCCCGGGGCGGACGGTCGCCCGGATCGTCGTATAGCCCTTGGGTCGCCGCTCGGGCTGCGCCGCGTAGGGGTTGAGGGGGCCGTCGACATCCAGGAACAACAGGGGGCGGCTCACGGGGACAACGTACGGCAGCGGGGGCTCCGGGCACCGGTGATGTTTCTCGCGCCGCACAGGCATAGAGGGCCGCCCGCACGCGTCACCACGGTCACAGGGCCCGGACACGAGGGGAGAGAAGGTGATTCCGGATGCGGAACGGCAAGGACGGTGCCGCGGGGCGTTGGGAACCGGGCTTCGCCGGGCGCTGCTCACCCGTCCGCCGACACCAGCTCCTCATACACCGCCCGCAGCCCGTCGGCCGCCTCCCGGCCGGCGGGCCGCAGCGGTGCCCGTACCGGTCCCGCCGGTCGGCCGAGCGCGGTCAGCAGCGCCTTCGACGTGACCGTGCCCGGCAGGCCCGCGGCCGTCATCGCCTCGATCAACCGCGTGGCCCGCAGCTGCAGTTCGATGGCGCGGGTGGTGTCGCCGGCGTCGAACGCGTCGAGGATCGCGGCGACCCTGCCCGGCACGACGTTCGCGACCGTGCTGACACAGCCCGCCGCACCCACCGCGTACAGGGCGAGGATGTGCTCGTCGCAGCCCGCGTAGTACGCCAGCCCCGCGCGCGCAAGTACCTTCTGGGTGCCGAGGAAGTCGTACGAACAGTCCTTCACGGCCACGATCCGGGGGTGCGCGGCGAGCCGGATCAGCGTCTCCGGCTCGATACGGGTGCCGGTGCGGCCCGGGATGTCGTACAGCATCACCGGCAGCCCGCTCGCCTCCGCGACCTCCAGGAAGTGCGCCTCCAGCGCGTCCTGCGGCGGCCTGCTGTAGTACGGCGTCACCACCAGGACGCCGTCCGCGCCCGCCTTCTCGGCCGCGCGCGCAAGCTCCACGGTGTGCCGGGTGTCGGCGGTGCCCACGCCCGCGACGAGCGGTACCCGCTCGCCCACCGCCTCCCGGACGGCCGTGATCAGCTCGGCCTTCTCCCGGTCCGTGGTGGTCGGCGACTCGCCGGTGGTGCCGTTCAGCACCAGACCGTCACACCCCTCCGCCACCAGGTGCGCAGCCAGCTTCCGGCCCCCGTCGAGGTCGAGTGCCCCCGTCTCGGTGAACGGCGTGACCATCGCGCAGAGGGTGCGGCCGAAGGGGCGGGACGAGCGGGCCGGGCGGGGCGTGCGGGCGGTGTCGTGTGGGTTCGTCATGGGGGTAGTCTCGGCAGCCTGACGGCTTGGCTCTACTTAATTCTTCTACGGGGCCTGCTGCGCCGGCGCACCGAGGACAAGGCCCCCGGTCGGGTCGAGGACGTTCCCGCGCCCTATACGAGTCCGCGGTGTTCCGCCTGCGGATGGATCGAGAAGAAGTCGCGCAGGAGCCAAGCCGACCTCGTCTGCGTGGCCTGCGGGTTCACTTGCAACGCGGATGAGAACGCAAGCATCAACGTCGCGGCAGGACAGGGCGGGATCCGCCGCCCCCGGCGCACAGCCGGTGCCGGAGGGGTGACAACGGCCACCGACCCTTCGAGCGCCCGTGAACCTCAACCACCTCCGTTTCGAACGCGGCTTCCGCTATGCCCGGCAGCGGGTGCGCTCGGCCACCGTCGGCTCGTGTGCCCCTGCGGTCTACCAGCCGTCGCGCTCGCCGACGCGGGCTGGGGCAGGCCCGGTTGGCGTGCTCTGGCGGCCGCCTGCGGGGGCTGCCTACGCGCGCGTACGTCGGTGTCGCTCGCCGGGTTCGCCCGGCTCGCCGGAGAGGGGCTGCGGGTCGTCGCCGGGGGCACGGGGGCGGTCGTCGCCGAGCCGGTGCCGGGCGAGCGTTTCTGGTTGCCCGAACTGGTCGCGGAGGCAGCCCTGTTGCAGGCGCGCCTCGACTGGTTCCAGAGCCAGCTCGTGAGGTTCGGCGAGCACGGGAACCGGGGCTGACGGACGGGCGGCCCCGTCTGACCGCCGGCGGCCTGGGTACTCGGAGGGTCAGCAGGCAGAAGCGGACGCCGACGAGACCAGGAGAGGCAGTACCGATGACGAAGAGGACCGCACACGGAACGGGGGCCCGACTGACCGGCACCGCGGGCACGTTGGCGGCGAAGGCCGACCTCAAGGGCCGTACCCAGGCCCGCGCCGCCGATCTCAAGGACAAGGCCGGCGCCCTGACCGTCCATCTGCGCGAGGGCGCCACGAAGGCCGGCCAGCAGGCCCAGGACCGGGCGGTGAAGGGTAGTCACACGGCCCAGGAGCAGATGGCGAAGGCGCGGCACACGCTCCAGGAACGGGCGCTCAGGAGCGGGCACGTCGTGCAGGAGCGGGCGGGACGGGCGGGCCATCTGGCGTCCGAGAAGGCCGTCGAGGCGGGACGCGCCGCCGAGGGGCGCATCCCGGACCCCGCGCGTATGGCCGTCCGGGCCGCCCTGCGGCACGCGCGCCCGGTGCTGATCGCGGGCGCCGCCCTCGCCGGTGTCATCGCCGTGGGTGCTCTGCGCCGGGGCCGGCGCCACTGAGACCCACGCAGGTCCGCCCTTCACTCCACCGTCTCACCGAAAAGCCGGCCCTTCTGGACAGGAAAAGTTTTCGGTGAGACGGTGGTGTCATGCTGGACGTCACCGTGATCGAGGACCCCGAGGCAGCGGCGGTGTCCCTGGACCCCATACGGGCCAGGCTGCTCGCCGAACTGGCCGCCGCGCCCGCGTCGGCCGCGATGCTGGCCGGCAAGGTCGGGCTGCCCCGGCAGAAGGTGAACTACCACCTCAGGGCGCTGGAGCGGCACGGCCTGGTCGAACTGGCCGGAGAGCGGCGCAAGGGCAACGTCAACGAGCGGCTGATGCGCGCGACCGCCGCGTCGTACGTCATCTCGCCGGCCGCCCTGCCCGCCGTACAGCCGGACCCGGACCGCTTCCGCGACCAGCTCTCCGCGCGCTGGCTGCTCGCGCTCGGCGCCCGCCTGGTGCGTGACGTCGGCACGCTGATCAGCGGTGCCGCCAAGGCCCGCAAGCAGCTGGCGACCTACGCGCTGGACGGCGAGGTGCGCTTCGCCTCCGCCGCCGACCGCGCGGCCTTCGTGCAGGAGCTGACGGCGGGCGTGAGCGCGCTCATCCGCAAGTACGACGCGCCCGACACGGAGGGCGGCCGGGACCACCGGATCGTCGTCGCCCTTCATCCCACGGTCAAGGCGGACGCCCGCCCGACGGCTGACACGCACCCGACGGTCGACGCCCGCCCGATGGTCGACCCGCACCCGACGGCGGACGCTCGCCCCGCGGCCGAGACCCGCGCCGCGGCCGAGACCCGCGCCGCGGCCGAGACCCGCGCCGCGGCCGAGACCCGCGCCGCGGCCGAGACCCGCCCCGCGGCCGAGGACCTGCCCGGGGTCCCGGATCGTGGCACTCCCGAACTGGATCAGTAGGCAGCAGGAGCCCCGACATGTCCAATGAATTCGAGATCGCCCGCGAGTTCGAGGTCGACGCCACGCCCCAGGAGGTGTGGGAGGCGATCACCAACGGCTCCGGTGCCTATCTGTGGCCGATGGAGCCGCCCGAGCCCCGGGTGGGCGGCGCGGCGGCCTTCGGCTCCACCGTCACCGCGTACGAACCGCCGCACCACCTGGTCATCCGCAGCGAGGACGTCGGCTTCCCGGTCCAGAGCGTCAACCAGCTGGAGCATGTCATCGAGCCGCGGGACGGCGGCCGCCGAGCCTGGGTGCGCTATGTGCACAGCGGGATCTTCACCGACGACTGGGACAACCAGTACGACGGTGCGAGCAGGCACACCGACTTCTATCTGCACACCCTGCGCGAGTACCTGGTCCACTTCGCGCCCCGCCCGGTCACCTTCGCGCAGCTCAACGGCCCGGAGGCGGCCCAGGCGCCGGACGCCTTCGACGCCGTGGGCCGCGCCCTCGGCCTGCCGGACGACCTGGCCGAGGGTGCGAAGGCCAGCGTCCGCGGGCCCGGCGGACGGACCCTGGACGCGGTGGTCGACTACCGCAACCCGTACTTCATCGGGCTGCGCACCGACGACGCCCTCGTCCGGTTCTTCGGACGCAACCACTGGGGCGCCCCGGTCGGCATCAGCATCCACGACTTCGCACCGGACGCCGACGCCGAGGCGAACGAGAGCGCCTGGCAGGACTGGCTGAACGGGGTGTTCAGCCAGTCCTGAGCCACCGTTCCGACGGGCTTACGGGCGGAAGCGCAGCACCTGCGGGTCGTGGTCGCTGATCTGGTCGTGGAACTCCGAGTTGATGTGCACGCTGTCGTACTCGAAGGCGCCCTCGCGCCGGATCTCCTTGCTGATCAGGATCTGGTCCAGGACCTGCTCGTTGCCCTGGTAGTCGTAGGTGTAGCGCTCCTTGGTCGGCAGCGACTGGATCGCCGACCACAGGGCGCCGCCGCTCTCCAGGATCTTGGTGGTGCCGGAGAAGTCGAAGTCGTTCATGTCGCCGAGCGCGATGACGTCGGCGTTCTTCTGGACGTCGAGGATGCTCTTGACGAACGCGTTGACCAGCGTCGCCTGCGCGTGGCGCTGGGTCTCCGAGCTGCGCACCACCGGCTGGTACTGCGCGGTCAGCCCCTGGTCGCCGCCCTTGGAGTTCAGGTGGTTGGCGATCACGAAGACGGTCCTGCCGCGGAAGACGAACTCGCCGGCCAGCGGCTTGCGGCTGTTGGTCCAGGCGGAGTCCGACGGGGCGACGCGGCCCGGGGAGGCCGTCAGCTGGGCCTGGCCGTGCACCTTGGTGACGCCCACCGGGGTGGTGGAGTCGCCGCCCGCGCGGTCGACGAAGGACACTCGCTCAGGGTTGAACAGGAAGACCTGGCGGATGTTGCCGCCGGGCTCGCCGCCGTCCTTGTCGTTGACCGGGTCGATGGAACGCCAGTCGTACTTCGGGCCGCCGGCCGCGACGATCGCGTCGATCAGCTTGTTCACCGTCACGTCGGCGGCGACCGTGCCGTCGTCCGTCGCGCCGTTGTTGTCCTGGATCTCCTCCAGGGACACGATGTCGGGCGACTGGAGGTTGTTCACGATCGCGGAGGCGTGCGCGGCGAACGTGCCGTCCGAGGGGTCGAGGTTCTGGACGTTGTAGGTGGCGACGGCCAGCTCGCTCCGTGACTGCTTCTTCGTCGTCTCGCGCTGCAGGCCGCCGCTCCTCAGGGCGCCCAGCTCGCTCGCGACGAGGGTGTAGCCGCCGAACTGGTTGTAGTCCATCGGACCGGTCGTGGCGCCGGTCAGCGTGTCGCCGACGTTCGCCACCGGGAAGTCGGCGGTCGAGCCCAGGGACTGGATCTGGAGGCGGCCGGTGTTCTGGTCGTTGTAGGAGCGGTACAGCGAGCCACCGCGGACGGTGCGGTTCTCGTGCGGCTTCACCGTGACCCACAGCTCGTGGTACGGGTCGGTGGCGGTGACCACACGGGTGTCGCGGACCTGGACGTTCATGCCCTCAAGGGACTCGTAGTAGTCCAGGGCGTACTTCTTCGGCTGAAGCGTCAGGCCGTTGATCGAGCCGCTCGCGGCCGTGTCACCCGCCGGGGCGTACTTGCCGGGGACCGACTTCCGGTCGATCACGACCGGCGCCGGCACCGCGTTGCCCGTGGAGACCGTGGTGACCGTCGGCTTGGTGATCTCGGTCAGCGACTGGTTGCCGGTGGAGGCGCCGCCGGGGACGTACTCGGAGACCGTGCCGGTGACCGTGACGGAGTCGCCGACCGCGACCTTCGGGGTGGAGCTGGTGAAGACGAAGACGCCCTCACTGGTGGCCGGGTCGTCGTCCGGCGTCGGGTCCTGGAGCCAGAAGCCCCGGGAGGAGCCGTAGGTACGCGTGGCCGTGACGATGCCGGGGACGTCCGTCACCTTCTGGCCGGCGTACGGCGATATGCGTGTGGCGCCCTGGACGTCATGGATGCGCAGCCCGTCGGCCTGGGCCGGCGAGGTGAGGGCGACGGTGGACGCCGCGCTGCAGACGGCGGCGACGGTGAGCGCGGCGAGACGCGCGGAAGACCTGCTCGGCAAGGAAATCCCTCCGGGGACATAAACGGTGCCGGGACGAGGGTGAGTCATGGAATGGGCATGACACGCGTAGACAAAGAGCGAACACTTGTCCCCCCTGATTTCTACGCGCGTCAATCTCGTGCCTCCGCAGGGGAGTTGTCAAGGTTTCAGCCATGTACGCCGCCCGGCGAGGAGATGAACCGGGCGGCATGGGTGGAAATCCGTCTAGGCTGAGCGGCTGAGGCGTACGGCGTCCCGATGGTCGTACGGCCGTCGTACGGAGTCCATGTCGTCGTACGACCGTAGAGGCGTCCGAGGAGAACCACCCGATGTCAGACAGCTCCCCCCTGCCGCCGGTGCGGTTGCGTTCCGAAGCGGAGCTGGCGAGCGCCGCGCTGGCCACGCCGCTGCTGTCCCGGGCCGCCCGGCTCGCCCGCTGGGCCGGGCCCGACACCCGCGTCGACGCAGGTGGCGGACTGGTCGAGGAACAGCTCCCGGCCGCCGCCGAGCTGCTGGGGCTCACCGGGGACGATGCCGCCGCGTACGCCGCCGAGGCCTGGCGGGTCGCCCTGGACGCCGGGCTCGTCGAGATCGTCGACGAGGAGGCCGGGACCGTGGCGGCGGGGGAGGAGCTGGCACTGCTCACCGGGGGCTCGCCGCACGACGTCCTCGCGGTGTGGCTGGCCGCGCTGGAGACGGTGATCGGCGACGCGAGCGTGCCCGACCTGGATGGAATTGTCGACGCGCTCGGCGAGGGCGGCGAGGTCGATTTCTCGTCACTCGGCTGGGACCCCGAGGCCGAGGCGGAGTTCCTCGACGGCGTCCTCGGCAACCTGTACCTGCTGACGCTTGGCGAAGGCGGTCCCGGCGAGGCGCCGGTGCCGCTGCCCGCGCTCGCCGCGTCGATGATCGTGCCCAGCGACATGGGGGAGCCGACCAACGACGTCCTCGAACAGGTCTCCGACGCGATGATGCGGCTCGACGACCAGTTCCGGATGCTGGAGCCGGTCGGGCTCGTCGAGTACCAGCCGGTCGACGAGGCGCTCATGGCCGACGCGGAGGAGGAGCCGGCGGCGGGGCCGGTCGACGAGAGTGATGTCTCCCGGTACGGCATGGTGCGGCTCACCCCGCTCGGCGCGTACGGGCTGCGGGCGCGGCTGCTGGAGGCCGGGTTCGAGGCGCCGGCGGTCGGGGAGCTCGCCGACAAGGGCGCGGACGCGTTGCTCGACGGTATGGCCGCGTTTTCACAGGGGGCCGCGCAGGCCGAGACCGAGCAGTGGCTGGCCCGTCGTGAATCACTCGCGGCGGCACGGGAGTTGCTGGCCGCCGCGCGCGGCGAGGACGCGGGGGCGCCGCTGCGCCGGCTGCGCTGCCAGCAGGCGCTGTCCCTGGTCGGCACGGAGGCCGAGCCTGCGCTCCGCGAGGTGCTCGACGACCCCGAACTGGGCGGCCTGGCCAGGGTCTGGCTGGTCGAGCGCGGCGCCGCCGACGTACCGGCGCCCTCGCCGGACATGATCTTCTGGCTGACCATCGACACCCTCGCCGCGCAGCTGGCCGCCGAAGGGAACTCGGAGGAACTGCAGTCCCTCGTCGAGGGGTTGGCCCAGCAGCACGCAGGGTTCTTCGCCGAGGCGTGGCGGGTGGACCACCCGGACACGGCCGACGTCCTGGAGGCGATGGGGCGCTTGCACCCGGACAAGAATGTGGCGAAGGAGGCCCGGAAGGCCGCGTTCAAGGCACGGTCGCAGCACGGGGGGTAGGCGGCCGGCAAGGCCTGTTCCCGGTCGGGAGGCAGACGGCCGGAGAGGTGGGTTCTTGGGCGGGTTCTTGGGCGGGGGTTTTGGCCACCGTGGGGCGGTGCTTACGGATTATTGATACCGATGGTCGTCCACCCTTGCCTGTGTGAGGAGCTGACATCCCTTGCCTGTGTGAGGAACTGACATCTAACATTTCAGTGCATGGAGGCCCTGCGACCCGTCCCCCGCACCCTGCTCCGCGACCGCGCCTACGAAGCCATCCGCGACGCCATCGTCACCGGGGAGATCGAACCCGGCGCGGTGGTGCGTGACGCCGAGTTCGCGGAGCGGCTCGGGCTGTCCCGGGCGCCGGTGCGGGAGGCGTTCGCCCGGCTCGTCGACGAGGGGCTCCTGGAGAGCAAGCCGCAGAGCTACACGCGGGTCACGCCGGTCGTGGCCGCCGATGTACGGGACGCGGCGGCCGTGGTCGGCGCCATGCACGAGCTGGCCACCGGGGCCGCCGTACCCCGGCTGCGGGACGCCGACCTCGACGTGATGCGCGCGGCCAACGACCGGTTCGCCGCCGCCGTGGGCGCCGGTGACGTGGACGAGGCCCTGCGCGCCGACGACGAGCTGCACGACGTACTGATCCGGGTGGCCGGCAACCGCGCGGCCGCCGCCACCGTCGCCCGCTACACCCCGCTCATCCGCCGCCTGGAGCGCCGCCGCTTCGGCGAGGGCGGTTCCTGCCGCTCGGCGGGCCTGCACGAGCGGCTCATCGAGGCGTGCGCGACCGGTGACGCGCGGACGGCGGTCCGGGTCACCGCCGACATCTGGCACACCCTCGCCGACCTGGCCGACCCCGACTGACACCAGGAGCCTCCATGTCCCTCTCTCCCTCCATTTCCTCCTACGAGCGCTACCCCCTCCTCTTCGGCCCCTCGCCCGTGCATCCGCTGGAGCGCCTCACCGCCCACCTCGGCGGGGCCGCGCTGTGGGCCAAGCGAGAGGACTGCAACTCCGGTATCGCGTACGGCGGGAACAAGACGCGCAAGCTGGAGTATCTGGTGGCCGATGCCCTCGCCCAGGGCTGCGACACCCTCGTCTCCATCGGCGGGGTGCAGTCCAACCACACCCGTCAGGTCGCCGCCGTCGCCGCCCGCGCCGGGCTCAAGTGTGTGCTGGTGCAGGAGAGCTGGGTGGAGTGGCCGGACTCCGTGTACGACAAGGTCGGCAACATCCTGATCAGCAGGCTGGCCGGGGCCGATGTACGCCTGGTGCGGGCCGGGTTCGGGATCGGGTTCAAGGAGAGCTGGGAGGGGGCGCTGCGCGAGGTCGAGGAGTCCGGCGGCAGGCCGTACGCCATCCCGGCCGGCGCCTCCGACCATCCGCTCGGCGGGCTCGGCTTCGCCAACTGGGCGTACGAAGTCGCCGAGCAGGAGCGGGAGCTGGGCGTCTTCTTCGACACGGTGATCGTCTGCTCGGTGACCGGGTCGACCCAGGCCGGGATGGCAGCCGGGTTCGCGGCGCTGGCGGAGGCCGGTGGGCGCGAGCGCCGGGTCGTCGGCATCGACGCCTCGGCCAAGCCCGCCGAGACCCGCGAGCAGGTCGCCCGCATAGCCCAGCGGACCGGGCAACTGATCGGTGTCAAGGGAGAGTTGACCATCGACGACATTGAGCTGGACGAGCGGTACCACGCGGGTGTCTACGGCATCCCCGACGAGGCCACCCTGGAGGCGATGCGGCTCGCCGCCCGTACCGAGGGCATGGTCACCGACCCGGTGTACGAGGGGAAGTCGATGGCGGGGCTCATCGACCTCGTCGGACGGGGTGAGATCGGCGCCGGCTCGACCGTTCTCTACGCCCACCTCGGCGGGCAGCCCGCGCTGAACGCCTACAGCGCCCTCTTCTGACGGACCGAAAGGGCGGTCCCGCACCCCGGAAGGGGCGCGGGACCGTGCCGATCCACGGCCGTTACAGCGCCTGCGCGCCCGGCTTCACCATGTTCCGGACCGTGCGGGCCTTCACGAACTCGCCGAGTGCCGTCATGTCCCACTCGCCGGAGAACTGGCGGACCAGCTTGGCCATCATCACGCCGGTCTGCGCTTCCGCGTTGGTGAGGTCGAAGCGGACCAGTTCCTCGCCGGTCGCCGCGTCCAGGAGGCGGCAGTAGGCCTTGGCGACCTCCGTGAACTTCTGGCCGGAGAAGGAGTTGACGGTGAAGACGAGGCCGGTGACCTCCGGGGGGATCCGGCCGAGGTCGACCGCGATCACCTCGTCGTCGCCGCCTCCCTCACCGGTGAGGTTGTCGCCGGAGTGCTTGATCGCGCCGTTGAGGATGGACAGCTTGCCGAAGTAGCAGCTGTCGACGTGGTCGCGCTGCGGGCCGTAGGCGACGACCGACGCGTCCAGGTCGATGTCCTTGCCACGGAACGCCGGCTCCCAGCCCAGACCCATCATGACCTGGGAAAGCAGCGGGCTGCCGCCCTTGACCAGCGACACGGTCTGGTTCTTCTGGAGGCTGACCCGGCCCTTGTCGAGATTGATCTTCCCGGCACCGGGAGCTGGGGCAGGGGCAGCGGCAGCGGCAGGAGCGACGGCGGGGGTGGACGGCGCGGCCACCGGCTGCGGCGGTGCGGCCGGTGCCGGTTCCTCCACCGTCACGCCGAAGTCGGTCGCGATGCCCGCCAGCCCGTTCGCATACCCCTGGCCGACCGCGCGGGCCTTCCACGCGCCGTTGCGCAGGTAGATCTCGACGACCACCAGGGCGGTCTCCGCGCCCAGCTGCGGAGGCGTGAACGTGCCCAGCACCGAGCCGTCGTCCGCGTTACGGATCGTCGCCGTCGGCTCGATGCCCTGGAAGGTCTGGCCTGTGGCGTCGGGGCTCGCGGTGACCACGATCTTCTCGATGCCGGGCGGCACGGCGGCCGTGTCGACGGTGATCGCGTCCGGCGCCGTACCGCCGCCGGAGCGGTAGGTCACGCCCGGGCCGCTCGGCTGGTTGTAGAAGATGAAGTCGTCGTCGGAGCGCACCTTGCCGTCGCCCGTGAGCAGCAGGCCCGACACGTCCAGCCGCACCGGGGCGGCGACGTCCACCGCCACCCGGGAGACGGTGAGAGGGATGTTCGAGCCAGGGGTCATAGCTGTCATGCCAGGTGAACGAACGACACCGCTTTGCCGTTCCCTTACCGTCGAGCGGCCCCAGGAACCCCCCGATCGGCTCAGGGAACGACGACGATCTTCCGCCCCACCCCCGCCGCGAACTGCTCCAGCGCCTGCGGGTACTGGTCCAGTGGGAGCCGGTCGCTGATGAAGACCTCCGGGTCCAGCACCCCGGTCGCGAACAGCTCCGCCGCGCGCTCGTAGCTGTGCAGGACGGCCATGGAGCCGGTGATGGTGATCTCCTGGTTGTAGATGCGGTACGGGTCGATCGTGACCCGGGTCGCGTAGTCGGCGACGCCGAACTGGAGGAACGTGCCCGCCTTCGCCACCCGCTCCAGGCCGTCCTGGATCGCCGCCGCGTTGCCGGTCGCGTCGATCACCACGTCCCAGCCCCGCGGGCGGTCCAGCTCGTCGGCGTTCGCGGCGGACGCCGAGACGCCGAGACCGCGGGCGGTCTCCAGGCGGGCCGGGTTCAGATCGACCACGTCCACGCTGGCCGCGCCGGTCCGCTTGGCGAGTTCCAGCATCATCAGGCCCATCGTCCCGGAGCCGTAGATGAGGACGTGCGCGCCCAGGCGGGACTTGAGGACGTCGTAGCCGCGTACCGCGCAGGACAGCGGCTCGACCAGCGCCGCGTCCTGGGTGCGGACGTGCTCGGGGAGCTTCACGCAGTTGGCGACCGGGGCGACCGCGTACTGTGCGGCCCCGCCCGGGACGGTCACGCCGATCGCGGCCCAGCGTTCGCAGAGGTTGTTGTGGCCGTCACGGCAGTAGCGGCACTCGTAGCAGTACAGGGACGGGTCGACCGCGACCTGGTCGCCGATCGCCACCTCGGTCACCTGGGCGCCGACGCCGACCACCTCGCCGGCGAACTCGTGGCCCGGCACGATCGGCAGCTTGGGCGCGAACTCGCCCTGGAGGATGTGGAGATCGGTTCCGCACAGGCCGCAGGCGGCCACTTCCACCACGACCTCACGGGGGCCCGGTGTCGGGTCGGGGACCTCGGTGACGACGGCACGGCCCACGGACTCGATGACGGCGGCCTTCATTTCACGGCTCCCAACGACAGGCCCTGGACCAGCTTGTCCTGGGCGGCGAACCCCGCGGCGAGCACCGGCAGGGAGACGACGAGCGACGCGGCGCACACCTTGGCCAGGAACAGGCCCTGGCTGGTGATGAAGCCGGTCAGGAAGACGGGGGCGGTCTCGGCGACCACGCCTGTCAGGACTCGGGCGAAGAGAAGTTCGTTCCAGCTGAAGATGAAGCAGATCAGGGAGGTGGCGGCGATGCCGGGCAGGGCGATCGGGGCGACCACCCGCGCGAGGATCGTCGGGAGGCGGGCGCCGTCGATCTGTGCCGCCTCGATCACCGCGACCGGGACCTCGGCGAGGAACGACTGCATCATCCACACCGCGATCGGCAGGTTCATGGAGGTGTAGAGGATGACCAGGAACCAGATGTTGTCCAGCATCCCGGTGTTCTTCGCGAACAGGTAGATCGGCAGCAGCCCGGCCACGACCGGCAGCATCTTCGTGGAGAGGAAGAAGAACAGCACGTCCGTCCACTTCTTGACCCGCCGGATCGACAGCGCGTAGGCCGCCGGGAAGGCCAGGACGAGGACGAGGAGGGTCGAGACGATCGAGGCGACCGCCGAGTTGATCAGCGCCGGCCAGGGGCTCGCGCCACCGCCGGCTCCGAAGAACTCGCGGTAGCCGTCCAGGGTGAGGGCGGCGCCGAAGGAGGGCGGGTTGGTCGCCGCGTCCGCCTCGGAGTGGAAGGACGTCAGAGCCATCCAGGCGATGGGGAAGAAGAAGACGATGCCGGCCAGCCAGGCCACCAGACCGATGCTGAGGCCCCGGTGCTTCCTGACGCGTATGGCGAGGCTGCTCATGCGCGGGACACCTCCTCGCGGAACAGGGACGACACCACGCGCAGGGCGAAGGTCGCGATGATGATCGAGCCGATGACGACCAGGACGCCGGCGGCCGAGGCGAGGCCGTTCTCGTGTGCCTGGTAGAAGCTCTGGTAGACGGTGTAGGGGAGGTTGGCGGTGCCCAGGCCGCCGGACGTGATCGTGAAGACCGCGTCGAAGTTCTGGACGATGTAGATGCTGCCCAGCAGGGCGCCGAGTTCGAGGTAGCGGCGCAGGTGCGGGAGCGTGAGATAGCGGAAGACCTGCCAGTCGCTCGCGCCGTCCACCCGGGCGGCCTCGATCTGCTCGGGGTCACGGCTCTGCAGCCCGGCGAGCAGGATCAGCATCATGAACGGCGTCCACTGCCACACCAGGGCGGCCTCGACGGCCAGCAGCGGGGTGCTGGAGATCCAGTCGGGCTGCGGTCCGCCGACGTAGTGCAACAGGCCGTTGAGCAGGCCGTACTCGGGGTTGTAGAGGACGTGTTTCCAGAGCAGGGCGGCGGCCACCGGGACCACCAGGAAGGGGGCGATCAGCAGGGTGCGGACGATGCCCCGGCCGCGGAACCTGTTGTTCAGGAGCAGCGCCAGCGCGAGGCCGAGGACCAGGCTGACCAGCACCACCGTGACCGTGAGGAGCACGGTCGTCCACACCGAGTGGCGCAGGTCGGCGTCGGTCAGGACCTGGCGGTAGTTGTCGACGCCGGCGAAGTGGCGGGCCTTCGGGTAGAGGGCGTTCCAGTCGAAGAAGGAGATGACCACCGTGGCCACGAACGGCAGCTGGGTCACGACGATCATGAAGACCAGGGCGGGCAGAAGGGGGGCCCGGGTGGCCCAGGCGCGCAGGCGGGCGGAGGGCGGCCGCGTGGCGCGTGCGGGTGTCGCTGTGTAGGGGGCTGTCGTCGCGGTCATCGTCCCTCGTACTCCTTGGCGATCTTCTCGGCGAGCTGCTGGGACTTGGTCAGGGCCGAGTCGACGGACTGTCGTCCGGCGATGGCCGAACTGATCTCCTGGGAGACCTTGGTGCCGAGATCGGTGAACTCGGGGATGTCGACGAACTGGATGCCGGGCGCGGGGCGCGGCTGGACGCCGGGGTCGTTCGGGCGGGCGCTCTCGATGGCCTCCTTGGTCATCTCCTGGAACGCGGCGGCCGTCCTGACGTAGTCGGGGTTCGTGTAGGTCGACGCCCGCTTGCCCGCCGGGACGTTGGACCAGCCGCTGGTCTGTCCGACCAGTTCCTCGTACTGCTTGCTCGACGCCCAGGACACGAACTTCCAGGCCTTGTCCGGGTTGCGGGAGGCCTTCTGGATGCCCCAGGCCCAGGTGTAGAGCCAGCCGGACGACTTGGTCTGCTCGACGGGTGCGGGGGCGTAGCCGAGCTTGCCCTTGACCGGGGAGCCGTTCGCCTCGAGGAGGCCGGCCGCGGACGTCGCGTCGTACCACATGGCGACCTTGCCCTGGGTCATGTTGTTGAGGCACTCGGCGAAGCCGGACTGGGGGGCGCCGGACTCGCCGTGCTTGCGGACGAGGTCGACGTAGAACTTCGTCGCGTTCTCGAAGCCGGGCGCGGTCAGCCGGGCCTTCCAGCCCTTGTCGAACCAGGTGCCCCCGAAGGTGTTCACGACGGTGGTCAGCGGCGCCATCATCTCGCCCCAGCCGGGCAGGCCGCGCAGACAGATGCCGCGCATGCCGGACTGGGCGCCGTCCACCTTGGCGGCGAGGTCGGCGACCTGCTGCCAGGTGGGGTGCGCCGGCATCGTCAGCCCCTTCGCCTGGAACACGTCCTTGCGGTACATCAGGAAGGACGACTCGCCGTAGAAGGGCTCGCCGTAGAGCTTGCCGTCGGCGGCGGTCAGGGACTGGCGCATCGGTTCGAGGATGTCCTGCTGGTCGAAGCCCGGGTCCTTCGCGACGTACGAGTCCATCTCGTGCAGCCAGCCGTTCTTGGCGTAGATCGGTATCTCGTAGTTGGACAGGGTGGCCACGTCGTACTGGCCGGCCTGGTTGGCGAAGTCCTGGCTGATCTTGTCGCGGACGTCGTTCTCGGGCAGGACGGTGAAGTTGACCTTGATGCCGGTCTCCTTGGTGAAGCGCGGGGCGAGCTTCTGGAGTTCGGTCATCTGGGGGTTGTTGACCATCAGCACATTGATCGAATCGCCGCCGGAACCGGACCCGCCCGCCCCGACCCAGCAGCCGGAGAGCAGCGGGGCGAGCAGCGTCCCTGCGGCGGCCATGGCGAGCGTGACTCGCGGCCTCCGTCGGCTCGGGGTTCGCATGGATCGCTCCTGGAGGAATCGGGAGATATGGGGCACTGCGGGGTGGGGAAGAGCCCTGCGGGGAGGGCGTGGGTGTGTCTTGGCGGGTCAGACCCGGATGACCTGGGGGCCCATCAGGGCGTAGCGATGGGCCTCGGCGGTGGGGAGCAGGGTGCTCGTCACGATCGCCTCAAGGGTGCCGACCTCGGCGAAGCGGCAGAAGCTGACGGCTCCGAACTTGGTGTGCACGCCGGCGAAGACCGTCCGGCGTGCGGCGCGGACGGCCTGGGCCTTGACCTCGCTGACGGCGGGGTCGGGGGTGGTCAGGCCGTGCTCACGTGAGATGCCGTTGGCTCCAATGTAGGCGAGATCGAGGACGAAGCCGGCGAGCATCTTGGTCGTCCAGTGGTCGACGGTCGCCAGCGTGCCGGCCCGCACCCGTCCGCCGAGCAGCAGCACCGACATGTTCTCGCTCTCGGCGAGGGCGCCCGCCACCGGCAGCGACGCCGTGACCACGGTCAGCGGCCGGTCCGTCGGCAGTGCCTCGGCGATGAGCTGTGGGGTGAAGCCCTCGTCGACGAAGACGGTCTCGGCGTCGCCCAGCAACTCGGCGGCGGCCGACGCGATCCGCCGCTTCTCCGGGACGTGGCTGGTCGAACGGAAGGCGAGCGTGGTCTCGAAACCGGCGCTCTCGACGGGATACGCGCCCCCGTGGGTACGGCGCACCAGGCCGTGGTCCTCCAGGGCGCGCAGATCCCGCCGGATGGTCTCCTTGGCCACGCCCAGCGCGGCGGCCAGAGCGGTGACGTCGACCGAGCCCGTGACGCGCGCGGCCCGCACGATCTCGCGCTGGCGTTCTTCCGCCGTCAGCGTGCTCATCTCGTCACCCACTTCGCTGTGGACCTGCGTGGAACTGCCCGTTCGGGCCATGCAGCAAGTTCTACAGCGGGTGTGCGAGGCTGACCAGGTCTGTTGCGGGCCCGATACTGCCCGGGTGTGCCCGTTTGCCACTCGCGGTGCCCGCCTCGGACCAGCGCGGCTGCCGGGCGACGGGTGAGAGCGGGCGTCCCGGATGCCCGAGCGCGACGGCGGGCGGGCCCGTTCGGTGCCCGCCCGCCGCCTTGGGCGATCGCTTTCCGCCGTCTCGCGTCTCGTTCGGCCTAGTACGGCCAGATGGGCGGGTCGTTGACGAAACGGCCGCCCAGGTGGGTGTGGGCCGGGTTCTGCGGGTCCAGCTCGCCGTGCTCGGCGATCAGCTTCTCCGCGTACTGCTCGGAGTCGTCCTGCGGCTCGTAGCCGAGCGCCCGGGCGCCGGTCAGGTCCCACCACAGGCGGGTGTTGGCGGAAGAGCCGTAGACGACGGTGTGGCCGACCTCCTCGGCGGTCAGGGCTGCGTGGAAGAGGCGGGCACCGTCGGCGGGGCTCATCCACACCGAGAGCATGCGCACGTCGGCCGGCTCGGCGAAGCAGGAGCCGATGCGGACGGAGACGGTCTCCAGGCCGTGCCGGTCCCAGTACAGCTGGGCGAGGTCCTCGCCGAAGGACTTGGACAGGCCGTAGAAGGTGTCCGGGCGGCGCGGGGTGTCGACCGGGATGAGCGGGCCGCCTGCGCGGGGCGCCGGGGTGTAGCCGACGGCGTGGTTGGAGGAGGCGAAGACGACACGCGGTACACCGGCCTCGCGGGCGGCCTCGTAGAGGTTGTAGGTGCCCTCGATGTTCGAGCGGAGGATCTTCTCGAAGGGCGCCTCCAGGGAGATCCCGGCGAGGTGCAGGACCGCGTCCACGCCCCGCACCGCTTCCCGCAGCGCGTCCTTGTCGCCGAGGTCGGCGGTGATCGCGTCCGGCTCGCCGTCGACCGGGCGGACGTCGAAGAGGCGCAGCTCGTAGCCGTACTCCGGGAGCAGGGACCGCATCAGGGTGCCGAGCCCGCCTGCGGCGCCGGTGAGCAGTAGCGTGCGGGGAGTGGGCATCCCGGCCTCCTTGGTCGGCCTCCTCCGGGTGGCCCGGAAGATCTCATCCATGTATGGCATTCACATGCGTGGACACGCTAGGGAGATGCGGCGCACCTCGTCAAGTGTGCCGTGGAGTGCGGGAATCCGCTCGTATGTTGGTCGTTTGTCGCCTTGACCGGCCGTGAGGAGGGCTCGTAACGTGGTCACGTTCATGAATATGGACGTCGATCAGAGACATGCATCGGTACGACGATCTGCGTCGCACCGCATCGACAGGGAGCGCCCGTGACGCCAGCCCCTCTCGCCGCCCGGCTTCGTGACCCGCGCGGGCCGCTCTTCTTCCCCGTCACGGCCTTCGGCCCCGACGGCTCTCCCGACCTGGACGCCTACCGCGAGCATGTGCGCCGGGGCGTCGAGGCCGGCGCCGCGGCCGTGTTCGCCTGCTGCGGCACCGGGGAGTTCCACGCGCTGCTGCCGGAGGAGTTCGAGGCCTGCGTGGGCGCGGCCGTGGCGGCGGCCGAGGGCCGGGTACCGGTGATCGCCGGCGTCGGCTACGGCACCGCGCTCGCCGTGCGCTACGCGCGTCTCGCCGCGGACGCGGGTGCCGACGGCCTGCTCGCCATGCCGCCCTACCTGGTGGTCGCCGGCCAGGAGGGTCTGCTGCGGCACTACCGGGAAGTGGCCGCGGCGACCGACCTTCCGGTGATCGTCTACCAGCGGGACAACGCGGTGTTCACCCCGCCCACGGTCGTCGAACTCGCCCGCACAGAGGGCATCATCGGCTTCAAGGACGGCCTCGGCGACCTGGACCTGATGCAGCGCATCGTCAGCGCCGTCCGCACCGAGGTCCCGGGCGACTTCCTCTACTTCAACGGCCTGCCCACCGCCGAACAGACCCAGCTCGCCTACCAGGCCATCGGTATCACCCTCTACTCCTCGGCCGTCTTCTGCTTCGTCCCCGAGATCGCCCTCGCCTTCCACGCCGCCCTGCGCGAGGGGGACGGGCCGACGGTGGAGCGCCTGCTGGACGGCTTCTACCGCCCGTTCGTCGAACTCCGCGCCCAGGGCCGGGGCTACGCCGTCTCGCTGGTCAAGGCGGGCGTACGGCTGCGTGGTCTGGACGTCGGCGAGGTCCGGCCCCCGCTGCACGAGCCGGGCGAGGACCATGTGAAGCAGCTCGCCCAGCTGATCGAGCGTGGGTACGCACTGCTGGAGGAGGGCGCGTGACGGCGGCCGCGGGATCCGGAGGAGGACGGTTGAAGGCGTCGGCGGGATCCGGAGGGGGACGGTCGAAGGCGTCGGCGTTCGTCTACCCCTGGGACGTGAACGGGGATCCCGGGGCCCCGGAGCGGATCGCCGCGCTCGGCGTGGACCAGGTGACCCTCGCCGCCGCCTACCACTCCACCCGCGCGCTGACCCCTCGGCACCCACGTCACCGCGTCGTCACCGCCGAGTACGCGGCCGTCTACTACCCGGCGAGCGACCACTGGGCGGACCGCCGGCTCCGCCCCCACCCGGCGGGCGACTGGGCCCCCGGCGACGCCTACGGGGAGGCCGCCGAAGCCCTGACCGGCGCCGGCCTCGAAGTCCACACCTGGGTGATCCTCGCCCACAGCTCCCGCCTGGGCGCCGAGCACCCGGACACCTCGGTCGTCAACGCCTACGGTGACCGCTACCCCTGGGCCCCCTGCATCGCCCAGTCCGCCACGCGCGCGTACCTGACCGACCTCGCCGCCGAGGCCGCCGTACGCCCGGGCGCGGCCGGCACCGAACTGGAGTCCCTCGGCTGGTACGGCCTCCAGCATCTGCACGCCCACGACAAGACCGCGGGCGTCGCCCTCGGCGACGCAGGCCAGTACCTGATGGCGCTCTGCTTCTGCCCGACGTGCCGGGCGGGCTACGGCGAACAGGGCCTGGACGCGGACGAGTTGGCGACAGCCGTACGCGAGGCGCTGGAGCCGCTGTGGCGGGGCACGGCGGACGACGGCGGGTGGCCGACGGTCGAGAAGCTGCTCGGCGAACCGGTGGCGGCCGCCACGCGCGCGTGGCGCGACGGGCAGGCCCGCACACTCCAGGAGACGGCAGTGGCCGCGGTGCGCGCGGCGGCCCCCCAGGGCTTCCAAGTGCTGCTGCACGCCGACCCGGTGGCCTACCACTGCGGAGCCAACGCGGGCGTGGACCCCGCGCATGTGCTGTCGGTCGCGGACGGTGTCGTGGTGCCCTGCGCGGGCGGTACGGCCCTGCTGACGCCCTTCGCGGAGCACGCGCGCGAGGACACGGTCCTGGCGGCCAACTTCACGGTGGTCTCCGGGATGGGCGGCAGCCCCGGCACCCTGGCGGCCGACGCGGCCCGGGCACGTGACCTGGGCGCGACCGAACTGCGGCTGTATCACGCCGGGTTGGCGTCCGACGGCGACCTGGCGTCGGTGCGGGAGGCGCTGCGCTGAGCCAGTGAGCCGGCGGTGGCCAGCAGCGCACCGCCCAGGACCACCAACAGCAGCCCGTGGTCGACGAGTTCGACGAGAGCGGCACCAACCGCCAGTCCGACCACGTTCGGTGTGAACATCAGCGTGTCGGCGGTCGCGGTCGCCCGCCCCAGTGCGGCGGCCGGGATCTCACGCTGTACGGCGGTGTAGGCGGCGATCAGCACACAGGGCAGCCCCAGCCCGCCCGCCGCACTGCACGCCAGCACCACCGCGTCGTACGGCACCGCCCGTGCGGCCACCGCGACCCCCGTCAGGGCGATGCCGTACGCCGCGAACCGGCGCTCACCGAGCCGCCGCAGGGCGGCCCCGGAGACCAGCCCGACCGCGACCGAGCCGACGCCCTGGACGGCGTACATCACACCCGTGTAGGCGGGGGAGCGGCCGAGGGCGTCCACCACCGCGTAGTTCAGGCTGCTGCCGAGCGAGGCGAGACACATCGTGACGCCACCGGCCCGGACCAGCGGACGCAGGGCCGGGTGCCCCCAGAGCAGCCGGACCCCCTCGACGGTCTGCCGCCGCCACTTGCCGCCCGTCGGGTCGGGAGGTTCCTCGCGCACCCGGAGCAGCGCGCACACCCCCGCCGCCAGCACGAAGGTGCCGGCGTCCAGCAGCGCCACGCTCGGCCCGCCGTAGGCCGTGTACAGCGCGGCGCCGGTCAGCGGGGCGACCAGCTTCATGCCTTCGCGCGCGGTCATCCGCAGCCCGTTGAAGTCACCGAGGAGGGTCGGGTCGACGGCGGCGGCGACGAGGGCCGAGTTGGCGGCGTCCTCGACGACGCCTGCCGCGCCGTAGAGGACCAGGACGGTGAAGAGGAGCCAGACGGAGGCGGACGAGTCGACCATCCGGAGAGGGAGAAGGAGGGCGGCGAGGGCGAGGTTCATTCGGATGAGCAGGGGCTTGCGGCGGACGCGGTCGGCGAGGGTGCCGAGGGCGGGACCGAGGAGGGTGGGGGTCCACAGCGCGGCGGTGCACAGGGCGGCGAGGCCGTCGGAGCCGGTGAGGTCCTTGACCCAGACACCCGACACCAGCCAGAGCGCGGAGCTGCCGAAGCCGGACACCACGACACCGGTGAGGTAGAGGGCCGCGTTGCGGTCGCGGAGCAGGCGGGTCACGGTCCAGGAGGTGGTCATGCCTGGTCATCGTGGGCCTAAGGCGGGGGTGCCGGGATCGGGAAGGTGCCTTAGAAGGGCCGGGTGTGTCGCCTGCCGGGGTCCGGACTCCCGGACCGTGGCGGATCGATGAGTTTCGGCGGCCGGCGCGGTCCACCTCCCGAAGGAGACGACTCGGACGACCGGGTCGGTGAACCGGGAGGCGACGCAATGACGGGCACGACCATGATCGACCTGGGTCCGCAGGCGAGGATCGTGGCGGGACTCGCGGAACGGGTGACGGACGAGCAGCTCATGGCGTCCACCCCGTGTCCGGACTACGCGGTCCGGCACCTGCTGGGCCATGTGGCGGGGCTGTCCGTGGCCTTCCGGGACGCGGCCCACAAGAACCTGGGCGCCACGACCGACCACCGTCCCGATGCCACCCTGCCGGAACTCGGCCCGGGGTGGCGGCAGGAACTGCCCAAGGCGCTCGACGCACTGGCACAGGCCTGGCTGGACCCCTCCGCGTGGAGCGGGATGACCCGCGCGGGCGGGGTCGACCTGCCGGGTGATGTGGCGGCGGCGGTGGCAGCCGACGAACTGGTCATCCACGGCTGGGACCTGGCCCGGGCCACCGGCCAGGAGTACACCCCGGACCCGGTGGCGCTGGAGGCGGCGTACGGCTTCCTGCGGGCGGCGGCACAGGCCGACCGGGGCCCGTTCGGCCCGCTCGTGCCGGTGCCGGAGAGCGCGCCGTTGCTGGAGCGGGCGGTGGGGCTCAGCGGCCGGGACCCGGAATGGAAGCCGTAAGGGCCGGGGTGGAGGCCGTAAGGGGACCGGTCCGGAACCCGTAAGGGGACGGCTGGAACCCGTAAGGGGACGCGCTGGAACCCGTGAAGGGGCTCGAACGGTGAGCGGGCGGGGGCCCGGATCCGTACTCTCCTCGCCATGGCACTGAGCCTCACCGTCCTCGGTACCGCCTCTCCGCACCCCCGGCCCGGCCGCCCGTGCTCGGGCTATCTGCTGCGGGGCGGGGGTGCCGAGGTGTGGGTGGACGCGGGGACCGGTACCTTCGCGGAATTGCAGCGGCACACGGATCCGGCGCGGCTCACGGCGATCTGGATCTCGCACCTGCACGCGGACCACAGCGCGGATCTGCTGGCCGCGGCCTACGCGTACGCCTTCGGCGGGATGGCGCCGGCCGCGCCGATACCGGTGTACGCCCCGCAGGGGTGCGCGCAACGGCTGGCGGGCTTCTTCGGCCGACCGGATGTGGGTTTTCTCGGCGGGGTTTTCGACTTCCGGCCGCTGTACGACGGGCACATGGTCCAGCACTGGAACCTGCGGCTCGCCGCGCGAGCGGTGGTCCACGACACCGAGGCCTACGGGCTGCGCGCCGAATGCCAGGGGAGCGTACTGGCGTACTCCGGAGACAGCGGACCCTGCGACGCGCTGACCGAACTGGCCACGCGCGCGGATGTCTTCCTGTGCGAGGCCGACCTCGACGAGCATCGCGATGGCGAACGTGTACATCTGACCCCGGAGGACGCGGGACGGATCGCCCGTGACGCGGGAGTGCGGGAGCTGCTGGTGACGCATGTCGGGCCGATGCTCACTAGGGAGATGGCGGCGGCCCGGGCCGGGGCGGTGTCGGGCCGGCCCACCAGCGTGGCGCGGGAGGGCGAGGCCAGGGGCCTCTGAGCCCGGGGCAGGCCACGGCGCCCGGCACAGCACCTTTGTCAGAAGCATTGACGAAACACAGCCGTGCTCCTACCTTCATCCGCGTCGTACTTCGTACGTCATATATGAGACGCGATACGCGAGATCAGATACGTCAGATCAGCTCCCGCAGCTGATACGTGACCCCGAGAGGCGCGCATGACCTCTGTGCCCATGCCGATCCCGTCCCGGACGCAGTATGTGCTGGACGCGATCAAGCACCGCATCCTCACCGGGCAGCTGACGCCCGGTCAGGCCCTGGTGGAGACCGAGCTGGCCGCGCAGTTCGGGGTGTCCAAGACCCCCGTACGGGAGGCGCTCAAGACCCTCGCGGGGACCGGGCTGGTCGTGATGAGCCAGTACAAGGGCGTCACGGTGCGCATGGTGGACGCGGACATGGCCCGCGAGGTCTACGACGTGCGGCTTCTTCTCGAACCCGAGGCTCTCAGGCGGGCCGTGAAACGCGGCGCCTCCCTCGACGCCGCCCGCGACGCGCTCACCCGCGCCGACGACGCGACCGACACCGCCGAACGCTCCCTCGCCAACCGGGACTTCCACCGCGCCCTCTATCTCCCGTGCGGCAACCCACTGCTCGGCCGGATGCTCGACGAGGTCCGGGACCAGGCGGCCCTCGTCTCCGCCGTCGCCTGGGCCGCCTCCCCCTCCTGGGAACAGGAGGCCGGCGAGCACCGCGAGATCCTGCGGCTGGCGCTGGCAGGCGATGCCGACGGCGCCGCACGCGCCCTGCACGCCCACATCGCGTCCTTCGTCGAGCGCGCCTACCCCGAAGCCCAGGCAGAGGAAGGACACGAATGAGCAGCGTGGCGTTCGAGACCCGACGGGCGGCCCTGGCCGACGTCGTGGCCATCCCGGTGACCCCCTTCGCCGCGGACGGCAGCGTCGACCGGACCGCTCACCGGGCCCTGCTGCGCCGCCTCCTCGACGGCGGGATCCGCACCCTCACCCCCAACGGCAACACCGGCGAGTTCTACGCCCTCACTCCCCAAGAACGGCGCCTCGTCACCGAGTTGACCCTCGACGAAGCCGGGGAGCGGGCCGCGATCCTCGTCGGCGTCGGACATGACGTGCCGACCGCCGTCGCCTCCGCCAGGCACGCCCGGGAATGCGGCGCCGGGATGGTGATGGTCCATCAGCCCGTCCACCCTTACGTCTCGCAGGCCGGCTGGGTCGACTACCACCGCGCCATCGCCGAGGCCGTGCCCGAGCTGGGCGTCGTCCCGTACGTCCGCAACGCCCAGCTCCCCGGGGCCCGCCTCGCCGAACTCGCCGACGCCTGCCCCAACGTGATCGGCGTCAAGTACGCGGTCCCCGACGCAGCCAAGTTCGCCGCGTTCGCCCGCGACGCCGGTCTCGACCGCTTCGTCTGGGTCGCCGGGCTCGCCGAGCCCTACGCGCCGTCCTACTTCTCGGCCGGCGCCACCGGCTTCACCTCCGGTCTGGTGAACGTCGCCCCGGCCGTCTCACGGAATATGATCGAAGCGCTTCGATCCGGCGACTACCGGGCCGCCATGAAGGTCTGGGAACAGATCCGCCGCTTCGAGGAACTCCGCGCGGCCAACGGCTCCGCGAACAACGTCACCGTCGTCAAGGAGGCCCTCGCCTCCCTCGGCCTCTGCCGCCGCGACGTCCGCCCGCCCAGCAGGCAGCTGCCCGAGGAAGAGCGCGCCGAGGTTGCCGCCATCGCCTCCGGATGGTCCATATGAACGCGCCTCGCAGGCAGCCCGAGGAACTCCGCAGTCACCAGTGGTACGGCACCGAAGGCCTCCGCTCCTTCAGCCATCGCGCGCGCACCCGCCAGCTCGGCTATCTCCCCGAGGAGCACCTCGGCAAGCCGGTCATCGCGATCCTGAACACCTGGTCGGACATCAACCCCTGTCATGTACACCTCCGTGACCGGGCGCAGGCCGTCAAGCGGGGCGTCTGGCAGGCCGGCGGCTTCCCACTGGAGTTCCCGGTCTCCACGCTCTCCGAGACCTTCCAGAAGCCGACCCCCATGTTCTACCGCAACCTCCTCGCCATGGAGACCGAGGAGCTGCTGCGGTCGTACCCGGTCGACGGCGCCGTCCTGATGGGCGGCTGCGACAAGTCCACCCCCGCCCTGCTCATGGGTGCCGCCTCCGTCGACCTGCCGGCCGTCTTCGTCCCCGCAGGACCGATGCTCCCCGGCCACTGGCGCGACGAGGTCCTCGGCTCCGGCACCGACATGTGGAAGTACTGGGACGACAAGCGTGCCGGTCTGATCGGCGACTGCGAGATGGCGGAGCTGGAGAGCGGTCTGGCCCGTTCCCCCGGGCACTGCATGACCATGGGCACGGCCTCCACGCTCACCGCCGCCGCCGAGGCGCTCGGGGTCACGGTCCCGGGCGCGTCCAGCATCCCGGCCGTCGACTCGGGGCACGACCGGATGGCCGCCAGGGCGGGGATGCGGATCGTCGAACTCGTCCACCGGGACCGACGGCTCTCCAGCCTCCTCACCGCCGACGCCTTCGAGGACGCGGTGACGACCGTCCTCGGCCTCGGCGGCTCCACCAACGCCGTCATCCACCTCATCGCCATGGCCGGACGTGCGGGGGTGCGGCTCACCCTGGACGACTTCGACCGCATCGCCCGGACCGTGCCCGTCCTCGCCGACGTCCGGCCCGGCGGTCATAAGTACCTCATGGAGGATTTCCACTTCGCGGGCGGCCTCCCGGGCTTCCTCTCCCGCATCCCCGACCTGCTCCACCTCGACCGGCCGACGGTGTCGTACGACACCTACCGCGAACAGCTCGCCGGCGCCCAGGTGCACAACGACGACGTCATCCGGCCCCGCGGCAACCCCGTGGCCGCCGAGGGCGGAGTCGCCGTACTGCGCGGCAACCTCTGCCCGGACGGCGCCGTCATCAAGCACATCGCCGCCGAACCGCAGCTCCTCAGGCACACCGGGCCCGCCGTCGTCTTCGACGACTACAGGACCATGCAGCGCACCATCAACGACCCCGCCCTCGGCATCACCGCCGACAGCGTGCTCGTGCTGCGCAACGCCGGGCCCAAGGGCGGTCCCGGCATGCCCGAGTACGGCATGCTGCCCATCCCTGACCACCTGCTGAAGCAGGGCGTGCGGGACATGGTGCGGATCTCCGACGCCCGGATGAGCGGCACGAGTTACGGCGCCTGCGTCCTGCACATCGCGCCCGAGTCGTACATCGGTGGGCCGCTCGCCCTCGTCCGCACCGGGGACCCCATCACCCTGGACGTGGCGGCCCGCAGCCTCCGGCTCGACGTGGACGACGAGGAACTGGCGCGGCGCCGGGCCCAGTGGACGCCCCCGCCAGTGCGCCACGGGCGCGGCTACGGCGCGCTCTACGACCAGCAGATCACCCAGGCCGACACCGGCTGCGACTTCGAGTTCCTCGCCCGGCCGGGAGAGGTCCCGGACCCGTACGCGGGCTGACCGCACCACCCGTAACTGCCTACAACTGCCCCGTAAGTTCGTCGAAGCGCTTCAACTGCGTGCATCTAGCAAGCGCTTCCTGCACCCGCTGTAACCAAAGCGAACGGAGAACAGTCATGGCCCAAGCCGCAGCCGTGGCGAAACCGCCCGCGCCACCCCGGCGGCGCCGTGCCTCCGCGACGCCGCGCAGGCTGCCGTATCTGCTGATCGCCCCGGCGGCCCTGCTGATGCTGGGCTTCATCGCCTACCCGGTGCTCAGCGTCTTCTACTACAGCCTGCAGAACTACAACCCGACCAAGCCCTGGCGGAACGGCTTCGCGGGCCTCGGCAACTTCACCCAGGCCTTCGCGCACGACCCGCAGTTCTGGGACACGCTGACCTTCAGCGCCAAGTGGGTCGTGGTGGAAGTCGGGTTGCAGCTGCTGTTCGGCCTGGCGCTGGCGCTGATCGTCAACCAGACGTTCGCCGGGCGGGCATTGGGCCGGGCGCTCGTCTTCTCGCCCTGGGCCGTCTCCGGTGTGCTGACCTCGGCGATCTGGGTGCTGCTCTACAACTCCCAGACAGGCATCACGCGTTATCTCGCCGACGCGGGGATCGGGTCGTACGGCACCAGCTGGCTCTCCGACACCTCGACGGTGTTCCCGGCGGCCGTGGTCGCCGACCTGTGGCGAGGCGTCCCCTTCTTCGCGATCCTCATCCTCGCCGACCTCCAGTCCGTCTCCAAGGACCTGTACGAGGCCGCCGAGGTCGACGGGGCCGGCAGGATCAAGCAGTTCTGGCACATCACGCTGCCGCACCTGAAAGACGCCATCGTCCTTTCCACGCTGCTGCGCGCGGTGTGGGAGTTCAACAACGTCGACCTGCTCTACACCCTCACCGGCGGCGGCCCGGCCGGCGAGACCACCACCCTCCCGCTCTACATCGCCAACACCAGTGTCGACGCCCACAACTTCGGCTACGCCTCAGCGCTGACCACGGTGGCGTTCGTGATCCTGCTCTTCTGCTCGGTGGTCTATCTGCGGCTGAGCAAGTTCGGAGGCGAGGCCAAGTGATCACCGAGATCGCCCCCGAGACCGAACCCGTCGTGTCCGCGCCCGTCCGGCCGGTGAAGAAGCGCCGCGCCTGGGACGAGGCACCCCGCTGGCAGATCTACCTCCCCCTCGGGATCTACCTCCTCTTCACCCTCGTCCCCTTCTACTGGATCCTGCTCTTCGCCGTCCGCCCGGCCGGCTCCACCTCACTGGTCCCCTGGCCGGTCACCTTCGAGCACTTCCAGAAGGTGTGGACCGAGCGCGGTTTCGGCACCTACTTCCTCAACAGCGTCTACGTCGGCGTCGCCACCCTGCTGCTGACCACGGTCGTCGCGCTGGCCGGCGGCTACGCCCTCGCCCGCTTCGACTTCCGGCTCAAGCGCGGCTTCATGCTGGGCCTGCTCTGCTCCCAGTTCGTGCCGGGCGCGCTGCTCCTGGTCCCGCTCTTCCAGATCTTCGCCAAGCTCCAGATGATCAACTCGCTCGGCAGTGTCATCATCGCCGAGACCGTCTTCCAGCTGCCCCTGTCGATGATCCTGATCAGTGGCTTCATCAGGAACGTGCCGTACTCCCTGGAGGAGGCCGCCTGGGTCGACGGCTGCAACCGGCTCACCGCCTTCCGGATCGTCGTCCTCCCGCTGCTGCGGCCCGGGCTGATCGCGGTCGGCTCCTTCGCCTTCGTGCACGCCTGGAACCACTTCCTGTTCGCCCTGATGTTCCTGTCCGACCAGAGCAAGCAGACCATCCCGGTCGGCCTCAACACCCTGATGAGCGCGGACAGCGTCGACCTGGGCGCGCTGGCCGCGGGCGGGATCATCGCCGCCGTACCGGTGGTGATCGTCTTCGCCTTCATCCAGAAGTGGCTGATCACCGGCTTCGGCGCGGGGGCGGTGAAGGGATGAGACACCTCCCGGGCCGACCGGGCCACCCAGGCCGGACGCCTACCCTGCACGCAAAGATCGACAGCGCAGGGAGCATGCCGTGACCTCTTCGACCATCGACATCGTGCTCGCGGGGGCACGCGGCCACGGCCGCTGGCACCTGGAGAACATCCGCCGCCTCCAGGAGAAGGGCGTCGTACGGCTCACCGGCATCTGCGAGCTGACCCCGCTGAGCGCGGACGAGCTGCCCGAGGGCCTCGGCACGCCGGCCCAGTCCACCGACTTCGGCGCCCTGCTCGATGAGACCGGCGCCCGGATCGCCGTGATCTGCACCCCGATCCCCACCCACACCGACCTCGCCCTGGCGGCGGCCGAGCGGGGCGTGCACCTGCTCCTCGAGAAGCCGCCCGCGCCGTCCTACGCCGAGTTCCGGCGGATGGCCGACGGGGTCGCCAAGGCGGACGTGGCCTGCCAGATCGGCTTCCAGTCGCTGGGCTCGCACGCCGTGCCCGCGATCCGCAAGCTGATCGCGGAGGGCGCGATCGGTGAGGTGGTGGGCGTGGGCGGGGCCGGCGCCTGGGCCCGCGCCGAGTCCTACTTCCGGCGGGCGCCCTGGGCCGGCAGGCGGCGGCTGGGCGGCGTGGACGTCGTCGACGGCGTGCTCACCAACCCCCTCGCGCACTCCGTCGCCACCGGCCTCGCCCTGCTCGGCACCCCCCGCGCCGAGGACGTCACCCGCATCGAGACCGAACTGCTGCGCGCCAACGACATCGAGTCCGACGACACCTCCTGCGTCCGCGTCACCACTGCGCGCGGCCCGCTCACCGTCGCTGCCACACTCTGCGCCGAGGAGCCGGGGGACCCGTACGTCCTGGTGCACGGCACCAGCGGCCGGATCACCTTCTGGTACAAGCAGGACCGGGTACTGGTGCAGCGGGGGGGCCACGGCCCGGAGGAGACCGAGTACGACCGTACGGACCTGCTGGAGAACCTCGCCGACCATCTCGCCACCGGCGCCGAGCTGCTGGTCGAGCCGGACTCGACGGGCGCCTTCATGAAGGTCGTTGAAGCGATTCGACTGGCCGACGACCCGGCCGCCCTGCCCGCCGACGCCTGGCGCTTCCTGCCCGAGGAGGACCGCCGGGTCGTCACCGGTATCGACGGACTGGTCGCGGCCTGTGCCGACACCCTCGCCCTCTACTCCGAGCTGTCCGCCCCCTGGGCCCCACCGAAAGAGGTGAGCACATGACGGACACCGTGGTGTTGCAGGTCGCGGGCCGCCCGGTCGCCCGCTACGTCCCCCGGCCCGAACTGCCGGCCCGCCTCTCCCCGCGCCCCTACCTGCACCCCGTCACCACCCTGGCCGGCACCGTGGTCACCGAGCTGACCCCGGCCGACCACATCCACCACCTCGGCGTCGGTGTCGCCGTTCCCGACGTCGAGGGGTGCAACTTCTGGGGTGGGCGGACCTTCGTCCGGGACCAGGGGCCGACCGAGCTGGACAACCACGGCACCCAGCGCCATACGGCCTTCCAGCTGTGCGACCCCGACGGGTTCGTGGAGGAGCTGCGCTGGGTCGCCGCCGGCAGCGAGCTGCTGCGCGAGCGGCGCACGGTCGCCGCCACCGAACTCACCGACACCGCCTGGGCGCTGGACTTCACCTTCTCCCTCACCAACGTCACCGACAGTCCGCTCTCGATCGGCAGCCCCGCCACCAACGGACGCCCCGGCGCGGCCTACGGCGGTTACTTCTGGCGGGCCCGCAAGGAGGCCGCCGCCCCGGACGCCTTCACGGCGGAGGGGGAGGGCGAGCCGGCGGTGCACGGCCGAAGCGCCGACTGGCTGGCGCTGGCCGGCACCAGCTGGACCCTCGTCTTCGCCGGAGCCACCGAGGACACCCGGCGCGACCCCTGGTTCGTGCGCACCGCCGAGTACCCGGGCGTCGGCTCCTCACTGGCCCCCACCGAACGGCTGCCGATCCTGCTCGGCGAGACCGTCGTACGGCGCGTCGTCACCGTCGTCGCCGACGGGCAGCTCGCCCGGGACGAGGCCGCCACCCTGGCCCGCAAGGCGGTGTCCCAATGACCACGTACACCAACCCCGTCCTGGACGCCGACTGGTCCGACCCGGACGTCGTCCGCGTCGGCGACGACTTCTATCTCACCGCCTCCAGCTTCGGCCGCGTTCCCGGACTGCCCCTGCTGCACTCCCGCAACCTGGTCGACCGGACCCTGGTCGGCCACGTCCTCGAACGCCTCGAACCCGAGGAGCGGTTCACCCCCCCACGCCACGACTGCGGGGTCCGGGCACCCTCGTTCACCGCCACGCCCTGGCGCTGGGGCGGCGCCCTGCTCGGCCTCTTCGGTGTGGCACCCGAGGGGCCGGGCCACGCCGGGGCGGCCACCTTCACCCGGTTCCAAATCAGCGCCCGGTAGCCGTACTTCCGCACCACCTCACATCTCCATTGGATCCAGAAGAAGAGAGCCGACCAATGAAGAGAAGCATCCGTGTGCACAGAAGCAGGCGTGCGGCCGTCGCCGTCGCCCTGGGCTCCGTGCTCGCCCTGACCGCCACCGCCTGCGGCGACGACGGCAGCGGCAGTGCGGGGGACAAGGGCAACGAGGGCTCCGGCAAGGGCACGATCACCTTCTGGGACAACAACGGCGGTGTCCGCACCGACATCTGGAAGCAGATCATCGCCGACTTCGAGAAGCAGAACCCCGACATCAAGGTCAAGTACGTCGGGATCCCGGCGGCGAGCGCCCAGTCCAAGTACGACACCGCCATCCAGGGCGGTGGCCTGCCCGACGTGGGCGGTGTCGGCACCGCGATGCTCGCCGAGGTCGCGGTCCAGGGCGCGCTCGAGCCGTTGGACAGCCGGCTCGCCGAGAGCTCGCTGAGCGGCAGGCTCAACCAGAACCTGGTGGACAGCAGCCGGTCGGCGGGCGGCGGCGACAAGCTGTACCAGATCCCGACCTCATCGAACAACGGCACGCTCTGGTACCGGACGGACCTGTTCAAGAAATTGGGTCTGGACGCGCCGACCACCTGGGCGAAGTTCTACGAGGCCGCCGACAAACTCACCGACCGGGCGAAGAACGAGTTCGGGTTCACCATTCGCGGCGGCGAGGGATCCATCGCGCCGGCCCTGGACGCGGCGTACAGCCAGAGCGGGATCACCTCGTTCTGGAACGGCGACAAGACCACCGTCAACGACCCCGGGAACGTGGCCGCGCTGGAGAAGTACGTCGCGCTGTACAAGAAGGACACCCCGTCCGCCGACGTCAACAACGACTTCACCAAGATGGTCGCGCAGTGGGACAGCGGCACGATCGGAATGCTGAGCCACAACCTGGGGTCGTACCAGGATCACCTGAAGGCGTTGGGTGCGGACAAGTTCCGGGGGCTGCCCAATCCCACGCAGGCCGACGGCACCCGGGTGCAGATCTCCAATCCGGTGGACGGGCTGAGTCTGTTCAAACCCAGCAAGAACAAGGCCGCCGCCTGGAAGTTCATCGAATTCGCCCTCTCGCACGAGGAGAACTCCAAGTTCAACGAGTCCGCGGGGCAGATTCCCGCCAACACGGAGGCCGCGCAGGACGCGTGGATCCAGCAGGCCGAGCCGACGAGGCTGGCGGCTCGGGCTCTGAACGGCGAGGACACCAAGATCGTGCAGCTTCCCTACTATCTGCCGGACTGGAACACCATCTCCAAGTCCGACAACGAGCCGAATTTCCAGAAGGTGCTGCTCGGGAAGCTGACGGCGAAGGAGTTCCTGGACACGCTGGCCGATCAGCTCAACAAGGCGCAGGCGGACTGGAAGGCTCATCACTAGGAGCTCGGGTGGTTTCGGCTGTGGGGGGCTGCGGGCCCGTTGTGGCTGGTCGCGCCCCCGCGGCGGTAGCCGCGGATTCAGCACTGCCCCGCGCCCCCAGAAGCAGGAAGGTGAACCGTCTTGTCACTTAGCCGTAGACAGATCACCGCGGCCGGCCTCGCCGCCGTTCCTCTCGTCGGGAGTTCCTCGCAGAGGCGTAGGACTCTCTACATCGCCGGTGATTCCACCGCCGCCCAGAAACACGCCGACGCGGCACCGGAGACCGGGTGGGGGATGGCCTTGCCCTTCTTCCTCCGGAAGGAAATCACCGTCTCCAACCAAGCCGTCAACGGCCGCAGTTCCAAGAGCTTCGTCGACGAAGGGCGGCTCGACGCCATCCTCGACGCCATCCGCCCGCGTGATCTCCTCCTCGTCCAGTTCGCGCACAACGACGAGAAGAGCGACGACCCCACCCGGTACACCGAGCCCTGGACCACCTTCCAGGACTATCTGCGGAGTTACATCGACGGGGCCCGTGCCAAGGGGGCCCGGCCCGTGCTCGCCACGCCCGTGGAGCGGCGGAGGTTCGACGCCGACGGCAACGCCGTGCCGACCCACGGCGACTACCCGGCGGCGATGCGTGCGCTCGCCGCACAGGAGCGTGTCGCGCTGCTCGACATCGAGGCGCTGTCGCTCGCGCTGTGGCAGTCGCTCGGGGTGGAGGCGACCAAGACGTACTTCAACTGGACGGACACCGAGCAGGACAACACGCACTTCAATCCGCCGGGGGCCATCGCCGTGGCCCGGCTCGTGGCGCGGGAGTCGCTGCGCACCCGGGTGCTGGCCCGGCACGACGTCATCCGGCTGCACGAGTCCGTTCCCACCTCCTGGATCACCTGGCCACCCGCATAGCTGAGGAGACCCGCACAGTGCGTACACAGAAATGTCATGGACGTGTCATGGCGGCGGTCGTGGGCTGCACGGCCCTCGTGCTGGCCGTGACCGGGACCGCCCAGGCCGCCCCGCACCGGGCCACGCTCGACCGCCAGGTGCTGGACGCGGACGACGGCTGGGCCGCCGCCACCACCGGGACCACCGGCGGGGCTGCCGCCGACCCCGCGCACGTCTACACCGTCACCACCTGGGACGAGTTCAAGGCCACCCTCGCCGCAGGCGGCAGCGCACCGAAGATCATCAGAGTCAGGGGAACGATCGACGCGGACGGGCCGAGCTGTGACTCGTTCGCCGTGCCCGGCTACGACTTCGACGCGTACCTCGCCAAGTACTCACCCGAGGCCTGGGGGCACGCCACCAGCCTGGACGGCGAACCCGACGACAGCCCGGAGGGGCTGCGCCGCGCCTCCGCCGCCAACCAGGACGCCTACGTCAAGGCGAACATCCCGGCCAACACCACCATCGTCGGCATCGGCAAGGACGCCGGCTTCAAGGGCGCCAGCCTTCAGATCAAGGCTGTCGACAACGTCATCATCCGCAACCTGGGCTTCGAGAGCCCCCTCGACTGCTTCCCGCAGTGGGACCCGACCGACACCGCCGACGGCAACTGGAACTCCGAGTACGACAGCGCGGTGGTCTACGGGTCGACCCATGTGTGGATGGACCACAACACGTTCACCGACGGTGATCACCCGGACAGCACCCTGCCCCACTACTTCGGGCGGATCTACGAGCAGCACGACGGCGAGCTGGACATCGTCAAGGGCGCCGACTACGTCACCGCCTCCTGGAACGTCTTCGAGGACCACGACAAGACGATCCTCATCGGCAACAGCGACAGCGCCTCGACCGCGGCCGTCGACCGGGGGCACCTCAAGGTCACCTTCCACCACAACCTGTTCTCCAACCTGGTGGAGCGCGCGCCGCGGGTCCGGTTCGGTCAGGTCGACTCCTACAACAACCACTTCGTCGCCGAGGACGGCTACGGCTACAGCTACGGCATCGGTCGGGAGTCCCAACTCGTCGCCGAGCACAACGCGTTCACCCTGCCCGACACCGTCAAGGCCGGCTCGGTCCTGAAGAAGTGGAACGAGTCGACGCTCACCGCCGACGACAACTACGTCAACGGTGAGCTGACCGATCTGATCGCCGTCCACAACGCGCAGATCCCGGCCGAGACCCTTCAGGCGGGTTCGACCTGGACCCCGACCCTGCGCACGAGGGTCGACGCGGCGCAGGCCGTGCCACGCATCGTCGACTGCGGGGCCGGGGCCGGCCGACTGCGCTGACCCCGCCGCCTCTTCGGGCCCGGGGCGCCCCACCGCCCCGGTCCTCTCCGTCACCTGAGCCGCACCGCGAAGGAGCATCCGCATGCCCTCGCACCATCCTCGACCTGCCCTGACCAGACGGGGTTTCCTGAGCGCGAGCGCCGGGGCGGGCGCCGCGCTCGGCCTCGCCGCCGTCCCCGCGCGGGCCGCCGCCGGCCGCCGTCCGTTCGGGCGGTACGGGTCGCCCGAGCGCCGCCGCACCCCGCAGACCCTGTACGTCGACCCGTACGGCCGCGGCGACTTCACCACCGTGCAGGCCGCCGTCACCGCGGCCACCGGCAGCGGCTGGACCCTGGTCCTCGCACCGGGCGTCTACCGCGAGACGGTCGCCGTCGACACCACCCGCACGGAGGCCACCTGGATCGGCGCCTCCGAGAACCCGCGTGACGTCGTGATCGTCCACGACAACGCGGCCGGCACCGCCAGGCCCGGCGGCGGCACCTACGGCACCACCGGCTCCGCCACCACCACCGTGCAGGCCGACGGCTTCACCGCCCGTTGGATCACCTTCGCCAACGACTGGCTGCGCGCCGACCACCCGGAGATCTCCGCCACCCAGGCCGTCGCCCTCAAGGTGCAGGGCGATCGCAGCGCCTTCCATCACTGCCGGTTCCTCGGGCACCAGGACACCCTGTACGCCGACACTCAGGCCCTCGGTGTCTTCGCCCGCCAGTACTTCGCCCACTGCTATGCCGAGGGCGATGTCGACTTCGTCTTCGGGCGGGCGACCGCGGTGTACGAGAACTGCCACTTCCGCACCCTGAACCGGACCGACCTGGCGGCCGCCCCGTACGGGTTCGTCTTCGCGCCCTCGACGGCGGCCCTCAACCCGCGCGGCTATCTGGTGACCAGGAGCCGTGTCACCAGCGAAGCCCCGCGTGCCTGCTACAAGCTGGGCCGCCCCTGGGTGCCGAGCTCCGACACCACCGCCCGGCCCTCGCTCGTCGTCCGGGACAGCCGGCTCGGCCCCGGCATCGACGCGGTCGCGCCCTACGCCAACATGTCGGACACCTTCCCCTGGCAGGACCAGCGCTTCGCCGAGTACCGAAACCTCGGTCCCGGCGCCGAGATCACGGTCGCCGCCAACCGGCCCCAACTCACCGAAGAGGAGGCCGAGGCCGCGACCCCGGAGGCCTATCTCGGTGACTGGACCCCGGGGAAGGGGTGCTGACGTGCTGTCCAGGCGTACCCTCCTCGCCGCTGCCGCCACCGTCGGAGCGACCTCGGCTTTCGCCCCGGACCACGACCGGCGTGTCCTGCACGTCCGTCCCGGTGACTCCGTCCAGGCGGCCGTGGACGCGGTGTCCGGGCCGGGCTGGACGATCGTCGTACACCCGGGGACGTACCGCGAGGTCGTCAACGTGCCTGCGGACAAGGTGCGGTTGACCCTGCGGGGCGCGAGTCGTGATCCCCGGGCCGCCGTCATCGTCTTCGACAACGCCAACGGGACACAGAAGCCGGACGGTTCGGGGACCTACGGCACGGCGGGCTCCGCGACCTTCACCTCCGCGGCGGCCGGGCTCGTCGTCCGGGATCTCACCCTCGCCAACGACTGGCTGCGCGCCGACCACCCGGAGATCACCGGGACCCAGGCCGTCGCCGCGTATCTCACCGGGGACCGCACCCACTTCGAGAACGTGCGACTGCTCGCCCACCAGGACACCCTGTTCGCCGACACGGCCGAACTCGGCTCCTTCGACCGGCAGTTCTTCCACCGTTGCCACATCGAGGGTGACGTGGACTTCGTCTTCGGGCGGGCGACCGCGGTGTACGAGAACTGCCACCTCCGCACCCTGCGACGGGATGTGGACTTCACACCCAAGGGCATGGTGTTCGCCCCCTCGACCGCCCGTGCCAACCCGCACGGGTTCCTCGCCGTCCGCTGCCGGTTCTCCTCCGGCGCGGAGGACGGGGCGTACAGGCTGGCGCGGCCCTGGGTGCCGACGTACGAGACCACCGCCTGGCCCTCGCTGGTCGTGCGGGACAGTCTCATCGGCCCCGGGATCGACCCCGTCGCGCCCTACACGAACATGCGGGACGCCTATCCCTGGCAGTCCATGCGGTTCCACGAGTACCGGAACCACGGGCCGGGCGCGGTGATCACCGTCCCCGGGAACCGGCCCCAGCTCAGCGCCGCCGAGGCCGCCTCGCACACCCCCGCGACCTACCTCGGCGACTGGAAACCCGTCCGTCAGCCCTGATCGACGAAAGGACCCGCACGTCATGCGTCGTATCAGCTCCTTCACCGCGCTCGCCGTGACCACGGCATCGCTCGGACTCGCCGTGCTCGCCACCCCGGCACACGCGGCCACCGTCGTGGTCAGCAACTCCACCGACCTGACCAACGCCATCAAGAACGCCACCGCCGGCACGGTCATCCAGGTCCGCGGCGGCACCTACTACCCGACCGCCACCCTCCAGTCCACCGCCAACGGCACCTCGTCGTCGCCGGTCACGCTCACCGCGTACGGCTCGGAGACCGTGAAGATCGACGGGTCCTCGCTGCCCTCCGGCTCCTGGATCTTCAAGCTGACCGCGGACTACTGGAACGTCTCCGGCATCACCTTCCAGAACTCCCCGGACAGCGCGGTCGTCTGCCAGTCCTGCACCGGCACCAACTGGAACAACATCAAGACCATCGACGGTGGCGACTCCGGCTTCACGCTCACCGGCGACGGGACGGTGAACAACACCGTCAAGAACATCGACTCCTACGGCAACTACGACGCCGCCACCCACGGGGAGAACGCCGACGGGATCGCCGTCAAGTTCGGTTCGGGGACCGGGAACCTGATCACGGGGGCGCGGACGTACAACAACTCGGACGACGGGATCGACTTCTGGTCCTTCTCCTCGCCGGTCACCGTCGAGCACACCTGGTCCTTCGGCAACGGATACAACCGCTGGTCCGACTCGGCCTTCGCGGGCGACGGCAACGGCTACAAGCTGGGCGGCGACGGCGAGGTGGTCGCACACGTCGTCAACAACTCGGCCGCCTGGGGCAACGCGGGCAACGGGTTCACCGAGAACTCCAACACCGGCGCGATCGTCATCAACCGCACCACCGCCTACGCCAACGGCAACTGGGGCTACTACTTCGCCACCAGCGCAGCGAGGCTCGGCAAGAACCTCGCGGTCGGCAACGGAAGCGGGCTGGTCAGCAAGGGCTCCGCCGTCGTCTCGGCCGGCAACAACTGGGACAGCGGGATCAGCACCCCCGCCTTCAGGTCGACGGACGCGAGCAGTACGTACAACGCCCGCAGTTCCAGCGGCACGCTGCCCGCGACGACCTTCCTGACGACGGGCAGCACCACCATCGGTGCCACCATGGACTGACCCGGACATCCGGAACCATTCCCTCCAAGGCGCTTGACCCGGTTTTTGCCTGTGGATGAGATATCGATCAGGCAACAGGGCTCGCGCCCACCTGGGTGACGCGCGTAGAACTCCTGTCATGCATAAGTCACTTCGCATCGCGGCGATCACCGCCGCCTGCGCGGTCGCCGCCGGCGCCCTCTACGGCGCCGGCGCCGCCACCGCCGGCCAGTCGACCGCGAACTCCACCCACGAGCCCTACAACATCGGGCTCCTGGTGAAGGACCTCGACACCTACTACGGCACCGCCGCCGACGCGGACGGCGTCTACCAGGCCTCGCCGACCAGCCCGTACGCCAAGGACCTGGCGCGTCTCGACAAGGACGCCGAGCGGTACATCGACCGGGCCGCGCGCAAGGCCCTCCGCAAGGGCGAGAAGCCCGCCGTGGTCTTCGACATCGACGACACGCTGCTGCTCAGCCTCGACTACGAGAAGCGCTACAACTACACGTACAACTCCGCCACCTGGGCGGCCTACGTCAACAAGGCCGACCGCCCGGGCGTCTTCGGCAGCGCCGAGCTGGTCCAGTACGCGGCGCAGAAGGGGGTCGAGGTCTTCTACAACTCCGGTCTCAGCGAGGCGCAGCGCTCCGCCGCTGTCGAGAACCTGAAGAAGATCGGTGCCGACGTCAACCTCGACGCCGGGCACATGTTTCTGAAGGACAAGGCCAACCCGCCGTCGTACCTGAGCGGTTGCGCCACCGCGGGCAGCTGGACCTGCACGACCGTGCAGTACAAGGGCGGCACCCGCAAGCACATCGAGAAGGACCTCGGGTACGACATCATCGCCAACTTCGGCGACCAGTACTCGGACCTGGACGGCGGCCACGCGGACCGCACGTACAAGCTGCCGAACCCGACGTACTTCGTGTCGTAGGCCGTAGTCGGCAGACGCGGCAACCCTTTCCGGCCGCGGTGGCGACTGGGAGACGGAAACGGGCCGGGGCGGCCCCTCCGGCCCGTTTCACTCCCCTCGTCAGCACGTCGTCAGCGACGTCAAGGAAAGGAACGGCCAGTGCGCTTCAGCACCGGACGCCACCGCAGGACGCGTACCCTCTCGATCGCCGTGGCGGTGGCCGTCGCCGCGGGGGCGACAGGCGTCTACCTCGGCCTGTCGAACGGCGGTGCCCAGGCCGCCACCAGCACGGTCACCGTCTCCACCACCGCACAGCTGGAGTCCGCCGTCGCGAACGCCACCGCCGGCACCGTCACCCAGGTCCGCGCGGGCACGTACTACCCGACCGCCACCCTCAAGTCGACGGTCAGCGGCACCAGTTCGAACCGCATCACGCTCAAGGCCCACAGCGGTGAGAAGGTGAAGATCGACGGCTCCAAGCTGCCCGCGGGCTCCTGGCTCACCGGGATCTACGGCAGCTACTGGACCGTCCAGGACCTCACCTTCCAGAACTCCCCGGCCCAGGGCTTCGTCGTCACCTCGTCCACGGGCGGCATCTTCAAGAACCTGGTCACCGCCGACAACGGCGACTCCGGCTTCACCCTGCGCGGCGACGGCACCGTCAACAACCTCGTGCGGAACCTGGACAGCTACGGCAAGTACGACGCGTCCGGGCACGGCCAGAACGCCGACGGGATCGCCATCAAGTTCGGCTCGGGCACGGGCAACAGGGTGACCGGCGCCCGCCTCTACAACAACTCGGACGACGGGCTGGACCTCTGGCAGTTCTCCTCCCCGGTCACCATCGAGCACAGCTGGGCCTTCGGAAACGGCAAGAACCGCTGGAACGACTCCGCCTTCGAGGGCAACGGCAACGGGTTCAAGCTGGGCGGCGGGGGCGTCGCCGTCGCGCACGCCGTCAACGACGACGCGGCATGGGACAACACGCTGAACGGGTTCACCGAGAACTCCAACACCGGGGCGATCGTGCTGAACCGCAACACGGCCTACGCCAACGCCCAGGCCGGGTTCTTCTTCGAGACCGGCAAGGCCCGGCTGGCGCGGAACCTGGCCCTGGGCAACGGGGGCGGGGCGGACAAGCTGGGGTCCCGGGCGGTGTCGGCGGCGAACAGCTGGGACGGCGGGGTGAGTGTGCCGGCATTCAAGTCGACGGATGTGAGTACCGCGTACGGGGCGCGGCCGGCGAGTGGGGCGTTGCCGGCGACGGTGTTTCTGACCACCGGGTCGGCGACGATCGGATCCACCATGGACTGACGGGTGCGTCGCGGGCTGTGCGGCCCGTTGTGGCTGGTCGCGCAGTTCTGCGCGCCCCTTTCGGGGCGCGAAAGTCCCGTCGCCCTCAGGAGTCGCCCTCACCGTTTGCGTGCGTCGCGAAATTCCCCGTCACCGCGTACTGCTTGCCGTCCGCGCCGCCCGTGATCGTGTAGCTGTCGGCCTTGGCGTCGCGGCCGCCGCGTTCGTGGTTGTACTGGCCCGCGAACACCCACTCGCCGACCGCGACCTCGCGGTCCGCCTTGAGCGTCCAGGTGTAGACCAAAAAGCCGTCCTGCTCGGTCACCGTCTGCGTGAAGTCGGTCTCCGGCAGCGACCGCCACGCTCCGGCGGAGGACACCCCGCCGGTCTGGGCCACCTTCAACCGCACGGTGAGCGAGGTCAGTTGCCCGGAGGTCTTCAGGGTGACGTTGGACTGCGCCCAGAAGTCGTTGCTGTGCGGGTCCACCGAGCCGTCCGACCACAGCGGCCCGTCCTGCTCGCCCCCGGCGACCGGAGCGGTCGGGGTGGTGGAGGCCTTCGCGGTCGCGGAGGGCGTCGAACTCGCCTCGGGGGAGGAGGACTTCGGGGGCGCGCTGGGGGAGGGCGGGACCGCCGGGCGGGACGGTGGCCGGGAGGTCGCGTCCGGGGACGCGGAGGGCGTCGGCGACACCGCTACCGTCTTCTCGGTGGGCGGCTCCTTCACGGCCGAGGCGACCGCGTAGCCGCCGATGCCGAGGAGCGCGGCGACCGCCGCCGTGGCGCTGACCACCCGGACCCAGCCGAACACGGGCGGAAGGGTGGCGCGATGGCCGGGACGGCCCTGTGCGGCCATACCCCGCTCGACCCGGGCCAGGATGCGGGCACGGTCGGGTTCGTGCTCCTCGGCCGCCTCGTGCAGCCGGGCGCGCAGCTCGTCGTGCACGTCCTGCTGCCTCATCGGTTCCTTCCTCCGCTCTCACCGGCGCGTGGCGCCATCGCCGCGTGCACCCGCTGCGGAACAGCACCCTGGGAGTCGCCGAGCAGCCTCTGCAGCTCGGCCATGCCCTTCGACGTCTGGCTCTTAACCGTACCCACCGAGATCCCCAGGGCGAGCGCGGTGTCCTTCTCCGACAGGTCGAACGCATGCCGAAGTACCACACATGCCCGTTTGCGGAACGGCAGGCGGCGCAACGCCCCCTGGACGTCGACCACTCCGGCGATGTCCGGGTTCTCGGTCTTCTCCTCGCGGTGCGACCAGAACAGGGCGATACGGCGCCGCTCGCGCACGGCGCTGCGGATGCGGGTACGGGCCAGATTGGCGACGACGCCCCGGGCGTAGGCCACCGGGTGGTCGGCCGCGCGCACCCGGTCCCAGCGGTGCCACAGCGCCAGCAGGGCGTCGGCGGCCAGGTCGTCGGCGGCGTCGGCCTCGCCGGTCAACATATGGGCGAGGCGGGAGAGTTCGGCGTAGTGGCGTTCGAAGAAGGCATGGAACTCCACGGAGGCGGCGTCGTCGACGACTGTGCCCACGGGTGACCTCTTCTGTCAGGGTGTCTGCGTCACGCGCGCGTGTGTGTCATGCGAATGACAGGTGGATCGACATGCGAACGTCCGGAGGAACGTTCCGGCGAGATCCGGAGCGTAGCAGTGATCTTTTTGTGTGCGTCGTACGGGGGTTCGGTGGCGGTCCGGTCGATCGGAGTCCACCAGGACTGAGTCCGTAACACGGAGAAAACCTGAAACCGGTTCAACGCGGGAACAATCCAGCCAGCATCCGCACACGATCGCTCAGGCAACGAGGAGTACGACCATGTCCGAGTCGCAGAAGGTGGACGAGCGGCAGGGCGCCGCGCCACCTGCCCAGAACGCAGTCGACCGGTTCTTCAAGATCTCCGAACGAGGGTCCAGCTTCGGCCGCGAGATACGCGGCGGCTTCGCCACGTTCTTCACCATGGCCTACATCCTTGTCCTGAATCCCATCATCCTCGGCAGCGCAAAGGACAAGTTCGGCCACACCCTCGACACCGGCCAACTGGTCACCGCCACCGCGCTGGTGGCCTGTGTGATGACGGTCATCATGGGCGTCGGCGGCAATCTGCCGCTGGCGATCGCGGCCGGACTCGGCCTCAACGCCGTCGTGGCCTTCCAGTTGGCACCGCTGATGAGCTGGTCCGACGCGATGGGCCTGGTCGTCCTCGAAGGTCTGCTGATCTGTGTGCTGGTGGTGACCGGCCTGCGGGAGGCGATCATGAACGCGATCCCGCAGCCGATGAAACAGGCGATCGGGGTCGGCATCGGTCTGTTCATCGCCTTCATCGGCTTCGTCGACGCCGGGTTCGTCAGCCGGATCCCGGACGCCGCGGACACGACCGTGCCGGTGCAGCTGGGTGCCGTCGGCCGGCTCACCGGCTGGCCCGTACTCGTCTTCTGTCTTGGCGTGCTCCTGACTATCGCGTTGGTCGCGCGCAAGGTGAAGGGCGCGATCCTGATCAGCATCGTCACCATGACCGTCGTGGCGATCGTCATCGACTCGGTCGCCGACATCAAGAGCTGGGGCCTGACCACGCCGAAGGTCCCCGACAAGATCGCCGCCGCCCCCGACTTCGGACTCATCGGTCACTTCAGCCTGTTCGGCGGCTTCGCCAAGGCCGGTGTCCTCACCGCCGTGCTGCTGGTCTTCACGCTGATCCTGTCCGACTTCTTCGACGCCATGGGCACGATCGTGGGCATCAGCGCGGAGGCCGGGCTGCTGGACGAGAAGGGGCAGGTGCCCGGTATCGGGCGGGTGCTGTTCATCGACGGCGCGGCGGCGGTGGCCGGCGGTATGGGTTCGGCCTCCTCCAACACGGCGTACATCGAGTCGGCGGCGGGGGTGGGGGAGGGGGCGCGCACCGGGTTCGCCAACCTGATCACCGGCGGGCTGTTCGGGCTCGCCCTGTTCCTGACGCCACTGCTGACGATCGTGCCGCTGCAGGCGGCGGCGCCCGCGCTGATCGCCGTGGGCTTCCTGATGATGACCCACGTCAAGCACATCGACTGGGACAAGTACGAGATCGCCATCCCGGCGTTCCTGACGATCGCCGCGATGCCGTTCACCTACTCGATCACCGACGGTATCGGGGCGGGGTTCCTGGCGTATGTGGTGATCAAGGCGGTACTGGGGAAGGCGAAGGAGGTCAACTGGCTGCTGTGGGTCGTGTCGGCCTTGTTCCTGGTGTACTTCGCCATCGATCCGGTGGAGCAGGTGCTGGGTGTGAGGTAGGGGGTGGGCGCGGGAGTGCGTTGTCCGCTGCGGTTTCGTCGTGGCTGGCCGCGCCCACGCGGCGGAGCCGCACATTGATACAGCCCCGCGCCCCTCACGGGGCGCTTTACTTCAGCGCCGCTTGCATCATCGCCTTGGCCACCGGCGCCGCCAGGCCGTTGCCGCTGACCTCCGACCTCGCCGCGTCCGACTGTTCGACCAGTACCGCCACCGCGACCTCCTTGCCGGTGCTTACGGACTTGCCGTACGACGTGAACCAGGCGTACGGGGTCTTGGAGTTGTTCTCGCCGTGCTGGGCCGTGCCCGTCTTGCCGCCCACCGTCACGCCGTCGATCTGCGCGTTCGTGCCGGTGCCCTGCTCGACGACCGTCTGCATCGCGGACTGCAGCTGCTCGGCCGTGCCGGAGCTGACGATCCGCTCGGTGCTGGTGTGGTCGTCGTAGTTCTGGAGCACATCGCCACCGCTGTCGGTGATCTGCGAGACCATATGCGGCGAGACCAGCTTGCCGCCGTTGGCTATGGCAGCCGACACCATGGCCATCTGGAGCGGGGTGGCCGTGACGTCGAACTGGCCGATACCGGAGAGGCCGGTCTGCGACTTGTCCATGTCCGACGGATAGACGCTCGCGTAGGCCCGCACCGGGATGTCCTGCTTGGCGTTGTTGAAGCCGAACTTCTCGGCCATCGCCCGGACCTTGTCCTGGCCGAGGTCGACGGCCATCTTGCCGAAGACGTTGTTGCAGGAGTAGCGCAGGGCCGTGCGGATCGAGGCGTTCTCGCAGGGGGCCGTGGTGCTCTCGTTCTTCAGCGGGGTCGTCGTGCCCGGCAGGGTGTACGGGTTCGGGCTGTCGGTCCTGTCGTCGACGTTCGCGTAGAGGCCGTCCTCAAGGGCCGCCGCCGCGACCACCAGCTTGAACGTCGAACCCGGCGGGAGCGGCTGGCGCAGTGCCCGGTTGGTGAGCGGCTTGTCCGCGTCGGCGTTCAGCTTCTCCCACGCCGCACCGGCGGTGTTGGCGTCGGTGAGCGAGGAGGGGTCGTACGACGGGGTGGACACGACCGCGAGGATCTTGCCGGTCTTCGGGTCGATCGCGACCGCCGCGCCCTTCTTGCCGCCGAGCGCCTGGTAACCCGCCTTCTGGACGGCAGGGTCGATCGTCGTGATCACGTTGCCCGGGTCGGCGCGCTGGCCGGTGACCGTGTCCATGACCGTCTTCAGCCGGTTGTCGGTGCCGTTCAGCAGGTCCTGGTAGATGCCCTCCAGCTGGGTCGGGGCATAGCTCTGCGAGGCGTAGCCCGTCACGGCCGCGTACAGCTTGCCGTCCGTGTACGTGCGCTTGTACCTGAGGTCGCTGTTGCTCAGGGTCTGTGCCGAGCCGGTGATCGACTCACCGGCCACGATGATGTTCCCGAGCGGCCGCGAGTACGTCTCGATCGCGTTGCGCCGGTTGTCCGTGTCGTCCGCGAGGGCCTGACCGTCGTAGAACTGCACCCATGTCGCCCTGACCAGCAGAGCGATCACGAGCAGCAGTGCGAAGACGGACGCCCGCCTGATCGTCTTGTTCATCCCGCCCAGACAGACGAGCGAAGGCGGGTCGTCCGTTCCCGTACAGGCGGATTTCTCATCATCCGCTCATGCGGCTCCGGCCCTAGAGCCGTCGCGTCGCCAGCGTCAGGCGGTCCCGGGCGTCGAACAGGGCGTCCTTGATCATCTGCTCGTGGGCGGGGGTGAGGCGGGCCACCGGGACCGAGCAGCTGATCGCGTCGCGGGCCGGGGTGCGGTACGGGATCGCCACACCGAAGCAGCGCAGTCCGAGGGTGTTCTCCTCACGGTCGATCGCGAAGCCCTGCTCACGGATCTGGTGGAGCTCCTCGATGAGCTTCTCGCGATCCGTGAGGGTGTGCTCGGTGAGCGCCGGGAGGGTCTCCGGGAGCAGCTTGCGGACCTGCTCGTCGGTGTGGGTGGCGAGCAGCGCCTTGCCGAGGGAGGTCGAGTGCGCGGGGAGACGGCGGCCGACCCGGGTGAAGGGGCGCAGATAGTGCTGGGACTGGCGGGTGGCCAGGTAGACCACGTTCGTGCCGTCGAGGCGCGCCAGGTGGATGGTCTCCGTGGTGTCGTCGGAGAGCCGGTCGAGGGTGGGACGGGCCGCCGCGACCACCTCGTCGCCGTCGATGTAGGACGTGCCGACCAGCAGGGCCCGTACGCCGATGCCGTACCGGGTGCCGGTCGCGTCCGTCTCCACCCAGCCCAGCTCCACCAGGGTGCGCAGCAGCATGTAGAGGCTGGACTTGGGATACCCGACGGCCTCCTGGACCGCCGCGAGGGAGTGCATACCGGGCCGGCCGGCGAAGTACTCGAGCAACTCCACGGTCCGTACCGCGGACTTGACCTGTGCCCCGCCGCCTGTCTCGACTGCCGACATCGCCCTTGACCCCTTCGTTGGACGAGAAACCGAGGTTATAGTCTCCAACAGCATATTCATCATCAGAGACAGCGTTCAGTATATCGAACATCCCTGGTGAATGACCCGGATACTGCGGCACAACGCACTACATGGAGGGACCCGCGGTGGCAGCAGCACCAGTCTGGAGTGTCGACCCGCGCACCGGGAAGCAGCGTGAACAGGTTGCGGTGGAAGCCACAGCCCAGGAGGTGGACGCCACGGTCACGGCCGCGCACGCCGCGCGTGGCTCCCTCGCCGACCGCACGGTCCGCGCCGCCTTCCTGCGTTCCGCCGCCGCCGGACTCGAGGCGTCCAAGGACCACCTCGTGGAGGCCGCCGACGCCGAGACCGCGCTCGGCCCGGTCCGGCTCACAGGCGAACTCGCCCGTACCGCCTACCAGCTGCGGGCCTTCGCCGACATCGTCGACGAGGGCGCCTTCCTCGACGTCATCATCAACCACCCCGACGCCACCGCCACCCCGCCCATCCCGGACCTGCGCCGCTACAAGGTCCCGCTGGGTGTCGTCGCCGTCTACTCCGCCTCCAACTTCCCCTTCGCCTTCTCGGTCGCCGGCGGCGACACCGCGAGCGCGCTCGCCGCGGGCAACCCGGTCGTCGTCAAGGCCCACCCCGATCACCCGGCGCTGTCGGAGATGGTCGCCGCGGTGCTGCGCCGGGCAGCCGTCGAGCACGGCATCCCCGCCACCGTGGTCGGTCTCGTCCACGGCTTCGAGGCCGGTATCGAGCTGATCAAGCACCCGCTGATCGCCGCGGCCGGCTTCACCGGTTCGGTGCGGGGTGGGCGGGCGTTGTTCGACGCCGCCGCCGCGCGTCCGGTGCCGATCCCGTTCCACGGCGAGCTCGGCTCGCTCAACCCCGTCCTCGTCACGGAGGCCGCGGCCGCCGAGCGCGGCGGGGAGATCGGCACCGGGCTCGCCGGGTCGATGACGATGGGCGTCGGCCAGTTCTGTGTGAAGCCCGGGCTGGTACTGGTGCCGGCCGACGCCGCCGGTGACGGCCTGGTCAAGTCCCTCACGGACGCGGTCAGCGACACCGACGCGGGGGTGCTGCTCGACCACCGGATGCGGGACAACTTCGTCGCCGGGGTCGCCGAGCGCACCGAACTCCCCGACGTGGAGAGCCCGGTGACGCCGGGGGCGGGCGGCGAGCACACCGTCAGTGCCGGGTTCCTCACGGTGCCGGCGAGCCGGCTGGCCGAGGAGGGGGCGTACGACCTGCTCCTCGAGGAGTGCTTCGGGCCGGTGACCGTGGTGGTTCGTTACGCGGACCGGAGTGAGGCCACGGCGGTGCTGTCGCGGCTGCCGGGGAATCTCACGGCGACGGTTCATGTCTCCGCCGAGGAGGCCGCGGGGGAGGGGCTCGGGGCAGAGATCCTCGCGGAGCTCACGCCGCTGGCCGGTCGAGTGCTGGTGAACGGGTGGCCGACGGGAGTCGCCGTGGCGCCGGCCCAGCATCACGGTGGGCCCTACCCGGCCACCACGTCCACGTCCACTTCGGTGGGCGGTACGGCCATTGAGCGGTGGCTGCGGCCGGTGGCCTATCAGGGAGCGCCGGAGGCTTTGCTGCCGAAGGAGTTGCGGGACGACAATCCGCTGGGGCTTCCTCGGCGGTTCAACGGGGTTTTGGAGCGGTAGCGCCGTAGGGGTGCGGGGTGTGCGGGCTGACGGTGCGTTGTGGCTGCTCGCGCAGTTCCCCGCGCCCCTTGCGGGGCGCACTGCGAGACTGTCGCCATGGACTTCGAACTTCCCGAACTGCCCTTTCCCCTCCGTACATATGGGCCCGACGGACACTGGTCGTACGAAGACGGTGTGCTCACCGGGTGGGCCGGGGCCCGGCAGGATCGGTTTGTGTCGCCCACCGGGGAGGCCCTGGATCCCGCCTCGGACGCGCCCCGGCTGCTCGGGGCGCCCGAGGGGGACTTCCAGCTGATCGCCCGGGTCACCGTCGGGTTCGGTGCCGCCTTCGACGCCGGGGTGCTGTACGTCCACGTCGGCGACCGGGCCTGGGCCAAGCTCTGTCTGGAGAACTCCCCGGATGTCCCCACCGTCTGCACGGTGGTCACCCGGGGCCACTCCGACGACGCCAACGCCTTCACGGTGGAGGGGAGTTCGGTCTGGCTGCGGATCAGCCGGACCGGGCGGGCACTCGCCTTCCACGCCTCCCGCGACGGCAAGAAGTGGGTCTTCGTACGGCTTTTCACGCTGGGCGGCGAGAAGGAGACGGAGGCCGCGCTGGTCGGCTTCATGACCCAGTCGCCGATGGGGGAGGGGTGTGTGGTGACGTACGACCACATCGAGTTCAGGCCCGACTGGCCGGCCGACCTCCGCGACGGAAGCTGAGCGGCGAGAGACCGCGGAACCGGTGCGGGCGTGGCCGCGTCCTCCGTTGCATGATCAGTGACCGTCTGAAGGGGCTGCGGGTGATCCGTACGGCGCTGCCCGCCGAGGCCGAGAAGATCGCCGCGCTGCACCACCGGGCCCGGTCGACGTACTACCCGGACGGCCTCCCGGACGACGGCGTCGACTGGACGGCGGCCTGGCGGGGAGTCGTCGAGCGGCCCGACGGGCAGGTGCTGTGCGTGTTGGAAGCGGGCGTGATCACCGCAGTCGCCTCCTTCCGTACGCCGGAGGGCGCGCCTGCGGAAACGGTCAAGCTGTTCCAGTTCCACGTCGATCCCGACCACTGGCGGACCGGGGTCGGCACCGCCCTGCACGCCGCCTGCCTGGAGCAGTGGCGGGCCGACGGCAGGCGGACGGCCGTGCTCGACGTGCACACCGACAACCGGCGGGCCCAGGCCTTCTACGCCCGCCAGGGCTGGGTGCCGGACCCGGAGCACCCGCCCGTCGACGGTGACCACCACCTGTATCTGCGGTACACGGTGGGCGGGGAATGAAGCGGGCTGTTTGAAGGTTCAGACAGTTGAAGGACGTCTGACTACCTGGAGAGCCGAAGACATGCGCGTCGAGATCTGGAGCGACATCGCCTGCCCGTGGTGCTACGTGGGCAAGGCCCGCTTCGAGAAGGCGCTCGCCGCCTTCCCGCACCGCGACGAGGTCGAGGTCGTGCACCGCTCCTTCGAACTGGACCCCGGCCGCGCCAAGGACGACGTCCAGCCGGTGCTCGCCATGCTCAGCAAGAAGTACGGCATGAGCGAGGCGCAGGCCCAGGCCGGCGAGGACAACCTGGGTGCCCAGGCCGCCGCCGAGGGCCTCGACTACCAGACCCGAGGCCGTGACCACGGCAACACGTTCGACATGCACCGGCTGCTGCACCTCGCCAAGGAGCAGGGCAGGCAGGACCAGCTGATCCAGATCCTGTACCGGGCGAACTTCGCCGAGGAGCGGTCCCTGTTCACCGAGGGCGCCGAGCGGCTCGTCGAGCTGGCCGTGGAGGCCGGGCTGGACGAGGCGGCCGTGCGGGAGGTGCTCGCCGACCCGGCCCGCTACGCCGACGAGGTCCGCGCCGACGAGCGCGAGGCCGCCCAGCTCGGTGCGAACGGGGTGCCCTTCTTCGTCCTCGACCGGAAGTACGGGGTCTCCGGCGCCCAGCCCGCCGAGGTGTTCACCCAGGCGCTCAGCCAGGCCTGGGGCGCGCGTTCCCCGCTGAAGCTCATCGACGAGGGTGGCGCCGAGGCCTGCGGACCGGACGGGTGCGCCGTGCCGCAGCACTGAGAAACTCCAGGTCAGGGCGGTCGTATAAGCGGTGCTTAGCGGTTCTGCGTGAAAATCCGCAATGGACGGGGGGTTCCGTGGGCCGCAGAGTGGAGCCATGGAGACCACGGAGACGTTCGAGAGCCTCGTCCGCGCCGAGTTCACCCCGAAGAGCATCTATCTCAACACCGCCAGCAACGGCCTGCTGCCGGCCCGCACCGTCGCCGCCCTGCACGAGGCGGCACTGCTGCGGGCCGAGGGCCAGCCGCTGACCTCGCTGTACGAGGATGTGGAGGCCTGCCGGGCCGGGTTTGCCCGGCTCGCCGGCGTCCCGGCGACCAGGGTCGCGGTGGGCGCCTCGGTCGCCGCGCACACCGGTGTGATCGCCGCCTCGCTGCCCGCCGGCGCCGAAGTCCTCACCGCCGAGGACGACTTCACCTCCGTGCTGAACCCGTTCCACGTCCGCGGCGACCTCAAGATCCGCTCCGTGCCGCTGGAGCGGATCGCCGAGGCCGTCCGACCCGGCACGGCGCTGGTCGCGGTCAGCGCCGCCCAGTCCGCCGACGGGCGTATCGCCGACCTGCCCGCCCTGCGGGAGGCCGCCCGCGAGCACGGGGCCCGTACCTACGTCGACTTCTCCCAGTCCGTCGGCTGGCTCCCGATGGACGCCGGCGGCTACGACTTCACCGCTGCGGTCTCCTTCAAGTGGCTGCTCGGCCCGCACGGCACCGCCTTCCTCGTGGTCCCCGAGGACTTCGGCGGGCTGACCCCCCTGCTCGCGGGCTGGGTCGCGGGCGAGGAGCCGTGGGACAGCTGCTACGGCCCGGTCACCGAACTCGCCCACTCCGCCCGGCGGTTCGACCTCACCCACGCCCTGTTCACCTTCGCGGGCCTGCGCCGCTCGCTCGATCTGATCGAGGAACTGGGCGTCGACGCCGTACACGCCCATGACCTGGCCCTCGCCGACCGGTTCCGGGCCGGACTCGCCGCCCTCGGCCACGCGCCCGTGCCGTCCCCCGGCTCGGCGATCGTCTCGGTGCCCGGACTCGGCGACCGCCAGCCCGGGCTGAGCCGCGCGGGCATCGAGGTCTCCAACCGCGCGGGCAGTCTGCGGGCCGCCTTCCACCTGTACAACACGGCCGCGGATGTGGACCGGCTCCTTGACGCGCTCGGCGGCTGAGCGGACGCCGACACGACCGGGCCGGGACCCCGTCCCACGGGAGGTCCCGGCCCGGCCGGTTCAGCGGGACATCACCGCACGGGCGTGCAGTCCCTGGCCTCGATGCTGCATCCGATTGCCGCTGCCACGTTCAACGGACTGGCGTGAAGTCCCTCGCCCCGATGAACTCCGGCCGGCGTACCGGTGCCGAGAACGGCTCCACCGCCTCGTTCTCCACGCTGTTGAACACGATGAAGACGTTGCTGCGCGGGAACGGCGTGATGTTGTCGCCGGAGCCGTGCATGCAGTTGCAGTCGAACCAGGTCGCCGAACCGGCCCTGCCCGTGAACAACTTGATGCCGTACTCGCCCGCCATCGCGGTCAGCGCCTCGTCCGACGGCGTGCCCGCGTCCTGCATCTGCAGCGACTTCTTGTAGTTGTCCTCGGGCGTGGCCCCGGCGCAGCCCAGGAACGTCCGGTGCGAGCCCGGCATGATCATGAGCCCGCCGTTGGTGTCGTAGTTCTCGGTCAGCGCGATCGAGACCGACACGGTCCGCATGTTCGGCAGCCCGTCCTCGGCGTGCCAGGTCTCGAAGTCCGAGTGCCAGTAGAAGCCACTGGCCCCGAACCCGGGCTTGACGTTGATCCGCGACTGGTGAACGTACACGTCCGAGCCGAGGATCTGCCGGGCCCGGCCGACCACCCGCTGGTCGCGCACCAGGTTCGCGAACACCTCGCTGATCCGGTGCACCTCGAAGACGGACCGTATCTCCTTCGACTTCGGCTCGACGATGGAGCGTTCGTCGGCCCGGATCGCCGGGTCGGCGACCAGCCGCTCCAGTTCCTCCCGGTACACGGCGACCTCGTCGTCCGCGAGGAGGTGCTCGTCGGCGAGGAAGCCGTCCCGCTCGAACGCCTCCAGCTGGTCCGTGGCGATCGGCCCGGCCGCACCGGGTGCCGACCAGACGACCGGGTCCTTGCGGGGGACGGATACCTCGACCGGGCCACGGCTCGGGTACAGGTCGGTGATCGTGGTCATGGGTCAGCCCTCCTCCGTCAGCAGCGGATAGACGCCGTTCTCGTCGTGGTCCTCCCGGCCGGTGACCGGCGGGTTGAACACGCAGAGGCAGCGGAAGTCCTCCTTGACGCGCAGCGTGTGCCGCTCGTGCCCGTCGAGGAGGTACATGGTGCCGGGCGTGATCGTGTACGACGTCCCGGTCTCGTGGTCGGTCAGCTCGGCCTCGCCCTCGACGCAGACGACGGCCTCGATGTGGTTGGCGTACCACATCGACGTCTCCGTACCCGCGTACAGGATCGTCTCGTGTACCGAGAAGCCGACCCGCTCCTTGGCGAGGACGATGCGTTTGCTCTCCCAGGTCCCGGACGCGGCCTTGACATGCCGGTCGGTGCCTTCGATCTCCTTGAACGAACGGACGATCACGGTGGTGTACAGCCTCCTTGCCAGATCCTGGTCAGACGGTTTCCCGGACGGCCCGGGCGAGGATGCTCAGCCCCTCGTCCAGCTCGTCCGGGGTGATGGTCAGGGCGGGCAGCAGTTTGACGACCTCGCTCTCCGGCCCCGACGTCTCGATGAGCAGCCCGAGTTCGAACGCGCGCCTGGCGATACGCCCGGCCCGCGCCTTCTCGTGGAACTCCATGCCCCACACCAGGCCACGTCCCCGGTACTCCCGCACATCGGCGAGGTTCTCCTCGACGATCGCGATGAGCCCCTGCTCGACCTGCTCGCCCTTGGCCCGCGTCTGCTTCTCCATCGCCGGACCGTCGGTCCAGTAGCTCTCCAGGGCGGCGGTCGCGGTGACGAAGGCGGGGTTGTTGCCGCGGAAGGTGCCGTTGTGCTCGCCCGGCTCCCACACGTCCAGCTCGGGCCGGAACAGGCACAGCGACATGGGCAGCCCGTAGCCGCTGATGGACTTCGACACCGTGACGATGTCGGGCGTGATGCCGGACTCCTCGAAGGAGAAGAAGGCGCCGGTCCGCCCGCAGCCCATCTGGATGTCGTCGACGATCAGCAGCATGTCCTGCCGCTCGCACAACTCCTTGAGGGCGCGCAGCCATTCGGGCCGGGCGACGTTGATGCCGCCCTCGCCCTGCACGGTCTCCACGATCACCGCGGCGGGCTTGTTGAGTCCCGACCCCTGGTCCTCGAGCAGCCGCTCGAACCAGAGGAAGTCCGGGACGGTGCCCTCGAAGTAGTTGTCGAAGGGCATCGGCGTCCCGTGCACCAGCGGGATCCCCGCCCCGGCCCGCTTGAACGCGTTGCCGGTGACGGCGAGCGACCCGAGGGACATCCCGTGGAAGGCGTTGGTGAACGACACGATCGCCTCGCGCCCCTTCACCTTCCGCGCCAGCTTCAGCGCGGACTCCACGGCGTTGGTGCCGGTCGGCCCGGGGAACATGACCTTGTACGGCAGGTCGCGCGGCCGCAGCACCAGGTCCTGGAAGGTCTGCAGGAACGACCGCTTGGCGGTGGTCGACATGTCGAGGCCGTGGGTGACCCCGTCACGTTCCAGATAGTCGAGCAACGCCCGTTTCAGCACCGGGTTGTTGTGGCCGTAGTTGAGTGATCCGGCGCCGGCGAAGAAGTCCAGGTACTCGTGGCCGTCCTCGTCGTACATCCGGCTGCCCCGGGCCCGGTCGAACACGGTGGGCCAGGCACGGCAGTAGCTGCGGACCTCGGACTCCAGGGTCTCGAAGACACTCAGGTCGGGCTGGGTGATGGTCACAGGGGGCTCCTCAGTGCGATGTGGGGGTCAAGGGGCCTATGCGGTACAGGACTTCGGGGTCGTGCGGACCGTCGGGGAACTCGCCGGCCTCGAACAGCACCGTGCGCTCGACGGTGGCGCCGTGCCGGGCGGCGTACGAGGTGAAAAGCCGCTCGGAGGCGGTGTTCCCGGGCGTGATGGTGGTCTCGACGGCGGTGAGCGGCCGTTCGGCGGCCAGCCGCGCCGTCAGCCCGTCCAGCAGCTGCGCCGCGACACCGCGCCCGCGCTGCCCGGCGTCCACGGCCACCTGCCAGACGAGCAGCGTGTCCGGCCGGTCCGGCCGGGTGTATCCGGTCACGAATCCGACGGGCTCGCCGTCCGCACCGCGGGCCACCGCCGATGTGCCGGCGAAATCCCGGCACCACAGCAGATAGCTGTACGAGGAGTTCAGATCGAGGCTTCCGGAATCCCTTGCGATACGCCACAGGGCGGCGCCGTCGGTCACCATCGGGCGCTCGACGATCAGGTCTGCTTGTGGGGCAGTCATGCGGATTGAATTTAGCGAGGCAAATGCGAAAATGCACGGCAGGCGCTGTCGCCGACTTGAACTGCCGTTCCTGTATGTCCCGGTATCTACCCCCACAAAGCGGGCAAATAATCCGCACTTGTGGAGTGCGTCACAGGGTTGAAACCTGGATGAAATTCCCCCGGTTTAACTCCGCAAAAAGCGGGCAGAAGACTCGGGTAAGCCATCGATCAAAAGGGAATTCGGAATTGCTTTGAATTCAGGCTCTGGTAACGCTTTCGATACGCCGCCGATGGCGGGGGCGAGTCCCTCGGTGAGGGTGGCACCGACGGCGGCGCCACCCACCCCTTTCCGGCCCCTATCGCCAGACGGACTCCGCCGCCCGCCGGGCCCCCTCCAGGTCCACCGTCCGGCCCCGCTTCGCCAGCCCCGCGCCGAGCGCCGCCAGGCTCGACCGGACCGCGCCCACCGTCGCGTCCACCCCGTAGTGGTTCACCCGGATCATCTCCGCGGCCAGCGCGCCCCCGCCCGCGGCCAGCGGCAGTGTGCCGTCGCCCGCCAGGGCCTCGGCGACCAGCTCCGAGGCCACCACACCCGACGGCACCCGCAGCGTCGTGGCGACCGGTGCCGCGTCCGACTCCTCGTACACGTACGGCTCCAGCCCGCCGCCCAGGGCCACCGCCCCGGCCCGGGCGGCCAGCGCCGCCGTACGGTGACGGCGCATCACCGACTCCAGCCCGTCCGCCTCGATGCGCTCCAGGCACGCTTCAAGTGCCAGCATCTCCAGCTGGGCCGGCGCGTGCAGCAGCGCCTTGCGACCGCCGTCGACCCAGTGCTCCTTCCAGTCCAGCAGCGACAGATACGACCGGCGCGGGGCCCGCGGGTTCGCCGCCATCCGGGCCCACGCCCGCTCGCTCACCGACACCGCCGAGACACCGGCCGGGCCGCCCATCGCCTTCTGCGCGCCGACCACGCACAGGTCGACGCCCCAGGCGTCCGGCAGCACCGGCTCGGCCCCGACCGACGCGACCGCGTCCAGGTAGAAGAGGGCTCCCTGCTCCCGTACCACCGCGCCGATCTCCGCGATCGGGTTGGTGTTGCCGGTCGCCGCCTCCGCGTGCACCAGGGAGACGAAGTCGATCTCCGGATGCTCGGCGAACGCCTCCTGGATCTGCGCGGCCGTCACCGCCGTGTGGAACGGCACCGTGAGGTCGATCACCGTCGCGCCGCAGTCCCGGAGCCAGTTCCCGAAGGTCTGCCCGTACGGGCCGGTGATCACGTTCAGTGCGGTCGTCCCCGGCCCCGCCGTCGCCCTGATCGCGCCCTCCAGCGGCAGCAGCGCCTCGCCCTGCATGATCACGACGTCCTGCCGGGTGTCCAGCAACCGGGCCACGCGGTCCTCGATCGCGGCGAAGTGCGCGGCGCTCAGTGGGGGCAGGTCGAGGAAGGGATGGGTCACGGCGGTGCTCTCTTCGCTCACGGAGGGGCAGATCAGCATGAGCGTAACCGGCACCCCTCCCGCCCCTTGGACCGGCGACTTCTTAGGCCGGACAGCCTCACCGCCATCGGTTTGGTTTGAGATACCCAAACATCTCCTTATAATCGGAACCCGCAATCGGTATCCAAAGCTCCCCCACAGAATCATCGGAGGTCTCGTGACCACGCTCCTCGGGCGCCGCCGGGCTCGCGCCCTGGCCGCTGTCACCGCCGCGGCCGGGCTGGCCCTCGTGGCCGGCTGCACGTCGAGCGGCAACGGCTCCAGCGCCTCCAGAACGGCCGCGGGCGGGGTCGAACTCGTCAAGGCCGGCCAGCTCACCACCTGCACCCACCTCCCGTACCCGCCGTTCCAGTCGGAGGTCGACGGCAAGGTGCAGGGCTTCGACGTCTCGATGATCGACCTCGTCGCCAAGAACCTCGGCGTGAAGCAGCAGATCCTCGACACGCCGTTCGAGAACTTCAAGACCGGCGCCTTCCTCAACTCCGGCGAGTGCGACCTGGCCGCGGCCGGCATGACCATCACCGCCGAGCGCAAGAAGAACGTCGACTTCTCCGACCCGTACTTCGACGCCACCCAGGCCCTCCTGGTCGCCAAGGACAGCGGTATCACCTCGCTCGCCGACGCCAAGGCGAAGAAGGTCAAGCTGGGCACCCAGGCGCAGACCACCGGCGAGGACTACGCGAAGGCGCAGGGCTTCGACCCGGTCTCCTTCGAGTCCTCCGACGCCGTCCTCAACGGACTGCGCGCCGGCCAGGTCAAGGCCGTCGTCATCGACTACCCGGTGGTCCAGGGATGGCTGAAGGACAAGGCCAACGCCGCCGCCTTCCAGGTCGCCGGGCAGATCAACACCGGTGAGCAGTACGGTTTCACGGTCAAGAAGGGCAACACCAAGCTCCTCGCCGCCGTCAACAAGGCGATCGCGGACGCCAAGGCCGACGGCACCTACAAGAAGCTGTACGAGAAGTGGATCGGCCCGTACGACGCGGCCGCCGCGTCTCCCTCGGCCTCATGACCGCCACGGACGCGGCACTCCAGCCCCGCAAGAGGGGCCTGACCCGGCGTCAGAAGCGCCGGCTGTCGCGCGGTGTGCAGTACGTCGTCTTCGTCGCCGCCGTGATCGCCTTCGCGGTCGGCGCCGACTGGGGACGGCTGCAGAACCAGTTCGCCCAGTGGGACATCGCCAAGCAGATGTTCCCCGACGTCATCACGCTGGCGTTGAAGAACACCGTGCTCTACACGGTGTCCGGCTTCGTCGTCGGCCTGGCGCTCGGCATGCTGATCGCGCTGATGCGGCTGTCCTCCGTCGGCCCCTACCGCTGGCTGGCCGGCGTCTACATCGAGATCTTCCGCGGCCTGCCCGCCCTGCTGATCTTCATCTTCATCGGGGTCGCAGTCCCGCTCGCCTTCCCCGGCACGGAGATCATCGGCGGTACCTACGGCAAGGTGGCCCTGGCCCTCGGCCTGGTCGCCGCCGCCTACATGGCCGAGACGATCCGCGCGGGCATCCAGGCGGTCCCCAAGGGCCAGCTGGAGGCGGCCCGTTCGCTGGGCTTCTCCCCGGCCCGCGCGATGGTCTCGATCGTCATCCCGCAGGCGTTCCGCATCATCCTCCCGCCCCTGACCAACGAACTGGTCCTGTTGTTCAAGGACTCCTCCCTGGTCCTGTTCCTCGGCGTCACCCTGGAGGAGCGCGAACTGTCCAAGTACGGCCGTGACCTGGCCAGTACCACCGCCAACTCCACGCCGATCCTCGTCGCCGGCCTGTGCTACCTGCTGGTCACGATCCCGCTCGGCTTCGTGGTGCGCCGTATGGAGGCGAAGGCCCAGGAGGCCGTCAAATGAGCCGACCCGAGATCGAGGTGAAGGAACTGCACAAGTCCTTCGGCGACAACGAGGTGCTGCGCGGCATCGACCTGGAGATCGGCCAGGGCGAGGTCGTGTGCGTCATCGGCCCGTCGGGCTCCGGCAAGTCCACGCTGCTCCGGTGCGTCAACCTCCTTGAAGAACCCACCAAGGGCAAGGTGTTCGTCGGCGGCACGGAGTTGACGGACCCCGACGTCGACATCGACGCCGTACGCCGCCGTATCGGCATGGTCTTCCAGCAGTTCAACCTCTTCCCGCACCTCACGGTGACCGAGAACCTCACGCTGCCGCAGCGCCGGGTCCTGAAGCGGGACAAGGCGACGGCGGCCCGGGCGGCCGCCGAGAACCTCCGGCGCGTCGGCCTCACGGAGAAGGCGAACGCCTACCCCGCCTCCCTCTCCGGCGGCCAGCAGCAGCGCGTGGCGATCGCCCGCTCGCTGTCGATGGGCCCCGAGGTGATGCTCTTCGACGAGCCGACCTCGGCCCTCGACCCGGAGCTGGTCGGGGATGTGCTGGCGGTGATGCGGATGCTGGCACAGGAGGGCATGACGATGATGGTCGTCACCCATGAGATGACCTTCGCGCGGGAGGTCGCCGACCGGGTGGTGTTCATGGACGGCGGAGTCGTGGTCGAGGACGGCACGCCGGACCAGGTCATCGGCAACCCGAGCCATGAGCGGACGCGCCACTTCCTGTCGAGGCTGCTGGATCCGGCGATGGCGGATGTGGAAGAGGACGGTTCTGCGTAGACGCGCCCGCTGAGCAGCGCCCCAAGGGGCGCGGGGCTGTACCGATATGTGGCTCCGCCGCGTGGGCGCGAGCAACCACGAACCACCCGCGCCCGACGAACTATCGTGCGTAGCATGAGCGATCAAGCGGTGCTGCACGTGAAGGGCCGGGTCCTTGCGGGACCCGAGGACGTCCGCGACGAACTGTGGGTGGTGGGTGGCCGTGTCTCCTACGACCGTCCCGCCGGCGCCCGTGACCTCCGGACCGTCGAGGGCTGGGCGCTCCCCGGTCTCGTCGACGCCCACTGCCATGTCGGCCTCGGCCCGCACGGACCCGTCGACGCGGCGACCGCCGAGAAGCAGGCCCTCACCGACCGGGAGGCCGGCACGCTGCTGATCCGGGACGCCGGGTCGCCCTCCGACACCCGCTGGGTCGACGACCGCGAGGACCTCCCGAAGATCATCCGGGCCGGCCGGCACATCGCCCGCACCCGCCGCTACATAAGGAACTTCGCCCACGAGATCGAGCCGGAGGACCTGGTCGCGTATGTCGCCCAGGAGGCCCGGCGCGGCGACGGCTGGGTCAAGCTGGTCGGCGACTGGATCGACCGCGACCTCGGTGACCTGGCCCCCAGCTGGCCGAGGGACGCGGTGGAGGCGGCGATCGCGGAGGCGCACCGGCTCGGCGCCCGGGTAACCGCCCACTGCTTCGCCGAGAACTCGCTCCAGGACCTGGTCGAGGCCGGCATCGACTGCATCGAGCACGCGACGGGCCTGACCGAGGAGCTGATCCCCCTCTTCGCCGCGCGCGGTGTCGCCATCGTCCCGACCCTCGTCAACATCGCCACCTTCCCGCAGCTCGCGGCGGGCGGCGACACCAGGTTCCCGCGCTGGTCGGCCCATATGCGCCGGCTCCACGAACGCCGCTACGACACCGTCCGCGCCGCCTACGACGCCGGCATCCCGGTGTTCGTCGGCACGGACGCCGGCGGCAGCCTCGCCCACGGTCTGGTCGCGGGCGAGGTCGCAGAGCTGGTCACCGCCGGGATCCCGCCCGTCGACGCGCTCGCGGCGACCAGCTGGGCCGCCCGCGCCTGGCTCGGCAGGCCCGGCCTGGAGGAGGGCGCACCGGCGGACCTGGTGGTGTACGAGAGCGACCCGCGCGCGGACGTACGCGTCCTCGCATCCCCCCGGCGAGTGGTGCTGAACGGGCAGGTCGTCGAGTAAAGGAACTCCTGTGCCTGCCGACTCGAATACATGCACGGAAAGTCCACTAATGAGTGAAGTAACGCAGGATTGCTGCCCGTTCACCCACAGTGCGTAATTCTTGGCGGGTCCCGAGCAAGTTTCCTCTGGGGGTCCCACCACCTTGAACAGCGACACATTCCGTATGCCCGCACGCCGTCTCGCGACCGTCGCGACCGCCGCCGTCCTGGTCGCCGGTCCCGCGGCCCTGGCCGGCGCGGGCGCCGCACACGCGACCACCGACCAGGGTCGCGCCGGCGCGGTCGTCCTCCGCACCGGCCTGGACGTATCCCTCCTCAACAAGACCGTGAACGTCCCGCTCGCGGTCTCCCTGAACGAGGTCCGGGCACCGCAGAGCGCCGACCGCACCGCGCTGACCGCCACGCTCGACGGAGTGGACGGCGGCAAGCCGTTCAGCGTCCTGGGCGCGGACGTCGCCTCGGCGAAGGCGACGGTCTCCGACAGCCGGGCCGAGGGCTCGGTCCACCTCGCCCACGCCCGGCTGCACCTGCCGGGCCTGCCTCTGCTGTCCCTCGTCGAACTCGACACCGTCACCTCCAAGGCCACCTGCGAGACCGGCAGGCAGCCGGTGGCCTCCGCGAACGTGCTCGGCGCCGTCACGGTCCTCGGCAAGCGGGTGACGCTGAGCGCGGGCGGCCCCACCGACGTCAAGGTCCCCGGCGTCGGTGAGGTCCGCCTCGACCTGTCCAAGCGCGAGACGACTTCGAGAACGGCGGCGGCCAGCGCCCTCGAACTCAAGGTCTCCGTGAACCCGCTCAAGCTGAACGTGGCCGACGTGGAAGGAACGTTGACCCTGGCGAAGGCGACGTGCGAGACACCACCGGATCCCGCTGATCCCGCTGATCCGGTGGCCGACGTCAAGCCGCAGGGCGCCCCGGCGCACGAGACCAGGCTGGCGGAGACGGGCGGGAGTTCGGTGACGCCGTATGTGGCGGGCGGAGCGCTCGTGCTCGTAGCGGCGGGTGGAGGAGCGGTGGCATTGGCTCGACGCAGGCGCTGACACCCTGCTTTTGAGGGGCGCGGGGCGGTAGTCGATGTGCGGCTACCGCCGCGCGGGCGCGACCAGCCACAGACAACCGGCACCCGACAACGGAGCGCAGTTCCCCCTTCACGCGCGTATCAACGTCAGCGCCCGATCAAGCGCCTGCAAAAACCCGTTCACCGTCACCCGATCCCGCACAGCGACCCGCACCCACTCCTCATCCAGCCCGGGAAACGTGTCCCCCCGCCGCACCGCATACCCCAGCACCCGCAGCTGCCGCCGCACGGCGGCGGCCCCCGCCATTCTCACCAGCACGAACGGCCCCTCCGCAGGCCCCACCACCCGCACCCCCTCCGGCGCGAACTCATCGAGCCCCGCCACCAGATGGGCCCGGTCGGCCGCCCCCCGGTGTGCCGCGTGCGCCGCTTCCGCCAGCGCGCGCGGCGCCACACACGCCTCGGCGGCCACCAGCGCCGGCGACGACACCGGCCACAACGGCTGCGCCCGCGCCAACTCGGCGATGATCTCAGGCGCGGCCAGCACATAGCCGACCCGCAGCCCGGCCAGCCCCCATGTCTTCGTCAGACTGCGCAGCACCACCAGCCCCGGCACATCGGTCCGCCCGGCCAGCGCCTCCCGCTCACCCGGTACCGCGTCCATGAACGCCTCGTCGACCACCAGGGTCCGCCCGGGCCGGGCGAGCCGGGCGATCGCCTCGGCGGGATGCAGCACGGACGTCGGATTCGTCGGGTTCCCGACCAGCACCAGGTCGGCGTCCTCCGGAACGGCCGCCGGATCGAGCCGGAACCCGTCCGACTCCCGCAGCAGCACCCGGCCCACGGTGTGCCCCGCGTCCCGCAGCGCCGCCTCCGGCTCGGTGAACTGCGGATGCACCACCACCGGCCGGCGCACCCTCAGCGCACGCGCCAGCAGCACGAACGCCTCCGCCGCGCCCGCCGTCAGCAGCACCCGCTCCGCAGGCAGCCCGTGCCGCGCGGCGACCGCCGCCCGCGCCGCCCGCCCGTCGGGGTAGGCCGCGAGCCCGCCCAGCGATCCGGCGATCCGCTCCCGCAGCCAGGCCGGGGGAGTGTCGGCCCGCACATTGACCGCGAGGTCGACCAGCGCCGAACCGTGGTCACGGACCTCGGCGTCGCCGTGGTGCCGCAGATCGTGCCGGCCTCCGGAGCCGCCGGAGCCGTCGTCAGTGCGCATGCGCGTGCCCGCCGTGATGGTGGTGGCCGTGGCCGTGGTGGTGACCCTCGTCGTCGGGGTGGAAGTGCGGCTGCTGCGGCAGCCCCACCTTGTCCTCGAAACCGGGCAGCGCGATCCGGTACACACACGAGTCGCAGTTCATCCGCACCTCGTCCGCGGCCGCCTCCCGGTACCGCTCCATCACCAGGTCGAGCAGCTCCGGCGCGGGCCCGATGACATCCGCCGAGCGCACCTCCGCCTCGGGGTGCGCGGCCGCCCAGCCCTCGGTCTGCTGCCGCACCCGCTCCGGCAGGATCCCGGTGAACAGGAAGTACGGGAGTACGACGATCCGGCGCGCCCCCAGTTTCAGACAGCGGTCGAGTCCGCTCGGCACGTCCGGCGCCGCCAGCGACACGAACGCCGTCTCCACACCGGCGTACCCGCGCCCCTCCCACAGCAGCCGCGCCGCCTTGTGCACCTCGGCGTTGGCGTCGGGGTCCGTGGAACCCCGGCCCACCAGCAGCACGGTCACGTCCGCCCGGTCCATCGGGGCGCGCCCCTCGCCGGCACCCAGCGCCTCGTCCAGGCGTCGCTCCAGGACGGCCAGCAACGAGGGGTGCGGGCCCAGCGGACGCCCGTACGTGTACGAGATCCCGGGGTGCCGTTCCTTCTCCCGGGCCAGCGCGGCCGGGATGTCGCCCTTGGCGTGCCCGGCGGAGACCAGCATCAGCGGTACGGCGGCGAAGCGCCGTACTCCCCGTTCCACCAGCTCGGTCACCGCCTCGCCCAGCGGGGGCGGGGACAGTTCGATGAAGCCGCCGGCGACGGGCAGTTCGGGGTGGCGGCGCCCGAGCTCCCGTACGAAGTCACGGAACGCCTCGGCTCCGGCGTCGTCCCGGGTGCCATGGCCGGCGATGAGCAGGGCGGGCGGGGTGGTCACAGGTTCTCCTCGGAAGTGGGGTGGTACAGCAGGGCGTTGAGCGCGGCGGCGGCGACCGCCGAACCGCCCTTCTCGGACACGTTGCTCACGGCGGGCAGCCCGCTCGCGCGCAACGCGGCCTTGGACTCGGCCGCGCCGACGAAACCGACGGGCAGACCGATGACGAGCGCGGGGGACGCGTCCAGCGTCAGCAGCTCCTCCAGGGCGGTCGGCGCACAGCCGATCACCCACAGGGCGCCGGGCCCGACCTCCTCGTACGCGAGCCGGACGGCATGTGCCGAACGGGTCAGTCCAGGGCCGGACCTGCCATCGCGCAGCCGGCACACCGTCTCCCGGCGGGTGATACCGGCGGCGACCATCTCCACGTCCACGACGACCGGCGCCCCGGCGTGCAGCGCGGCATGCGCCCTCACCAGGTCGTCCTCGTCGGTCACGAGGTCGGCCGCGTACTCCAGGTCGGCGGCGGAGTGGATGACCCGCTCCACGACGGCGCGGGTCAGCGGCGGGAAGTGCGAGGTGTCGAGGCGGGCGCGCAGCCGCCGGAAGGACTCCTGCTCGATGGGGTGGACGACCCGGTTCACTCGGCCCCCTCCGGAGCGGTCTCCTGCCAGCGGTAACCGCGCGGGGTGACCATGCGCCCGGCGATGTTCCTGGTCGCCGTGTTGCCCACGGTCACGACGGTCATCATGTCGACCCACGCCGGGTCCAGCGCGCCCAGGGTGGTCACGCGGCTCGACTCGTCGGGGCGTGAGGCGTTGCGTACGACACCGACCGGCGTCGTCGGCTCGCGGTGCTCGCCGAGGATGCCGAGCGCCTTGGGCAGCTGCCAGTCGCGGCCCCGGGAGCGCGGGTTGTAGAAGGTCACCACGATGTCCGCCGCGGCGGCGGCCCGTACCCGGCGCTCGATGACCTCCCACGGGGTGTGCAGGTCGGACAGGCTGATCGAGACATGGTCGTGGCCCAGCGGCGCACCCAGGATCGCCCCGGCGGCGAGGGCCGCGGTGACGCCCGGGACGCCGATCACGTCGATGTCGTCGGAGGCCTCGGCGAGCGCGGGGGAGGCCATGGCGTACACGCCGGCGTCCCCGCTGCCGATCAGTGCGACGGCATGCCCGGCACGTGCCTCGGCGACCGCCGTCCGCGCCCGCTCCTCCTCGGCGCCGAGCCCCGACTCCAGGACGCGGGTGCCGGGCCGCAGCAGGTCGCGGATCTGGTCGACGTACTGGTCGAGCCCGACGAGCACGGAGGCGCGCCGGAGTTCGTCCCTGGCCCGCGGGGTGAGCAGATCACGGGCGCCGGGTCCGAGCCCGACGACCGCGAGCCGCCCGCGCGCGAGCCGCCGTACGACCGCACAGGTCGCCATGGCCGGCTGAGCGCCCGACTTCCGCTTGGGCACGAGGAGGTCGCCCCCGCGCACCAGGGCCGCGGCCTCCGCGACGGACGGGGTGCCGACGGCGGCCAGGGGCGCGTCGGAGGGGTTGGGCACCTCCACGCCGGCCAGCTCCTCGGCGGAGTACGTCACCAGGGGGACCCCGAGCCGTGCGGCCGCCTCGACGATGCCGGGTTCGTCGGCCTTGGCGTCGACGGTGGCGAGTTCGGCGATGCTGCGAGGAGAGAGACCCGCGTCCCGCAGGGCCCCCTCGATCAGGGTGAGCACCTCGTCGACGGAAGCGCTCCTGGAGGCGCCGACGCCCACGACGAGGGACGGCGGGCGCAACAGGACCTCGTGCTCGGCGGGTTCGACCGCGCGGTCGGTCAGCCGGACCGTGTACGCGCCCTCCTCGGCCAGCGGCAGCGGCGGCAGCGGCCACGTCAACTCGGTGCGCAGGGCGACCGGTTCGCCGTCAAGGATCGCCCGCGACACGGTCGCCAACGAGCCCTCGACCGGGAAGCCGAGAGTGTCGAGGCCGGGCAGCCCGACGGAGTCCGTCGCGGTGGTCACCACCGGCTGGGCGGCCAGCACCTCACCCACCTCCCGGGCGAGTTCGTTCGCACCGCCCGCGTGCCCGCCGACCAGGGACACGGCGAACCGCCCGCCCTCGTCGACGCACACCACACCCGGGTCGGTCGTCTTCTCGCCCAGCAGCGGGGCGATCAGCCGTACCACCGCTCCCGTGGCCAGGAAACACACCAGTTGCCCGCACTCCGCGAACGCGGACCGCACGGCGTCCCCGACCGGACCGTCGTACACCCGCGTGCGGTCCGGCCACGCCGCGGCCAGCCGGTCGCGCGCCGCCGCCCCCGCCGCGGTGGCGGAAATGAGGCCGATCACTGAGCAACTCCTTCTTCGAAATAGGGGATTCGGGTCCCCCACAGCAGAAACACGGGGTTGGCCGCCGCCAGCCGGGTCACATCCCCCGGCAGCGGCGCGAGACGCGACGACTGCAGCAGCACCCCCTCGCAGGAGAACCCGGCACCGGTGAGCGCCTCGCGCGCCGCCGGCACCCGGTCCAGGGCGGCCAGCGCGACCACCACCGACCGCCGGGCACGCAGCGCGCAGGCGCCGACGACCGCGGGCAGCTCGCCGCCGCCCCCACCGACGAACACGGCGTCGGGATCGGGGAGCCCGGCCAGGGCGTCCGGCGCCGTACCGTGCACCACCTCCACGTACACGCCGTGCGCCCGCGCGTTGGCGGCGATCCGCTCGACCCCGTCCGCGGCCTTCTCCACGGCGACTACGGCCGCCCCGAGGCGTGCGCACTCCACCGCCACGGACCCGGAGCCCGCGCCGACGTCCCAGACCAGGTCGCCGAGGCGCGGCCCGAGCCGGGCCAGCGCCAGCGCCCGTACCTCGAACTTCGTGATCATCGAGTCACGGTGTGCGAACTCCCCTTCGTCCAGAGCCCATTGGGCAGGCCCGGCAGACACCCCGGCGACGGTACGCACCGCACCGAGCGCCCGTGCCGCGTCCAGACACAGCACCACGCTGACGTCCGCTCCCCAGTCCCGGCCGGCGGCCTCGGCGGGCGTGACCCACTCCACCCGCTCCCGCTCCGGATCACCGAGCGCGCTCGCCACGACGAGCCGCCGGTCCGCCGGCACCGCGGCCCCCAGCTCCGCCGGGCCCGCACCCGGCCCCGTCAGCACCGCCACCTTCGGATGCGCCCGGCACACGTGGACCGCCGTACGCGGCTCCCGCCCGTGCGCGCTCACCACCACCGCGTCGTCCCACGGCAGCCCGACCCGCGCGAACGCGGCGGCGACGGACGACACGCCGGCCCGCACCTCCAGCCGCTCCGGCCCGAACCGTTCGCCCAGCGCCCGGACGATCCCGAAGAACCCGGGGTCCCCGGAGGCCAGCACGACCACGGACCGGTCCTTGCCCGCGTACTCCTCGATGGCGTCGAGCGCGGGCGCCAGCGGCCCGAGGACGATCCGCCCGGCCCCCTCCGGCAGCCGGACCGCGTCCAGGTGCCGCCGCCCGCCGACCACCAGCTCGGCCCCCGCCAGCGACTCCGGCGGCAGGGGCACCCCCGTCCCCGTACCGATGACCGTGATCATGTACTGGCCCCCCGCTCGCGCAGCGCCTTCCGGGCCTCCGGGTCGGCCTTGCGGAAGCCGTGGAAGTGGCCCGGGTGGTAGAGGTGCGAGCGGGTGCCGTGGGCGTCCAGGGCGGGGCCGACCAGGAAGAGGGTGTGCTTCCAGAGCTTGTGCTCCTTGACCGTCTCCTCCAGCGTCTCGATCGTGCACCGCACGATCAGCTCCTCCGGCCAGGTCGCCTGATAGGCGACGACGACCGGAGTGGACGTCGGATAGCCGCCCTCCAGCAACTCCCGCACCAGCTGCCCGCTGCGCGCGGCGGAGAGGAAGATCGCCATGGTGGTGCCGTGCCGGGCGAACTCCCGGACCTCCTCGCCCGGCGGCATCGGCGTCTTGCCGCCGCCGAGCCGGGTGAGGACGACGGACTGCGCGACCTCGGGAATGGTCAGCTCGCGCTGGGCGAGCGCCGCGACGGCCGAGAAGGAGGACACACCCGGCACGATCTCGACCTCGACGCCGATCCCGGCACACCGGTCGACCTGCTCCTGCGTACCGCCCCACAGGGCCGGATCGCCGGAGTGGATCCGGGCGACCCGCAGCCCTTCGGCCCGCGCCCGCTCGTACACGGCGACGACGTCCTCGAGGGACATCGTGGCCGAGTCGAGGATCTCCGCGTCCTCGCGCGCGTGCTGAAGGACCTCCGCCTGGACCAGGCTCGCGGCCCAGATCACCACATCGGCCTCGGCGATCGCGCGCGCGGCCCGGAACGTCAGCAGATCGGCGGCGCCGGGGCCGGCACCGACGAAGGTCACCTTGCCGGTGGGGGCGGCGCCGAGGGCAGTGGCTGCGACAGCGGCAGAGGCAGCGGCATCGGCCATGGAAAATCGGTCCTCTCTGGACAAACGGTGTTACCGGTGTTGCTGAATGTGCGCTGGGGCCGGTCGATCGGATAGCAAGGGCACATGGCGGTCTTCGTCGCGCTCGGCGCGTTCCTGATGACGCTGGCCGGCGGCTGGACGGCACAGCGCGTGACCGACCGTCGCCATCTGGTCCTGGGCCTGGCCGGCGGCCTGATGCTCGGGGTGGTCGGCCTCGACCTGCTGCCGGAGGCGCTGCACGCGGCCGGCCGGGAGATCTTCGGCGTACCGGCCGCCCTGCTGCTCTTCGTGACCGGCTTCCTGCTGGCCCATCTGGTGGAACGCACGCTGGCCCTCCGCCAGGCGGCGCACGGCGGCGCCGAGCACGGTCACCGGGCGCCCGAGGTGGGCCTGACGGCGGCCGGCGCGATGGTCGGGCACAGCGCGATGGACGGCGTGGCGATTGGCGCGGCCTTCCAGGTGGGCGGCGGCATGGGCGCGGCGGTGGCGCTGGCCGTGATCGCGCACGACTTCGCGGACGGCTTCAACACGTTCACCATCACGAGTCTCTACGGCAACGCGCGCCGCCGGGCCGTGGGGATGCTGGTCGCCGACGCCTGCGCACCCGTCCTCGGCGCCCTGTCCACCGTCTTCTTCACCCTTCCGGAGACCGTGCTCGGCGGCTATCTCGGCCTCTTCGGCGGTGTCCTGCTCTACCTGGCCGCCGCCGAGATCCTCCCCGAGGCCCACCACGAACACCCGGCCCGCTCCACCCTGCTGTGCACGGTCGCCGGCGCTGCCTTCATCTGGCTGGTGGTGGGCATCTCGGGTTGACGCGCTCACAGCTTCCCGCCTCTGCCACCGTCCCGGCGCGGGGGCGCGATGAGCGTGGAGAGGTACGGCAGCGGGGAGCCGTCGAGTTCGGCGGCGGGCCGGATGGACTCCTCGTCCAGCCCGAGCGCCGACCCCCACACGGCGTCCTCGATCCGCCCGGTCTCCCGCAGCGCCTCCGCGACGGCGCCGGCCTGCCGCCCGAACTTGTACGCCACGACCGTCCCCGGCCCGCTCAGCGCGTCCTTCAGCACCTCGGCACCCGCCGTCACCGGCACCAGCGTCAGCGGCTCGGTCCCCTCGGTGAGCACGGCCCCGGAGCGGGCGGCGAGGTCCTGCATGGCGGTGATACCGGGCACGGTCTCCACGACCACGTCCGGCACCAGCCCGGCGATGGTCTGCGCGAGATAGGTGAACGTCGAATAGACGTTGGGATCCCCGATGGTGGCAAAGGCGACCACCCCACGCCCACGCAGCAACTCGGCGACCTCGGCGCCCGCCGCGTCCCAGGCGGCCTCCCGCCGCCCCCGGTCGCTGCGCTCGTTGAGCGCGAACACGACGCGTACGACCCTCTCCGCGCCGACGTAGTGCAGCACGGTCGCCTCCGCACGCCCCCGCTCCCCGCTGTCCATCACCGGTACGACGACGACATCGGCCGCGCGCAGAGCGTTGACCCCCTTGACGGTCACCAGCTCGGGGTCACCGGGACCCACCCCGACTCCGATCAACCTGCTGCTCATGACGTCCGGCACCTCTCCACGAAACTTCGGGCCACACCGGGCTCGGACGCCCAGTGCGTGTGCAGATAACTCGCGTGCACATCCTGCTGTACAAAACCCTCGACCCGCGGCCGAGGAGTACGCACACCCCACGCGGGCGCCGCACCGGCCCCCGGCTCGACCGTGGTCCGGTGAAACTCATGCCCCCGCATCCGCGTCCCGGCGGCGGCCAGCACACTGTCGCTCACGGCGACGGCGTCCCGGTAGCCGAGAGTCAGCCGCTCGGTCATCCGCGCACGGACATCCAGCACGCCACACATCGCCAGCCCGTCCAGCTCCTGACACAGATACAGCAGCCCGGCACACTCGGCGGCGACGGGAGCACGGCTCTCCGCGAGGGCGGCGACGGCCTTCCGCAGAGGCTCGTTGGCGGACAGCTCGGCGGCGTAGACCTCGGGGAACCCGCCGCCGATGACCAACCCACGTGTTCCGTCGGGCAGTTGTTCGTCCCGCAGGGGGTCGAAGGGCACGACTTCGGCCCCGGCCGCAACGAGCAGCTCGGTGTGCTCGGCGTAGGAGAAGGTGAAGGCGGGCCCGGAGGCGATCGCAACGACAGGCCTGCCACTCAGCCTGTCCGGCGTCTGAGGACGAGGCCCTTCGGGCCGAAGCGGGGACCTGGGGGCGGCAGCCCCCGAAACGGGGGTCGAAGGGGCGCCAGCCCCTGGGGATGGGACGGGTAGAGGCGGCGGGGGCGACGAAACCAAAACCTCACCCGGATCCCAGGCCGCACACGACAACGCTCCCGCACCCCGCGCCAGCCCCAGCAACCCCTCCAGATCACACCCTCGCTCCACCTGCGCCGCCATCGCGGCAACCGCGTCCACCGCCTCGCCCCGCCGCTCGGCGACCGGCACCAACCCCAGATGCCGAGACGGCGTATCCACCTGAGCCACCCGCCGCAGCACCCCGAACACCGGCACCCCGGAAGACTCCAGCGCCTCCCGCAGCAACTCCTCGTGCCGGTCCGACGCCACCTTGTTCAGGATCACGCCCCCGACCCGCACCTCCGGATCCCAGGACGCGAACCCGTGCACCAGCGCCGCCACCGACCGCGACTGCGACGACGCGTCCACGACCAGCACCACCGGCGCCCGCAGCAGCTTCGCGACATGAGCGGTGGACGCCAGTTCCCCCTCCCCGGCGGCCCCGTCGTACAGCCCCATCACACCCTCGACCACGGCGATGTCGCATCCCCGCGCACCGTGCGCGAACAGCGGTCCGATCAGCTCCGGCCCGCACAGATACGCGTCGAGGTTCCGCCCCACCCGCCCGGTCGCGAGCGCGTGGTACCCGGGGTCGATGTAGTCCGGCCCGACCTTGTGCGGGGACACGGCGAGCCCCCGCGCGGCGAACGCGGCCATCAACCCCGTCGCAACGGTGGTCTTGCCGCTGCCGGAGGAGGGCGCGGCGATGACCAGCCGTGGGACGGAAACGGAACTCACCACGACATCACCACTCGATGCCCCTCTGCCCCTTCTGTCCCACGTCCATCGGATGCTTGATCTTGGACATGTCGGTGACCAGGTCGGCGAAGTCCACCAGCTTCTCGGGCGCGTTCCGCCCGGTGATCACGACATGCTGGTTCCCGGACCGGTTCCGCAGCACCTCGACGACCTCGTCCGTGTCCACCCACCCCCAGTGCAGGGGGTAGGCGAACTCGTCAAGCACGTACAGCTGGTACGTCTCGGCCGCCAGGTCCCGCTTGACCTGCTCCCAGCCCTCCCGGGCCTTCTCCTCGTTGCTGAAGTTGTCACCCTGGAGGTCCCGCTGCACCCAGGACCAGCCTTCGCCCATCTTGTGCCAGGCGACGGTCCCGCCCTCCCCGGAGTCCCCGAGGACGCGCAGTGCCCGCTCCTCGCCTACCTTCCACTTCGCCGACTTGACGAACTGGAACACCCCGATGGGCCACCCCTGGTTCCAGGCCCGCAGTGCGAGCCCGAACGCGGCGGTGGACTTGCCCTTGCCGACGCCCGTATGCACGACGACCAGCGGCCGGTTCCTTCGCTGACGAGTCGTCAGCCCGTCGTCCGGCACGACACTCGGCTGTCCCTGCGGCATTACGCGGCCCTCCTCTGCACGTCCTTCACCAGTCCGGCGATCGAGTCCGCCCGCAACTCGTCGAGCGTCACCGCCGTACCGCCCAGCTCACCGGCGAGCTGCCCGGCGAGCCCCAGCCGTACCGGCCCCGACTCGCAGTCCACGACCACGGAGGCGACCCCGTCGGCCGCGAACAGCCGGGCCGCCCGCCCGGCGAGCGCGACCGGCTCCGGTCCGCCCGTGGCCCGCCCGTCCGTCACCACGACCACCAGCGCCCGCCGCGCCGGATCCCGCAACCGCTCCACCCGCAGCACGTCATGCGCCTTGAGCAGCCCGGCGGCGAGGGGCGTACGCCCCCCGGTCGGCAGCGACTCAAGGCGGGCCGCCGCCGCGTCCACGGAGGAGGTCGGCGGCAGCGCCACATCGGCCGCCGCCCCCCGGAACGTCACCAGACCCACCTTGTCCCGCCGCTGATACGCGTCGAGCAGCAGCGACAGCACGGCCCCCTTCACGGCGCCCATCCGCTGCCGGGCCGCCATCGACCCGGACGCGTCGACCAGGAACAGTACGAGGTTCCCCTCACGCCCCTCCCGGGTCGCCTGCCGCAGATCGTCCCGCCGGACCACAAGGCCCGGCCCGGACCGCCCGCGCGCCCGCTGATGCGGGGCGGCCGCCTGCACGGTCGCCGCCAGGTGCAGCTTGGTCAGGGCACCCCGGGGCCGCCGCGCACCCGTCGTACGCCCGTGCTCGGTCCGCGCCCGGGACCGCCGGCCGGCGGCGCCCGCACCGATCCCCGGCACGGTCAGCACCTTGGTGCGGAAGGGCTCGGCGGCCCGCGTCGGCGCCTGCTCGCCCGAGCCGCCGCCGGAGGCCTGCGGCTCGCCGTCCTCCCCGGCCTCGGGCTGCGCACCCGTGTCGCCGCCCTGCGGGGCACCGTCGTCGGGCGCGGGCTGTCCGCCGCCCCCGCCGGGACCGTCCGGATCGGGATCGTCGTCCTCGGACTCCCCGGAGAACTCCTCCAGCGTCTGGTCCAGCCTGTCCTCGTCGAGCCCCGGCGCGTCAAAGGGGTTACGGCGCCGGCGGTGCGGCAGCGCGAGCAGCGCGGCCTGCCGGACGTCCTCCGCAAGTACGTCGGTCCGCCCGGCCCACGCCGCCAGCGCGGTCGCCGTCCGCGCCATCACGATGTCGGCGCGCATGCCGTCGACCTCGAAGGCCGCACAGGTCGCCGCGATCTGCCGCAGCGCCCCGTCGCCCAGCCGCACCGACGGCAGCAACGCCCGTGCCGCCACGATCCGTTGCCGTACGGCGGCCTCCTCGTCGGCCCAACGCGCCGCGAAACCCGCCGGATCGTCGTCATAGGCGAGCCGCCGCCGTACCACCTCCACCCGCTGGTCGGGCTCGCGTGAGGCGGCCACCTCCACCGTCAGACCGAACCGGTCCAGCAGCTGCGGCCGCAGCTCGCCCTCTTCGGGGTTCATGGTGCCGACGAGCAGGAACTTCGCCGCGTGCCGTACGGAGACACCCTCGCGCTCCACGTACGAGGCGCCCATCGCGGCCGCATCCAGCAGCAGGTCGACCAGGTGGTCGTGGAGGAGGTTGACCTCGTCGACGTAGAGGATGCCCCGGTGGGCGTCTGCCAGCAGGCCCGGCTCGAAGGCCTTCACGCCCTCCGCCAGGGCCCGTTCTATGTCGAGGGCGCCGACCAGCCGGTCCTCGGAGGCGCCGACCGGCAGTTCGACCATGCGCGCCGGACGGGACTCGAACGCGCCCGGCTCGTGCGGCCCGTCCGGGCAGGCCGGGTCCGGTGCGGCCGGGTCGCAGGAGAAGCGGCAGCCGGCGACGACGTCCACGGCCGGCAGCAGCACCGACAGGGCCCGCACGGCGGTGCTCTTCGCGGTGCCCTTCTCGCCGCGCACCAGTACTCCGCCGACCGCCGGTGACACGGCGTTCAGCAGCAGCGCCAGCCGCAGGTCGTCCTGACCCACGACGGCCGTAAAGGGGAAGGGGGTGGTCACTGGTCGCCCTCCAAGTCGCCTTCGAGCTCCAAGTAGGTGGCGCGCAGCCGCTCCAGGGTGTCCGCGTCCGGCTCGGCCCACAGGCCCCGGTCGGCGGCCTCCATGAGCCGTTCGGTGATGCCGCGCAGCGCCCACGGGTTGGACTTCTTCATGAAGTCCCTGTTCTCCGCGTCGAAGACGTACTCCGCGCTGAGTTTCTCGTACATCCAGTCGTCCACGACCCCGGCCGTGGCGTCGTACCCGAAGAGGTAGTCGACGGTCGCCGCCATCTCGAAGGCGCCCTTGTAGCCGTGCCGGCGCATGGCCGCCATCCAGCGCGGGTTGACCACCCGGGCCCGGAAGACCCGGTGGGTCTCCTCACCCAGGGTGCGGGTCCTCACCTGGTCGGGCGTGGCCGAATCACCCACGTACGCCTCGGGGTTGGCGCCGGTCAGATGGCGCACCATCGCGACCATGCCGCCGTGGTACTGGAAGTAGTCGTCGGCGTCGACGAGGTCGTGCTCGCGGGTGTCCACGTTCTTCGCGGCGACGGCGATCCGCTTGAACGCGGTCTCCATGTCCCCGCGCGCCGCCCGCCCGTCGAGCCCCCGCCCGTAGGCGTAACCGCCCCAGACGGCGTACACCTCGGCGAGATCCGCGTCCGAGCGCCAGTTGCGGGCGTCGATCAGCGGCAGCAGCCCGGCGCCGTACGCCCCCGGCTTGGAGCCGAAGATACGGGCGGTGGCGCGCCGCCGGTCGCCGTGCTCGGCGGTGTCCTCGTCGGCGTGGGCGCGCACGTAGTTGCGGTCGGCGGGTTCGGCCAGCTCGGCGACCTTGCGCACGGCGTCGTCGATCAGCCCGACCACGTGCGGGAACGCGTCCCGGAAGAAGCCGGAGATACGGACCGTGACATCGATGCGGGGCCGGCCCAGTTCGTCCAGGGGGACCACCTCGAAGCCGGTCACCCGCCGCGACGCCTCGTCCCAGACCGGACGGCAGCCCAGCAGCGCCAGGATCTCGGCGATGTCGTCGCCCTGGGTGCGCATGGCGGAGGTGCCCCACACCGTCAGCCCGACGGACTTCGGGTACTCGCCGGTGTCCTGGAGGTACCGCTGCACCAGCGAGTCGGCGAGGGACTGGCCGACCTCCCAACTCAGCCGGGAGGGAATGGCCTTGGGGTCGACCGAGTAGAAGTTGCGGCCGGTGGGGAGCACGTTGACCAGCCCGCGCGTGGGCGAACCGGAGGGACCGGCGGGGACGTAACCGCCGTCAAGTGCCTTGAGGATGTGGCCGATCTCGTCCGTGGTGCGTGCCAGCCGGGGCACGACCTCGGCGCAGGCGAACTCCAGCACCGCGACGGCTTCCGGGAGTTCGGTGCCGAGCACCTCCCGTACCAGCGCCCGGCTCTCGGCGACGGCCCAGCCCCGCTGCTCCATGCCCTCCGCGACCCGGCGGCACAGCTGCTCCAGCAGGTCGATCGCGTCGGCTGCCGTACGCGAGGGACCCTCCACGAGATCCGTCAGCTCCACCGGCACCTTCACCGGCGCGCCGGGCTCGGCCAGCAACTCCTTCTCGCTGAGCCCGAAATGGGCCGCGAAGGATGCCCTGAGTCCCGGCAGCGCGTTGGCCTGCCCGCCCCACACCTGCGAGGCCCGCAGCACGGCCAGCACCAGGTTCACCCGCGCCTCGCCGACCGGCCCGCCGCCGAGGATGTGCAGGCCGTCGCGGATCTGCACGTCCTTGATCTCGCACAGATAGCCGTCGATGTGCATGACGAACTCGTCGAAGTCGGCGTCGTCCGGCTGGTCGTCCACATGCAGGTCGTGATGCAGCTCGGCCGCATTGACCAGCGTCCAGATCTGCGCCCGCACGGCCGGCGCCTTCGCCGGGTCCAGGTCGGAGACCAGCGCGTACTCGTCGAGCAGCTGCTCCAGCTTGGCCAGGTCGCCGTAGGTGTCGGCCCGGGCCATCGGCGGAACCAGATGGTCGACGACGGTGGCGTGCCCGCGCCGCTTGGCCTGGGTGCCCTCGCCGGGGTCGTTGACGATGAACGGGTAGATCAGGGGCAGCTCCCCGAGGACCGCGTCCGGCGCACAGCCGGCGCTCAGCCCGAGCCCCTTGCCGGGCAGCCACTCCATCGTGCCGTGCTTGCCCATGTGCACGATCGCGTCCGCGCCGAAGCTGTTTTCCAGCCACCGATAGGCGGCCATGTAGTGGTGCGACGGCGGCATGTCCGGGTCGTGGTAGATCGCGATCGGGTTCTCGCCGAAGCCGCGTGGCGGCTGGATCATCACGACGACGTTCCCGAACCGGAGGGAGGCGAGGACGATGTCCTCCCCGTCGACGTAGAGGGAGCCCGGCGGCTCGCCCCACGCCTCCGTCATCGCGTCCCGCAGCTCCGGGTCGAGCTTCTCGAACCACGCCCGGTAGTCCGCGAGCGGCACCCGCGCGGGCGCGGCGGCCAGCTGCTCCTCGGTCAGCCACTCCACGTCGTGCCCGCCGGCCGCGATCAGGCGATGGATCAACTCGTCACCGTCGGCCGGGTATTCGGTCACGCCGTAGCCGGCCGCCTTGAGGGCGTCAAGGACCCGCACCGCCGACGCGGGGGTGTCCAGACCGACCGCGTTGCCGACCCGCGAGTGCTTGGTCGGATACGCGGTGAAGACCAGCGCGACGCGCTTCTGAGCGTTCGGCTTGTGCTTCAACCGCGCGTGCCGTACGGCGATCCCGGCGACGCGCCCGGCCCGCTCGGGATCGGCGACGTACACCGGGACATCGTCCGGGCCCTGCTCCTTGAAGGAGAACGGCACGGTGACCAGACGGCCGTCGAACTCCGGGATGGCGACCTGCATCGCCGCGTCCATGGGGGAGAGGGCGGCGTCGGACTCGGCCCAGGCCTGCCGGGAGGAGGTCAGGCAGAGGCCTTGCAGTACCGGGACGTTCAGATCGGCGAGCGCCCCGACGTCCCAGGCCTCCTCGTCACCGCCGGCCGAGGCCTGCGAGGCGTGGGTGCCGCCGGCGGCCAGCACGGTGGCGACCAGCGCGTCGGCCCCGGCCAGGATCTCGTACAGCCCGGCGTCCGCCCCGCGCAGCGAACCGCAGTACACCGGAAGGGCGTTGGCGCCACGCGCCTCGATCGCGTCGCACAGGGTGTCCACGAAGGCGGTGTTGCCGCTCAGTTCGTGGGCCCGGTAGAAGAGCACCCCGACCGTGGGGCGGCCTTCCCGGATCTCGTACGAGCCGTGCACCCCGAACTCGGGCATCTTCTGCGGCTCGGCGAACCCCTCGCCGGTCAGCAGCACGGTGTCCGACAGGAACCGGGACAGCTCCAGCAGGTTCGCGGGTCCGCCCTCGACGAGATAGCGCAGCGCCTCCGCGACCACGCCCGCCGGTACCGACGACTCGGCCATCAACTCGGCGTCCGGCACTGCCTCGCCGCCAAGAAGCACGGTCGGCACACCGGACGCCCGAAGCACGGCGAGCCCGTCCTCCCAGGCCCGTTTGCCGCCCAGCAACCGTACGACGGCGATGTCCGCGCCCTCGATCAGCGCGGGCAGCTCCTCCGCGACGTCGACGCGCGTCGGATTGCCGATCCGGTAGTCCGCACCGGCAGCGGCCCGGGCCGCCAGCAGATCGGTGTCGGCGGTCGACAACAACAACACAGTGCTCATGCGGGCGCTCCCGGTGGGATGAAGGGCAGTCCTTGCGGCGCGCCCGACTCGATGAGCCGCCAGAGCGCGTCGGTGTCCGCGTGCTGTTCGATCAGGTCGCCGAGCCGGTCGAGCTGCTCCTCACGCAGCGCGGCGAACGAGGTGTCGGGGGCCGGCACGAACCGGCGGCCCGCGGCGGCCGCCACCTCGCGCAGAAAGGCCCGGCGGAAACCGTCCGACTCCAGGGAGCCGTGCCAGTGGGTGCCCCAGGTCTGCCCGACCCGGCAGCCGTCCAAGAAGGGCTCGCCTCCGGTCACCTCGGCGACCCCGTGATGGATCTCGTACCCCTCGACCCGCTCGCCGAGGGCCTCCCCGACGGGCCGGGTGAGGGTCTTCTCCCGGGCGAACCGCACCCGTACGGGCAGTACCCCGAGGCCGGCCACCTGCCCGCGCCGGCTCTCGACGTCGTCCTCGATGTGCTCCCCGAGGACCTGGAAGCCACCGCAGATGCCGAGCACGGGTCGCTGCTCGGCGGCCCTGCGCCGCAGCGCGTCCGCGAGCCCCCGCTCCCGCAGCCACTCCAGGGCCCGGACCGTCCCCCGGGTCCCCGGGACCACGACGAGATCGGCGTCGGCGAGTTCCTCGGGCCGGTCCACGAACCGCACCACGACACCCGGTTCCGCGGCCAGCGCGTCCACGTCCGTGAAGTTGGACATCAGGGGGATCGCGCAGACGGCGACCCGCAGCACGTCCGCGCCGACGGGCGGGGCGACGTTCGACTCGCGGACGGTGCCGCGCAGCGAGACGCGGAGCCCGTCCTCCTCGTCGATCCCGAGGCCGTGCCGGAACGGCAGGACGCCGTACGTCCGCCGCCCGGTGAGCCCGTGGAGCATGTCGAGGCCGGGCTCCAGCAGGGAGACATCCCCCCGGAACTTGTTGACGAGGAACCCGGCGACGAGGTCCTGGTCCTCCGGCGACAGCAGGGCGACGGTACCGAAGAAGGAGGCGAAGACGCCCCCGCGGTCGATGTCGCCGACGACGAGCACAGGGATCCGCGCGTTGCGCGCGATCCCCATGTTCACGATGTCGGTCCGGCGCAGGTTGATCTCCGCCGGACTGCCCGCCCCCTCACAGATCACCGCGTCATACGTGCCCCGCAACTCGGCGAGACAGTCGAGCACGGTCCCGAGCAGCTTCTGCTGCCGCCCGCCGTGGTATCCGCGGGCACTCAGCTCACCGACCGGCTTCCCGAGCAGCACGACCTGACTGCTCTGCTCGCCGCCAGGCTTGAGCAGCACGGGGTTCATCAGCGCGGTCGGCTCGACCCGGCAGGCCTGCGCCTGCATGGCCTGCGCCCGCCCGATCTCGGCGCCCTCACGTGTGACGAAGGAGTTGAGGGACATGTTCTGCGCCTTGAAGGGCGCGACCTCGACGCCCTGCCGCGCCAGCCACCGGCAGATACCGGCGGTGACGACACTCTTGCCGGCATCGGAGGTGGTACCGGCTACGAGGAGACCTCCGCCGTTCATGACGTCCTTCCCGAAAGCGACGCCAGCAGCAGGGAACCGGCCGCGCCGGCCCCCAACGCCAGCCATCCGACCCGCCGTGACAACCGCACGGCCCGGCCGATGTCGCGGACCTCCACGGCACGCCCCTTTTCGTTCAGCACGGGCCGATGCTCGATCCGCCCGCCGTACGACAGCGTCCCGCCGAGCCGTACCCCCAGCGCCCCCGCGAACGACGCTTCCACCGGCCCGGCGTTGGGGCTCGGGTGCTTCGCCGCATCGGCCCGCCAGGCCCGTACGGCCCCCCGGCTGTCACCTCCGGCGACGGCGGCCAGTACGGCGGTGAGCCGTGCCCCCGGCCACCCAGCCACGTCGTCCAGCCGCGCCGAAGCCCACCCGTAGCGCCGGTAACGGGCCGACTTGTGGCCCACCATGGCGTCCAGGGTGTTGACGGCCCGGAACCCGAGCAGCCCCGGCACCCCGCCCACGGCGCCCCACACCAGCGCACCCACGACCGCGTCGCTCGTGTTCTCGGCGACGGACTCCACGACCGCCCGGGCGATCCCGTCGGCGTCCAGGGACTGCGGATCCCGCCCGCACAGATGCGGCAGCCGGGCGCGCGCCGCCTCCACATCGCCCGCCTCCAGGGCGCGCCCGATGGCGCCGGCCTCGCGGGCGAGTGAAGTGCCCCCGACGACGGCCCAGGTGGCGGTCGCGGTGAGCGCGACGGAAGCGGCGGTGGAAGGTCGTACGAGCCGCTGGGCGATGGCGCCCAGGGTCACGGCGCCGCCGGCGCACACCGCGGTGTGCAGCGCGCCCCACCCCCGGTGATCCCGCCACAGCAGCCGTTCCACGGTCCCGGCCGTCCGCCCGAACGCGGCGACCGGATGCCCCCGGCGCGGATCGCCGAGCACCAGATCACCGAGAAGGCCGACGGCGGCGCCGTACGCGAAGACGCGACCGGCACCCATCGGCTCAGCCGGCCGAAGAGTCGGGGACGGATCGGGTACTCAACCTCGGTCGGCAGCCGCGCATGGCGATAGGTCCTCACTCAGGGTGTCCACGCCCTGGTTCGACGAGACCGGCGGTGAGAGTTCCTGGCTCCCGGGGACTGCTACCCCGGTGACAGTGGCGGGACCGCGCCGGATTCACACCGGCTTCCTCTCTTGCCGCCGTACTTGGCTCCGGAAGTCCACCACGCTCCCGGAAGAGCCGTCAACTTGCCGTTGACCTGCGAGGGGACTGTGTGGGAAGGCCCACACCAGTGGTCCAGCGGGACCCGTGGGGCATGCCGAAGGCTCCTCCCGAGCGAATTCGGGGAGGAGCCTTTGCCGGCCTCGCGTTCAGGCTTCGGCCGCGGTCAGGCCTTGGCCACGATCAGATGGATGCCGTACGCCACGACGGCCGCGCAGGCCGCGAAGCACAGGTAGGCGGTGGTCACTGCCAGGGCCGCCGAGTTGCCCTGGGCCGTGGCGCGTTCGCGGGCGGAGAGGCCCTTGATGCCGAGGGTGAAGAGGGCCACCATGCCCACGGTGACCACGAGGCTGACGCCGAAGACGGAGCCGATGGCTGCCCAGTCGATGTTCATGTCGGTTCTTCCTCGGGGTCAGACGGTCGCGGCCGGGTCGGCGGCGGCGGCCGGGGCGGGGGACGGGATCGTGGCGGTGAGGTCGTCGGTCACCGTGCCCGCGGGCGGCGGGGTCACGGCGGCGATCGCGGTGGTCACCACGCCGGCCGGCTCGGCGCCGTCGGTGTCGTTGACGTTGGCGCTGTCCACCACCCCACGGCGGGAGAGCTTCCAGATCGCGGCGCTGGAGGCGACGAGGAAGACGGCGACGACCGCCGTGCCCCAGTCGCCGAGGTCCGTCACGGACTCGGCGAGCGCGCCGACGACCGCGGCCGCGGGGAGGGTGAGCACCCAGGCGACGACCATGCGGGTCGCGGTGGACCAGCGGACCGTGCCGCCCTTGCGGCCGAGGCCCGCGCCCATCACGGAACCGGAGACGACGTGCGTGGTGGAGAGGGAGAAGCCGAGGTGGGAGGAGGCCAGGATGGCGGTGGCCGCGCTGGTCTGGGCGGCGAAGCCCTGCTGCGGCTGGAGGTCGGTCAGGCCCTTGCCCATGGTGCGGATGATCCGCCAGCCGCCGATGTAGGTGCCGAGCGCGATGGCCAGGCCCGCGGAGAGGATGACCCAGGTGGGAGGGTTCGAGCCGGGCGCGACGGCACCGCCCGCGACCAGCGCGAGGGTGATGATGCCCATCGTCTTCTGCGCGTCGTTGGTGCCGTGCGCGAGTGAGACCAGGCCGGCGGAGGCGATCTGGCCGGCGCGGTAGCCCTTGCGGGTGGCCTCGTCCTCGGCGTTCCGGGAGAGCCTGTAGGAGAGGCGGGTGGAGAGCATCGCCGCGATGCCCGCGACCACGGGGGCGGCGATCGCCGGGAGCAGGACCTTGGTGACCAGGACGTCGCCGTGGACCGCGCCGAAACCGGCGGAGGCGACGGTGGCGCCGATCAGGCCGCCCATCAGGGCGTGCGAGGAACTGGAGGGCAGGCCCACCAGCCAGGTCACCAGGTTCCAGAGGATCGCGCCGACGAGGGCGGCGAAGATGACCTCGGGGCGGATGCCGTTCTCGTCGACCAGGCCCTTGGAGATCGTGTTGGCGACCTCCACGGAGAGGAAGGCGCCCACCAGGTTGAGCGCGGCGGACATGGTCACCGCGATCTTGGGCTTGAGCGCGCCGGTCGAGATGGTCGTGGCCATCGCGTTGGCGGTGTCGTGGAAACCGTTCGTGAAATCAAACGCGAGTGCGGTCACCACCACAATCGCGAGGATCAGCGAGAAGTTTTCCATTTACCCAGGCAATCTTCAGAGGTCGTCGGCCGTTGGACCGTAGGCAACCTGAATGAACGGAAGATGAACTGGGGTGGTCTCCGTGATGTCTGAGATCGACTTCGGGGTATCCGTGCGCGGGAGTGGGCGAAGCCGCCGTCCCGTTTCCGGTCAGGCGGCCCGGTCGTCCCTTGGCCAGGAGCCCTTGGCGAACGCCTTCAGCCGGCTCGCCGACCCGTTGAAGAGATTCTGGTCACCCGGCAGACTGCCGCTGTTGTCGTACTGCCAGAAGGTCCAGTGCGACCATCCCGCCGGCAGTGCTCCCGCGTCCGCCGAGCCGTGGCGGGCGATCCACAGGGCGTGGTCCGCGGCGAAGGCGCTGCTGCCGCCCGTGCAGAGGTCCCACCAGTGGGGGGTCGTGTAGATCACCGGCCGTTGACCGGTCTCCCGCTCCAGCTCGTCACTGAAGGACTTGATCCACTTCACCATCTTGGAGTGGCTCAGCCCGTAGCACCTGTGCTTCTCGTCGTACGGGTTGTACTCGACGTCGAGCGCGGGCGGCAGCGTCCAGCCGTCCGCGGTCCAGGCGCCGCCGTGGCTCACGAAGTACGCGGCCTGCCGGTCGCCCGACGACTTGTCCGGCAGAGCGAAGTGGTACGCGCCCCTCGACTGGTCGAGCGCCAAGGCGAATGGCGCGAGGTTCGTCTACATCAAAGCGACCGAGTCCACCACCTCGTATTCTCGGCGATCTTCGGCCAAGCCTTGAAATGGGACTGTTCGCGGTGGTTTGCGCTCTACTGGATTCGGGACGTCCGGCCTAAAGTGCCCTGCCGTACAAGCCGGTTGGGGCGCTGCCTGACAGGATCGGGCCATGGCTGAGCAACGGCGGGACGAGCGTGACGGACGGGGTGGGCGCGGCGGCGCACAGGGTGTGTCGGAGCCGCGACGGCGGGATGCACGCGCGGAGGAGGCGAGCGCCTGGCGGGAACTCGTCGCCACGGCCCGCCGCACCGTGACCGACGGACTGGTCGTCGGCACCTCCGGCAACGTCTCGGTCCGCGTCGGCGACACCGTCCTGGTCACACCGTCGGGCGTGCCGTACGACCGGCTCACCCCCGACGACGTGACGGGCGTCGACCTCGCCGGCCGCCAGGTCCTCGGCGCCCTGGTCCCAACCAGCGAACTGCCGATGCATCTCGCGATCTACCGCAGCACGGACGCGGGCGCTGTCGTGCACACCCACGCCGTGCACGCGACGGCCGTCTCGACACTCGTCCCCGAGCTTCCGGCGATCCACTACATGACCGCCGCGCTCGGTGGCGCCGTCCGGGTTGCCCCGTATGCGACATACGGCACCGAGGAGTTGGCCGAGAACATGCTCCGCGCCTTGACGGACCGCTCCGGCTGCCTCCTCCAGAACCACGGCACGATCACCTACGGCACCACCCTGACCCAGGCCTACGACCGCACGGCCCAGCTGGAGTGGATGTGCCACCTGTGGCTGACGGCGTCCGCCGTCCCCGGCCTGACCCCGAGCCTGCTGTCACCGGCACAGGTGGCGGAGGTGGGGGAGCTGCTGCGGGGGTACGGCCAGCGGACGGGGTGAGACCGGCGGCTGACAGGGAACCCGGACGCCCCTGTCGGAACCTCCTCCCACACCCCAAGGCGGCTCATGTTTCCCCTGCCCCCGCTGGCCGTCGCCGAAGTCCGCCCCGACACTGGACAGGTGCGCCCAGTCAAAGTCACGGCCGCAGCCGTCGGTGCCGTACTCGCCGCCGGCGTGGCCGGCGTGGCCGCGGGGCGGTTCGCCAGTGACGCCGCGCTGAAGGCGCCGCCGGGGCGCCCCCTGCCCACCGAGCCCCGGCTCACCGTGCACGGCACCGCGGTCGGCCGCATCGCCCTGACCCGGGACCTCGCCTCGCTGCGCCCCGGCACCTACGGCCTGGCCGGCAACGGCTCACACGCGGTCGTCGGCGCCGTCCTGGAGTCCGCAGCGCACACCGCCGACACCGTCGTACGGCGGCTGGAACGCGTGACTCACGGCACCCTCGAACCCGGCGACAAGGTCTGGCTCACCCCCAACGTCCACATCGGCAACCCGCGCGCGGCACTGGGCCTGGACCACGCCGACATCGACATACCCGGCGAACTCGGGTCGCTGCCCGCATGGTTCGTGCCCGGCTACCGGGACACCTGGGTGATCGCGGTGCACGGCCTCGGCACCACCCGCGAGCTCCCCATGAACGTCATGCCGTTCCTGCACGGCCGGCGCCTGCCCGTCCTCGCCCTCGCCTACCGCGGCGACCTCGGCGCCCCTCGCCCCCGTGACGGCCTGAACCACCTGGGCGAGAGCGAGTGGCGCGACCTGGACGCGGCGATCCGCTACGCCGTCCGCTACGGCGCCCGCCGCGTCGTGCTGTACGGCTGGTCCACCGGCGCCACCATGGCGCTGCGCGCCGTCGCCCACTCGGCACTGCGCGAGCGCGTCTCCGGGCTGGTCCTGGACTCGCCGGTGCTCAACTGGGAGGCCACCCTGCGCGCCCTCGCCAGGGCCCGGCACACCCCCGAGCCGCTACTGCCACTCGCGGTGCGTGCCGCCCAGGGCCGCGCCGGCCTGCACGCCGGCCACGTCGGCGCCCCCGTCGACCCGGAGCAGCTCACCGTGCCCACCCTGATCGTCCACGGCCCGGACGACACGGTGGCCCCCTGGACGTACTCCCGCCGACTCGCCGCCCGGCGCCCCGACCGCATCGCCCTGCACACCGTGCCGGACGCCCCGCACGGAGCCATGTGGAACGCCGACCCCAACCAGTACGAGGAGCGGCTGCGCCGATTCCTCACGCCCTTGATGTGATGGCCGCGATATCGGCTGATGTCCCCTCTTGGGTGCCATGGCGTTCTTGATGTGATGTTGCCCTCACATGTATCCCTTCCCGTGTCCCACCTCGACACAGGCCGGAGGTCCCGATTCCAGTCGGTGTCGCAGGTTCCGTTTAAGGTCGTACCACTGGCCTGAACATGCCTCCTCGCCTCCCCTCGGGCCTCGTGCGTTGGCCAGCCCCGTCGCCCGCCGTGACATTCCGTTTGGGTTTTCGGACCGTCAACCGGAAGACTGCACCCGTGACGTCCCGTATCCCGCGCGACTCAAGGCTTCGACTCGTCCGCACGCGACCCCTGGCCGCCGCCCCCCGAGCGATGAACCAGCGGCCCGCGCGCCGCCCCGCACCCCGCCCACCCGAGGGCACCCCGGCCCCCGCCGAACTGGCCAGAATGGCACGGTCCGGGCTGGCCGGAGCGGCCCGAGTCGCCCACTGGGCCGACACGGCCCTCGGTCCGGGCAGCGACGGCGCGACCGCCGACGGCAAGGCCACTCTCTCCGAGGCGTCCGCCGAACGCGCGGCCGGCGACCTGGGCCTGACCGTGGCTCAGATCCGCGCCGACTGGGACACCGCCCGGCTCGCCGGCCTGGTCGAGGTGCACGGGGACAGCGCGCGCCCCGGCTGGCGCCTGCGCGCCTGGGACCGCGACGACAGCGCCGTGCTGCGCGGCTGGGTCGCTCTCTTCGACGCCTGGTCGCTCGCCCATCCGGAGCCCCCGGAGTTCGAGGCCGCCGCCGTCGCCGAGGTCGTCTCGGCCATGCCTCAGGTGCTCTCCTTCCTCCAGCTGTCCGCCGGTCCCGTCCCGGTCGAGCAGCTCCTGGACCTGCTCCGGCAGCGGGTCACCGAACTGCGCACCGAGCGCTGCGAGGTCCCCTACGGGACGGAGACCGGGTCCGGGTCCGCCGTTCCCGTCGCCGCCCTGCCCGCCGCCCGCACCGACCCGGCGGACCGTGCACCGGCCGAGGACCCCGCCCCCGCCGAGGACGCGGAGCTCGCTCCCCTCCTCGACTGGGCCCTGCACGCGCTCGCCTCCGTCGGCGCGCTGACCTACGGCGCCGGCCAGGCCACCCTCACCCCGCTGGGCAGCTGGGCGGTCTGGGTCAAGCTGGAGCAGATCTGCGTGGCCGCGCAGAGCCCCGCCGGGAACATCGAGGTCGCCGCCGAGGAGATGCTGCGCGGCTGCGCCCAGCTCCGCCCCAACGCGGCCCGCGCCGAGTACCGCGCCTGGCTCGCCGCCCGCCCCGTCGGCAGCGCCGTCGCCGAACTCGTCGCCGCCGCCCGTGGCGAGGACGCCCTGCTGCGTGGCCTCGCCTTCGAGGCGCTGCGCGTGGTCGGCGCCCCCGCCGAACCGGACGTCCGCGCCGTCGTCGACGAGCCCACCCTGCGGCCGTACGCCCTGCTGTGGCTGGCCGAGCACGACGGGGTCGACCCGGAGGACGCCCACGAGGTGCTCACCCGCGAAGAGGCCACCTGGCTCTGGGTGGACACGGCCGCCGCGGTCGCCGACCACGGCGAGGCACCGCTGCTGGTGCGTCATCTGGAGTCGGCGCTGCAGCCCACCGTCCCCGCGCTGCTCGACGAGGTGCGGGCCGTCGGGCATCCGCGCACCGTGCAGGTCCTGGTCGCCCTCGCCGCCGCCCACCCCGACCCGGCGCTGGCCAAAGCCGTCCGCCGGGCCGCCTTCCAGGTGCACACCGGCGGCTGACGGCAGGAGCGGGTCGGGGTGGGTCAGGCCGTTATCTCCGGGGCGTATGTACCGAAGCTCCAGATATTGCCCTCGACATCCCGGGCCATGTAGTCCCGCGAGCCGTAGTCCTGGTCCGTCGGGGGCATCAGGATCTCGGCGCCATGGTCCACGGCCCGCTGGTGGTGCGCGTCGACGTCGTCCACGACGATGTACACGCCGGTCGGGCCCGCGCCCTCCATCGCCGCGTCGAAACGGCCGCCGCGGCCCTTGGAACCCAGCATGATCGCGCCGTTGCCCTGCACCAGCTCGGCGTGCAGCACCATGCCGTCCTCGCCCTCGTACACCGACAGCTCGGTGAAGCCGAAGGCCTCCGTCAGTTGCTTGATCGCCGCCTTCGCGTCCGCGTACAGCAGCGACGGATAGATGCTCGGCCGTCCGCCGGTCGTGCCTGCCATGCCGATCACTCCCTTGTGTGCCGGTCCCCCGAAAGCCGTCGTTCCGGCCTGCTCCACAGTCTTGCACCCGGCACTGACAACGCCCCCGGCCCGCGCCGCCGGTGAAGGTCGGCGGCTCAGTGGCTCATCCGTTCATCCGTTCATCGGAAGGTGCTGCACTGCCCCATGTCCCCGGTCCGGTAACCCTGGTGGAACCACTGCTGCCGCTGCTGCGCCGACCCGTGCGTCCAGGTCTCCGGCGTCACCCGCCCCTGGAACCGCTCCTGGATCCGGTCGTCCCCCACGGCCGCCGCCCCGTCGAGACCGTCCCGGATGTCGGCTTTCGTCAGACTGGTGATCAGGGGCCTGCGGTCGACTCGTCCTTCGTGGTCGTGGCGTGCCGCGCCCACACCCCGGCGTAGCAGTCGGCCTGGAGCTCCACCCGCACCGAATTGCTGTCCACGCCGGTCAGGTTGTCCTGCGACCTGCTCAACGTGCCCGTCAGGTCCTGCACATGGTGCCCCTACTCGTGCGCCACGACATACGCCTGCGCGAACGGCCCGCCGCTCGCGCCGAACTTGGACCGCAGCTCGTCGAAGAAGCCGAGGTCCAGATAGACCTTCCGGTCGCCCGGGCAGTAGAACGGCCCGACCGTCGAGGTCGCCGTACCGCACGCGGTGCCGACCCGGCCGCTGTAGAAGACCGTCGGGGCGTTCGTGTAGGTGCCCCGGCGCTGCTGGAACTCCTGCTTCCAGAAGTCCTGCACGCTGTTGACCACCGCCACCGTCCGGCAGTCCTCCCTGGTGTTCGCGTCCCGCCCGGTACGGCAGCTCTGCTGCACCTGCGCCAGCGAGGAGGAGGCGGGCGCGGGCGAGCTGTCACCGGAGGAGAGACCCAGCTGGTCGGGGCCGACACCGAGGAACAGGGCGAGGAGCAGCGCGATCAGGCCGGCCAGGCCGCCGCCGATGGTCGCCTTCCCACCCGGAACCCGGCTGCCACGCGCGTCCTGGACCTCGGAGGTGTCCAGGTTCGCGTCGTCGTCGAACTGCATGGGGCACCGCCTTCTGCTCGCACCGTCCCCCGCACCCACCTTGAGCCATCCCCGCCGTCACTTCGCGCCGATGGCCCGACGAACGCCCGATCGGGCGACGTCCCGCCCCGCCCCCGCGTCACGCCCGCCCCTGCCTCGCGGGCATGGCTACGCTCTGCGCCTGATCCATGGGACGAGGGCGCCCGACCGGACGCCGAAGGGGGGAGCGGTGCCCGTTCTGCCACACGGGAGAACCCCACCGCCCGCCACCGGAACCTTCAAGACACCGCCGCCGCCCGCAGCCGACGGCTTCCGGGACGAGCCCCCCGCTGCGGACACTCTTCGGGACGAGGCGTCTTCTGCGGGTGGCGTTCGGAACACGGTCCCGGTGGTTGGCGGTCTTTGGGAGGGGGTCTCTTCTGCGGGAGGCGTCCGCGCCCCGGTCCCTGTGGTGGGCGGCTTCCGGGACGAGGCCCGCGCGGACGGTCTCCGGGCGGCAGCCTCCGCTCTGGTTGGTCTGCGGGCTCGGGTCCCTGGTGCGGACGGTCTGCGGGCCGGAGTCTCCGTTCCCGATGGTCTGCGGGCTCGGTTCAGTGGTGCGGACGGTCTCCGGGCCGCAGGCTCCGTTCCCGTCGGCTTCCGCGTCGAGGCCCGCGCTGCGGACGGTCTTCGGGACGAGTTCTCCTCTGCGGGCGGCGCTCGGGCCCCGGTCCCTGTTGTGGGCGGCCCCCGGGACCAGATCCCCGCTGCTGGTCGCCTCTGGGCCCCGGTCCCCCTTCCCGGTGGCCTCCGGAACCCGATCCCTCCCGCCGTTCGTCTCCGGGCGCCGGTCCCCCTTCCCGGTCGCCTCCGGCCCTCAGCCCCTCCTCCCGGTAGCCCCCAGAATCCGGTCCCCCGTCCCGGTGGCTCCCGGGACCGGGACCCCGCGGCCCGCGGCCCCCGCGCGCTCGGCCCGTTGGCGGCTCCCGCCGAACAGCGCCCTCCGACCCCCCTCCCGCGCAAACCCCCCACCCACCACCTCCTCCCCACCCTCGTCCTTCTCCTGGCCGGCGCCCTCCTCTGTGTGGGGCAGCAGATCCGTCCGGCCCCCTACGGCGACCACCTCACCCCCGGTCCTGCCGCGCACAGCGCACGCGCGCGTGGCGCGGTGGTCGAGGCGTATGACGGGCGGACCCTGCGGTGGCGGTACGCGCGCGCGGGGCGGCGTCCGCTCAGCTTGCTGCCCGCGCACGGGCATGCGATCGCCGTCTGGGACGACGGGCTCGTCACCGACACCGACGGCCGTTCCGTGCGCTGGCACCGCGCCCTGCCCGCCGCCACCGGCTGGCTCCGGCGCCAGGGCGGCACCGGCGTCCTGCGCTCCCTCGGCCGCGGCATGCTCGCGGTCGTCACCCCGGCCCGCATCGCCGCGTACCGCACCGCCGACGGCGACCTGCGCTGGGTGCTGCCCGCCCGCGCGGGCTGCGCGTTCCGCCCCGAACGTGCCGTACGTCACGGCCCCGCCCTGCTGATCGCCCAGCCCTGCGCCCACGGCGCCTGGACCGCGCAGCTCATCGCCGTGGACGACCTGGGCCGGGTCGTCCCGCACCGCACACCCCTCGGCAACCACCTCCCCGGCACCCGCCCCGAACACCCGCGCACAGAAAAAGCGCTTGCGCCACCCCGTTAGACTTGGCCCATGGCCATTCTCCTCGCGCATTAGACGGCGGGAACGTCCTCAGCCGCCCACCCGTCAAATCCCGTACGCCCTGGAGTCTGTCCGTGATCTCCGCCTCCGGTATCGAGCTGCGCGCCGGTGCGCGCGTCCTCATCGAGAACGCCACCTTCCGCGTCGCCAAGGGCGACCGCATCGGCCTGGTCGGCCGCAACGGCGCAGGCAAGACCACCCTCACCAAGGTCCTGGCCGGTGACGGCATCCCCGCCGCGGGCACCGTCACCCGCTCCGGCGAGGTCGGCTACCTCCCGCAGGACCCCCGTACCGGCGACCTCGACGTCCTCGCCCGCGACCGCATCCTCTCCGCCCGCGGCCTCGACGTCCTGATCCGCAAGATGCGTGACAACGAACAGCGCATCGCAAACGGCCAGGGCGCCACCCGGGAGAAGGCGCTGCGGCAGTACGAGCGCCAGGAGACCGAGTTCCTCACCAAGGGCGGGTACTCCGCCGAGGCCGAGGCCGCCACCATCGCCGCCGCGCTCAACCTGCCCGACCGGGTGCTGGGCCAGCCCCTGCACACGCTCTCCGGCGGTCAGCGCCGCCGTATCGAGCTGGCCCGCATCCTGTTCTCCGACGCGGACACGCTCCTGCTCGACGAGCCGACGAACCACCTGGACGCTGACTCGATCGTCTGGCTGCGCGACTACCTGAAGACCTACCGCGGCGGCTTCATCGTGATCTCCCACGACGTGGACCTGGTTGAGACGGTCGTCAACAAGGTCTTCTACCTGGACGCCAACCGCTCCCAGATCGACGTCTACAACATGGGCTGGAAGCTCTACCAGCAGCAGCGTGAGGCCGACGAGAAGCGCCGCAAGCGCGAGCGCGCCAACGCCGAGAAGAAGGCGGCCGCGCTGCACTCGCAGGCAGACAAGATGCGCGCCAAGGCCACCAAGACGGTCGCCGCGCAGAACATGGCCCGTCGCGCGGACAAGCTGCTGGCCGGTCTGGACGCCGTCCGCGTCTCCGACAAGGTCGCCAAGCTCCGCTTCCCGGACCCCGCGCCCTGCGGCAAGACCCCGCTGACCGCCGAGGGCCTGTCGAAGTCGTACGGCTCGCTGGAGATCTTCACCGACGTCGACCTGGCCATCGACAAGGGCTCACGGGTGGTCATCCTCGGACTCAACGGCGCCGGCAAGACCACGCTGCTGCGGCTGCTCGGCGGGGTCGAGACGCCCGACACCGGCGAGGTGATCGAGGGCCACGGCCTCAAGCTCGGCTACTACGCCCAGGAGCACGAGACCCTGGACCCGGACCGCACGGTCCTGGAGAACATGCGCTCGTCCGCCCCCGACATGGACCTCGTCGAGGTCCGCAAGGTGCTGGGCTCGTTCCTGTTCTCCGGGGACGACGTCGACAAGCCGGCCGGTGTCCTCTCCGGCGGTGAGAAGACCCGGCTCGCCCTCGCCACCCTGGTCGTCTCCTCGGCGAACGTCCTGCTCCTGGACGAGCCGACCAACAACCTCGACCCCGCCAGCCGCGAGGAGATCCTCGGCGCCCTGCGGACCTACAAGGGCGCGGTCGTCCTCGTCACCCACGACGAGGGCGCCGTGGAGGCGCTCCAGCCCGAGCGGATCATCCTGCTCCCCGACGGTGTCGAGGACCTGTGGGGCGCCGACTACGCGGACCTGGTCGCCCTCGCCTGAGAACCGGCCTCATCGGCTCTTGTCGCTGTTGTCGTCCTCCGTCGCCCTCCGTCGCCCTCTGTCGTCCTCGCTTGATCGAATGCCTGATCCACTGGCTATGGATCATTCGGCTTATCGGTGATCCATCATCTGTGTGAGATCTCCTCGTATCGAGGTGTGTCCTGCACCGATTTCGCCGCCGATCCCTTTGTCGACAAGGGGTCGGCCGCTTCCCGTGCCTGACCTGGCACTTCACGGAAGAACCCGTTCGGCCCCATGGGCAACCCTTGCCGGAATCACAGATACCACTTGTGGGGATGCGCTCCTGTCGTCACAACGATGTCTCACGGACCTTGCCGAATGGGTGGCCATCGCGCCCCGGAGGGGTGATCATGAGGGGACCAGAGCGCACTTCCCATGAGGAGGCACGGGTGGCCGAGACTCTGAAGAAGGGCAGCCGGGTAACCGGCGCCGCGCGCGACAAGCTCGCGGCAGACCTGAAGAAGAAGTACGACTCCGGTGCGAGCATTCGGGCACTGGCCGAGGAAACCGGCCGCTCGTATGGCTTCGTCCACCGGATGCTCAGCGAGTCGGGTGTCACGCTGCGTGGGCGTGGCGGGGCGACGCGGGGCAAGAAAGCCGCGTCCTGACCCCGGGCGGGCCATCGGCTTCGATGGTGGCCACCCGGTCGGTCGAGTGATCGACCGGGTGGTTACTGTGCAGTCACTTAGCATGTCGTTCGGCAATGCGTGATGACCGCACACATCGGAGGCGCCCCATGGCTTCGCCCGACCAGGACCTCGCTCCTGTTCTCGACAAGGACGGCGTAAGGCTCACCGTCGACGACGCGCTCGCCACGGTGACGCTGACCAACCCGGCCAAGCGCAACGCCCAGAGCCCCGCACTGTGGCGGGCGTTGACGGAGGCCGGGCGGTCGCTGCCGGGGTCGGTCCGGGTTGTCGTGCTGCGCGGTGAGGGCCAGTCCTTCTCCGCGGGCCTCGACCGGCAGATGTTCTCGCCGGAAGGGATCCCGGGGGAGCCGACCTTCATCGAACTCGCGCGCCGTGACGACGCCGGGCTCGACGCGACCATCGCCGAATTCCAGGAGGCGTTCACCTGGTGGCGGCGCACCGACATCGTGTCGATCGCCGCCGTGCAGGGCCACGCCATCGGGGCCGGCTTCCAGCTGGCCCTCGCCTGTGACCTGCGCGTCGTCGCGGACGACGTGCAGTTCGCCATGCGCGAGACCAGTCTGGGCCTGGTGCCCGACCTCACGGGTACACATCCGCTGGTCTCCCTCGTCGGCTATGCCCGCGCGCTGGAGATCTGCGCGACCGGGCGGTTCGTTCAGGCCGAGGAGGCGGTGGCGTCGGGGCTCGCGAACCTCGCGGTGCCGGGCGCCGAACTCGACGCCGCGGCGGGTGACCTGGCCGCTGCGCTGCTGGCCGCGCCACGGGACGCGGTGGTGGAGACCAAGGCGCTGCTTCGGGGTGCGGGAGATCGGTCCTACGACGAGCAGCGCGCCGCCGAGCGGCAGGCGCAGGCCCGGCGGCTGCGGGACCTCGCGGGAGTGGGCGAGTAGATCGACACGGCCCCTCGGCCCCGCCCCTGAAGGCGCGCTTCAGCCGATGCCTGTGACAAGGACGGCCACCGTCGGCTGACCGTCCAGCTCCACGCCGACCGCCGTACGGACCCGCCGGGCCACCTCCACGGCCGGTGGGCCGTAGGTCAGCGCCACCTCGACCCGCACATGCCGGCGCGGCGACGCGGCGTCCAAGTGCACCTCCCGGCGCAGCGCCCCCTCACCTGCGCCCCTTTCGGCACCGCCAGCGCCGCCGTCACCCGTGCCCCGTACGGGATCGGCGCCGTCCCGGACCGACGGCGGCCGAGGCGGACGTACGACCTCCGGCTCCGCCCGGTCCGCCGCCGAGACGACCGGCGTGACCGTCGGCCATGCCCACCGCCGGCAGTGAGACACGCAGGCCCGCGACGGCCGTGGCGCCCGGCGAGCGCGGGGCCGTCCGGGTCGCCGACCGGGCGGTGGCGAAGATCGCGGCGCAGGCGGCCCGCGAGGTCCTCGGCCCCTTCCGAAGGACGCCGTACCCTCGCACGTCACGGTGGCGGTCCACCACGACACCGCCCCGGTCCGCGTCCACCTCGAACTGGACTGTCCGTCCGACATCGGAGCCCCGTGCGCGCCCGTGCGTCGGCATGTGGTCGAGCGGGTAGGCGCGTTGGTGGACATGGCGGTGCGGGAGGTCGTCGTCCACGTCGAACGGCTGCACCCGGGCCAGACCAGGGGAGGGCATGATGAGCGCCGAGCAGACACAGGTCATCGAAAGGCCACCCGAGGCCGCGCCGCCCCCGGCCGGCCACGAGGCTCGCTTCTGGTCGCCGCGCCGCGGGCCCGCGGCCCTGGTCGCCGTCCTGCCACTGGTGACGGCGGCCGCCCTCCTGTACGACATCGCGGCCGTACGGGCCCACCACCCCGCGATGCACTGGCGCCGCGAACTGGCCCGGCAACTCGCGCAGCAGCCCCTCGACGGCACCCAGGTCCTGGTGGGCGCGGGCATCGCCGCCGCCCTGGGCGCGTGGCTGCTGGCCCTCGCCGTCACACCCGGCCTGCGGGACGTCCTGCCGATGCGGCGCACCCACCCCGACGTCCGCGCCGGGCTGCGTCGCGACGCGGCCGCGATGGTGTTGCGCGACCGGGCCATGGAGATCTCGGGCGTACGCCGGGTACGCGTACGACTGCATCGCTCCCGCGCCCATATCCTCGCCGTCTCCCACTTCCGTGAACTCGACGAGGTGCAGGCCGACCTGGACGCGGCACTCACCGACGCCATCCACGGCCTGGGCCTGGCCCGCCCGCCCAGGCTGACCCTGCACGTCATCCGTCCCGGCCGGAAGGGTTGAGCGATGCTCACGGCGATCAACCGCGTACTGATCGGTCTGGCGGGCCTGGTGCTCCTCGCCCTGGGCGGCGCGGTCCTGGCCGTCGGGCTCGGCGCCCCGGCCCCCTCCTGGTGGATCCACGACGGCCGTCACGACGTCCTCCTCACCACCGCCGAACGCACCCACTGGCGTCACGCGGGCTGGTGGTGGCCGACGGTCCTGGCCGCCCTGGTGGTCCTGCTCCTGCTGTCCCTCTGGTGGCTGACCGCACAACTGCGCCGCCGTCGGCTGACCGAGGTCCTGGTGGACACCGGAGACGGCGAGAGCGCGCTGCTGCGCGGCAGGGCCCTGGAGACGGTCCTGGTGACGGACGCGGCCCACCAGCAGGGCGTCGCCCACGTCCAGGCGGTACTGCGGGGCAGGCGGACGGCTCCGGAGGTACGGGTGCGGCTCCAGCTGGATCCGGACGTGCCACCACGCGAGGCCCTGGACGACCTCACCACGCAGGCCCTGGCCCACGCCCGGGACTCGGCAGCCCTGAAGAAACTCCCGGCAGAGGTCCGCCTGACCTCGGTGAAACACCGCGCGGACAGGGTCACTTGAAACACAGGCCGGCAGTGAACGCAGGCGAGATCACCACCGAACCTCTTCGGCTCGCACGGCATGTTCAGCCTGAAGGTTCTTAGGCGGAGGGAGACCGGTTTTCGGAGGCGGACCGGCCGTGCCGAGGCCGTCGCCGTGCCCAGGGAATCTTCACCGGCGGAACCGGGTTGCTTCCCGTTGCCACGATGACAACGGGAAGGGGACGGCAGCCGATGAGCCTTCGTCAGTTCGAGTACGCCCTGGCCGTCGCCGAGGAAGGTTCGGTGACGGCGGCTGCGGAGCGGCTGCGCGTCGCGCAACCGTCGGTGTCCCAGCAGATCCGCGGCCTGGAGCGGGAACTCGGCGTGGAACTCTTCGCCCGTACGCCGACCGGACTGGTGCCCACGGTGGTCGGCCGCGCGTTCCTGCGGGAGGCGGAGGTCGCGGTGAGCGCGTCGCGGCGAGCGCGGGCGACGGCGCGGGCCGGTGCCGATGAGCTGGTGGGGGAGTTGGTGGTCTCGGTGCAGATGGGCTTCGGCACGCGGCAGCTGCCGGCCGCGCTGGGCGCGCTGCGCCGCCGTTTCCCCCGGCTGGAGATCACCGTCTTCGAGGAGCCGAGCTCCGCCGAGCTGGAGCGGCTGTGCCGCCGGGGCGTGGTGAACCTCGCCTTGATGGCGGCGTGCGAGCGGACCCCCACCGACGCCCACCACCTCGGCGACGAGGAGTTCGTCGTGGTGCTGGGCGCCGGTCACCGGCAGCTCGCCGCGGACCGGGTCGAGCTGCGCGAACTGAAGGGGGAACCGTGGGTGCGGTTCGACCGCGACAGCGCGCTCGACGGCGTGCTGCTCAACGTGGTCCGGGACAACGATCTGACCCCGACCACGGCCGCCCGCGTGTCCCAGACGGCGACGGCCGTGCGCTGGGCCGCCCACGGCCTGGGGGTGACGCTCGTCCCGGCCTCCGCGGTGCCCGACGGTCACGAGCACCTCGCGCGCCCGGTGTTCCCGGCCGTGTCCCAACCCGTCATCGCCGTGCTCCAGCCGGGCGCGGGCCCGGCGGAGACGGCCCTGCTCGAACTCCTGCGCAAGGAGAACTGGTCCGAGTCCGCTTCCTCAGCACCGGTGTCCTGACGGCCGGGAAACAAACGGGCTACGTCGAATTCCTTTTGCCGAAAGCGGTGTTCCAAAATTCGAATTCCGTGGGCGTCACCGCCTGGGGAATTCACCGCCGTCCACGACGAGATTGCTCCCGGTCAGCCAGCTCGCCCGCCCGGACGCGAGGAACAGCACCGCCTGGGCGATGTCGTCGGGCTGACCGTCGCGCCCCAGCGGCGGGGTGTCGTCGGCGTTGGTCCGGCTCGGCGCCAGACCCAGACGCGCCCACTGCTCCCGCGTTTCCTCACCGCCGGGGGTGGCGACCCGGCCCGGAGTCACGGTGTTGACCCGGATTCCGAACGGGGCCTGTTCCAGGGCCAGCCCCCGGCTGTAGTTCTCCAGCGCCGCCTTCGCCGCCGTGTAGTGCAGGAACGGTGCCAGCGGGGTGAGTACCGCGGCCGAGGAGACATGCACGATCACCCCCGAACGCCGTTCCCGCATGCCCGGTACCAGCAGCGAGTCCAGCCGCACCGACGCCAGGAAGTTCAGGTCCAGCGCGTCCTGCCACTCCTCGTCGGGGATGGCCGAGCTGCCCTCGTACGGTCCCGCCCCACCCGCGTTGTGGACCAGGACGTCCACCCCGCCGAGCACCTCCCGCGCGGCCTCGGCGAGCGCCTCGGCGCCGGCCCGGGTCCGCACGTCGGCCGCCACGAAGGCGGCGCCCTCCGGCACCGTACTCGTCGCCGACCTGGCGGTCGTGAGCACTTCGGCGCCCGCGTCCAGGAGCCGGCGCACCACAGCCGCGCCGATTCCGCGGGAACCACCCGTGACCAGGGCCCGCTTTCCCGTGAGTTCTCGCGTTCCCGATCCGTTCTCGATTGTGGCCATGCCACCGGTCCTTTCCATACGTGTCGGTCCGCTCGACAGAGAAATCGTGGTGAGCACCTCGTCGAGCTGTTTCACGGTACGTACGGAAAAGAACCGGAGGCAAAGACGAATTATCAGCAGGCCCTATAGGGAATCCCTATGCCATCCGTCAGAACCCGTGCCGCATACCCCCGTCGACAGGCACCATGATTCCCGTCAGATAGGACGCCGCGGGCGACAGAAGAAACGCGCCCACCCGCCCGAACTCCTCCGGCCTCCCGTACCGGCGCAGCGGAATCCGGGACTCGTTCTCCATCCGCGTGGCCTCGGGGTCGGCCGACAGTGCGTCCAGCTCCCGGACCCGGTCCGTGTCGATCCGCGCCGGCAGCAGCCCCACCACCCGGATCCCGCGCGGCCCCAACTCGTCCGCCAGCGACTTGGCGAACCCGGCGAGCCCCGGCCGCAGCGCGTTCGAGATCGTCAGCCCGGGAATCGGCTCGTACACCGACCCGGACAGCACGAACCCGATGACACCGCCGTCCCCCAACTCGGCCGCTGCCGCACGCGCGAGCCGTACCGCGCCCAGGAACACCGACTCGAACGCGCTCTGCCACTGTTCGTCCGTGTTGTCGGCGAGAAACCCGGCCGGGGGTCCACCCACACTCAGCAGGATGCCGTCGAAACGCCCGAAGTGCTCACGCGCCGCCGAGATCCCCCGCTCCGGCGCATCCGCGTCCGCGTTGTCGACGGCGACACCCACCGCGTTCGGCCCCAGCTCGGCCACCGCCTCGGCGACCCGCTCCTCGTCCCGTCCGGTCACCACGACCTTCGCCCCGTCGGCGACCAGCTCGCGCGCGGTCGCGTTGCCCAGCCCGCGGGTCGCTCCGGTGACGACGTACACCCGGTCCTTCAGCCCAAGATCCATGGCCCCTATCCTGCCCCGTCGCCACCGAACAGTGTGAGGGCGGTGTTCACCAGCCCGATATGGCTGAACGCCTGCGGGAAGTTGCCCAGCTGGCGTCCGAGGTCCGGTTCGTACTCCTCGGAGAGCAGTCCCACGTCGTTGACGAGTCCCACCAGCCGTTCGAACAGTTCCTTCGCCTCGTCGGTACGGCCCGTCATGTGCAGCGCGTCGGCCAGCCAGAACGAGCAGGCCAGGAAGGCGCCCTCGCCACCGGGCATCCCGTCGACGCCGATCGCGTCGGTGTCGTAGCGGCGCACGAAGCCGCCGTGGCCCAGGTCGTCGCGGATCGCGTCCACCGTGCCGATCACCCGCGGGTCGTCCGCCGGCAGGAAGCCGAAACGGGGGATCAGCAGCAGGGCGGCGTCCAGTTCGCGCGAGCCGTAGTACTGGGTGAAGGTGTTGCGCTTCGGGTCGTACCCCTTCTCGCACACCTCCCGGTGCACCTCGTCGCGGAGCTTGCGCCAGCCCTCCAGTTCGCCCTCCAGCTCCGCGTGCTCCTCCAGGGTCCGCACCGCGCGGTCCGCGGCCACCCACACCAGCACCTTGGAGTGCACGAACTGCCGGCGGCCGCCGCGCACCTCCCACAGGCCCTCGTCGGGCTGACGCCAGATCTTCTCCAGGAACCTCATCAGCGAGCACTGGATGGCCCACATGTGCGGCTTGGTGGACAGACCGGCGCTGCGGGCCAGCGACAGCGAGTCCATGACCTCGCCGTACACATCCAGCTGGAGCTGGTCGACTGCGCCGTTGCCGATGCGTACCGGCGCCGAGCCGGAGAAGCCGGGCAGCCAGGGCAGTTCGAACTCGGGCAGCCGGCGCTCGCCCGCGAGACCGTACATGATCTGCAGGTCCGCCGGGTCACCGGCGACCGCCCGCACCAGCCAGTCGCGCCAGGCCTCGGCCTCCCTGTGGAAGCCGGCCGACAGCAGGGCGCCGAGGGTGAGGGTGGAGTCGCGCAGCCAGCAGAAGCGGTAGTCCCAGTTGCGCACCCCGCCCAGCTCCTCGGGCAACGAACTGGTGGCGGCGGCGACGATACCGCCGGTCGGCGCGTAGGTGAGTGCCTTGAGAGTGATCAGGGAGCGCATCACCGCCTCCCGGTGAGGGCCTTCGTAGGTGCAGCGGGCGGCCCAGCGCCGCCAGCCGGTGACGCTGGAGCGCAGCGCCTCGTACGGGTCCACGAGCGGCGGCCGCCGCTCGTGCGAGGGGTGCCAGGTGAGCACGAACGCGACCCGCTCGCCTTCCGAGACGGTGAACTCCGAGTGGGTGCCGAAGTCCTCGCCCCACGTCCGTACGGACGGTTCGCTGCGCAACCACACCGAGTCAGGACCGGCTACGGCGACCCGGTTGCCGCCCGAGCGGCGCATCCACGGGATGACCGAGCCGTAGTCGAAGCGGAGGCGGAGCGTGCTGTGCACGGTGACGCGGCCGCTGACGCCCTCGACGATGCGTACCAGGTCGGGCGCGTGCTCGCGTTGGGGCATCAGGTCGGTGACGCGGACCGCGCCCTCGGCGGTCTCCCACTCGGTGTCGAGGACCAGCGTGTCGGGCCGGTAGGCGCGCCGGGTGCACGTGGTGGCGTCCCTGGGGGCGATCCGCCAGTGGCCGTTGTCCTCGTCGCCCAGGAGCCTGGCGAAGCAGGCCGCCGAGTCGAACCGGGGCAGGCACAGCCAGTCGACGGAGCCGTCCCGACCGACCAGCGCCGCGGTCTGTTCGTCGCCGATGAGGGCGTAGTCCTCGATACGTCGGTCCACGGACTCCGGTTTCCCGGCGCGCCGGTGGGCCAATCAGGGCATGCGCCGGGGGAGTGACCCGGCGCTCAGACGGCGGCCGCCGGCTCCGCTTCCGCCGCTGGCTGCTCCTTCGCGGCCTCCTCACGGGCGCGGGCCTCACGGCGGACCAGCACGAACCAGCCGTAGGGGACACCCGCGGCGAACAGCCACCACTGGATCATGTACGCGTAGTTCAGCGGGGCGTCTTCCTTGCCCGGGTCGGAGATCTGCTCCGGCGTGGCGCCCTTGGGCTCGGGCGCGGTCTGCTGGATGTAGCCGCCCAGCACCTGCTTGCCGAGCCGGCGCGCCTGCTCCTCGCTGTTGATCAGCATGATCTGCCGGGCGGGCAGCCCCTTGATGTCCTTGATGCCGCTCGCCGCGGTGGTCTCGTCGGGCATCAGCCGGCCCTGGATGGTGACCTGGCCGCCCGGCGGGGCCGGGACCTTGGGGAACGCGGTCTGGCTCGGGCCGTCCGAGGAGATCCAGCCCCGGTTGACCAGCAGCACCTTGCCGTCGGCCAGCACGAAGGGGGTGAGGACGTGGTAGCCGACCTCGTCGTCGGAGTTGGTGCGGCGGCGGACGACGACCTCGTCGGCGGTGTCGAAGGTCCCGGTCGCGGTGACCGTGTGGTACCGCTCCTTGCGGGTCACCCCGTGCCCCGGCTCGGTGACCTGCTCCACCGGCACCGGCTTGGCGTTGAGCGCCTCGGCCACCAGTGCGTTACGGGCGCTGCGCTCCTCGTACCGGTGCTTCTGCCAGAACCCAAGCCGGATCATCGTGGGGATGAGGAGCAGCGAGATCAGGGTGAGGATCACCCACTGCCGGGACAACAGGAAGCGGTACACCCCACGACCGTACAACTCGGTCGTGGGGCGCGATCGGGCGGGTACCGGGTCGGTGCCCGGTCAGACGCGGGCGACGCGCGGGCGCGGGCGCCAGTGCCGAGTGCATGGAGGTGGCGTACTCCCGTCCCTTGTCCCTCCCCGTGTCTGCTTCAGGCGCCATCACGCGGTGGTCGGCGGAGCATGTCAGCTTGCGAGGGTCAGCCCGGCCACTGACGATGTGGCTTATGACTCGTTGCGAAGTGTGTGGGAACGATTACGAGCTGGCGTTCACCGTCGAGACCCGGGACGGGGCACGCCATGTCTTCGATTCGTTCGCTTGTGCGATTCATCGCATGGCCCCGATCTGTGAGCACTGCCGTGTGCAGATCATCGGCCAGGGCGTCGAGGTCGAGGGTCACTGGTACTGCGGCGCTCACTGCTCGCGCGCGGAGGGCAAGGTCGGCATTGTGGGCAAGGTTGGCTCCGCCACATAGCCAAGGACCCTTGCCGTGGACCGCGTCCCGCGAAGTGCCGTAGGGATTCCCGCCTTGCCAGGACGCTTCGCGGTCTGCCGCCGGCGCAGGCACCGGAGCGATACGCTTACCGGAACAACGCCGACCGTGGAACCCGACGGCGAACTCCGCGACATTGCCTGGGTCGCCGAACTGGCCGGCGACTGCCCGACCGGCCGGCCCTGGTCACGCGACTGATCGTACGCAAGGAACGACCGCACCCCAGTGCCCAGTTGCGCTTCACCGACGCCGACGGCAGGGCGCTTGCTGTGCCATCAACAACGCGGGCGAGGCGATCGTCACCCTCGAACCGCGCCACCGGCAAAGCGCCCGTGCCAAGGACCGCATCCGCGCCGCACGCGCCACCGGCCTGCGCGGAACACCGCCGCAGAACTCTCCGCCGCCGCCCAGCTGGAACCCGGCGCACACCCGACACGACAACCGGGCCATCAACCTGCCCGGAATCCGAAACCCCCACCAACACTCACCACAAAGGGCCAGGACGTTCCCCAGCGACCAGTCACCGCCTGGCTTCGGACCGGTCCGCCTGGAACAGAATGACGTGGCCGTGCTAATCCGCAGTGACTCGCTCGCCAATATCAAGGCAGCCCAAAACGCCCTCTTCGGCGGGAGCAACCAGGCGGGCAGCCTGTTCAAGGTGACGAGTATCCGCCAGGGCTTCTCCGGGGGCGGTTTCTACGGGAAACAGGGCCTGCCGAGCAAGCTGGCGCTGGCGGCAAACATCCCCGGTGCGCAGTCGATTCCTCGGCAGTCGCAGGGATTCCTCGGCTTCGCCACCACACTGGACTCGAATATGGGACCCGGCAACATCGCTAATCTGGAGACCCTGCCTGGCATCACCGATCAGTGGCCCAACGGTTACTTCAAACAGGGAACCACCATGCATCTCTCGCACCTGTTTCAAGATCTGGTGACCTGGTACGAAAAGAACTTCCCCCGGTACGCGGATCGCGTGCAGGCGATGCTCCAGCCCGGCCTCTCGCCCGCCCCCGCGCCCGGTACGGTTGCCCTCCAACCGCCGGGTCAAAGTGAGGCCCAAGTGGCGCAAGGGGTCCAGCTGTACCACGCCTACGGCCACACTGGGAGCATGTCGAAGGTGGACAGCACCGCGTCATCGACGACCAGCAACTACGGGAAGGTCTACCCCGCGGGGACGACCATCCCCGTGCGCGGCGATTTCGACACGCTGGACAATCCGTTCCACTACACATCCGATCCGACGGCAGACCACTACAGCAAGGAGCGGGCGGCCGGGATGCACTTCATTCAGTTCCAGCCGACGACTGCAATCTTCGATCTCGTTCGGCTCTCGATGGACGGCCACTATCCCGATATGACACTCCCTGTCGCACCGCGCAGCCCCCAGGCCGGCATCAACTCGGTCCTGCACACGACCCACCGGCAGAACTATCTGGTACCACCGCGTCGCCATCGCTCCTTCCCGCTCGCCGAGTTCCTCGTCTGACAGGAGCCGCGTGCCGCGAACACCTTGAAGTGCGCGCGGCTCTCGCCCTGGCGTCGTGAGGCTGGTCTCCACCGTTGGCGGAGGAACGTTGGAATGTTCGGGATGAGCCGAAGCGACTCGCAAACTCCCGAGATCGAGCGTCATGTTCCCGCTCGGCGAAGGCTCATGAGGCCGTGTCACGCGCAGTCGGTGAGGTCGCCCTTTCTCGTGGTGATCGACGGCTCGGCTGGTTCACGCCTGGAACTCGGTGAGATCGATGGTGTGAACGCGCAGCGGATAGCCGTACACCGGGTGCACCGTCTCTCGCTCCGGCGCCATGCCGAGCTTGCGGATGACGTTCTCGGAGGCGTCGTCACCCATTCGGTTGATGCTGATGACGCGGTCGAGGCCGCGGTCCTGGAGCGCGAACTCCAGCGTGGCATGGGCGGCTTCGGATGCGTACCCCTGACCCCAGAACTGTGAGCCGAGCCGCCAGCTGATCGCCACGGCGGGCAGTACCTCCGGCAGGAACTCGGGCACCGAAAGACCCGTGAAGCCGGCCAGCTCACCAGAAGCGAGCAGCTCGACAGCAAAGAGCCCGAAGCCTTCCTCGTCCCACTCCTCCTCCCACCGCTCGATGGCCTCTGCCGTGTCGTCCAGATCGCGCACCGAGCCGTCGTCGATCCAGCGCATGACCTGTGGGTCCGCGTTGATGTCCGCCATCGGCGGGAGGTCGTCGTCATGCCAGCGACGGAGGAGGAGGCGGGGTGTACGGATCTCGGTCATGGCGCTCATCCTGCCGAATGCAACGGCCTCGTCGGTAATCGGCGCTTCCGGTGCTGCCGCTCCGGCAGACAAGGCACCGGGCCGCCCGCACCGCGCAGCGTGACGGGCGAATCGCCAGGGCTCGGCGGGGTGAAGTCCGGGGACCTCGACGGTGTTGATGTCTCCGTGGTGTTCCGCTGGTGGGAGCGGGACGGCTCCGGCGGTCGTATGGGTGACCGCAGTGGCGATGGGTTCGGTCACGGGGCGGGTGCTTCCGCCGTTGACGGTGCGGTGGCGGTCGCCTCCCCGGGGCGACCAAGGATCGCAACTCCGAGTTCGCGTCCAGCGGGCCCGACAGCCATTTCGCCATGCGCCTCACGGTGGGCGGCCGTCTCCGCGCGGGCGAGCGGGCGCCGGGCGGGTCGCACGGCAATCACCCGTCCGTACGGCTTCGCGGCGGGGTCACTTCTGCGACGCCGGCGCCACGTCCCGCAGCAGCTGCCCGAAGGCCGCCTCGTCGACGACCGGTGTGCCGAACTGGCGCGCCTTGAGCACCTTCGAGGTGCCCGAGCCCGGGTCGTTGGTGACGAGCAGGCTGGTGAGCCGCGAGATGCTCGTCGACACATGCAGACCGGCCTCGACGGCCCTGTCCTCCAGAAGCTCCCGCTCGATCGAGGTGTCCCCGGAGAACGCCACCCGCATGCCCTGCTTGAGCGGCTTGCCGTCCTCGTACCGCCCCGGATTCGGGTACGGGCAGGCCGGCCGCTTGCGTGACGGACGCCAGCCGTTCGGCCGGTAACCGCCGTAGCCGCCGCTCGCCTGGTGCCCGATCCGGGGCGTCTGTGACCACTCCGTCAGCGGCCGGCACTCCAGGAGCGGCAGCCGTACGTTGCCCGCCGCCGCGGCCCGCAGACTGGGCCGGAACGCCTCCGCCAGCACGCGCGCGTCGTCCAGCGCGTGGTGCGCCCGCCGCTGTACGACACCGAAGTGCGCGGCCAGGGTCTCCAGCTTGTGGTTGGGCAGCGGCAGTCCCAGCTCCTTGGAGAGCGCGATCGTGCACAGCCGCTGCCTCACCGGGGCCGCGCTCTTCGCGCGCGCGTACTCGCGCGCGATCATCTGCCAGTCGAAGACCGCGTTGTGCGCGACCAGCACCCGGCCGTCGAGCCGGGCCGCGAACTCCTCGGCGATGTCGGTGAAGAGCGGCGCCCCCTCAAGGGTCTCGCTCGTCAGACCGTGGATCCACACCGGACCCGGGTCGCGCTCGGGATTGACCAGCGTGTACCAGTGGTCCTCGACCTCGCCGCGCCCGTCCAGCCGGTAGACGGCCGCGGAGATTATCCGGTCGTCCCGGGCCAGTCCGGTGGTCTCCACGTCGACGACCGCATACCCCTGGGGATACGCGGCCGGCCACGGGGTGCCGGGGGACACTGCGGTCGTCAGGTCTTCGAGCATGGTCATTGAGGATACGGGCCCCGACCGACAGTCCGGTCCGTCAGGTCACCCGCCGCCACCCGTTCGCATGTCCTGATTGCCCTTCGCGCGGCTATGGACCTTTTCGCCGCCCGGTGCGACCGTGCACCCGCCCGCCGCTGACGCGGCGACGACTCAGCGGCAGCGCGGCGGGCGGACGGCCGACGGAAGGGCGAGGGAAGGGCGGTACGGCGGATGGCACGCGTACGGTACGGCGCTCGGACCGAGGCGGAGATCGCGGCCGCGCGCACCACGAAGCTCCCGGACGTGTGGTCCACCGGCGTGGTGGCCGTCTGGGAGACCGACCCGGACGCGGTCGCGGCGGTGCTGCCGCCGCCGCTCAAGCCCACCGGCCGCCCCGTGGTCCGCGTCAACATCAGCCAGGTCCAGCTGCCCGGATACCCGCTGGGCGCGGGCTCGTTCGCGGTCGCCGCCGCGCACGGCACGGTCGAGGGCTGGTATCCGCTGGTGATGCCGATGACCCATGAGCGCGCCCTCACCGGCGGCCGTGAGGTCTTCGGCGAGCCCAAGAAGCTCGGCGAGGTGACCGTCGAGCGCGAGGGCGGCCTCGTGCGCGCGTCCCTGGCCCGGCACGGCGTCGTCTTCGTGGAGGTGCGCGGCACGGCCGACGGCCCGCTGCCGCTGCCCGAGCCCGCGCCGAAGACCGACTTCTACTTCAAGTTCCTTCCGGCGGTGGACGGTTCGGGCTTCGACGGCGACCCGCTGCTGGTGCACTGCGTCCGCGAGGAGAAGGTCCGCCGACTGGAACGGGTGACGGGGGAGGTCATCCTCCGTGAGTCGGCGTACGACCCGGTCGCCGACCTGCCGGTGCTGCGCCTGCTGGACATCACCCTCGGTGAGAAGACCAGCGACCAGCGCGGCCGGATCGCCGAACGCGTCGACCCCCAGGCCTTGTTGCCGTACGTCCACCAGCGCTACGACGACCCGCGCCAGATCGTCGACGCGCCCCCGGAAGGGAGCGAGGCCTGATGGAACTGCGTGCCGGACAGGTCGCCGTGGTCACCGGCGCGGCGAGCGGGATCGGGCTCGCGATGGCCCGGCGGTTCGCCGCCGAGGGCCTGAAGGTGGTCCTCGCCGACGTGGAGCCGGCCGCCCTGGACAAGGCCGCGGCCGACCTCCGCGCGGAGGGCGCCGACGTGCACACACGGGTGGTCGACGTCGGCGTGCGCGAACAGGTCCTGGAACTCGCCGAGTCGGCCTACGACACGTACGGCGCGGTGCACGTCCTGTGCAACAACGCCGGGGTCGGCTCGGGCGCCGAGGGCCGTATGTGGGAGCACGAACCGAACGACTGGAAGTGGGCGTTCGAGGTCAATGTGTGGGGTGTCTTCCACGGTGTACAGGCATTCCTGCCGAGGATGATCAAGTCGGGTCAACCCGGTCATGTGGTCAATACATCCTCCGGTGACGGCGGTATCGCGCCGCTGCCGACGGCTTCCGTGTACGCCGTCACCAAGGCGGCCGTGGTAACGCTCACCGAGTCGCTGTACGCCCATCTCAGGGCGGAGCACGCGCGTGTGGGCGCCTCGGTGCTCTTCCCGGGGCCGCACATGCTGCGTACGGGCCTGTGGGAGTCGCACCGCAACCGGCCCGAGCGTTACGCCAAGCAGCGGCCGCGCAGGACCCCGTACCGCAGCCTCGACCAGTGGGAGGCGGCGATGCGCGCGGCGGGCAAGGAGGTCGCCTTCACGCCCGTCGAGGAGGTCGCCGAGTTCGTCGTGGCCGGCATCCGCGCGGACCGCTTCTGGCTGCTGCCGGAGAGCGAGCGCAGCGACGCCCAGATCCGGGCGAGGGCGCGTTCGATGCTGGACCGGGCGAACCCGTCGTACCTCGAAAGCTTCATCCTGGACTGACAGGGGGCTGTCGTGACGTCGTTTGACGACCCGTATCTGATCATCTCCTCCGACTGCCACGCCGGGCTGCCCACCGAGGAGTACCGGCCCTATCTGGACGCACGGTTCCACCGGGACTTCGACGAGTTCCTCGCCGGGCGGGACCGCCGCCGGGAGGAGATGACCCGGCTCGGCATCCGCAACGAGGCGTTCGCGAGCAAGTGGTTCCAGGACAACGAGGAGGGTCTGCGCGGGGGCTGGGACAGCGCGCAGCGCCTGAAGGAGCTGGACGGCGACGGGGTGGCCGCGGAGGTGGTCTTCCCGGACGCCGACGCGGTCGACAGCCGGACGGCCGCGCCCTTCGGGGTGGGCCTCGGCCTGTCCGGAGACCACGACCCGGAGCTGGGCATGGCCGGCGCCCGGGCCCACAACCGCTGGCTGGCCGACTTCGTCTCCGAACACCCCGAACGGCATTGCGGGGTAGCCCTGTTGCCGGTCACCGCCCCGGTGGACCGCGTCGTCGCCGAGGTGCACCGCGCGAAGGAGACCGGCCTCGGCGCGCTGATGATCCCCGCCATGTGGGTCGACAGGGAGCCGTACCACGACCGCCGTTACGACCCCGTGTGGGCGGCGGCCGCCGACTGCGGGATGCCGGTCCTCACCCACTCCGGAGCCGCGCCGCGCCACGAGTACGGCGACCATCTCGGCATCTATGTCAGCGAGGTGACCTGGTGGCCGGCCCGGCCGCTGTGGTTCCTGCTCTGGTCGGGGGCCTTCGAACGCCATCCCGGGCTCAGGTTCGGCGTGGCGGAGTCGGGCTGCTGGTGGCTGCCGAACCTGCTCTGGTTCATGGACCGCCTCTACCTCGGCGCGCACGGCGGCAAGAAGCTGTCCCCCTTCGAGGAACTGAAGCGCCCGCCGCACGAGTACCTGGACCGGCAGGTCTTCGTCTGCGCCACCAACACCAAACGCCGTGAACTCGCCCAGCGCTACGAGATCGGTGTCGACAACATCCTCTGGGGCAGCGACTTCCCGCACCCGGAAGGCACCTGGCCCGACACGCGCGCGTGGCTGCGCCGCACTTTCCATGACATCCCGGTGGCCGAGACCCGCCGGATGCTGGGCCTGGCGGCGGCCGAGGCCTTCGGCTTCGACGTGGCGCGCCTGACGCCGCTGGCCCGCCGTATCGGCCCCACCCCCGCCGACCTGGGCCAGCCGGCCGACCAGACGGCCGTGGAGGCCTCCTGGGCGCGTTCGCGCGAGGTGGGCCGGCACTGGCTGACGGACAACGACTTCCCGGCTCTGGGGGTGACACGGTGAACGACCGCTACACGGTGATCTCGGCCGACTGCCACGCGGGCGCGGACCTCCTCGACTACAAGCCGTACCTGGACAAGCGCTACCACGACGACTTCGACGCCTGGGCGGCGACGTACGTCAACCCGTACGAGGACCTGCTCTCCGACTCCGCCGACCGGAACTGGAACTCCGCGCGGCGGCTCGCGGAACTGGAGCAGGACGGGATCGTCGCTGAGGTGATCTTCCCGAACACCATCCCGCCGTTCTTCCCGTCCGGCTCCCTGATGGCCCCGGCGCCCACGGGTGCGGAGATCGAGCTGCGCTGGGCGGGCCTGCGTGCCCACAACCGCTGGCTGGCCGACTTCTGCGCCGCCGCGCCGGGCCGCCGGGCGGGCGTCTTCCAGATCCTCCTGAACGACGTCGACGCGGCCGTCAAGGAGATCCGTCGGGCGGCGGACGCGGGCCTGAAGGGCGGCCTCATGCTGCCCGGCACGCCACCGGGCTCGGGCCTGCCCGAACTGCACGCGCGCGTGTACGACCCGATCTGGGCCCTCTGCGCGGAACTCGGCGTCCCCGTCAACCACCACGCGGGCTCGGCGTCCCCGCTGCTCGGCGACGAACCGGCCGCCCGCGCGGTCTTCATGGTCGAGACGACCTGGTTCTCGCACCGGGCGCTGTGGCACCTCGTCTTCGGCGGCGCCTTCCGCCGCCACCCTGACCTGAAACTGGTCCTGACCGAACAGGGCTCCGGATGGATCCCCGGTGTCCTGGCCATGCTGGACTACTACCACGGCCGTCTGCTGGCCGCGGCCACGACGGCGACGACCGCGGAGGCGAAGTTCGGGGCGGGGCTGGCGGAGGGCATGGGCAGGTCGCCGTCCGAGGTGTGGCGTTCGAACTGCTTCGTCGGCGCCAGCTTCATGCGCCCGCACGAGGTGCCGCTGCGCGACCGCATCGGCCTGGACAAGATCATGTGGGGCAGCGACTACCCGCACGACGAGGGGACGTACCCCTACACCCGTGAGGGCCTGCGCTTCGCCTACGCGGGCGTCCCGCGCGAGGAGATCGCGGCGATGCTCGGCGGCAACGCGGCCCGCGTGTACGGCTTCGACCTGGATCTCCTGGACCCGATCGCGGCCAAGGTGGGGCCGACGGTGGCGGAGATCGCGGAGCCGCTGCGGGAGCCGCCGGCGGACGCCACGAGTCCGGTGTTCGCACGGGGGGCCTCGGTACGGGTCTGGTGACGTCGGTACTCGGCTCACAGGTGCCGGGGTGCGATCCTCCCTGCTGTGATGGAACCAACGCACGACAACGAGGCCCACAGGGGAGCGCTCGGCTCCCGGCTGAACTGGCTGCGGGCAGCCGTACTGGGCGCGAACGACGGCATCGTGTCGACGGCGGGCCTCGTCGTCGGCGTCGCGGGCGCCACCGACGACCGGGGCGCCCTGCTGACAGCGGGCCTGGCGGGGCTGCTCGCCGGATCGATGTCGATGGCGGCGGGGGAGTACGTGTCGGTGTCCACCCAACGCGACTCGGAACTGGCCGCCCTTGCGATGGAGAAACGGGAGCTGAAGGAGCAGCCTGAGGCGGAACTGGAGGAGTTGACCGAACTGCTGGAGCGGCGCGGGCTGTCCCGGGAGGTGGCGCGGGAGGCGGCGGTCCAGCTCACCGAGCGGGACGCGCTGAGGGCCCACGCGAGCGTGGAGCTGGGCATCGATCCCGACGAACTGACGAACCCGTGGAACGCGGCACTGGCGAGCTGCCTGTCGTTCACGGTCGGGGCGCTGCTGCCCCTGCTGGCGATCGTGCTGCCACCTGCTGACTGGCGGCTTCCGGTGACCGTGGGTTCGGTGCTGGCCGCGCTCGTCCTGACGGGATGGAGCAGCGCGCGGCTGGGGGCGGCGGCGGTGGGTCCGGCGGTGGTGCGGAACGTGGTGGGCGGCGCGCTGGCCATGGGGGTGACCTATGCGGCGGGGAGCCTGCTGGGGGCGGTGGGGGTGTGACGGCCGCCCGGCCGTTGGCGGAGATCGCCAACAAGCAAGCGCATACCGCCGGTAATACTTGTGGGTAACAACGTCTAGCCGCAGCCGACCAGCGGTTCTACGGTGCCCCCATGCCGAACCTGCCCGATGTCGTGCTGTGGTCGATACCCGCCTTCGTGCTGCTCACCGTGATCGAGGTGATCAGCTACCGCATCCATCCCGACGACGACGCCGGCGGGTACGAGGCCAAGGACGCGGCCACCAGCGTCGGCATGGGGCTCGGGTCCCTCGTCTTCGACTTCGTCTGGAAGATCCCGATCGTCGCGATCTACACGGCGATATACGAACTCACCCCGCTGCGTGTCCCCGTCCTGTGGTGGACGGTCCCGCTGATGCTGTTCGCGCAGGACTTCCTCTACTACTGGTCCCACCGCGGCCACCATGTCATCCGCATCCTGTGGGCCTGCCACGTCGTCCACCACTCCAGCAAGAAGTTCAACCTCACCACCGCGCTGCGCCAGCCCTGGACCTCGCTGACGGTCTGGCCGTTCTACGTCCCGCTCGTCGCCGTCGGTGTGCACCCGGCCGCGCTCGCCTTCTGCTCCTCCGCGAACCTCGTCTACCAGTTCTGGATCCACACCGAGCGCATCGACAAGATGCCCCGGTGGTTCGAGTTCGTGTTCAACACCCCGTCCCACCACCGCGTGCACCACGCCTCCCAGGGCGGTTACCTGGACCGCAACTTCGGCGGGATCCTGATCATCTGGGACCGGTTGTTCGGGTCGTGGGTGCCGGAGGTCGAGCGGCCTGTGTACGGGTTGACCAAGAACATCAACACGTTCAACCCGATCAAGGTGGCCACCCATGAGTACCTGGCCATCGGCAGGGACCTGAAGGCCGCGCGCGGTTGGCGGGAGCGGGCCGGGCGGCTGTTCCGGGGGCCGGGCTGGGCGCCGGCGGCCGCCGTGGAGCAGGCCGAGGAGTCCGTGGCCGCGTGAGAGCGTCCCGGGCGCTGCTCGCCGCCTTCGCCCTCGCCGTCGTCCTCGACCTCGGCTGCCTCGCCGTCGGCCTCCACTCCGGGCACGTGGTGGCCAAGGTGCTCCTGATGCCCCTGCTCGCCGCCTGGACCGCCCGCGCGGGCGGCCCGCGGCTGCTCGTCGCCGCCCTGTTGTGCGGCTGGGGCGGCGATGTACTGCTGCTCTCCGACGCCGACCCCGCCTTCATGGCCGGTATGGCCTGCTTCGCCGCCGGGCACGTCTGCTACCTCGTCCTCTTCCGCCGCCACGGACCGCCACGCGCGCGTGCGGGTCTGTTCGCCCTCGGGTACGCCGCCGCCCTCGTCACCCTGGTCGTCCTGCTGTGGCCGGACCTGCCCGCTGGACTCCGTGTCCCCGTCGCCGGCTACAGCACCCTCCTCACCGCCATGGCGTACACGGCGGCCACCCGGCTCGGCCCGGTCGCCGGGCTCGGCGGTGCGCTCTTCATGCTCTCCGACACGCTCATCGCGACCGGTGTCGCCGACTGGCCGCAGCTGCCGAGACCCGACTTCTGGATCATGCTCACCTATGCGGGCGCACAGTTCCTGCTGGTCCGGGGCGCCCTCGACGCGCGACCCGCGCCGGCGACGGCGTACCGTGAGGTGCGCCCGGTCACCCCCTGAGCGCACCCACGACACCGCACGAGAAGGATCCTCGCCATGCGCGCCACCACCATCCACGCCCCGTACGACATGCGCGTGGAGGACGTGCCCGAGCCGGTGGTGCGGCTGCCCACCGACGCCGTCGTACGCGTGCTGCGCGCCTGCATCTGTGGCAGCGACCTGTGGGCCTACCGGGGCGAGGCGGCCCGGCAGCCGGGGCAGCGGATCGGGCACGAGTTCCTGGGTGTCGTCGAGGAGACCGGCTCCGAGGTGGGCACCGTACGCCGCGGCGACCTGGTGGTGGCCCCCTTCATGTGGTCCGACGGCGTCTGCGACTACTGCCGTGAGGGACTGACGACGTCCTGCGAGCACGGAGGTTTCTGGGGCTCGGTGGGGTACGACGGCGGCCAGGGCGAGGCCGTGCGCGTCCCGTTCGCCGACGGGACCCTGGTCCAGTTGCCCAAGGACGCGGCCTCCGACGACCATCTGCTGTCCGCCCTGCTGACGCTGTCCGACGTGCTCGGCACCGGTCATCACGCGGCCCTCGGCGCGGGCGCCCGTCCCGGTGCCACGGTCGCCGTCGTCGGGGACGGCGCGGTCGGCCTGTGTGCCGTGCTGGCCGCCAAGCGGCTGGGTGCCGAGCGGATCATCGCACTGGGCCGGCACGAGGTCCGTACCGACATCGCGCGCCGCTTCGGCGCCACCGACGTCGTCGCCGAGCGCGGGGACGCGGCCGTGGCAGCCGTACGCGAACTCACCCGGGGCCAGGGCGCGCACTCCGTCGTGGAGGCCGTGGGCACCGAGCAGTCCATGCGAACGGCCGTCGAGATCACCCGGGACGGCGGGGCGATCGGCTTCGTCGGCGTCCCGCACGGCAGTGGCACCGGGCTGGACCTCAGTGTCATGTTCGACCGGAACATCGCCCTGCGCGGCGGTGTCGCCCCGGTGCGCGCGTACATCCCCGACCTGCTGCCCGACGTCCTCGCCGGCACGATCGACCCGTCGCCGGTCTTCGACCTGACCGTCGGCATCGAGGGCGTGCCCGACGGCTACAAGGCGATGGACGAGCGCACCGCCCTCAAGGTGCTCGTCACCAACGGCTAGCCCACCTGATCAAGTCCATCTGATCGGTACCGGCAGCGCCGTCAGCACTCCCGACACCGCGACCACCACCCCGAGCACCACCACCTCGGCACGCGCGGGGACGTACGCGGTGAGCGGGTCGGCCGCCCGGCGCAGCCGGAACCGTGCCCACAGCGCGAGCGCGGCGACGGCGGCGACGAGGACCACCTTGGCCAGCAGGGTGCGCCCGTACGCCGTCGTCGTCAGCTGGGCCAGGATCGTGCCCGCGGGCATCCGCCGCAGCGAACTCCACACGCCCGTCGCGGTGATGGCGGCGAGCAGTACGGCGGCCACGCGCGCGTAGAGACCGAGCAGCGCCGCCCCGGCCGCCCGGCCCTGCCACCGCCGCAGCAGGCGCAGCGCGTGCAGCAGACCGCCCACCCACAGCGTCGCGCACGTCAGATGCACCAGGGTCAGCGCCGAGCCGAGCAACGGGCTGTGCTCCGGCGCAGGATGGGCGCGCAGCGCCTCGGCGGCGACCACCGCGGCCAGCGGCCACACCTGGGTCGCCGGGCGGCGCGAGCGGGCGCAAAGGCCGGCCAGCAGAAAGGCGTTGACCTCGATCAGCGCCAACTCGCCGTCACGCGACTGGTACAGGCCGCCCACGTCGATGTCGGCGAGACCGCGCGGCACCAGGTTGCCCGTCGACACGACCGACGCGAGCCCCAGCGCGGCGACGAAACCGGCGGCGGCCGCGAACACCGCCCGGCTGGACGGCCGTTCGGGCGGCGCGTCCGGCAGCCGACGGGTCAGCCGGTCCACGAACAGCTCGCCCAACGGCACGCACAGGGCGGCGAACAGCACCCCGCGCAGCAAGGCGATGCCGCCCATCCCCGGCGCCGCGGCCTCCCCGGTGTCGTGCAACGCGACGGACGGCCCGAGCAGCGGCACCAGCGCGGCCAGCGTCACCAGGACCAGGACGGCGACGGCCCGGCCGGTACCGGGGCGTCTCGCGGGGCCGCTCGCGTCGGCTGCTTCGGTGGTCGGTCGTGTCGCCGTCACCCCACGATCTTCGCCAGACATGACAGAACCGGGCAAGTAGCAGAAAACAACTGACGGAGCGTCATTCCGTCTATTCGTACGTTTCCGGCCGTGCGGGCCGTGCGGTCATGCCCACTTGGCCGGATCCGACCCCCACGGCACCGGGGGCCGCGCCCAGTCGGCCGGGCCGCCCGCGAAGGACACCGGCGACCGTGCGTACCGCAGCCGCCCCAGCGCGCTGTCCGTCTCGGCGAGCCAGGCGTCCGGCCCCTCGTACGGCTCACCGCCCTCGGCCCCCGCCTCCGTCTCCGCCGTCAGCCACCGCGCGGTGCGCGCCAGGGCCAGCCGTACGAACCTGCTCCCGCCGTCGTAGGACTGCTCGGTCAGTGCTCGCAGCACGCCGGCCGCCAGCAGATACCCCGTGCCGTGGTCGAGCGCCTGCGCGGGCAGCGCACCCGGCCGTTCCGCCGAGCCCTCGGCCTTCGCGATGCCGGTGGCGACCTGCACCAGGCTGTCGAAGCCGCGCCGCCCGCCCCACGGCCCGTAACCGCCCCAGGCGGACACCTGGGCCACGACCAGCCCCGGCCGCCGTTCGGCCAGCGCCTCGGGGGAGAGCCCGAACCGGTCCAGGGCGCCCGGCCGGTACCCGGTGACCACGACGTCCGCCGAGGCCAGCAACTCCGCGAAGGCCGCCCGGTCGGTCGTGAGGTCGAGCGTCGCCGAGCGCTTCCCGAAGCCCGTGTCGGCGTGCTGGTCGGGGAGTTCCGGCAGCCAGGGCGCGTCCAGGCGCAGGACCTCCGCGCCCAGCAGCGCCAGGGTGCGGGTGGCGACCGGGCCGGCCAGGACCCGGGTCAGGTCCAGGACGCGCAGACCGGCGGCGGGCAGCAGGGGAGAGACGTCGGCGTCGAGCGGCGGGAGCACGCGCGCGTGGGCCGCGTCCAGGCGGCCCCGCTCGACGAGGGGGCGCGCGGCCACCTCGAGCGCCTGCTCGTGCGTGGCCCACTCCTCGGGTGAGCGCAGTGCCACGGCGAGCCCGCCGGCGCCGTAGACCGCGTCCTCCACCTCCAGCGCGGGGCGCCCGGCGATCCGGGCCCCGGCTTCCTCCGCCGAGGCGCCATCCGGCAGTCCCAGCGCGGCCAGCAGCCGGGCCTGGTGGTGGGGGTAGTTGGCGTGGGTGCGCACCCACCCGTCGGCCGCGCGCCAGAACCGGGACAGCGGGGCGAACGGCACCGGCGCCCGCCCGTCGACCAGCAACTGCCGCTCGCTGGTGAACGCGGTCGCCACGGCCCCGTCGTCCACCCGGACCGCGGGCACCTCCGTCGTACCGGCGCGGCGCGCCCCCAACTCGGCGGCGGCCAGCGCGCACACGCCGACACACGCGCGGGCGAGCGGTCGTACCGGAAGGTGCGCCTGGAGCGTGCCCGCGCGTGCCACGGTCGTGATCCGCGCGGACAGCGAGGGGTCGCCGCCCAGTGCGGACCACGCGTACTTGATTGCAGTCATGACTGCACTATGCAGTATTGACTGAATCAATATCTGTGCCTAGTGGGTCACTGCCGCCAGTGCGTCCGCCGTGCCCCAGCCGTAGAAACCGTTGTGGTTCTTCGCGCCCTCGCACACCGCGTCGACCTTGCCGTCCCCGTTGATGTCGTACGGGTCGGTGCACGGCGTGGCGGTCGCCTCTGCGTACAGCAGGGCCTTCACCAGGGCGGAGGAGGCATGTGGATGGGTTGACTTGATCAATGCTGCGACGCCGACGACATGCGGGGTCGCCATCGACGTACCCGCCATGTAGCCCCACTTGCCGCCCGGCAGCGGGCCCAGGATCAGGCCGCTGGTCGCCGGGGGCGCCGGGGCCTGGTAGGCGGTCGAGTCGCCGCCGGGCGCGGCGATGTCGATGACCCCGAGGCCGTAGTTGGAGAAAGACGACTTGAGGCCCTTGGCTCCGGTGGCCGCGACGGTGACGACGCCCGGCAGCTGGGTCGGTATGTCGTAGCACGTGTGCGGGTCGATCACCCGGTCGCTGGGGGTGCCGTCGTTCGGCGAGACCGGGTCGGTGATCGAGTGGGAGGCCAGGTCGTAGCTTTCGTTGCCGGCCGCCGCCACGTTGACGGTGCCCTTCTTCTCCGCGAACCGGGAGGCACGGGTGATGGCGTCGACGAGCGCCTTCTGGTCCGGGTCGTCGGTGCAGTTGAAGTACCAGGGGTCGGTGTAATAGCTGTTGTTCGTGACGTCGATGTGGTGCTCGGCCGCCCACACGAAACCGCAGACGACGGCCTCCGTGTAGAAGTACCCGCTGGTGGTTGCTACCTTGATGCCCGCCACCTTGACGCCGGGCGCCACGCCGGTGATGCCGATCCCGTTCTTGGCGCCCGCGATCTCACCCGCCACATGCGTGCCGTGCGGGCTCTCGGCGGCGCTGGGCCGCCAGGCGCCGTACGTCGTGTCCGGCTTGCCCGACACGCAGTTGGTGGACTGTGCGGCGGAGAAGTTCGGGGCGATGTCCGGGTGGGTGTCGTCGACGCCGGTGTCGATGACGGCGACGGTGACCTTCGAGCTGCCGAGGGTCTTCTCGTGCGCCTTGTCGGCCTTGATGGCGGGCAGATCCCACTGCAGCGGCTCCAGCGGGTCCTGCCCGTCGGCCGCCTGCGCGTCCGCCTCCGTGACCTGCTCGGAGCTGAGCACCTTGGGCGTCCCGACGTCGGTGGTCGACTGGGCGGGCAGCGGCGCGTTGCGGGTGGCACCGGCCGAGTCCACGCCGGGCACCTTGCGGATGACCTTGGCGAAGTCGGGGTTCGACGAGTGGACGACGATCACGCCGATCTCGTCGTACGCGATCACCACCGAACCGCCGGCCCGGTCGATCGCCCGCTGGACGCGTTGCGAGGTGCCCTGCCCGGGGCGGACGTTGACGACATAGCTGAGGGACGTGGCGTCACTCGCGTCCGAAGCGACCGTGGTCGTGGCCGTGGTGTCGGCGGCGGACGCCGAGACGTTGGGCAGGAACGCGAGGGCCGTGGCCATGGCCATGCCGAGCGGGATGGCGAGCGCGCGGCGGTGGCGCGAGTGGGGCGCTGTCATGTGGGTGAGCCTCCGGTTCGTTCGCGAAACGAGCATGCCGTGCGGGAAGTCCTGCTGGGGGGGTGGTCACTTGACCGCGCGGAGCGCGTTAACGACCCCCGAGCCGTAGAAGCCGTTGACGTGTTCTCCGCCCACGCAGGTGGCGTCCACGACGCCGTCGCCGTTCCCGTCGTAGGGGCCCGCCGGGCAGCCCGGGTTGTCCGCCTCGGCCTTCAGCAGGGCCTGGAGCCGGGCCGGGGAGGCGTGCGGGTGGGTCGACTTCAGCAGCGCGGCCACCGCGGCCACGTGCGGGGACGCCATCGAGGTGCCCTGGAGGAATCCGTACTGGTCGTTCGGCAGCGTGGACAGGATGCGGCCGTTCTGCGACGGCGTGTCCGGGATCTGGTACTTGTCGCCGCCCGGGCCCGCCACGTCGATGACGCCTTGGCCGTAGCTGGAGTAGTAGGCCTTGGCGTTGTCGACGCCGACCGCGCTCACGGTGACCACACCGGGCAGCTGGGTCGGCACGTCGAAGCACTCGTGCGGGTCGACCGTGCGGGTCGTGGCAGTCGAGTCGTCGGGGCTGGAGGTGTCCGTGAGGGCGTTCGCGCCGAGATCGTCGTTCGAGTTGCCGGCCGAGGCCACATTGAGCGTGCCCTTGCTCTGGGCGTACAACTGCGCCCTGTTGACCGCGTCAACGATGGCACGTTGATCCGGGTCGTCCATGCAGTTGTACAGCCATGGATCAACGTAGTAGCTGTTGTTGGTGATTTCCACGCCGTGGTCGGCGGCGAAGACGAAGGCGCAGACGACGCTCTCCGGGTAGAACAGCTGTGTCGAGTCGGGCTGGGCCACGGTGATGCTCGCGACCTTCACGCCCGGTGCCACGCCCGCCACGCCTACGCCGTTGCGGGCGGCGGCTATCTCGCCGGCGACATGCGTGCCGTGGTAGTGGTCGGCGTCCACCGGCCGCCAGGCGCCGTAGGTCGTGTCCGCCTTGCCGCTCACGCAGTTGGCGGACTGCGCGGCGGAGAAGTTGGGAGCGATGTCCGGGTGGGTGTCGTCGACGCCGGTGTCGATGATGCCGACGGTCACCGACCGGCTCCCGGGGTTGACCGTGGCGGCCTTGTCGGCGCCGATCGTCCGCAGGTCCCACTGGTCGGCCTCGAGGGGCTCCTGGCCGGCCGCCGCCCTCTTCTCGACCCGCGCGGCCTCCGCCTTCGACAGGACCTGCACGGCCCCCTCGTCCGTGGTCCCCGCCGCGCTCAGCGGCGCCGTCCGGGTCGCCCCCGCCGACCGCACCCCGCGCACCGCGCGCATCGCGGGGCCGAACTCGGGGTTCGCCGAGTGCACGACGATCACGCCGATCCTGTCGTACGACGCGACGATCGTGCCGCCGTTGCGGGTGATCGCCCGCTGCACCGACTCGATCGTGCGGTGGTCCGTCCTGGTGTTGACGACATAGGCCAGGTTCGGCCCGTCCGCCGCCGGCGTCGCCGAGGCCGTCAGCGGTGCCGCAGAGGCCGCCGCCGGCAGCAGGCCGAGCGAGGCGGTCAGCGACAGTACGACCGGTACGGCGAGCGCCAGCCCGCGTCTGGAACGCAGATGAGCCATGGGGTCTCCACATCATCCGGAACATCAACCGAAAACGGCCCGCCCAGGCCGCGCGTGACCGCTTGAGCAGGTACATGACGGGTGGTGCAGGGTGAAGCTATCCCCCGCACTCACCGGCCAGCAATGACCGGAGACGACTCGCGCGCACGACTTCCGAAAGAACTCGGGCGAGTTGAACCTGTCCACGCGTGGCGCCGTGACCTTGAGCAGGGAGCCGCAGCAGGATCGAGGCCCCCTGTCGGTATCACTTACGGGAGCCGCTCCATCACTCCGGGTAGGTGATCCAAGTGTCTGTGAGGTCAGAATCCGCATGTCCGTATCGCGAGGAGACTCCGTGGCTACCGAGAAACCACCGCCCTCGAACACGCAGACCCGGCTCCCCTCCAGCGAGGAGTTCGCCGAGGTGCAGCAGAGTCCGGAGTTCACCGAACTGCGGCACTCCTACCGCTCCTTCGCCTTTCCGCTGACCGTCGGCTTCATCGCCTGGTACCTGCTGTACGTCCTGCTCTCCAACTACGCGGGCGACTTCATGGGCACCAAGGTCGTCGGCAACATCAACGTGGCCCTGGTCCTCGGCCTCGCCCAGTTCCTCACCACGTTCCTCATCGCCTGGTGGTACGCGCACCACGCCGCCGCCAAGCTCGACCCCAAGGCCGAGGCCATCAAGTCCCGGACGGAGGGCGGCGCATGAGCCCCGCGATCACCATGGCGGCCGGCGAGGCAAGCCAGCACCGGACGCTGATCATCACCCTGTTCGCGGTGTTCGTCGCCGCGACCCTCGTCATCACCATCTGGGCCGGCCGCCAGACCAAGGACGCCGCCGACTTCTACGCCGGCGGCCGCCAGTTCACCGGCTTCCAGAACGGCCTCGCCGTCTCCGGCGACTACATGTCCGCCGCGTCCTTCCTCGGCATCGCCGGCGCCATCGCCCTCTTCGGCTACGACGGCTTCCTCTACTCCATCGGCTTCCTGGTCGCCTGGCTCGTCGCCCTCCTCCTGGTCGCCGAGCCACTGCGCAACTCCGGCCGCTACACCATGGGCGACGTGCTGGCGTACCGCATGCGCCAGCGCCCGGTCCGCACCGCGGCCGGCACCTCGACGATCGTCGTGTCGATCTTCTACCTGCTGGCCCAGATGGCGGGAGCGGGCGTCCTCGTCTCCCTCCTCCTCGGCATCACCAGCGACGGCGGCAAGATCGGCATCGTCGCCCTGGTCGGCGTACTGATGATCGTCTACGTCACCATCGGCGGTATGAAGGGCACCACCTGGGTCCAGATGGTCAAGGCCGTGCTGCTCATCCTGGGCGCCCTGCTGCTGACCTTCATGGTCCTGTGGAAGTTCAACTTCAACGTCTCCGACCTGCTCGGCAAGGCCGCCGACAACAGCGGCAAGGGCAGCGCCTTCCTGGAGCCCGGCCTGAAGTACGGCGCCACCAGCACCAGCAAGCTGGACTTCCTCTCCCTCGGCATCGCCCTGGTCCTGGGCACCGCCGGCCTGCCGCACATCCTGATCCGCTTCTACACCGTGCCCACCGCGAAGGCCGCCCGTAAGTCCGTGCTCTGGGCGATCGGCCTGATCGGCGCCTTCTACCTGATGACCCTCGCCCTCGGCTTCGGCGCGGCCGCGCTGATCAAACCGGACGAGATCATCGCCTCCAACAAGTCGGGCAACACCGCGGCCCCACTGCTCGCCCTCCATCTGGGCGGCGTCGACTCCAACTGGGGCGCGATCCTCCTGGCCACCATCTCGGCGGTCGCCTTCGCGACGATCCTCGCCGTGGTCGCGGGCCTCACCCTGGCCTCGTCCTCGTCCTTCGCGCACGACATCTACGCCAATGTCATCAGGAAGGGCCAGGCCACCGAGAAGCAGGAGATCAACTCGGCCCGCTGGGCCACTGTCGGCATCGGCGCGGTCTCCATCGTCCTCGGCGCCCTGGCCCGCGACCTGAACGTCGCCGGCCTGGTCGCGCTCGCCTTCGCGGTCGCCGCCTCCGCAAACCTGCCGACCATCCTCTACAGCCTCTTCTGGAAGCGGTTCACCACCGCGGGCGCCCTCTGGTCGATCTACGGCGGCCTGGTCACCGCGGTCGGCCTGGTGCTCTTCTCGCCGGTGGTGTCCGGCAAGGAGACCTCGATGTTCCCGGGCGTCGACTTCCACTGGTTCCCGCTGGAGAACCCGGGCATCATCTCGATCCCGGTCGGCTTCCTCCTCGGCGTCGTGGGCACCCTGCTGTCCAAGGAGGTCCCGGACACCGCGAAGTACGCGGAACTGGAGGTGCGGTCCCTGACCGGCACCGGAGCTCACTGACCTGCGTACGACTGGCCGCGTCGACGGGATCGTAGGGTCCTACGACGCGGCCGCCTCGTACCTCGTGGCATCGGGACCCTCGCGATGTCAGCGTTGTCACGTAGGCTCGCTAGTGACGGTAGAGAACTGATCCGTGACGAGGGAGGGGGCCCACGTGCTCATCGATACCTACGGCCGGGTGGCCACCGACCTGAGGGTCTCAGTGACCGACCGGTGCAATCTGCGCTGTACGTACTGCATGCCCGAGGAGGGCCTGCAGTGGCTGGCCAAGCCCGACCTGCTCACCGACGACGAGCTCGTCCGCCTGATCGACATCGCCGTCCGCCTGCTGGGCATCGAGGAGGTCCGCTTCACCGGCGGCGAGCCGCTGCTGCGCCCCGGCCTGGTCGGCATCGTGGAGCGGGTGGCGGCGCTGGCCCCCCGCCCCCAGATGTCCCTGACGACCAACGGCATCGGCCTGCGCCGCACCGCGACGGCCCTGAAGACGGCCGGCCTGGACCGGGTCAACGTCTCCCTCGACACTCTCCGTCCGGACGTCTTCAAGACCCTCACCCGCCGTGACCGCCACAAGGACGTCCTCGACGGCCTCCAGGCCGCCCGCGACGCCGGCCTCACCCCTGTCAAGGTCAACACGGTCCTGATGCCGGGTCTGAACGAGGACGAGGCCCCCGACCTGCTGGCCTGGGCGGTGGAGCACGACTACGAGCTGCGCTTCATCGAGCAGATGCCGCTGGACGCCCAGCACGGCTGGAAGCGCGACAGCATGGTGACGGCGGGGGACATCCTCGCCTCGCTCCGCACCCGCTTCGACCTCACGCCCGAGGACGCGGACGAGCGCGGGGCGGCCCCGGCGGAGCGCTGGCTGGTGAACGGCGGCCCGTACCGCGTCGGTGTCATCGCCTCGGTCACCCGCCCGTTCTGCGCGGCCTGCGACCGCACCCGCCTGACGGCCGACGGCCAGATACGCAACTGCCTGTTCGCCAAGGAAGAGACTGACCTGCGCGGCGCGCTCCGCTCGGGCGGATCCGACGAGGAGATCGCCCGCATCTGGCGACTGGCGATGTGGGGAAAGAAGGCGGGGGCGGGCCTGGACGACCCGTCGTTCGTACAGCCGGAGAGGCCGATGTCCGCGATCGGAGGCTAGAGCCGCCTACTGGAGCCCTACTGGAGTGACTCCCACTCCCTCAACAACACGACATCCTTCAAAAACCCCCGCACCCCCAGGAACTGCGAGAGATGCTCCCGGTGCTCGTCACAGGCGAGCCAGGTCTTCCGCCGCTCCGGCGTGTGAATCTTCGGGTTGTTCCACGCCAGCACCCACACCGCGTCGGCCCGGCAACCCTTCGCTGAACAGATAACGTCACTCACTGCTTCGTCTCGCACTGCTTCGTCCTGCGCTGCGTTGTCTTGCAAAGGCGGGCCCCGCAAACAAGGCGACGCCGAGCAGCCACGGGGGGAGCTGCCCGGCGTCGGTCCGTCGCTCCGACGGGGGATGCGGAGCGCGTACGCAGTATGTCATGGGTCACCCGTCGCCCGGCACCGGAACAGCGCGATTGATCTGAGCTTTTCTTGAGCCTTGTGTGGAGCCACCGGCCGCTCAACCCGCGTCCCTGGTGCTCAGACCGACTCCGGCCGCTCACCGCGCACCCCCGCCGCCGGGTCGGCCACCACGTCCTCCGGGACGGATTCCGGGTGCGGGTCCTCCGCGCGCGGCGGCGCGATCATCAGCCTTGTCGGTGCGACACCGAACGTCGACGGAAGCGATGACGGCCGCTCCCGGCCCGCATTGGCGATGACGACCGCCACGTAGGGGAGCAGTGCCCCGAGCACCAACGCGACGACGGCGACGTACCGCTCCACGTTCCACAACGTGACCGCCAAGATCACCGACAAGGTCCGGACGGTCATGGAGATGACGTACCGCCGCTGCCGGCCGCGCACGTCCTCCGCAAGGCCGGTGCGGGCCCCGGTGATCCGGAACACCTGGACGCTGCCGCCGCCACGCTGCTTCCGCATCACATTCCACCATCCGCCCGCATCGGACTCGCCCAGGCCCGTACTCTGTCCGCACCCGTACGGGGAACCGGGCCAGGACACCTCTTACGTTACGCCCCGCCTGCGCCGCCTTCGAGACCGGGTCGCCCGCCCGCCTGCGTGAACGTCATGCGCCGTACCGCGTACGGCCGTACCGACATGCGCCGTACGCCGGACGGGCCGAGACTTGGCGTAATGCTCACGTCGAGCCGTACGAGGAGGCAGCCATGGGCTGGTTGTGGGCGATCATCGTGGGTTTCGTGCTGGGCCTGATCGCGAAGGCGGTCATCCCGGGCAAGCAGCACAGCCCCCTCTGGCTGACGACCATCTTCGGCATGCTGGGCGCGATCGCCGGCAACGCGGTCGCCCGCGCGGTGGGCGTGGCGGCAACCCCGGGTATCGACTGGACCCGTCATCTGTTCCAGCTGGTCGCCGCGATCATCATCGTGTTCCTGGGAGACATGCTGTACATGGCGACGCTGGGCAAGCGCAAGCACCGAGTCTGAGGCGCCGGAAACTGAACGCCCCCGAGGGGCGCGGGCTGTGTCAACAGAACACCCCGCACCCCTGTGGCGCTCAGGAACCAACGACCTCCACAGCCGCCAGATTCTTCTTCCCCCGCCGCAGCACAAGCCACCGCCCATGCAGCAGCTCCTCCACGGAGGGCACCTCGTCCTCGGCGGTCACCTTCACGTTGTTCACGTAGGCCCCGCCCTCCTTCACGGTCCGCCGGGCGGCGGACTTGCTGGCCACCAGCCCGACCTCGGCGAACAGATCGACCACCGGAGCGAGCTCGGCGACCTGGATGTGCGGCACCTCGGAGAGCGACGCGGCCAGAGTCTTCTCGTCCAGCTCCGCCAGCTCCCCCTGCCCGAAGAGCGCACGGCTCGCGGCGATCACCGCGGCCGTCTGGTCGGCGCCGTGCACCAGCGTCGTCAGCTCCTCGGCCAGCGCCCGCTGGGCCGCCCGCGCCTGCGGACGCTCCTCGGTCTGCTTCTCCAGGTCCTCGATCTCGTCGTGCGACCTGAAGCTGAAGATCCGCAGGAACTTGGAGACGTCCCGGTCGTCCGCGTTCAGCCAGAACTGGTAGAAGGCGTACGGCGTGGTCATCTCCGGGTCGAGCCAGACCGTGCCGGACTCCGTCTTGCCGAACTTGGTGCCGTCGGCCTTGGTGATCAACGGCGTGCCCAGCGCGTGGACCACGGCGTCGGGCTCGACCTTGTGGATCAGATCGGTGCCCGAGGTGAGGTTGCCCCACTGGTCGCTGCCGCCGGTCTGCAGCGTGCAGCCGTACCGCCGGTACAGCTCCAGGAAGTCCATGCCCTGGAGGATCTGGTAGCTGAACTCGGTGTAGCTGATGCCTTCCTGGGACTCCAGACGCCGGGCGACGGCCTCCTTCGCGATCATCTTGTTGACGCGGAAGTGCTTGCCGACGTCCCGGAGGAACTCGATGGCGGACATGCCCTGAGTCCAGTCCAGGTTGTTGACCATGACCGCCGCGTTCGGCCCCTCGAAGTCGAGCAGCGGTGCGATCTGCGCGCGCAGCCGCTCCACCCACTGGGCGACGACCTCGGGCGCGTTCAGCGTGCGCTCGGCGGTCGGTTTCGGGTCGCCGATCAGGCCCGTGGCACCCCCGACCAGGCCCAGCGGGCGGTTGCCCGCCTGCTGGATCCGGCGCATCGTGAGGATCTGCACGAGGTTGCCGAGGTGCAGACTGGGCGCGGTCGGGTCGAAGCCGCAATAGAACGTGACAGGACCGTCCGCGAACGCCTTGCGCAATGCGTCCTCGTCCGTGGAGAGGGCGATGAGCCCCCGCCACTTCAGCTCGTCGACGATGTCCGTCACGGTTCTCGTATCTCCTTGGGCGATCTTCGGATGATCTTCGGGCAGTCGAGCAACCACCGGCTACGAGGTTATACGCCCTGACTGACAGAGCTCATGTTGAAGTCGGGCACGCGCAGCGCGGGCATCGCAGCCCTAGTGAACCAGTCGCTCCACTCCCTCGGCAGCGTCTTTTCCGTGCGCCCGGCCTCCGTGGCCCGCCCCAGCAGGTCCACCGGCGACTCGTTGAACCGGAAGTTGTTCACCTCTCCTGTGACCTGGCCGTTCTCCACCAGGTACACGCCGTCCCGGGTCAGGCCGGTGAGCAGCAGCGTGGCCGGGTCGACCTCGCGGATGTACCAGAGGCAGGTCAGCAGCAACCCGCGCTCGGTCGCCGCGACCATCTCCTCCAGGGAGCGGTCCTGGCCGCCGTCCAGGATCAGGTTCCCGCCCGCCGGGGCGACCGGCAGCCCGGTCAGACCGGCCGTGTGCCGGGTGGTCGTCAGGTGCTTCAGCTCACCGTCAGCGACCCACTCGGTGGCGCCGACCGGCAGCCCGTTGTCGAAGACCGACTGGTCACCGCCGGAGGAGTGCGCCACGACGAACGGCGCGGACTCCAGCCCCGGCTCGTTCGGGTCGCTGCGCAGGGTCAGCGGCAGGTCGGTCAGCTTCTCGCCGACGCGGGTGCCACCGCCCGGCTTGGAGAAGACCGTCCGCCCCTCGGCCGCGTCCCGCCCGGACGCCGACCACAGCTGGTAGATCAGCAGGTCGGCCACGGCGGTCGGCGGCAGCAGCGTCTCGTACCGGCCTGCCGGCAGCTCCACCCGGCGCTCCGCCCAGCCGAGCCGTACGGCCAGCTCGGCGTCGAGCGCGCCCGGGTCGACGTCCTTGAAGTCCCGCGTGGACCGCCCGGCCCAGGCCGACCGGGCACGGTCCGGCGACTTGGCGTTCAGCTCAAGGGTGCCGTTGGGCTGGTCGTGGCGCAGCCGCAGCCCGGTCGAGGTGCCGACGTACGTCGAGACCAGCTCGTGGTTGGCGAAGCCGTACAGCTCACGGCCACCGGCACGCGCGCGTGCGAAGGCCTCGCCGAGCGCCGGGGCGAAGTCGGTGAACACGGCGGAGGAGGTCTCGGCGGGCGCGTCCGTGAAGTCCGGCGCCTCCGGTACACCGGTGACCAGTGGCTGCGCGTCCTCGGCCGGACCGGCGCCCCGCGCGGCGGCCTCGGCGGCCCGCACCAGCGGCTCCAGGTCGTCGGCGGTCACGGCCGACCGGGACACGACGCCCGAGGCCGTCCCCTCCTTGCCGTCGACGGTCGCGACGACGGTGAGCGAACGGCCGCGCGTGACGCCGTTCGTGGTGAGCGCGTTGCCGGCCCAGCGCAGGTTGGCGGTGGAGTGCTCGTCGGCGATGACCACGCAGCCGTCGGCGCGGGAGAGCTCCAGAGCGCGCTCGACGATCTCGTGCGGCTTGTTGTTGCGGGCGCTCATCGACCGGCCTCCTGCGTGGTGTTGAGACTGTGCTTTCCCGGGGGATAACCCCCGGACCCCCAGCAGATCCTCGTGCTGGCGCTCATCGACCGGCCTCCTGCGTGGTGTTGAGGATGTTGACGCCCTTGAAGAGGGCCGAGGGGCAGCCGTGGGACACGGCGGCGACCTGTCCCGGCTGAGCCTTGCCGCAGTTGAAGGCGCCGCCCAGGACGTAGGTCTGTGGGCCGCCGACGGCCGCCATGGAGCCCCAGAAGTCGGTGGTCGTCGCCTGGTAGGCGACATCCCGCAGCTGTCCGGTGATCCGCCCGTTCTCGATCCTGAAGAACCGCTGGCCGGTGAACTGGAAGTTGTAGCGCTGCATGTCGATCGACCAGGAACGGTCGCCTACGACATAGATCCCGCGGTCGACCCCGCCGATCAGATCCTCGGTCGACAGGCCGCCCGGATCGGGCTGGAGCGAGACATTGGCCATGCGCTGCACGGGCACATGCCCGGGTGAGTCGGCGTACGCGCACCCGTTGGAGCGCTCGAAACCGGTCAGCTTCGCGATCCTGCGGTCCAGCTGGTAGCCGACGAGTGTGCCGTCCTTCACCAGGTCCCAGGACTGGGCCTCGACGCCCTCGTCGTCGTACCCGATGGTCGCCAGGCCGTGCTCGGCGGTGCGGTCGCCGGTGACGTTCATCAGCTCGGAGCCGTACCTGAGCTTGCCGAGCTGGTCGAAGGTGGCGAAGGAGGTGCCGGCGTAGGCGGCCTCGTAGCCGAGCGCACGGTCAAGCTCGGTGGCGTGGCCGATCGACTCGTGGATGGTCAGCCACAGGTTGGACGGGTCGACCACCAGGTCGTACAGCCCCGCCTCGACGCTCGGCGCCCGCATCTTCTCGGCGAGCAGCTCCGGGATCTGCTCCAGTTCGGCGTCCCAGTCCCAGCCGGTGCCGGTGAGGTACTCCCAGCCACGGCCGACCGGCGGTGCGACGGTCCGCATCGAGTCGAACTCGCCGCTCGACTCGTCCACCGACACCGCGGTCAGCTGCGGGTGCAGCCGCACACGCTGCTGGGTGGTCACGGTCCCGGCCGTATCGGCGTAGAACTTGTTCTCGTGCACGGTGAGCAGCGAGGCGTCGACATGGTTGACGCCGTTCGCCGCCAGCAGCCGCGCGCTCCACTCCGCGAGCAGCGCGGCCTTCTCCTCGTCGGGAACGCTGAACGGATCGATCTCGTACGACGAGACCCAGGTCCGCTCCGCGTGCACCGGCTCGCCGGCCAGCTCGACGCGCTCATCGGACCCGGCGGCCTTGATGACCTGCGCCGAGAGCTTCGCCATGGCCACCGCCTGGGAGGCCACCTTGGCGGCCGCGTCCAAAGTCAGGTCCACCCCCGACGCGAAACCCCAGGTACCGCCGTGTACGACCCGGACCGCGTATCCGAGGTCGGTGCTGTCCGACGATCCGGCGGGCTTGGCGTCCCTGAGGCTCCAGGACGCGCTGCGCACCCGCTCGAACCGGAAGTCCGCGTGCTCGGCCCCCAGCGCACGCGCGCGTGCCAGCGCGGCGTCGGCCAGGGCCCGTAGCGGAAGAGCCGTGAAGGCTTCGTCGATGGAATGAGGCACGGAGGTCTCCCTGCTGTCGTGGCCTGTCCGCCCGATCATGTCGCGCCCGCGGGCATACGGACCACAGGTTTCGGCCCGGCGCCGGTCCTTTCTGTAGGGACCCGACAGCGACACCCCCGCGCCACTGTCGGTGCCCGCTTGCTCGCGGTAACGGCGGGACCGATAGGTTTTCGATGAAGCCACCTGTCGTGCCGGCTGTTCCGGCGGGTGGTCAGACCGAACGAAAGGGTGATCCGTTGAGCCGCTCGGTTCTCGTCACTGGAGGCAACCGGGGCATCGGCCTCGCCATCGCCCGCGCTTTCGCCGACAACGGCGACAAGGTTGCCATCACATACCGCTCGGGTGAGCCGCCGGCCGTCCTCAAGGAATTGGGCTGCCTCGCCGTCAAGTGCGACATCACCGACTCCGAGCAGGTGGAGCAGGCCTACAAGGAGATCGAGGAAGCGCACGGCCCGGTCGAGGTCCTGATCGCCAACGCCGGAATCACCAAGGACACGCTTCTGATGCGTATGTCCGAGGAGGACTTCACCTCGGTCGTCGACACCAACCTCACCGGCACCTTCCGCGTGGTCAAGCGCGCGAACCGCGCCATGCTGCGCGCCAAGAAGGGCCGCGTCGTCCTCATCTCCTCGGTCGTCGGCCTCTACGGTGGTCCCGGCCAGGCCAACTACGCCGCCTCCAAGGCCGCCCTGGTCGGCTTCGCGCGGTCCCTCGCCCGTGAGCTGGGCTCGCGCAACATCACCTTCAACGTCGTCGCGCCCGGCTTCGTCGACACCGACATGACCAAGGTGCTCACCGACGAGCAGCGCGCCACCATCGTGTCGCAGGTGCCGCTCGGCCGGTACGCGCAGCCCGAGGAGGTCGCCGCGACGGTGCGGTTCCTCGCCTCGGACGACGCCTCGTACATCACTGGAGCCGTCATCCCTGTTGACGGCGGACTGGGAATGGGTCACTGATCACCATGAGCGGAATCCTCGAGGGCAAGCGTGTCCTGATCACGGGCGTGCTGATGGAGTCCTCCATCGCCTTCCACGCGGCCAAGCTGGCCCAGGAGCAGGGCGCCGAGATCATCCTCACCGCGTTCCCGCGGCCCACGCTGACCGAGCGCATCGCCAAGAAGCTCCCCAAGCCCACCAAGGTCATCGAGCTCGACGTCACCAACGACGAGCACCTCGGGCGGCTGGCCGACCTCGTCGGTGAGGAGCTCGGGGGACTCGACGGTGTCGTGCACTCCATCGGCTTCGCCCCCCAGGACGCGCTCGGCGGCAACTTCCTCAACACGCCCTTCGAGTCCGTCGCGACCGCGATGCATGTGTCGGCGTACTCCCTGAAGTCGCTGACCACGGCCTGCCTGCCGCTGATGCAGAACGGCGGCTCGGTCGTCGGCCTCACCTTCGACGCCCAGTACGCCTGGCCGCAGTACGACTGGATGGGCCCGGCCAAGGCCGCCCTGGAGGCCACCAGCCGCTATCTCGCCCGCGACCTCGGCAAGCAGAACATCCGCTGCAACCTCATCTCCGCCGGTCCCATTGGCTCCATGGCCGCCAAGTCCATCCCGGGCTTCAGCGAGCTGGCCTCGGTCTGGGACCACCGCGCCCCCCTGGAGTGGGACCTCAAGGACCCCGAGCCGGCCGGCAAGGGCATCGTCGCCCTGCTGAGCGACTGGTTCCCGAAGACCACCGGCGAGATCGTCCACGTGGACGGCGGTCTGCACGCCATCGGCGCCTGACCCGCAAGGACAGCGTCCGCACGGACCTACGGACCTGCCGAGGCCCGCATCCCGTGAGGGGTGTGGGCCTCACCCGTTCGGCCCACCGGCCGGGCCGTCGCCGTACCGGCGGCGCACCCTGGGAGCACGCGTCGGATCACCCGTTCACCGCGCGATTCCCTCCCCAGCCCGGCCGAGGAGGTCCCCTTGTGCGCCTGTCCCGCAGCCTGGCCCCAGTGACCGTGGCCCTCGCCCTTGTGCTGGCCCTGCCGTACGACGCCGTGTGCCACGCGCGCGTGCCGGGCGGTCACAGGCCGGCCCCGGAGCTGTTCGGCGCGTCGTGCCGGACGACCGTCCGCGGCTCCCATGTGGTGGCCTACTGCCACAATCCCTATGTGGACACCGATCGGGTACGGCTGCACATCGAGTGCGCCGAGTGGTGGGACATCGACACCGACGGCTCCCCGGTCGACACCGGGCCGGCGATGACCGTACGGCTCACCGGCCGCTGCTGGCAGGACGTCCGCTCGGTGTGGGTCAGCCACCAGAAGGCGAGCTGAACCTGCCCGGACGGCACAGGTACGGGTAGCTGGCCGCCTCCTTGGCGGCCGAGTCCACGTCGCCCGCGCGGATCGCGTCGACCAGGCGGGCATGGTCCATGTACGTCTCCGGCGTCAGCTCGGCGCCGACGTCCGCGCGCAGCCAGTCCCGCAGCACCTCGCCCAGGTCGGCGTACATCGCCGTCATCACGTCGTTGTGCGAGGCGGCCACCACGGCCAGGTGGAAGGTCGCGTCCGCCGTCACGAAGGCCTCTGCCTCGCCCGACTCCCAGGCCTGTTCGCGGCGCACCAAAAGGGCGTCGAGCTGCCTGAGGTCCTTCTCCGTGCGCCGGGCGGCGGCCAGCCGGGCCGCCGACGACTCCAGCGTGGAGCGCAGCTCGGCGATGTGCCGGGGATCGGCCCCGGCGAACCGGCGGTGCATCACGCCGGCCAGCTCACTGGTCGCCACGACGTACGTGCCGGAGCCCTGGCGGATGTCCAGCAGGCCGTTGTGCGCCAGCGCGCGGACGGCCTCCCGGACGGTGTTGCGAGCCACCCCGAGCTGCTCGACCAGCTCCGGCTCGGTGGGGATGCGTGAGCCGACCGGCCACTCGCCGGAGGCGATCTGGTTCCGCAGCTCGGCGATGACCTGCTCGGACAGCGCCGAGCGGCGCGGGTGGCTCAGAGGCATGACACACCTTCGCACGCGAGGGCCGGGCAGAAGTGGCGGGGTCACCGTGGTCCTCCGCCCGAGACTGGACAACCAATCATCCCATGATTCTATGATGGGCGTATGGGAGCCGAGGAAACCACCGCGCCGACATCCACGACAGCACGCCCGACGGCACCCGGTGGGAGTCCCGCGAACGCCACGCGCGCGTGGACGACACGGCTGTTCGTCGTCGGCATCCTGCTGGCCGCGGTCAACCTCCGGCCCGCCATCACCAGCCTCGGCGCGCTCCTGGAGGAGGTCCGCGACGGGCTCGGCATGAGCGGCAGCGTGGCCGGGCTGCTCACCTCCGTGCCGCCGCTCTGTTTCGCCGTCTTCGGCGTCACGGCTCCCCGCCTCGCCCGCCGCTTCGGGCCGCCGGCGGTGGTCTGCGCCGGCATGGTCGCCATCACGGCCGGTCTGCTGATACGCCCCTACGTCGGGGGCACGGGCGGATTCCTGGCCGGCAGCGCACTCGCGCTCATGGGCATCGCGGTCAGCAACGTGCTGATGCCGGTCATCGTCAAGCGCTGGTTCCCCGACCGGGTCGGCTCCATGACCGGCCTGTACTCGATGGCCCTCGCCGCCGGCACCTCGATCGCCGCCGCGGTGACCGTGCCCTTGACCGACGCGCTGGGCGGCGGCTGGCAGTCCGGGCTCGCCGTGTGGGCGGGGCTGGCGGCGGCCGCGGTGCTGCCCTGGCTTCCGCTGGTCCGGGACCGGGGACCGGAGCCGGCGCCCGTGGCCGAGGCACGCGCGCGTGCGGACCGGCAGCCGCCCGCCCTGCGGATCACCCGCAGCCGTACCGCCTGGGCGCTCGCCGTGTTCTTCGGGCTCCAGGCCACCGCCGCCTACATCACGATGGGCTGGATGGCGCAGATCTTCCGGGACGCGGGCGTGCCCGCGGGCACCGCCGGACTGCTGCTGGCCGTCACCATGGTGATGGGTGTACCGCTGGCCTTCGTCATCCCGCGCGTGGCCACTCGGCTGCCGCACCAGGGCCCGATCGTGATCGCCCTCGGCGTCTGCGGCCTCGCCGGATACGCCGGCCTGTGGGCGGCCCCCGCCGGCGGCGCCTGGGCCTGGGCCCTACTGCTCGGCGTCTCCAACTGTGCCTTCCCACTGGCCCTCACGATGGTCGGGATGCGGTCCCGGACCAGTGCGGGCGTCGTACAGCTCTCCGCCTTCGCCCAGAGCGTCGGCTACCTCATCTCCATCCCGGGCCCGCTGCTGGTGGGCGTGCTCTACCAGCACAGCGGCGGCTGGGGCCTGCCGATCGCCCTCATGACCGGGCTGATGATCCCGCAGATGGCCGTCGGTGTCCTGGCGGGCCGCGACCGCACGGTGGAGGACGAGGCGGCCGCGGCCGGCTGAGGCCGGCGCGGACCGGCCGCAGCTCGCCGGCCGGCGCGGACCGGCCGTGGCTCGCCGGCGGGCGCCGACGTGGCACGCGAGGACACCGCCCCGGTCCCGCCGGCACTCGGCGGGGTGTTGCGGCCACCCCGCCCGATCCGTCCGCTTCGAGGGGTGCCAGACTGGTCCCATGCCAGTGCTCGACCCGAACCCCCAGAACGGTCAGAAGAAGATGCTGATCGTCTTCGGCTCGTTCTTCGCCATCTTCATCGTCATCGCCGTCATCGCGACCCTCGCGTCCCCCTGACCACCGCCCCGGCGGCCGATGGTGGGGCTAGCACCACCATCCCCTAGGGGGTGAGGGTCAGGGTCAAGTGGGTGGATCACCGGATGGGTTGGCGGCCGTGGATTCCGTAATTTCGAGGTGTGGCCGCGAGGGGCGGTCACCGAAGCCCGGAGACCAGCGGAGGCGATCATGCCGGCCCGTACGCACCCCCTGCCCCACCCCGCCACCCCGGGCAGCGTCGACGTCCGGCTGCCCTGGTGGGCCCTCGCCCTGCCCGCGCTCGCCTTCGTCGCCCTGCTGGTGCTGATACTGAACCCGGCCGACGCCCACGCGACCACCGGTGACCCGGCCGTCACCCATCTCGTCGAGCGGGTCCAGCAGATCATCACGCGTTAGCCCCACCGCCTCCGGACAGGGCGAAGCCGCATGTCAACTCCCTGCGCCTGATGGCCTGTTTCGTGCGAAGCTGGGTGACATGAGCGTCGCAGAATCCCGCAGGATCGTCTTCTTCCGCCATGCGAAAGCCGACTGGCCACAGGTGACCGACCACGAGCGGCCGCTCGCTGACCGGGGCCGAATGGACGCAGCCGTCGCCGGGCGCAAGCTGGCGGACAGCGGCATCACCTTCGACCTGGCCCTGTGCTCCACCTCCGTGCGCACGCGGGAGACCTGGAAACTCGCCGTCCATGAGCTTGCGCACCGGCCGAAAACAGTCTATGAGGAGCGGGTGTACGACGCCTCGCCGGGCGAGCTGATCGCCGTGCTCAACGAGGTGCCCGAGGACGCGCATGACGTCATCCTCATCGGCCACAACCCCGGCGTGCACGGCGTGACCGAGATCCTGGCCGGCAGCTCCGAGGGCGATGCCCGTGAGCGGATGAACAGCCGGGGCTTTCCCGCTGCCGCCTTCGCCGTCGTGACCTTCGAGGGCTCCTGGAAGACCCTGGAACCCGGCGTGGCCACGCTCGTGGACTACTGGGCGCCCTCCGACTGAGATCACCGAAGGCCACCGCTCTCCGCCGCGGGACGACCAGGGGCCCGGCACCGATCTCCTCGGTGCCGGGCCCCTCGTATCGGGATCGCCGGGCGGTTCAGCTCTCGTCGTGGGTGTCCGCCGCCTCGACCTCTTCGCGGGTGACGCCCAGCAGATACAGGACCGTGTCCAGGAAGGGGAAGTTAACCGCCGTGTGCGCGGCCTCGCGGACCACCGGCTTGGCGTTGAAGGCGACACCGAGACCGGCCGCGTTCAGCATGTCCAGGTCGTTGGCGCCGTCACCGATGGCCACCGTCTGCGACAGCGGTACGCCCGCCTCGGCGGCGAACCGGCGCAGCAGCCGTGCCTTGCCAGCACGGTCCACGATCTCGCCGGTCACCCGGCCGGTCAGCTTCCCGTCGACGATCTCCAGCGTGTTGGCCTGGGCGAAGTCCAGCCCGAGCCGCTCCTGCAGATCGTCGGTGACCTGGGTGAAACCGCCCGAGACGACGCCGACTTGGTAGCCGAGCCGCTTCAGCGTGCGGATCAGGGTCCGGGCGCCCGGCGTCAGCCGTACCTCGGCGCGCACCTTCTGTACGACCGATTCGTCCAGCCCCTTCAGCAGCGCCACGCGCGCGTGCAGCGACTGCTCGAAGTCCAGTTCCCCGCGCATCGCGGCCGCCGTCACCTCGGCGACCTCGTCCTCGCAGCCGGCGTGCGCGGCGAAGAGCTCGATCACCTCGTCCTGGATGAGCGTCGAGTCCACGTCCATGACGACCAGACGCTGGGCCCGCCGGTGCAGGCCCGCCGCGACCACCGCCACGTCCACGCCGAGCTCGGCCGCGTCGGAGGCCAGGGCGGTGCGCAGTGCCTCGGTCTCCACGCCGGACACCGCGAACTCCACTGCCGTCACCGGGTACTTGGCGAGCCGGAAGATACGGTCGATGTTGCCGCCCGTCTTGGCGATCCGGGCGGCGATGGCGGCCGTCGACTCAGCGGTCAGGGGGTGACCGAGGACGGTGACCAGGGAGCGGCCCAGACCACGCGGGCGGTTGTCGCCGTGGCCGGAGATGATCTCCGCCTGCATCTTCATGGACTCGGCCCAGCCGTGCACGGTCGCCCTGAGGTCACCCTCAAGCCCCGCCGCGGGGTGGGTCACGAGCGCGCACAGCACCAGCCGGCCTCGCGTGACGACCTGCTCGATGTCGACCACGTCGACCATGTACGCGGCAAGGGTGTCGAAGAGGCCGGCCGTGATGCCCGGCCTGTCCTTGCCGAAAATCTTGACGAGGAGAGTGGGGACCTCGGAGGTCTGCGGATCGCTCATGGTGTAACCACCGTAACCGGCACGCAGTGCCCGCGGCGCAGGTCGTCCGCCTGACGGACACGGAACAACAAGTGTCGGGTCGGTGTCCGAGGCCTTGCTTCCGCGCTTCGGACGAACGTGCGTGCGATGTCGGAGACCGAGGTGCCTCCCTCCTGGACCGTCGCCTTCGCACACAGTTCAGCACCGGTCCACGCACGGTGCAGACACCACCGGCCACACCGCCGCGCCCGCCCCGGCGGGCGACCTCACCGAGGGGGCCGCCGGGGCGGCGACGCGGGAGGAGGCGGGGGAGGCGGGGGAGGCGGCGGGGGACCCGCGTCCGGATCGTCCGGGGCCCTTCGGCCGCGCCGCGAGGAGCGGGGCGGCGGGTCGATCGGCCGGGCCATGGTGGGAGCGCCGTACACATCGTCGGAACCAGGCGGTAGCTCGGAGGGATCGTCACCGCTACCGGACCGCCACTCCTCCGACGACCGACGACCGTCGGACCGACCGTCCACCGGGTCCGATGCACCCGATGGCGACCGATGGCCCGGCCCGCCCGGCCCGCTCGCCGGCGTCCCCCCAGACCTCGGCGCCCCACCGCCCCAGGGCCCCGGACTCCCGTACGGCCCCACCGAGTCCCGCGGCTCCCGCGCACCCCCGGGCCGGCCGCCCCGCCCCTCCGCGGGCCTGGAGTCCTGCGGTTCCTGCGGCGTGCCGGCCCAGGGTGCCCGTCCGTCGTAGGGCGCCTGGGCCTGTCGTTCCTGCGGTGCGTCGGACGGGGGCGTCTGCCTGTTGTGCGCGCCCGGGGACCGCGGTTGCCGCGGCGCGTCGGGCTGGCGCGTCCGGCTGTCGGGGTACGGCGCCTGGGCCTGCCGTTCCTGCCGTGCATCGGGCCAGGACGCCCCACCGTCGTACGGCGCCGGGCTCCGCCGTTCCCCTGGCCTCTCGGGCCGGGACTCCTGGCCGCTGCCCCCCGTCTCCCGCAGCTCGTTCGGTACCCGGAGATAGGGATTCGTGTTCGGATTCGGCGGACGGTACGGAGTCACCGGTGCGTAAGGCCCCGTCGCCCCGCTTCCGGTCCGTTCCGGAGTCCCGCTCCCCACCGGATACGTCGTTTCGTCGCCCGCGTCACCGCTTCCCGCGCCACCCAGTGCCAGCCGTGCCGTGCGTGTACCGGCTGCGCCGGTCGTCCATGCCAGCAGCGCCCCCGCCGCTCCCGCCGCCGCACCCCAGGCCGCCCCGAGGAGCAGTGCCATGCCCAACTGCCCGTGCAGTTCGATGCCGGCGCCGAAGGCGTCGAAGCCCAGCACCGACAGCGACGCGTCCACGGACACGTCCGTCAGCCAGGCCAGCAACGGCAGCGTGAGCGCGGTCACGATCCCCAGCCGCACCGCACACCGCCCGGCGAAACCGAGCGCGCCCGGGCGCGAGCCCCGCCCGCCCCTGCCGTCCGCGTCGTCGCGTGAGCCCCGCCGCGCCCCCGCCACCCCACCGGCCCCGGGGCCGACCACCGGCGTCCGAGCCGCCGTGAACACCCCGGCCAGCAGCATCAGCAGCGCCGCGGCGATGCCCAGCAGCCACACCCGCCCGTCCAGGTCGGCCAGGTGTCCCAGGGTCACCGACTGGTCGGACGGCGAGTTCAGGAGGTCGTCCAGGGGGTGCGGCAGGAACATGGTGAGGACGCCCGTCGCCCTGCCGTCGAAGGGGACGAAGAGGCCGATCGGGATGCCGAGCCAGACGCCGTTCGGGGCGCCGAGCAGTGCCGCGCCCATGATCCGGGCCGGGTGCGGGTCGCCGACCGCCGCATAGGCTGCCGCCGCCCAGCCCGCCGCGACCGCCACCAGGAGCACGGTCACCAGGGCGGAGACCGCCGGCCGTACCACCCGGTGCACCACCTCCCAGCCGCGCGGCAGCGGAGTACGCCGGGAGGCGAGCAGGGCGATCAGCAGGATGCCGACCGACCAGCCGAGGCCGCCGAGCAGGGTCGCCGCCGTGTCCACGCTGAAGCCGACCGCCGCGTTCGCGTGTACGAGGTCTCCGAGGCGGTCCGGCAGCAGCCCGCCGACATCCCCGATTCCGGGGATCTTGAGACCGCCCCCTCCCCCGCCGGTGCCCGGCAGCTTGTCCAGCCCCGGCGCACCGCCGTCGATCGTCACGACGGAATGCCCCGCCCAGGCCAGGCCGCCCAGCGTCGCCACGAACAGCACGACCACCGAGCCCGCGCGGGCCAGCAGTTCGGCCGGTGCGATCACAACTCCGGCCGTGCGCAGGGACCGTAAGAAGAACCAGGACAGCAGGAGGGCTCCCACCAGGCTCACACCCAGTGGCGTGATCTCGATGGCCGTGGTGGCCTGCGCCCCTTTCAGACCGAATGCAGACAGGTCGCCGTTCGGCGTGACCGAACCACCCGCACCGAGTGCCACAACCGCCGCTGTCATCGGGCCCAGTGAGCCCGCCGTGTCCGCCTGCAGCAGATGCAGACCCAGCGCCGCAGTACCCGCCATTCCGATCAACGCCCAGCTCACGGCGGCGATCGCGGACAGCAGGATGTCTCCCCATGGCAGCCGCGCGCCGTGCCTCGTGTTCTCGACTCCCGTGCCGGACGTGCCAGAACTCATGGCTGACCCCCCGATCCGCGGACGCGCCGGGCCGCTCCGCCGCGCTTGTCCCCCTCGCGTGGATTACCACTCTCCGGCCCGGTTTCAACCCCGTCAACGGAAAGAGTTGAAGCGCTCGTACGAGCCCTCCGCAAGGCCCGACTTTCGGTCAGAGGGCCGAGCCTGAAATAGTTCCCGACGATGTTCGACATCCCTAGACTCCCTGTGATGGGGGTAACTCGGGGGACTATTCATGGGGCTTGGAGTGCCGGAACTCGTACTGGAATCAAACGGACGTACCTGGACGCTCGACCCGTCCAGGTCCTACACCCTCGGACGCGATCCGCAGGGGGACCTCGTGTTCGACGACGCCAGGGTCTCCTGGCGGCACGCCACGATCAGCTTCGACGGCCGCAGTTGGGTCATCGAGGACCACGGAAGCACCAACGGCACCTTCGTGCAGAGCCAGCGCGTCCAGCGGACGGAGATCGGCCCGGGCTCGGCCGTACACCTCGGCAACGCCAACGACGGACCCCGCCTGAGCCTCTCCGGCGCGGCGACCGCCGTATCCCAGCCCCAGCCCCGGCAGCAGCCGTACGCGGCCCAGGGCGCGGGCGGCGCGGGCTGGTCCCAGCCGGCGGCTCCGCAGCAGCAGCCGGCTCCGCAACAAGGCTGGCAGCAGGCCCCGTCGGCGATCCCGCAGCAGCAGGGCGCCCCGGCCATGGCCTCCGGTGGTGGCGCGGGGGCGCCGCCGGTCTACGGCGACCGCAGCCCGACCACGTTCCACCAGTTCTCCATCGGCCGTGTGATGCGCATCGGCCGTGCCCTGGAGAACGATCTGGTCGTGTCCGACCTGCAGGTCTCGCGCCATCACGCGGAGTTCCACTCCACGCCCGACGGCCGCATGGAGATCCGCGACCTGGGCTCGCACAACGGCACGTACGTCAACGGTGTGGCGATCGCCAAGAGCGGCAGTGCCCTGCTCGGCCCGAGCGACATCGTCGGTGTCGGCCACTCCACGTTCCGGATCGTCGGCGACCGGCTCGAGGAGTTCGTCGACACCGGTGAAGTCTCCTTCTCCGCACGACACTTGACGGTCACCGTCGACGGCGGCAAGCAGATCCTCAAGGACGTGTCCTTCGGCGTCCCGGAGAAGTCCGTGATCGCGGTCATCGGCCCGTCCGGGTCCGGCAAGTCGACCCTGCTGAAGGCGCTCACCGGCTACCGCCCCGCCAACGAGGGCGAGGTGCTGTACGACAACCGCAACCTGTACAAGCAGTTCGCCGAGTTGCGCCAGCGCATCGGTCTGGTCCCGCAGGACGACATCCTGCACAAGGAGCTGACCGTCAAGAAGGCCCTCAAGTACGCGGCCAAGCTGCGCTTCCCGGCCGACACCACCGGCCAGGAGCGCGACGACCGCATCGACGAGGTGCTGCGCGAGCTGAAGCTCGACATCCACAAGGACAAGAAGGTCACGTCCCTCTCCGGCGGCCAGCGCAAGCGGGTCTCGGTGGCCCTGGAGCTGCTCACCAAGCCGTCGCTGATCTTCCTCGACGAGCCCACCTCGGGCCTCGACCCGGGCATGGACCGCGATGTCATGCAGCTGCTGCGCGGCCTCGCCGACGACGGCCGTACCGTCCTCGTCGTCACCCACTCGGTGGCCGAGCTGGCGCTGTGCGACAAGCTCCTGGTGATGGCGCCGGGCGGCGCGGTCGCCTACTTCGGCCCGCCCGAGGAGGCGCTGAACTTCTTCGGCTACGACACCTGGGCCGATGTCTTCTCCGCCTTCGAGAACTACCGCGACTACGACTGGGCGGGCCGCTGGAAGGGCTCGCAGCACTACCAGATGTACGCCGCGGACATCGACGCGATCGCCCCGCAGTCCGTACAGATGCCCGCGATGCAGGCGATGAGGCCGAAGAAGCCGCAGAGCTGGGGGTCGCAGCTGCTGACCCTGGTGCGCCGGTACGTGGCGGTCATCGCCTCCGACAAGGGCTTCCTGGCGCTGACGGTGATCCTGCCGGCGGTGCTCGGCGCGGTCAGTCTGCTGATCGACAGCGAAAAGGGTCTACTGGTGAACCCGGTGAACTCGAAGACCGGGGTGCCCGTCCCGAACGGCACGGCGACCACGGTCCTGCTGATCCTCGCCGTCGGCGCCTGTTTCGCGGGCGCCGCGAACTCCGTGCGCGAGCTGATCAAGGAACGGGTCATCTACGAACGGGAGCGGGCGACCGGCCTGTCCCGGTCGGCGTATCTGATGTCCAAGGTGGTCGTGCTCGGCGTGATCACCGTGCTGCAGGGCCTGATGGTCGGCCTGATCGGCTTCTCCAGCCGGGAGATCCCGGGCGAGGGCGTGGTCCTCGGCCACTCCACCCTCTTCGAGCTCTGTATCCCGATCATGGGGCTCGGCTTCACCTCGATGATGTTCGGCCTGGTCATCTCCTCGCTGGTGAAGACGTCCGAGAAGACCATGCCGCTGCTGGTGATGTTCGCGATCATCCAGGTCGTGTTCACCGGCTGCCTGTTCAACCTGAACGGAGCGGTCGGCGTCAACCAGGTCTCGTACCTGATGCCGTCCCGCTGGGCGGTGGGTGCCGACGGCGCCACGCTGGACTTCAACAACATCGCACCCAACACCGCCGACCCGACGAGCACGGACCCGCTGTGGAACCACACGGCCGGTGCCTGGACCATGGACATGGCCGCGCTGATCGTCCTCGGTGTGATCTGCGGCTTCCTGGTGGCCCGCTTCCTGCGCCGCCACGAGCCCGAGGTCATGCGCAAGTAGTCGCCCGTACGACGCCGAAGGGCGGCGCCCCGCAGTGGGGTGCCGCCCTTCGGCGTGTGCGTGCAGAGGTCCGCGCCGGGCCTCAGTACGCGCTGTTGACGTTGTCGATCGAGCCGTACCTGCCGGCCGCGTAGTTGGCGGCGGCGGTGATGTTGGCTACCGGGTCGTAGATGTTCCAGGACGTGCCGTTGACGTGGTACGCGGAGAAGGTCGGCGGGATGACCTGGAGCAGGCCCTTGGACGGAACGCCGTTGATGGCGTTGATGTCCCAGTTGTTGATGGCGTTCGGGTTGCCGGAGGACTCCCGCATGATGTTGCGGTGCAGGCCGTTGTAGGAGCCCGGGATGCCCTTGGCCTTCATGATGTCGAGAGCCTGGCGGATCCAGCCGTCGAGGTTGTTGGAGTAGGTCTTCGCGGCGACCTGCTGGATCTGCGGGCGCTGCGCGGACCGGCTCGCGGCCTGCTTGGCGGCGTGCGCCTGGGCGGCCTGCTTGGCGGCGGCCGCGACGTGCTTCGCGTGGGCGGTTTGGGCGGCCTTGACCTTGGCGGCGTGAGCGGCCTTGACCTTGGCGGTGTGGGCCGCGTGGGCCTTCTTCACGTGGGCCAGGTGAAGCTCGTGGGCCGTGGTCGCCTTCTTCTTGGCGGCGATCGCCTCGACCTTGACGTTCTGGAACGCGAGCTGGTCGGTGACCGTGCCCTTGACGTCCTTGATCTGCTCCGTGCCGTAGGCCACCTGGGCCGCGGTCTGGGGAGACCCGGTCACGACGGTCTCCGCGCTGCTGGGCACGGCGGAGAAGGCGAGGGCGGCGGCGCCAAGCGTGGCGACACCGGCGAGCGCGATCTTGTAATGCTTGGTCAGCGCGGGACTGTGGCTGCTTTTGGGCATGGCGGTGGACCTCTTCGAATATCGCGGAGGTCGCTCGTTGTCCGCGGGGGAGACCGGCTCCTCCTGCACGAACACCGCGGTAAGAACCCGCGGTGCTGAGCGACGGGAGCCATTCTTAGCGGCAGCAAAATGCCCTGGCAAAGGTGTGACGTACGATCCCCTGTAGTAGAGCCCGGAAGGGCAAAACGGGACAGACTAGGTCGTCTGTCCCGTTCACCGTGGGACCCTTTATCTCCTATGTCCGTTCGTACGTGATGTGCGCCCTATGTGCGGCCTCACATCGGCCACGCATGAATCTCACCAGGAGTTGCTGGAGCAATGCTCTGTGTGAGGCTCCTCCTCCGGGAGGATGAGGTGCACGTCCCCGAACTCGTGCCACAGGTAGAGCCCGCGCAGCGCCTCCTCGTAGCTGCGGTCGACGGCGGCCCGTCCCGCGACCGCCTCCAGCATCAGCAGATGCGAGGCCTCCGGCTCGTGCAGCCCGGTCAGCAGCCCGTCCACCACCCGCACCCCCCGCTTGGGCGTCACGACAAGTTCCGTCCACCCCTCGGCCGCCCGCACCACCCCGTCGGCCCCGGCTGCCGACTCCACGGCCCGCACGGCGGTCGTCCCGACGGCGACGACCCGCCTGCCACCGCCCTTGGCCGCGTTGATCAGCCGCGCCGACGCCTCCGGCACGGCGAAACGTTCCGCGTACGGCGGCTCGTGCGCCTCCGCCGACGACACCCCCGTGTGCAGCGTGATCGGCGCGAACTGCACACCCCGGCTCACCAGCTCCGCCACCAGCCGCGCGGTGAAGGGCCGCGCCGCACTCGGCATCTCCGCACTCCCGGCTCCGTCGGCCGCGGGCAGCGCGAACACCGTCTGGTACACGGACAACGGCTGGTCCCGGTCCGTATAGGAGTAACGAATGGGCCGCCCGTGCTCCCGCAGCATCCCCGGCACGTTCCCCGAGGCCCGCGCCCACCACAGCCGCTCGCCCCGTGCGCTCAGCGGCTCCGTCAGCACCAGCCGGCCGCCCCCGGGCAGCCGCACCTCACTCCCCGCGGATGCGCCCGCACGCGCGCGTGTCGTCCCCCTGCCGTCCGGTTCCCGCAGCTCGACCGCCCACCGGCCGTCGTCCCCGCGTGTGGAGAAGTGCACCACCACGCGCGCGTGCCCGGCGCGCCCGTCCACGGCGGCCGCCAGCGTCGGCGAGGTGTTCACCACCAGCAGGTCCCCTGCCCGCAGCAGCACCGGCAGCTCGGTGAAGGCGTGATGCGACACCACCGTCCCGCGCGACACCAGCAGCCGTACGGCATCCCGCTCAAGGCCCGGTCCGCGCTGCTCGGCCGGCACGCGCGCGGACAACTCCTCCGGCACCCGCAGGGCGGTCCTCATCGCCCCTCCACCAGAGCGGGCGCCCCGTACCGCCCGCTGGCCGGCCGCTCGTCGAGCAACCGCAGGAACGCCGGTACGACGCTCTCCGGCGCCGGCCGCGGATCGTCGTCGTCCGGTACGGCCGCCGCGTACAGGCCGGTCGCCATGTCCCCGGGATCCACCGCCCACACCCGCAGCCCCGGCTCCTCCACGCCGAGCACCGCCGCCAGCTGGTCCAGGGCCGCTTTCGAGGCGCCGTAGCCGCCCCAGGTCTCGTACGGCTCCGCGCCCGCGTCCGAGCTGACCGCGATCACCGACCCCGCCGCCGACTCCCGCAGCAGCGGCAGCGCCTCCTGGACCAGGCCCAGCGCGGCCACCACATTCACCTCCAGCGCCCGGCGCAGCCCCGCCACCGGCAGCTCGCCGAGACGCACCAGCGGCTCGGCACCCAGCGCGCTGGCGTTGCTCACCAGCAGGTCCACCCCGCCCAGCGCACGCGCGGCGTCCACCAGCTCGGCCCGGTGCCCGGCGTCCGTGACATCGCCGGGCAGCGCCGCCACCCGCCTCCCGGGCCCCGCGACGGCCTCCGCCGCCTCCTTCAGGGCCCCCGCACCCCGCGCGTCCAGCACCAGATCCCAGCCGCGCGCGGCCAGCGCCTCCGCCAGCGCCCGCCCCAGTCCCTTCGACGCCCCCGTGATGATCGCTACCGGCATGACAACCGTCCCCTCGGCTCCGTCCGCCTCCGTCGGCGGTGACCTCAACGTAGGAACGGCACCGCCCCGGCCGCCTCGGACGCGGGCCGCAATCCGGCAGGGCCCTTCGGACTACGCCGCCGGTCCGGGGCCTGCGCCCTAGGACCCGGGTCCTACGGCCATCGGCCCGGGCCCCGCCACCAACGACCGATCCGCCGTGTCACACCCCGCCGGTACCGTGAGGGCATGAGTCAAGGTCCCCGGTCCGGCCTCGCCGCGGTCAGTGCCGCGCTGCTGGCCATGAGCAGGCACCTGGAGGTGCGCGACGTCCTCAAGACGATCGTCGCCTCCGCCCGTGAGCTGCTCGACGCGCAGTACGCCGCGCTCGGGGTCCCCGACGACCACGGCGGCTTCGCCCAGTTCGTCGTCGACGGTGTCACCGACGCCCAGTGGAAGGCCATCGGCCCGCTCCCGCGCCAGCACGGCATCCTCGCCGCGATGCTCCGCGAGGCGAAGGTCGAGCGGCTGGCCGACGTCCGCAAGGACCCCCGCTTCGAGGGCTGGCCGTCGGCCCACCCCGGCATGTCCGACTTCCTGGGCCTGCCGATCCGCGACGGCGAGGAGACCATCGGCGCCCTGTTCCTCGCCAACAAGAGGTGTGCCAAGCCCGAGGGCGGCTGCGGCTTCACCGCGGAGGACGAGGAACTGCTCTCCATCCTCGCCCAGCACGCGGCGATCGCCCTCACCAACGCCCGCCTCTACGAGCGCAGCCGCGAGCTGACCATCGCCGAGGAACGGTCCCGGCTGGCCCACGAGTTGCACGACGCGGTGAGCCAGAAGCTGTTCTCCCTGCGCCTGACCGCCCAGGCCGCCGCCGCCCTGGTGGACCGGGACCCCTCCCGCGCCAAGGGCGAGTTGCAGCAGGTGGCCGCGCTCGCCGCCGAGGCCACCGACGAACTGCGCGCGGCCGTCGTGGAGTTGCGCCCCGCCGCCCTCGACGAGGACGGTCTGGTCGCCACCCTCCGCACCCAGATCCAGGTCCTCGACCGCGCCCACGGTGCGCGCGTGACCTTCGCCAGCAGCGGCTTCCGCGCCCTGCCCGCCGCCCAGGAGGAGGCACTGCTCCGGGTGGCCCAGGAAGCCCTGCACAACGCCCTGAGGCACTCCGGTGCCGAGCACGTCGACGTGACCGTGAACCGGCGTGGCAGCGGGGCCGTGCTGCGGATCACGGACGACGGCAGCGGCTTCGACCCGCACCTCACCCGCAGTGCCGGACGCCACCTCGGCCTGGTCTCCATGCGGGACCGGACGAGCGGGGTCGGCGGCACGCTGACCGTGGAATCGGCGCCCGGCAAGGGCACCACGATCGAGATGGAGGTCCCCGGTGGCTGACGCGATCAGGGTCCTGCTCGTCGACGACCACCAGGTCGTCCGCCGGGGACTGCGTACCTTCCTGGAGATCCAGGACGACATAGAGGTCGTCGGCGAGGCCGCCGACGGCGCCGAAGGGGTCGAGCGCGCCCAGGAGCTGAGCCCCGACGTCGTCCTCATGGACGTCAAGATGCCCGGCATGGACGGCGTGGAGGCCCTCCGCAAACTCCGTGAACTCGCCAACCCCGCGCGCGTGCTCATCGTCACCAGCTTCACCGAGCAGCGCACGGTGGTCCCGGCCCTGCGTGCCGGCGCCGCCGGGTACGTATACAAGGACGTCGATCCCGACGCGCTCGCCACCGCCATCCGCTCGGTGCACGCCGGGCACGTCCTGCTCCAGCCCGAGGTGGCCGGCGCCCTGCTCTCCCAGGAGGAGGCCAACTCCGGCCAGGGCAGAGGAGGGCAACTCACCGAGCGGGAGCGCGAGGTGCTCGGGCTGATCGCCGACGGCCGCTCCAACCGCGAGATAGCCCGCGCCCTGGTGCTGTCCGAGAAGACCGTCAAGACGCACGTCTCGAACATCCTGATGAAACTCGACCTCGCCGACCGCACCCAGGCCGCCCTGTGGGCCGTTCGCCATGGCGTGACCGGCTGAAACGCCCTCCGCAACGCTTCACCGACGGCAACATGGAGGGTCGCCTTCCGGGCTGAGATTCATACCGTCGTGGGAATGTCACCCGGACGGCGCATCCTCTGCCGGCTGCCAGCGTTCTTCAGTGCGTGCTGCGGCGACCGCCGCGGCGATCGCCAAGGAGGGCTCAAGAAGTGAAGAACCTGAAGAAGGCAGCGGCCGTGACGATGGTGGCCGGCGGGATCATGGCCGCGGGCGCGGGGATGGCCTCCGCCCACACCGGCGGCTCGCACGCCGACGGCCAGGCCCAGGGCTCTCCGGGCGTCGTGTCGGGCAACGTCATCCAGGCTCCCGTGCACATCCCGGTCAACGCCGTCGGCAACAGCGTCAACGTCATCGGCGTGCTGAACCCCGCCTTCGGCAACCTCGGCCTCAACCACTGAGACCACGCCGCACAGCGGCATCGACCTCCGGCCTTCCGGGCGCCCCCGGAAGGCCGGTCGGCTTTTATGGCCAGCTGCTTTTACGGCCATGGGCTTTTGCGCCCAGCGACTTTTGAGCCCAATGATCCGAACAGGCAGTCGCGGACCGATGCCCCGACCACCGAGGACCCCTCCGACGTCGACCCGCCGGTATCGCGGCGGGCGCCTGCGCCGGTTCGCCGTTGCCTCGCCGGGCGTCGCCTGCGGCAAGGAGGACCGGCACGACCGTCGAGGGCCACGCCGGCCGGCATAGCCCCCAGGCGTCCTAACGCCCCCGCTCGCGCTCCTCCACCACCGAGTTGTACGCCGCCACCTGCGCCCGCCGGGCCGTCCGCTCCACCGGCCGCAGCGCCAACGACCGCGCCGCCATCTCCGACGCGCTCACCGCGCCCCCGTGCCCGTTCTCGTACGCCAGTGAGATCAGCAACCCCACCCGCTGCGCCAGCTCGATGACGCGCACCGCCCGCGGGGGATACCCAGGGGCCAGCACCTCCCGCCCCCGCTCGGCCCGCGCCCGGTACGCGTCGATCGCCGCCTCCGCCACCGGACCCGACCCGGCGACATCCAGCTTCGACAGCATCTCGGTCGCGTCCCTGAGCGCCTCCGCCAACTCCCGCTCGGCCTCGCCCAGCGAGGGCACGTCCGCAGGCGGCGCCTCCCGCACCGGCAGCACGTGCCAGATCACCTCGACATGCACATCACCGGCGGAGCCGGCCTCGTACACCTCCGGCACCAGCCCGAACGCGGCGCCGTAACAGATCACCGCCTCCTCGGCCTCCAGGGCCCGCGCGTTGAAGTCCGGCGGACCGCTCAGCCCCAGCGGATGCCCCGACGCCGGCAGCGCGACCCGTAGCCCGGTCGCCCCCAGCGTCCGCAACCGCCCCAGCGCCAACGTGAGCCCGACCGGAGCGGACTCCCCGGGCAGCCCCGCCACCCGGTGCACCGCGTCCTCGCCCACGATGGCGAGCACGGCGTCATCCGGAGAGACAAGTCCGGCCAATAGGGCATTTCCCCAAGCGGCGAGGCGTCCTGAACGCGGTTCCGAGAGCATGCCCCCACCCTAAGGACCGGACCGATGGAATGGAGCGCCGCACTCGTGGCGTAGATTTCATAAGGGCTGCGCCCACCCGCGCCGCCGCCCGAGCCACAGGCGTACGCGACAGCCGAGACCGGCCACACTGCAAGGGGAGACAACGCGCTCATGAGCGATGTTCTGGAGCTTCAGGACGTATCCGTGGTCCGGGAGGGCCGGGCTCTGGTGGACCAGGTCTCCTGGTCGGTGAAGGAGGGCGAGCGCTGGGTCATCCTCGGTCCCAACGGCGCCGGCAAGACCACCCTCCTCAACATCGCCTCCAGCTACCTCTTCCCCAGCAAGGGCACCGCCACCATCCTCGGCGACACCCTCGGCAAGGTCGACGTCTTCGACCTGCGCCCCCGCATCGGCGTGGCCGGCATCGCCATGGCCGAGAAGCTCCCCAAGCGCCAGACCGTCCTGGAGACCGTACTCACCGCCGCCTACGGCATGACCGCCCACTGGCAGGAGGAGTACGACGAGGTCGACGAGCAGCGCGCCCGCGCCTTCCTCGACCGCCTCGGCATGACCGACTACGTGGACCGGAAGTTCGGCACCCTCTCCGAGGGCGAGCGCAAGCGCACCCTGATCGCCCGCGCCCTGATGACCGACCCGGAGCTGCTGCTGCTCGACGAGCCCGCCGCCGGCCTCGACCTCGGTGGCCGGGAGGACCTGGTCCGCCGTCTGGGCCGGCTCGCCCGCGACCCGATCGCCCCCTCCATGATCATGGTCACCCACCATGTCGAGGAGATCGCTCCGGGCTTCACCCACGTCCTCATGATCCGCCAGGGCAAGGTCCTCACCGCCGGCCCGCTGGAGCTCGAACTCTCCTCCCGCAACCTCTCCCTCTGCTTCGGCCTCCCGCTCGTCGTCGAGCAGCTGGGCGACCGCTGGACCGCCCACGGACTGCCCCTGTCCTGACGGGCCCTGACCCCGCGAAGCACCCTGTCGGGGCGGGCACCCCCGGCCCTACCATGACGACGTGAACAACATCGACGCATGGGTGTGGTGGCTCGTCGTCGCGGCGGCGCTCGGCATCCCGCTCGTCGTGACCGCGATGCCGGAGTTCGGCATGTTCGCGGTCGGTGCCGTGGCCGCCGCCGGTACCGCCGGACTCGGCGCGGGCGCCGTGATCCAGGTGCTCGTCTTCGTCGTCGTCTCGGTCGCCCTGATCGCCGTCGTACGGCCCATCGCAAACCGGCATGCCGCCCAGCGGCCCCAACTCGCCACCGGCATCGACGCGTTGAAGGGCAGACAAGCCGTCGTACTGGAACGCGTCGACGGCTCGGACGGACGGATCAAGCTGGCCGGCGAGGTCTGGTCGGCCCGCTCTCTCGATCCCACGAACGCCTACGAGGTGGGACAGGAAGTGGATGTCGTGGAGATCGAAGGGGCCACGGCGATCGTCATCTGACCTCGTAAGACTCAACTGAACCGAACTGTCCCCGAGTTGCGCGTGTGTCTGACACACTCGTCCAGCAAGATCTTCAACAACCATAAGATCTGCCGAAGCGCCGAAGCGGAGAAGGGTACGGGGAGCCGACGATGGAACCGGTCATCATCGTCCTGGTCATTCTGGTGGTGTTGGTCTTCATCGCCCTGATCAAGACGATCCAAGTCATCCCACAGGCGAGCGCCGCCATCGTCGAGCGGTTCGGTCGCTACACGCGGACACTCAACGCCGGCCTCAACATCGTGGTCCCGTTCATAGACACCATCCGCAACCGCATCGACCTGCGCGAACAGGTCGTCCCGTTCCCGCCCCAGCCGGTGATCACCCAGGACAACCTGGTCGTGAACATCGACACGGTCATCTACTACCAGGTGACGGACGCCCGGGCGGCCACCTACGAGGTCGCCAGCTACATCCAGGCCATCGAGCAACTCACGGTCACCACGCTCCGCAACATCATCGGCGGCATGGACCTCGAGCGCACCCTGACCTCCCGCGAGGAGATCAACGCGGCGCTGCGCGGCGTCCTCGACGAGGCCACCGGCAAGTGGGGCATCCGCGTCAACCGCGTCGAACTCAAGGCGATCGAGCCGCCGACCTCCATCCAGGACTCGATGGAGAAGCAGATGCGCGCCGACCGTGACAAGCGCGCCGCGATCCTCACCGCGGAAGGCACGCGCCAGGCCGCGATCCTCACCGCCGAAGGCGAGAAGCAGTCCCAGATCCTGCGCGCCGAAGGTGAGGCCAAGGCGGCCGCCCTGCGCGCCGAGGGCGAGGCCCAGGCGGTCCGTACGGTCTTCGAGGCGATCCACGCCGGCGACCCGGACCAGAAGCTCCTCTCCTACCAGTACCTCCAGATGCTCCCGAAGATCGCCGAGGGCGACGCCAACAAGCTCTGGATCGTCCCCAGCGAGATCGGCGACGCCCTCAAGGGCCTGTCGGGTGCGATGGGCAACTTCGGCAACCTGGGCGGCGGTTCGGGCGGCAGTTCGGGCGGCAACAACATCCCCGCCCAGGAACGCCGGGAAAAGCCGAACATCGACTAGGGCGCCGTAAAACAAGCGTTCCCCGCGCCCACCTTCTTTTAGGGCGCGGGGAACTGCGCGACAAGCCACGTACAACCCGCACTCGCCCGACCACCTCAGCCAGGCACACGGCTAGGCGGCCACATCACCCGCCAGCCACTCAGGAAGCGCCGCGAAGTCCTCGGCCCCCAAAGCCAGCAGCATCGCATCCCGAGGAGTCGGCTCGAACGGCTCCCGAAGCAGCTCCATCCCCGCCTGCTCCGGCGTCCGGTCCGCCTTCCGGTGATTGTCCTCCGCACAGGAGGCCACCGTGTTCAGCCATGAGTCCGCACCGCCCTGGGCCCGCGGCACCACATGGTCGACGGTCGTCGCCCGCCGCCCGCAGTACGCGCACCGATGCCGGTCCCTGATCAGCACCCCGCGCCGCGACCAGGGCGCCTGTCTCCGGAACGGCACCCGTACATACCTGCAGAGTCTGATCACCCGAGGCGCAGGTATGTCCACATCGGTACCGCGCATGCGCAGTTCGGGGTGGGCCTGCTCGACGACGGCCTTGTCCTGGAGCACCAGGACGACGGCGCGGTTCAAAGTCACCGTAGACAGCGGCTCGAAGCTCGCGTTCAGCACCAGCGTGTCACGCATCCAGCCCACCTCCCATGTGCACCGTGCCCACCCCCGGCGGGCTTGGATCAACTCTGGACGGGCGCGCCGAGATGGACAACGCAATAAAAACTGCCCGTCCCTGATCACTTCCAAGACCAGGGACGGGCAAACGTTCAATGAACGCTCGGCTGATTTTCGCGCGGTGCGTCAGCCCTTCTCAGGGTTCTCGTACTCGCCGATCAGCTGCGCACGCGCGATCGCGTGGAACCGCAGATTGAACCCGACGACGGCAGGCGACGCATCGGCGTCCGGTCCGAGCTTCTCCTGGTCCACCGCGTACACCGTGAAGACGTACCGGTGCGGCCCGTCCCCGGGCGGCGGCGCGGCGCCGCCGAAGTCCTTCGCCCCGTAGTCGTTGCGCACCTGCACCGCGCCCTCGGGCAGACCCTCGAACTTGCCGTTGCCCGCACCGGCAGGCAGTTCGGTCACCGAGACAGGGATGTCGAACAGGACCCAGTGCCAGAACCCGCTGCCCGTCGGGGCGTCCGGGTCGTAACAGGTCACGGCGAAGCTCTTGGTCTCGGCCGGGAAGCCCTCCCACCGCAGATGCGGCGAGATGTTGCCCTTCGCCTGGACCTGAGCGTCCTTGAGCGTCGCCCCTTCCTCGACGTCCTCGCTGGTCACCGTGAACGACGGGACGGGCGGGTGGAAGTCATGGGGGAGAGGCCGCCGCTTGAGCTCGGTCACCTCGGTACCTCCTGATCGATACTGATCGCTTACGGAAGCCGTTACGGAATCCGCAGTTCCCGAGCCTAGAACCAGTTGCGCTTGCTGCCGACCTCGGACAGCCACTGGTTGAGGTAAGCCGCCCAGTCGGTCCCCTGGAAGTCGTGCAGACCCACCTGGAACGACCGGAAGGTGTCACTGCCCTCGCTGAACAAGCCCGGCTTCTTGTCCATTTCGAGGATGACGTCCATGGCGTGCGCGTCCGCCACGAAGCTCAGCTCGACCTGGTTCAGACCCCGGTACTGCGCCGGCGGGTGGAACTCGACCTCCTGGTAGAACGGCAGCGTCTGCCGGGTCCCCCGGATGTGACCGCGCTCCAGGTCCGCGTTCTTGAAGCGGAAGCCCAGCTGGATGAAGGCGTCCAGGATCGCCTTCTGCGCCGGCAGCGGGTGCACATTGATCGGGTCCAGGTCACCGGAGTCCACGGCACGCGCGATCTCCAGCTCGGTCGTCACCCCGATGTGCATCCCGCGCAGCGCCTGCCCGTCGATCATCGTGACCGGCGTCTCCCACGGAATCTCGAGCCCGAACGGCACCGCGTGCACCGCCCCCGCCTGCAGCTCGAAGGCACCGCCGAGCCGCACCTTGCCGAAGTCGATGTTCTGCTTGTACTCCTCGTCGCCGCTCTCCACCTCGACCCGCGCCTGAAGACCCACGCACAACCCCTGGATCTCCTGGTTCACCGAGCCGCCCTGGATCCGCACCTCGCCCTGGACAACACCGCCGGGTACGACGTTGACCTCGGTGAGCACCGTCTCGACGGAAGCCCCACCGGCCCCCAGGCTCGCAAGCAGCTTCTTGAACCCCATGACTCTCCCTTTACGTACGGACCCTTGATCCCTAGAAACGCGATCCGGCCGCGACCGGTTCCGGCCCACACCCTGACAAGGTGACGATTCCTTGACCACCCCTTGGCACGCCCGGCCTGGACTAGGCTCGGACGCCATGATCACGCCCCCGGACCGTACGTCACTCGCCAGGGACTTCTTCGACCGCCCTGTAGTGGAGGTCGCCCCCGACCTCCTCGGCCGCATCCTCCTCCGAAGCACCCCGGACGGTCCGATCGCGGTGCGCCTCACAGAGGTGGAGGCGTACGACGGCCCCAACGACCCCGGATCGCACGCCTATCGCGGACGCACACCCCGCAACGACGTGATGTTCGGTCCGCCCGGGCATGTGTACGTCTACTTCACCTACGGCATGTGGTTCTGCATGAACCTCGTCTGCGGTCCGGAGGGCACCGCGAGCGCGGTCCTGCTCCGCGCCGGCGAGATCGTCGAGGGCGCCGAGCTCGCCCGCAAACGTCGACTTTCAGCCCGATACGACAGAGAACTGGCCAAAGGCCCGGCCCGCCTGGCCACCGCCCTGGGCGTCGACCGCTCCCTGGACGGCACGGACGCGTGTGCCTCCGGCGAGACTCCCCTGCGGATACTGACCGGCACTCCCGTGCCGTCCGACCAGGTACGGAACGGTCCACGCACCGGAGTCGCCGGCGAGGGAGGCAACGGTGACGTCCACCCCTGGCGTTACTGGATCGCCAATGACCCGACCGTCAGCCCCTATCGCGCCCATGTACCCCGGCGTCGCTCAAGTTGACGCGTCCCTGGAAGGTGCGTAATGTAGCCCGAGCCGCTTGACCCGGGTACGGCATTCGCCAGCAGCCGGAAGCGGCCACCCACTACTACGACTTCCCTTGGCGGGGTCGAATTTGTCATGCCTTGCATGCGTGAATTCGAACTCACTGAACTCGATTATGAGTCTCGACGGGAATCGGCTAACGTAGTGAATGTCGAAAGGCCGACGAGCGAAAGCCGGAAAGCCCCAGACAATCCCGCCGACCGGGAATCGGAAGCCGAAAGGATCTGATAGAGTCGGAACCGCCGGAAAGGGAAACGCGAGAGCAGGAACCTGGAAAGCGCCGAGGAAATCGGATCGGAAAACGGTCTGATAGAGTCGGAAACGCAAGACCGAAGGGAAGCCCGGAGGAAAGCCCGAGAGGGTGAGTACAAAGGAAGCGACCGTTCCTTGAGAACTCAACAGCGT
>NZ_JBVKCG010000015.1:0-234803 GCF_055634995.1 Streptomyces sp. NPDC111744
AAACGCCCGGTTACATTCCGAACCCGGAAGCTAAGCCTTACAGCGCCGATGGTACTGCAGGGGGGACCCTGTGGGAGAGTAGGACACCGCCGAACTCCTTTTAGAGCTCTGGCTCTTGGGCACCAAGCCCAAGAGCCAGAGCTTTTTTGCGTTGGGGTAAGGTCAGGGGGCAAAGTTGGCTCGTTTCCCATCACAGGAGGCCCCCGGGTGGAGGTCCAGGAGACCCGTGTCCAGACGGATCGGGTCCTCACCATCCCGAACATCCTCAGCATGGCGCGTCTCGTCGGCGTACCCGTCTTCCTGTGGTTGATCCTCAGGCCCGAGTTCGGCGGGCCCAAAAGCGACGGCTGGGCGTTGCTGGTGCTCGCCTTCAGCGGCATCAGCGACTACCTGGACGGCAAGCTCGCCCGGCGCTGGAACCAGATCAGCAGCCTCGGCCGGCTGCTGGACCCCGCCGCGGACCGGCTCTACATCCTGTCGACGCTGGTCGGACTCACCTGGCGCGAGATCCTGCCGCTCTGGTTGACGGCCGTGCTACTGCTGCGCGAGCTGGTGCTGCTGGTGATGGTGGGGATCCTCCGGCGGCACGGCTATCCGCCTCCGCAGGTGAACTTCCTTGGCAAGGCCGCCACGTTCAACCTGATGTACGCCTTCCCGCTCCTGCTGCTCAGTGACGGAAGCGGCTGGATCTCGTCACTCGCTGCAATTTTCGGATGGGCGTTCGCCGGATGGGGTACAACCCTCTATTGGTGGGCAGGAGTGCTCTACGTGGTGCAGGTCCGTCGTCTCGTTCGCGCGGACGCCACAGCCGATTGAGCCTGGCGATTGTCCGGACGTGGTGGCTCTCGATGGCCCGCGGCGGAAAAGTGCGGGACAATCGTGACGGGTGAAGTCGGCTAGACCGTCATCTTTTAGAGGAGGACGCTTCCGACATGAAGGCCGTCGTGATGGCCGGTGGTGAAGGCACACGCCTTCGCCCCATGACCTCTAGCATGCCCAAGCCGCTCCTTCCGGTGGTGAACCGCCCGATCATGGAGCATGTGCTGCGGCTGCTCAAAAGGCATGGGCTCACCGAGACCGTCGTCACCGTGCAGTTCCTGGCATCGCTCGTCAAGAACTACTTCGGGGACGGCGAAGAGCTCGGTATGGAGCTCACCTATGCCAACGAGGAGAAGCCACTCGGTACTGCCGGAAGCGTCAAGAACGCCGAAGAGGCGTTGAAGGACGATGCTTTCCTCGTCATCTCCGGCGACGCGCTGACCGACTTCGACCTCACCGAACTGATCAACTTCCACAAGGCGAAGGGTGCGCTCGTCACGGTCTGCCTGACCCGTGTGCCCAATCCGCTGGAATTCGGCATCACCATCGTCGACGAAGAGGGGAAGGTCGAGCGATTCCTTGAGAAGCCGACCTGGGGGCAGGTCTTCTCCGACACGGTGAACACGGGCATCTACGTCATGGAACCCGAGGTATTCGACTACGTCGAGGCCGACGTTCCCGTCGACTGGTCCGGCGATGTCTTCCCGCAATTGATGAAGGAGGGCAAGCCGATCTACGGCTATGTCGCAGAGGGCTACTGGGAGGACGTCGGCACCCACGAGTCGTATGTGAAGGCGCAGGCCGACGTCCTGGAGGGCAAGGTCGACGTCGACATCGACGGCTTCGAGATATCACCCGGCGTATGGGTGGCCGAGGGCGCCGAGGTGCACGCCGATGCCGTGCTGCGTGGACCGCTGTACATCGGTGACTACGCCAAGGTCGAGGCCGGCACCGAAATCCGCGAACACACCGTCGTGGGCTCCAACGTCGTCGTCAAGAGCGGTGCCTTCCTGCACCGGGCCGTTGTGCACGACAACGTCTACGTCGGGCAGCACAGTAATCTGCGCGGCTGTGTCGTCGGGAAGAACACGGACATCATGCGGGCCGCCCGGATCGAGGACGGCGCGGTCATCGGTGACGAGTGCCTGATCGGCGAAGAATCGATCGTCCAGGGCAACGTCCGGGTCTATCCGTTCAAGACCATCGAGGCCGGCGCGTTCGTCAACACCTCGGTGATCTGGGAGTCCCGCGGGCAGGCGCATCTCTTCGGTGCCCGTGGTGTCTCCGGAATCCTGAACGTGGAGATCACACCGGAACTGGCCGTACGGCTCGCCGGCGCGTATGCGACCACCCTGAAGAAGGGCTCCACGGTCACCACGGCCCGTGACCACTCCCGTGGTGCCCGCGCGCTCAAGCGGGCGGTCATCTCCGCTCTCCAGGCGAGTGCCATCGATGTACGTGACCTGGAGAACGTGCCCCTGCCGGTGGCGCGGCAGCAGACCGGGCGGGGCAGCGCCGGCGGCATCATGATCCGGACCTCGCCCGGGGTGCCGGACTCCGTCGACATCATGTTCTTCGACGGGCAGGGTGCGGACCTCTCGCAGGCCAGCCAGCGGAAGCTGGACCGGATCTTCGCGCGGCAGGAGTACCGGCGTGCGTTCCCGGGTGAGATCGGCGACCTGTACTTCCCGGCCAGTGTCTTCGACTCGTACACGGGTTCGCTGCTGCGGAACGTCGACACGACCGGGATAGCCGAGGCCGGCCTGAAGGTCGTGGTGGACGCCTCCAACGGCAGCGCCGGGCTCGTTCTGCCCAGCCTGCTCGGGAAGCTCGGCGTGGACTCGCTGACCGTCAACCCCGGTCTCAACGAGGCCAGGCCGACGGAGACGGCGGATCAGCGGCGGGCGGGGCTGGTGCGTCTCGGCGAGATCGTGGCGTCCTCCCGGGCCGCGTTCGGCGTGCGGTTCGACCCGGTGGGTGAGCGGCTGTCCCTGGTGGACGAGAAGGGCCGCATCATCGAGGACGACCGCGCGCTGCTGGTGATGCTCGATCTGGTCGCCGCCGAGCGACGCAGCGGCCGTGTGGCGCTTCCGGTCACCACGACCCGGATCGCCGAGCAGGTGGCCGCCTACCACGGCACCCAGGTCGAGTGGACGACCACGTCGCCCGACGACCTCACGCGCGTGGGGCGCGAGGAAGGCACCATCTTCGGTGGTGACGGCAAGGGCGGATTCATCGTCCCCGAGTTCAGCAGCGTCTACGACGGTACGGCCGCCTTCGTGCGCCTGATCGGCCTGGTGGCGCGGACCCAGCTCACGCTCAGCCAGATCGACGCCCGGATCCCGCGGGCGCATGTCCTCAAGCGGGACCTGGCGACCCCGTGGGCTGTCAAGGGCCTGGTCATGCGACGTGTCGTCGAGGCGGCCGGTGATCGCTTCGTGGACACGACCGACGGAGTGCGGGTCGTGGAGACGGACGGTCGCTGGGTGATGGTGCTGCCCGACCCGGCCGAGGCGGTCACCCATCTGTGGGCCGAAGGGCCCGACGACGCCTCCGCACAGGCGTTGTTGGACGAATGGGCGGCGATCGTGGACAGCGCCGGACGGTAGATCCGCCGCACGCGCGCGTGCCGGACAAGTGTCCCCCGACGGGGCCTGTCCGGCACGCCGGTGGGGCCATTCGGAGGTACCGGTCGCAACGTGCGACGATGTGCGGCATGCCGCAGCAACCCCCCGTTCGGAGCAGCGCCACCCGGCCGCACCGCCCGGACGCCTCCATGTCGTTGATCACCAACGTCATGGATCACAGCCTCGACGACGGATACGCCGAGGCAGCGGCCCGTAAGCGGGCCCAGGGCGAGGGCGGCGGCATGCCGAAGACCCTCCGGGCGAGGCTGGGCCTCGCCGGCGGCCTGGTGCTCGCGGCCCTCGTGGTGACCGTGGGAGCGGCCCAGGCGCGCGTGACGGCCCCTGTCGTGGCCAAGGAGCGCCAGGAACTCATCGACCGTATCGACCGTGAGACGGTGGCCGCCGACAAGCTGGAGACCAATGTCGACAAACTTCGTGACGACGTCAGCGCCCGCCAGCGCGCGGCGCTGAAGGAGAGCGGCGTCAGCGGGCAGGCCGACCTGGTGGGCATCCTGTCGGGAGCCACGGCGGTGCACGGTCCCGGCGTGAAGCTGGTCGTGAGCGACGCCAAGGAGGCCTCCTCGGGCGGCGACGGCAGCAACCCGCGGGAGACCTCCGGGTTCTCCGACACCGGCCGGGTGCGTGACCACGACATGCAGCGCGTCGTGAACGGGCTGTGGGCCTCGGGTGCGGAGGCGATCTCCATCAACGGGCAGCGGCTGACGGCCCTGTCCGCGATCAGGGCCGCGGGAGACGCGATACTGGTCGACAACAGGCCGCTGGTCCCGCCGTACACGGTGCTGGCGGTGGGGGACGGGGAGAGGCTCGGCTCCAGGTTCCAGGACAGCCCGGACGGGCTGTATCTGCATGCCCTGGAGGAGAACTTCGGCATCCGGGCGACGATCTCCACGGAGAGTGACGTCCGGCTGCCCGCCGCACCCAGCGTGATCGTACGTACGGCTGAGCCGTACACCGAGAAGACTGAGAAGGGCACATCGTGATCGCCGTACTTGGCCTCGTCGTGGGCGTCGTGGCCGGACTGTTGGTCCGTCCTGAGGTTCCGGCGGTCGTCGAGCCGTATCTGCCGATCGCCGTCGTCGCGGCGCTCGACGCCGTCTTCGGCGGGCTGCGGGCCATGCTCGACGGGATCTTCGACGACAAGGTCTTCGTGGTGTCGTTCCTGTCCAACGTGGTGGTGGCCGCGCTGATCGTGTTCCTGGGCGACAAGTTGGGTGTGGGCTCGCAGCTGTCCACGGGTGTCGTCGTGGTCCTCGGTATCCGTATCTTCTCCAACGCCGCGGCGATCCGACGGCATGTCTTCCGGGCGTGAGCGGCATGAGCGAGCACGAGAAACGGCCGGAGCACCGGCTCCGCAAGGAATTGCCCGCCGAGGTGCCGGCCGCGGCGACGGAGACCGGGTCCGCCGCCGAGCCGAAGCCGGAGGCCGGGCCGACCGGCCGGCAGCGGCTGGTCCAGGGGCTGTGGCCGCCGCGGGTGAGCCGGGCCCAACTGATCGTCGCCGTGCTGCTGTTCGGGCTCGGATTCGGCCTCGCCGTGCAGGTGGCGTCGAACAGCAACAGTGACAGCGCGTTGCGCGGGGCCCGCCAGGAGGATCTTGTTCGCATCCTCGATGAACTGGACGACCGTACTCAGCGTCTTGAGGACGAGAAGACAGGACTCGAAAAACAGCGTCAGGAGTTGCAGAGCAGCTCCGACCAGGCGGCGGAGGCACGCAAGCAGACGGTCGAGAAGGAGAGGCAACTCGGCATTCTGGCGGGCACCGTGGCGGCGCAGGGTCCTGGCATCACGATGACGGTCGACGACCCGAAGGGAACGGTACAGGCGGACATGCTGCTCGACGCGATCCAGGAGTTGCGCGCGGCCGGCGCGGAGGCGATCCAGGTCAACGGGGTGCGGGTGGTCGCCGGCACCTATCTCACCGGCTCCGGGAAGAGCGTGAGCGTCGACGGGAACAAGATCACCCAGCCTTACGTTTTCAAGGTGATCGGCAAACCGCAGGACCTCGAACCGGCCCTCAACATCCCCGGAGGTGTGGTGCAGACCCTCGAGAAGGAGCAGGCGACTGTGACCGTCGAGCGGTCGACCAAGATCGTTGTGGATGCCTTGCGACCGGCGAAGCAGCCTGACTACGCTCGGTCGTCTGCACAGTGAACCGGCGGTGCATGCGGGACGTCCGGCAGGGGCATGAGGATGCGGGGGGTCGGCGCACCGGGGAGCCGGTGCGTGGTGGAAACTGTTTGGTGGATACGGACGTTGTGAGGTTGTCCGGGTCGGCCGGTCTATTCAGTCAGGGTTCGTCCTGCCCCACGGGCGGGTCTGTTTCGGTCAAGGGGAATCGCCCGTGAAGTTGTTTTCGAAGTTGTTCGGCAAGAGCGCGCGAGAGGGCAGCGACAACGCGACCGCTCGCCATCGCGCACAGCCTGACGCGGACGGTCAGCGCCCGCTGTTCCGGGACCAGGTGGCTGGTCCGGGGGGTGACATTTCGGGAGGTCAGGGCGCGCGGTCAGTTGACCCGTCGCAGTCCGGCGGCATAGGTTTCGGGCAACCGTCAACCTCAGGTGCGGGTGGAGGGTTTACCTCCGACCCGTACGCGTCAAACGCCCCGGCGGGGCAGCCGCGGCAGGAGGATCCGTCCATGTCGGCCCTGGTTTGTACGAGGTGCGGTAACCGCAACGCGGAGAACGCCCGCTTCTGTTCCAACTGCGGTGCTCCGCTGCGCGCGGGCGCCGTCCCCGAGCGTGCGTCGGAGACGACGTCCACGATCTCGATCTCCGGTCTCGAGGCCTACGACGCCGAGGTCACCGGCCAGACCCAGGCACCGGCGCTCTCGCCCGAGGCACAGGCGGCCGTCGACGCGCTGCCGCTCGGTTCCGCGCTGCTCGTCGTGCGCCGCGGACCGAACTCGGGTAGCCGCTTCCTGCTGGACAGCGACCTGACCACGGCCGGCCGTCATCCGCAGAGCGACATCTTCCTGGACGACGTGACGGTCTCGCGCCGCCATGTGGAGTTCCGCCGCCAGCCGGACGGCTCGTTCACGGTGGCCGACGTGGGCAGCCTCAACGGCACGTACGTCAACCGGGAGCGCATCGACCAGGTCGCTCTGTCGAACGGTGACGAGGTCCAGATCGGTAAGTACCGGCTGGTCTTCTACGCGAGCCGGCAGGGCATCTGACCCCCCGGGCCTCGTCCGGGGGACCCCAGGGAAGAAGGTCCATGCTGCACAAACCGAGCGGCGGTACCGGTCACGGCACCGCCGCCACGGAAACCGGGCTGATGAGCATCGGCACGGTGCTGAACGTGCTGCGCGACGAGTTCCCCGAAGTCACCATCTCCAAGATCCGCTTCCTCGAGTCGGAGGGGCTGATCGAACCGCGCCGGACCCCGTCCGGGTACCGCAAGTTCAGCGCCGCGGACGTGGAGCGTCTCGGACACGTCCTGAGGATGCAGCGGGACCACTATCTGCCGCTGAAGGTCATCCGGGAGTACCTGGAGGCCATGGAGCGCGGCGAGGCCGTGCAGCCGCCCGTGCTGGGGCGGCAGCGGGACGGTGAAGCGGTGCCGATGGTTCCCGAGGCGCCCTCGGTGGCGCGGATCGGGCGGGACGAGCTGCTCGCGGCCGCCGAGATCGACGAGAACTGCCTGGCGGAGTGGGAGTCGTACGGGCTGCTCGCTCCCCTGGAGGACGGCGTGTACGACGCCGAGGCGGTCACCGTGGCCGCGCTGGTGACCGAGCTGGGCCGGTTCGGGATCGAGCCGCGCCATCTGCGGGTGATGAAGGCCGCCGCCGACCGTGAGGCGGGCCTGGTGGACCAGGTGGTGGCCCCGCTCAAGCGGCACCGCAATCCGCAGACCAGGGCCCATGCGGAGGCCCGTACGAAGGAACTGGCGGCGCTCACGGTGAAGCTGCACGCCGCACTGGTGCAGACCGCGCTTGGGGTGCGGCTGCCGTGACCATCGTGACAGGACCCGGGCGGAGGCCGGATCGGGCGCGCGTTCCGGGCCCGACTACCCAAACGTCCCGGGCACGGCCTAGGGTTGCTGTGTGAACGAGCTCGATGTCGTAGGTGTCCGGGTGGAAATGCCCTCCAACCAACCGATCGTGCTCCTGCGCGAAGTGGGAGGCGACCGTTACCTCCCCATCTGGATCGGGCCGGGGGAGGCGACGGCGATCGCCTTCGCCCAGCAGGGTATGGCCCCCGCGCGACCGCTGACCCACGACCTGTTCAAGGACGTGCTGGAGGCCGTCGGCCAGGAGCTCACCGAAGTACGCATCACGGACCTCCGTGAGGGCGTCTTCTACGCGGAGCTGGTCTTCGCCAGCGGTGTCGAGGTGAGCGCCCGTCCGTCCGACGCCATAGCGCTGGCGCTGCGCACCGGAACGCCGATCTACGGGAGCGACACGGTGCTGGACGACGCGGGCATCGCGATCCCCGACGAGCAGGAGGACGAGGTGGAGAAGTTCCGCGAGTTCCTCGACCAGATCTCGCCCGAGGACTTCGGCACCAGCAGCCAGTGACAGACCGGAGCGGCCCGTCACCCAAGAGGTCGGTGACGGGCCGGTTCACGGCTGGTCACAGCCGAAACTCATGGGCAATTGCCAGCGGCCACTGAGAGCGTCCTACGCTTTACCGCCAGAGCATTCGGCTAGCCTTTCCCCGCGGTGGGGCACGGGAAACCACTCCTAGGGTGATTATCACTCGGCGTGCCGAGTGTGGCGATCGTTGACGCACCCCTGGTGACTGCCTACCGTCGAGAAGGCAGGTCAAGGACGGAGGTCGGCGTGAGAAGCAGCGGCGACGGTACGGCTGGGGGTGCCCCGGGACGCCGTCTCGGGGAGAGCGGTCCGTACTCGCTTCACGGCAGCACTGCCGGTCACGCTCCGCAGCGGCCGACGGCAGTGCCGAGCGGCGGAGGGGCGGCGTCCATGACGACCGAGGAGATCGGCTACCGGGGGCCCACGGCCTGTGCGGCGGCCGGCATCACCTACCGGCAACTCGACTACTGGGCCCGCACCGGCCTGGTCGAGCCCAGCGTGCGGCCCGCCTACGGGTCGGGCACCCAGCGCCTGTACAGCTTCCGGGACGTCGTCGTTCTGAAGATCGTCAAGCGGTTCCTGGACACCGGGGTGTCCCTTCAGAACATCCGCACCGCCGTGCACCATCTCAGAGAACGCGGTTTCTGCGACCTGGAGCGCATGACCCTCATGAGCGACGGCGCCACGGTCTACGAGTGCACCTCGCCCGATGAGGTCCACGCCCTGCTCCAGGGCGGCCAGGGCATCTTCGGGATCGCGGTCGGCGTGGTCTGGCGGGACGTGGAAAGCGCGCTCTCCCAGCTGCACGGCGAGCGTGTCGACACCGGCGAGACCCTGGTCGGGCCCAACCCCGCCGACGAGCTGGCGCGGCGTCGCAACCGCGCGGTCTGACGCCCCGGACCGCACCCTTCAGCCCCTTGAGCCTGTTGTGATGCCCCGGCACGGAACCGTGCCGGGGCATTGTCAGTGGCGTGGTGCAGCATCGGAGATGTGAGAAACGCGCCCACGATCCTGCATCTCGACATGGATGCCTTCTACGCCTCGGTGGAGCAGGCATCCAAGCCGAGTCTGCGCGGGAAGGCCGTGGTCGTGGGCGGGCTCGGACCGCGCGGGGTGGTGGCCACCGCCTCGTACGAGGCACGGGTGTTCGGGGTGCACTCCGCGATGCCGATGGCACAGGCGCGCAGGCTGGCGCCGAACGCCGCGTATCTCGTGCCGCGCTTCGGGTTGTACCGGTCGATCAGCGAGCAGGTGATGGCGCTGCTGCACGAGCTGTCGCCGCTGGTGGAGCCGTTGAGCCTGGACGAGGCGTTCGTCGACCTGGAGGCGGGTGAGGTGGCCTGGGACGCGGTGTCGGCGCGGCTGGTGGGGGAGAAGCTGCGCGCGGACATACGGGCGGCCACGGGGCTCTCCGGGTCGGTCGGGCTCGCCGCCTCCAAGATGCTCGCGAAGATCGCCTCCGAGCAGGCCAAGCCGGACGGGCTGGTGCTGATCGAGCCGGGCACGGAGCGGGCGATGCTCGGGCCGATGTCGGTGCGGACCCTGCCGGGCGTGGGGCCGGCGACGGGGGACCATCTGCGGCGGGCCGGGATCACCACGGTCGACGAGATCGCCGAGGCGGGGGAGGACGAGCTGGTACGGCTGCTGGGCAAGGCCCATGGGCATGCGCTGCACGCGATGGCACTGGCGCACGACGAACGGCCGGTGGTCGCCGAGCGGGAGGCCAAGTCGGTATCCGTCGAGGACACGTACGACGTGGACATCCATGACCGGCTGCGGGTGGGGATGGAGGTGCAGCGGCTGGCCGACCGGTGTGTGCGCAGGCTCCGGGGGGCCGGGCTGTCGGGGCGGACCATCGTGCTGAAGGTACGGCGGTACGACTTCTCGACGCTCACCCGGTCGGAGACGCTCAGGGGGCCGACCGACGATCCGGCGGTGGTGCGGGAGGCGGCCGCGCGGTTGCTGGACTCGGTGGACACGACGGGGGGTGTGCGGTTGCTGGGGGTGGGGGTGACGGGGCTGGCCGACTTCACACAGGAGGATCTGTTCGCGCAGGCGGCGGGGGAGGCGGCAGAGGTCCTGGCGGAGGAGGACGCGGCCGAGCCGGTCGCCGAGCAGGAGGTGGTCGTAGAGCGGAGATGGCCTTCGGGGCACGACGTCCGGCATGCCGAGTACGGACACGGGTGGGTGCAGGGGAGTGGGCTGGGGAGGGTGACGGTTCGGTTCGAGACGCCGGGGTCGGTGGAGCCGGGGCGGGTGCGGACGTTCCGGGTGGAGGATCCTGAGCTGGAGCCGGTGGATCCGTTGCCGTTGGTGCCGGAGATTCCAGTGGACGGGGTTGGTGCGTGACCCGGGGTGAGGGCTGGGCGGAGGTGGGGGTCGCTTACCGGCGCTCGCAGGACGCCTCCCCCAGAGGGGGCATCCCCAGCGTCCACCCGTGCCGCCCCAGCGGCACGACTGCCCGCGGCTGGAGAGGCGCGCGCGCCGTCTACGCGCCCGCGTCCTCGGTTCCCGCCAGTTTGCCGAAGTCGTGGTCCGGGTGGTCGGCGGGTGGGGCGGTCATGTCCAGGCCGTAGTGGTGATAGAGCTGAAGTTCCTGCTCCGGGGAGAGGTGGCGGCCCACGCCGAAGTCGGGGGCATCTTTGATCAGGGCGCGGTCGAAGGGGACCTGGAGGGTGCCCTCGACCAGCTCGCTGGGCTCCAGGGGCACGAAGGCGTCCCGGGAGAACAGGCCGGTGCGTATGGCCGCCCACTCCGGCACACCGGTCGCGTCGTCGAGGTAGACCTCGTCGATCGTGCCGATCTTCGTGCCGTGGCAGTCGAACGCCTTGCGGCCGATCAGGTTGCGCGGATCAATGTCGGTCTGCACGGGCCCTCCACTTGGTCGCAACTCATCCGTAAGCACTACAAAAGAGCACATTGAAGGAGGCGGCCACTCGAAGGTCCGTGCGTTGCCCTCGCTGGTAGGCTGGCAAGCGGCTGCTGACCCCGTGCGGGAGAGTCCTCCGGGCAGACCGGAGGCGCCGAAGGAGCAAATCCTCCCCGGAATCTCTCAGGCTCACGTACCGCACGGACGAGGTCACTCTGGAAAGCAGGGCGGGCGTCGACGGCGTCCGCTCTCACCGACGGTGAAAGCCGGATCCCCTGGGCGTCCGGCGAAGCTCTCAGGTTGAGATGACAGAGGGGGAGGCCGTCGGGGTGCCCGCCTGGGTACCCCTCGAAGGTCGCGTCAGACCAGGAGGCCTCCGCAATGACCGCCCAGCGTGTTCCGCTCTCCGAGCTTGAACAGGGAATCCCGTTCGAGCAGCGCCATATCGGGCCCGATCACGGGGCCCGGGCCAAGATGCTCGCCCAGGTCGGGTACGGCTCGCTCGACGAGCTGACCGCTGCCGCCGTGCCGGACGTGATCAAGAACGCCGACACCCTGGAACTGCCGGGTGCGCGCACCGAGGCCGAGGTGCTGGCCGAACTGCGGTCGCTGGCGGACCGGAACCAGGTGCTCGACTCGATGATCGGGCTCGGCTACTACGGCACCTTCACGCCGCCCGTCATCCTGCGCAACGTGATGGAGAACCCTGCCTGGTACACGGCTTACACCCCGTATCAGCCGGAGATCTCCCAGGGCCGGCTGGAAGCGCTGCTGAACTTCCAGACCATGGTCGCCGACCTCACCGGGCTGCCCACCTCCGGTGCCTCGCTGCTCGACGAGGGCACGGCCGCCGCCGAGGCCATGGCTCTGTCGCTGCGCATGGGCAAGAACAAGAAGGGCGTCTTCGTCATCGACGCGGACGCGCTGCCGCAGACCGTCGCCGTGATCCGGACGCGGGCCGAACCGACGGGGGTCGAGGTCGTCGTCGCGGACCTCAGCGACGGGATTCCGGCGGACCTCGCCTCGCGTGAGATCAACGGGGTGCTCGTCCAGTACCCCGGTGCTTCCGGTGCCGTACGCGACATCAAGCCGCTCGTCGAGCAGGCGCACGGGCTGGGCGCGCTCGTCACCGTCGCCGCCGACCTGCTCGCGCTGACGCTGCTGACCTCGCCGGGTGAGCTGGGCGCCGACATCGCCGTCGGTACGACCCAGCGGTTCGGTGTGCCGATGGGCTTCGGCGGGCCGCACGCGGGCTACATGGCGGTGCGGGAGAAGTTCGCGCGCAGCCTGCCCGGGCGGCTCGTGGGCGTGTCCGTGGACGCCGACGGGCACAAGGCCTACCGGCTCGCGCTGCAGACGCGCGAACAGCACATCCGCCGTGAGAAGGCCACCAGCAACATCTGCACCGCGCAGGTGCTGCTCGCCGTGATGGCCGGCATGTACGCCGTCTACCACGGGCCCGAGGGGCTGCGGGCCATCGCCCGGCGAACCCACCGCTACGCCACGATCCTGGCCGCGGGGCTCAGGGCCGGCGGGGTCGAGATCGTGCACGGCGCCTACTTCGACACTCTCACCGCGCGCGTGCCCGGCAAGGCCGCCGAGGTCGTCGCCGCCGCCCGGCAGAGCGGTGTCAACCTGCGGCTCGTGGACGCGGACCACGTCTCCATGGCCTGCGACGAGACCACCACGCGGGCCCAGCTGGGCGCCGTATGGACGGCGTTCGGCGTCGAGGGCGACGTCGAGACGCTGGACGCGGTCGCCGAGGACACGCTGCCCGAGGCGCTGCTGCGCGGCGACGGCTACCTGGCCCACCCCGTCTTCCACGAGCACCGTTCCGAGACCGCGATGCTGCGCTACCTGCGCCGGCTCGCCGACCGGGACTACGCGCTGGACCGGGGCATGATCCCGCTGGGCTCCTGCACCATGAAGCTCAACGCGACGACCGAGATGGAGCCGGTCACCTGGCCCGAGTTCGGCCAGCTGCACCCCTTCGCGCCCGCCGAGCAGGCGCAGGGCTATCTGACGCTCATCCGTGAGCTGGAGGAGCGGCTCGCCGAGGTCACCGGCTACGACAAGGTGTCGCTCCAGCCCAATGCCGGGTCACAGGGTGAGCTGGCCGGGCTGCTCGCCGTACGCGCCTACCACCGTGCCAACGGCGATGCGCAGCGGACCGTCTGCCTGATCCCTTCCTCCGCGCACGGCACCAACGCCGCCAGCGCCGTCATGGCCGGGATGAAGGTCGTCGTCGTGAAGACCGCCGAGGACGGCGAGATCGATGTCGAGGACCTGCGGGCGAAGATCGAGCAGCACCGCGACCAGCTCGCCGTGCTGATGATCACATACCCGTCCACGCACGGCGTGTTCGAGGAGCATGTCGCGGACATCTGCGGGCAGGTGCACGAGGCCGGCGGCCAGGTGTACGTCGACGGGGCCAACCTCAACGCCCTGGTCGGGGTCGCCAAGCCGGGGCACTTCGGCGGCGACGTCTCCCACCTCAACCTGCACAAGACCTTCTGCATCCCGCACGGCGGCGGTGGGCCGGGCGTCGGTCCGGTGGCCGTACGGGCCCACCTGGCGCCGTACCTGCCGAACCACCCGCTCCAGCCGGCCGCCGGGCCGCAGACCGGTGTCGGACCGATCTCGGCCGCGCCGTGGGGCTCCGCGGGGATCCTGCCGATCTCGTGGGCGTACGTCCGGCTCATGGGCGGCGAGGGGCTGAAGCGCGCCACGCAGGTTGCCGTGCTCAGCGCCAACTACATCGCCAAGCGGCTGGAGCCGCACTATCCCGTGCTCTACACCGGGCCCGGCGGGCTGGTCGCGCACGAGTGCATCATCGATCTGCGGCCGCTGACCAAGGCGACCGGGGTGAGCGTCGACGATGTCGCCAAGCGGCTCATCGACTACGGGTTCCACGCGCCGACGATGTCCTTCCCGGTGGCCGGGACGCTGATGATCGAGCCGACCGAGTCCGAGGACCTCGGTGAGCTGGACCGTTTCTGCGAGGCGATGATCGCCATCCGGGCGGAGATCGACAAGGTCGGGGCGGGGGAGTGGCCCAGCGACGACAACCCGCTGCGCGGTGCTCCGCACACGGCCGCCGCGCTCGGCGGGGAGTGGGAGCACGCATACACCCGTGAACAGGCCGTCTTCCCGGTCGGGGTGTCCGCCGCCGACAAGTACTGGCCGCCGGTGCGCCGGATCGACCAGGCCTTCGGTGACCGGAACCTGGTGTGCTCCTGCCCGCCGCTGGACGCGTACGAGGACTGATCCGCGGTACGGGTACGGCACAGAGGCCCCGCTTCGGCGGGGCCTCTCGTGTGCGGTTCTGTGCGGTTCTACGCCGGGTACGCGTGGGTCTGTGCCGCCTTCACCGTCGCCCAGACCGCGGCGCCGGGGTGCAGGTCCAGTTCAGCGGCGGCCACCGTGGTGAGGTCGGCGGCGAGGGGGAGATCGCCGGTCAGGTCGGCGCGGATCTGGTCGCCGTGGATCTCCAGGCCGACGATTTCGCAGCGCCAGAGGTTGCGGGCGCTGGCGCCGGTGGGGCGGTCCCGGAAGAGGGTGACGGCGCTCGGCGGGAACGCGACGAACACGTCACCGGCGAGGTCCTCCGTGGTGGCGACGGCGGGGCCGGTGTCCAGCCTGACCAGGTGGCCCTCGGCCCGGCCGCGGTAGAGGTTGAGGCCGACCAGGTGCGCGATGTAGTCGGTGCGCGGGTGGCGGGCGATGTCGGCGGGGGTGCCCTCCTGGACGATCCTGCCCTGCTCGATGACGATCAGGCGGTCGGCCAGCACCATGGCGTCCAGCGGGTCGTGGGTGACCAGTACCGCGACGGCCTCGAAACCGGTCAGATGACGACGGAGTTGGGACCGTACGTCCAGACGGGTGCGGGCGTCGAGGGCGGCGAGGGGTTCGTCCAGGAGCAGCAGGCGGGGGTGGGTGGCCAGGGCTCGGGCCAGTGCGACGCGCTGGGCCTGGCCGCCGGAGAGGCGGCGGGGTTTGGCGCCGGTGTGCTCCGCGAGACCCATGCGGTCCAGCCACGCGGCTGCCTGGGCGCGGGCCTCGGTCTTTGTCGCGCCTTGGCAGCGGGGGCCGAAGGCGACGTTGTCGAGGGCCGTGAGGTGAGGGAAGAGGAGGTAGTCCTGGAAGACGACGCCCACCGGGCGGGATTCGGGGGGCGTGCGGTCCAACTCCGTGCCGTCCAGGTGGAGGTGGCCGGCGGTGAGGGGGGTGAGGCCGGCGAGGGCGCGGAGGGCGGTCGTTTTGCCGGCGCCGTTGGGGCCCAGGAGGGCGACGACCTCGCCGGGGGCGGCGGTGAGAGTGATGTCGAGGTGGAAGGTGGGGCGGGTGACGACGAGGTGGGCATCGAGGCCGTCGGTGGTCCGCGGGTGGGCGGGGGGTACCCGGCCCTCGGCCGGGTTGTGATTCCCACCCGCACCACCGGTGCGGATATCGGTGTCAGGTGCGGGTGGCCCCAGTGGGGGCCGTGCGCCGTCGGCCGCTGCGGATGGGGTGTGGGGTGGTTGTGTGGGCTCGGGCTTGGTCATGAGGGTGTCATCCAACGGTCCCGCAACCCCGCCAGCACCGCGATCGACACCGCCAGCAGCACCAGGCTGAGGGCGATCGCCGCGTCGGGGTCGTTCTGGAGGGCCAGGTAGACGGCGAGCGGCATGGTCTGGGTGCGGCCTGGGAAGTTGCCCGCGAAAGTGATCGTCGCGCCGAACTCGCCGAGCGCGCGGGCCCAAGCCAGGACCGAGCCGGCGGCGATGCCGGGGGCGATGAGGGGGAGCGTGACCCTGCGGAACGCCGTGAAGCGGGAGGCGCCCAGGGTCGTCGCCACCTCCTCGTAGCGCGGGTCGGCGGCGCGCAGGGTGCCCTCGACGCTGATCACCAGGAAGGGCATGGCCACGAAGGACTCGGCGATCACCACGGCGGTCGTCGTGAACGGGAGCGTGATCCCGAACCAGTCGTCCAGCCACTGGCCGACGACCCCGTTACGGCCCAGGGCGAGGAGCAGCGCCACACCGCCGACCACCGGGGGGAGGACCAGAGGGAGAGTCACCAGTGCTCGTACGAAGCCTCGGCCGGGGAACTCCGTGCGGGCCAGCAGCCAGGCCAGGGGGACCCCCAGGACCAGGCTCACGGCCGTCGCCGCGGTCGCGCTGAGCAGGGAGAGCCGAAGGGCCTGCCACACCTCCGTGCTGGTCAGCAGCGACGGGAGGCTGCTCCAGGGAGCGCGCAGGAGCAGGGCGAGCAGGGGCAGGAGGAGGAAGGCCAGCGCTACCGCTCCGGGGAGGAGGAGCGGTAGCGGGACCGCCGGCCGGACGCGCCGGCGCCGTGGGCCGCCCGTGGCGGTGACGGCTCCGGCGCCCGGCTCGTCGACCTTCGTCACGGCTTGAGGAACCCGGCCTCGTTCAGGACCTGCTGGCCCTCGGCGGACTGCACCAGCGCGATGAACGCCTTGGCCACCGTCGGGTTCGGGGCGTTCTTCAGCAGGGCGATCGGATAGTCGTTGATGGCGTCGGCGGACTCGGGGAACTCCACGCCCTCCACCTTGTCACCCGCGGCCTTCACATCGGTCTTGTAGACGACCGCGGCGTCGGCCTCCTTGAGGACCACCTTGTTGAGGGCGGACTTCACGTCCTCCTCGTAGGAGACCGGGGTCAGCTTGAGCTTGCTGGCGTCCAGGGCCTTCTGCGCCGCGGCCCCGCACGGCACCGTCTTGTCGCAGAGGACCACCTTCAGCGACGAGTTGGTCAGGTCCTTCAGCGAGGCGACCTTGCCGGGGTTGCCCGGCAGGGTGGCGATCTCCAGCTGGTTGCGGACGAAGGTGGCCGGCGTGGTGGCGGTGTCCTTCTTGTCCGTCACGGTCGCCATCGTCTTGGCGCTCGCGGCGGCGAAGACGTCGGCGGGGGCCCCGCTGGTGATCTGCGCGGCGAGGGTGTCACTGCCGCCGAAGCTGAAGTTGACCTTCGTGCCCGGGTGCGCCTTCTCGAAGTCCGCCTTCAGCGTCGTGAAGCTCTCCTTGAGGGAGGCCGCCGCGAACACGGTGATCGAGCCCGACAGCTTGGGCGACGCCGACGACGAGGTGTCCGACTTCGTCGACGCGGAGGAGTCGTCGTTCGAGGAGGAGCAGGCGCCCAGGGTCAGCAGGGCCGCGACCGAGGCACCGGCCAGCTGGAGCGTCCGCCGGGTCCGGCGCGCGGAACGGGTCATCACGAGTGAACTCCTCTGAATCCAGATGGAAAAGCTGTCGCGCCCTGCTGCGACCTGTCTATCAGCCGCCAGCAGATGATACTGCCGCATGTGCCAGGCGTAAGTCTTCTGTCACATCGCATGAGCTGCACACTTATGACTTGATCCTGGCATGTGCGTTTGTACGGAGGTGTGCCGTGGGTAGCGTCATCCAGGAGGTGGCCGCACATGACGCTCGCCGCACTCGACCTCACCGGGGACCTGGCACGGCCGGCCCGGCTCACCGTGCCCGACCTCCTGCGCCGGCCCCAGCACCGGGTGCGGGTCAGCTTCGAGTGCGCCACCAGCGGCGTTCAGCACCACCGCTTCACCGGACCCCTGCTGTACGACGTCCTCAGCGACGCGGGCCCGGGGTTCGACCCCGCCCGGCGCAAGGACCGCCTGCGCTTCCTGATCGCGGTCACCGGCGCCGACGGACACCACGCGCTGCTCTCCTGGGCGGAGATCGACCCGGATTTCGCTCACGCCCCCGTTCTGCTCGCCGTCAGCATCGACGACACCCCGCTGGACCTGGCCGGCCCGCAACTGGTCCTGCCGCAGGACCGCTGCGGGGCCCGGCACATCAGCGGCATCACCGGGATACGGGTGGACGGGGCGTACGGCGGCTGGCATCCAGTGCCCGCCACACCCGGTCGCGCGTCAGCGGCAGCTCCGTGAACCGCACGCCGGTCGCGTCCCGCAGCGCGTTGGCCAGCGCCGGGGCGACCGGGTTGAACGGGCTCTCGCTCATCGACTTGGCGCCCAGCGGCCCGATGGCGTCGGCGGTCTCCATGAAGTGCACCTCGGTACGCGGGATGTCCGCGTACTGCGGGAGCCGGTAGCGGCGGAAGACCGCCGTCTCGACCTGACCGCGCGCGTCCAGCCGTACGTTCTCGAAGAGCGTGGCTCCGAGCGCCTGCGCGACCCGCCCTCCGCCTGGCCCGTGCACGGCATCGGGTTCATCACCTTGCCCGCGTCGGCCGCGTGCGCACCGCGCAGGATGCGGATCTCGCCCGTGCCGGGGTCGACGGCCACCCGGAACCACTGCGCGTTGAAGGCGACCGAGCGCGGGGTGCCGCCGAAGTGGCCGTCGGCACTGAGCTCGACGCCGACCGCACGGGCGGCGACGTACAGCTCCTTGAGGGGGAGCCGCCCGCCCGGATGCAGGACGGCCTCCTGCGCGAGTCGGCAGTCGGCACGCGGGACGCGCAGCTGGGCCGCGGTGAAGTCCAGGAGCAGGTCGGTCAGGGGGCGGGAGGCGCGCAGGGTGGCCTTGCGCGCCACCACGGTGCCGGTGGAGGCGAACGCGCCCGTGTCATGCCGTACGACATCGGTGTCGGAGTGGCGGATCGTGATCCGGTCGACGGTGGTGGCGAGTTCGCCGGCCGCGATCTGCTTGTGCACGGTCGTGGTGCCGTTGCCGAACTCGGCCGTGCCGACGGCCAGATCGAAGCTCCCGTCGGAGCACGGCGGCCTTGGCGTCGGCGATATGGCCGCCCGGCGGACCCGTCGCGATCATCGCCAGAGCCGCGCCCTCGCCGACCAGCCAGCCGTCCGGCGCCTGGGCCACGATCGGATCCGACTGCGCACGGCGCACGATCGACACACTGGTCGAGTCCGTAGCTCGCGATGTGCAGAATCTCCTCGTGACCGCCGGGGGTGAGCGCCACCGCGCTCACCAGCCTGGCGGCGTTGCTCACCGGAGTGCCGGCCGACGTCCGCGCGGGCTACAGCCGGATCGTCCTCGGCCCGCTGCTCACCGGCGAACGGGCCGCCTCCGCCGCGCTGTTGAGCAGCCTGAAGACCTTCCTGGCCTGCGACGGCTCCTGGGCGCGGACCGCCGAGGCGCTGCATCTGCACGTCAACACCGTGCACTACCGGATGCAGCGGGTGGAGCACTTTCGCTGCCCGCGTCAGACGCGATCGATGTGCACGTTCGTCGACTTCACCCGGGCGGTGGCCTCCATGCCGACCTCCAGGCCCAGTTCCTCGACAGCCTCGCGGGTCAGCAGGGAGACCAGGCGGTGCGGGCCGGCCTGGATCTCGACCTGGGCGGCGACGTCGCCGAGCTTGATCGCGGTGACGATGCCGGGGAAGGCGTTGCGGACCGAGGTGTAGGAGGCGTCCTCCTCGACGGTGCCGGCCCTGGCCAGTTCGACGGAGAACGCGGCGAGGTCCGTGCCGTCGATGAGCCGCCGGCCACCCTCGTCGCGATGGGTGGTCATCCGGCCGGCGTCGGCCCAGCGGCGGGCGGTGTCCGGGCTGACGCCGAGCAGCCGTGCCGCCTGGCCGATCGTGTAGGACTGCATGTGGTCACGATAACGGGGCGTGCGGACAGGACGTCCGCCGCAGTTGATCTGCCGAGGACTTCGGCCCGGGTGGGATGTCGGTCGGATGTGGCAGCGTCCGTCGTGGTCAGGTGAGGCCGGATGCCTTAAGGACCGCTTGTGCGTTGGTGTCGTCGATCTCGTGGCCGAGCTGGGCGAGTACCTCGGTGCCCCGGCGCAGGGTCCCGCGGGCCAGGGAGCGGCGCACGCCGGTGTCCAGTTCGTGCCAGAGCAGCGGATTGGCGTGCAGGACGTTCGGGTCGAGCTCCAGCCGGTGGCCGGCGGTGTCGCACAGGACCAGATGGGCGGAGATGTCACCGTACTGGCCGACGTAGACGAGCGAGTCGGTACGGACGGTACGGCGGCGGAGGGGCCCGCGTACGGCCAGCCAGCCGGGGCCCGCCGTGACCCGGGCGGGTAGCAGCACGGTGAGGATGGCGGCCGACAGGGTGACCCAGAGCAGCGCGCGGACCGGGGTGAGGGTGCCCGCGTCCCAGTCCACCAGGAACGTCAGGCCGCCGAAGCCGAGGGCACACCCGACCGCCAGGCGTGCGCTGCCGCGCCAGGTGCGGTCGCCGGTTGCCCGGCCCCTGCGTCTTCTGTCCTCCATGAGGCCGACGGTAGGGGCCGGCGGGCGCCAGGGAACGGCGGCTGACGGGGTTCTTATGCGGACGGAGCGGTTATTGACGGGGTTCTTACGCCGTGGTCCGTTCCGGAGTGGCCGCTCAGCCCGTGTGGACGCGGGGCCGTCGCGAGCGGTCCGGTTCCGCCTCGCGCAGTACCTCCCGGGTGACCGGGGCGACCTCGCCCTGGCCGAAGAGGAAGAAGCGCAGGAAGTTGGCGAACGGGTTGCCCTCGGTCCACTCGAAGTAGATGTGCGGGATGCCGGCGGTCTCGTCGCGGACGTGCAGCAGAAGGGCGGCCAGGGCGTTGGGGATGGACGCCGACTCCAGGGTCAGGACGCGGTAGCGGTTGTGCAGGACCTCGCCGCGGACGGTCAGGCTCGCCTCGAACTCGGAGGGGTCGGTGACCGTGACCTCGACGAAGACGAAGTCCTCCTGTTCGGGCATGTCGTTGTCGGCCCGGATCTGTTCGATCTTGTCGCGGTACTCGGCCTTGTCGCGCCGGTCCGGCTCGTTGGCGATGAACCGCATCTTGCGGCTGGCCATATCGCGGATGAATCGTTCCGCCATGTCGTCGAGGGTCACGCTCGTCACACGCAGCTCGAAGGCGCGGGCAAGGCGCGACAGCAGCGAGACGAGGATGATGCCGACGATGAAGCAGGCACCGATCTTCACACCGTCGGGTCGCTCGATGACGTTCACGACGGTCGTGTAGAGGAAGACCGCCGAGATGATCCCGAAGCCGACAGCCCACTTCTGCTGGCCGGCCTTGCGGGCGGCGATGGTCACCGCGACGGCGGCGGAGCTGATCAGCACCAGCACACCGGTGGCGTAGGCGCCGCCCTGCGCGTCGACGCTGGCGTCGAAGATCCAGGTGACCAGGAAGGCGATCAGGGTGAAGACGATGACCATGGGGCGCACCGCGCGCGCCCAGTGCGGTGCCATGCCGTAGCGGGGCAGGTAGCGGGGCATCAGGTTGAGCAGGCCGGCCATCGCGGAGGCGCCGGCGAACCACAGGATGGCGATGGTCGAGACGTCGTAGACCGTGCCGAAGGCGTTGCCGAGGTATTCGTGCGCCAGGTAGGCGAGCGCACGGCCGTTGGCGCTGCCACCGGCCTTGAACTCGTTCTCCGGGATCAGCAGCGTGGTGATGAAGCTGGTCGCGATCAGAAAGATGCTCATGATCAGGGCGGCCGTGGTGAGCAGCTTCTTGGTGTCCCGGATCCGGCCGGTGGGCCGCTCCTCGGTGTCGCCGGGGTCGCCCTGGACGTGCGGCATGACGGCGACGCCGGTCTCGAAGCCGGACAGGCCGAGCGCCAGCTTGGGGAAGACGATCAGGGCCACGCCGATCATGACGAAGACGTTGCCGTGTTCCGTGGTGAGGGCGCTGGTCCAGTCGGTGATGACATGGCCCGCGGTGACGACGTGGTAGAGGCCGACGATCACGACCACGACGTTGAGCGCGAGGTAGATGCCTACCAGGGCAACCGCGACGCCGATGGCCTCCAGGAAGCCCTTGAGGAAGACCGCGCCGAGCAGCGCCACCAGGATCAGCGTGATCAACATCTGCTTGCCCTGGAGGAAGTCCGTCAGATGCGGGTTCTCCACCAGGTGGGTGGAGGCGTCGGCGGCCGACAGGGTGATGGTGATGAGGAAGTCGGTGGCGGCGAAGCCCAGCAGGGTCAGCACGAAGAGCTTGCCCTGCCAGAAGGAGAGCAGCCGCTCCAGCATCGCGATGGAGCCCTCGCCGTGCGGGCTCTCCTCGGCGACGCGCCGGTAGACCGGCAGGGCGCCGGCCAGGGTGACGATGACCAGCACGATGGTCGCGATCGGGGACAGCAGACCGGCCGCGAGGGCCGCGATGCCGGGCTGGTAGCCGAGGGTGGAGAAGTAGTCGACACCGGTCAGGCACATCACCCGCCACCAGCGCTGGCCCTTGTGCGCGGGCTCGGGCTGCGCGTGGGGCCCGGTGTGGCCGCCGCTCTTGCCCATGTCGGACAGCCCCTCCAGCATCCAGGCGCGCAGGCGACTGGGAGGGGGATGTTCGGTTGTGGCCATCGGTCGGGCTCCTGGTGTCCGGCGCGCTGAGTGCGGGGTGGTTCGATTCCGGCCATCACGCGGACGGCGGCACCAGCGTATGCAGAGAGTGACGCGTGGGCCCATGGATCGGCGGTCCGAGGGCGTCAAGCTCGCGTTAAGAATTGCACGGCAGGCGGTGGTGGAGCATCAAGAAGAGGTGGCCTGAAGGCTGGAACAGGGCGCTCGGCTGTACGGGGGGCGGCGGCCCGGGATGGCCGGGGCCGGACACCGAGCGTTATCCCGTGAGGCTGTGGGCGGGGCCTGACGCACGGAGGCCGGGGCAGGGGGTGTTTCCCTGTCCCCGGCCGTACCGTCGGTGGTGCCAGGGCCTGTCTGACAATTGTGTGCTTCGCGACGCCATGCAAGCACTTTCGCCGCACCGGGCGCAGACCCAGGTACGTCCAGTACGAGGGCCTACGCCCGGCATGCCGAGAGCACGCACGCACCTGACGCCGCGAGGCCGCCCTCCGGGCGACGACGGGATTTGTCAGACAGGCCCTGGCGCTGACCGGCCCTGGTGCCGTGGTCGGCCTTCTTCCTGCGACGGGCCCTCTTCTTGCGGGCTCGCTTGGACATGTGCGTCAACTCCGTTCCGTGATGGGGCGTTCAAGCGCTGCGGCCGACGAGCAGGTCGGCGAGCCTGTTGAGCCGCCTGACCGTGCGGTCGTCCGTCGCCGCCGGGGCCGGTTCGATGCCCGCGTCACGGTCGTAGTAGGCGCCGTTGACGATCTCGACGGCCGGGTCGCAGAGCCGCACCACATGCGCCGCGCCCTCGGCGGCCGGGCCGCCCTCGTGGGCGTAGAGCGGGAGCCGCGTGGTGTCGCGGGAGCCCGGGTCGGTGGCGGCCGGCCGAGCCGAGCTGACCGGTCAACTGCCTTGGGCCTGCGGACTGTTGCTGCTGGCGGTGGCCCTGACCGGGCTGCGGCTCCGGCTGGCGGAGTTCCGCTGAACGGCGAGCCTTACTGCCGGTGGCCGGTGGCCGGGGTGCACGGCCGGCGGGGTCCTGGACGGTGTGCAGGGCGAGCGAGATCTCGACGCTGTGGCGGGCCGGCCTCGGCGAGCAGGGCCGCTGCTGGTGCACCCAGACCGTATGATCGCCTGGCGCACCGCCCGTGCCCCCGCGAGCCCCACCGCGGCCCGCGGCGCGCCCCCGGCCGGCAGCCTGTCGGGTGGCCCCTCAGACGTCCGCCAGCCTCGCCTCCTCCAGGTCCAGGGACCGCTGAAGCCGTCTTCGGGTCGTGTCGCTGATCGTGTGCTCGTCGTACAGCCGCCGCAGCTCCGCCGCCTCCACCGCGATCAGATCGCGGCGCAGCTGCCGGTAGACCAGGTCGGCGGACTCCGCCGTGCTGTCGGCGAGGCGGTCCCGGGCGTCGTCGAGGCGGGCGTGAAGACCGCGCCGGAGCCGGTCGATGACCACCTCAGGGACCGCCTCCAGCTCGGACAGCTCCTCCAGGCGCCGGATGCCCGCGTCCGCCAGCCGGCAGCGGGCGGCGGCCTCCTCGCGCTCGGTGTGATCGGGCTCAAGGGCGATGCCGGAGCGGCGTACGACGGAGGCCAGGCTGAAGCCCTGCACGACCAGGGTGACGACCACGACCGAGGTGGTCAGGACCAGGACCAGTGGGCGCTCGGTGAGGGCCGAGCCGTCCTTGGCCGTCACCGGGATCGACAGCGCGGCCGCCAGCGGCACCACACCCCGGGTGCCGGCCCAGGTCAGCACCACCGGCACCCGCCAGTTCGGCCGCTGTATGCCGCCCTTGCGCTGCACCACCGCCGACAGCGGCGCCAGCCACAGCAGCCGTACCGCGATCAGCGTGCCGGCGACCGCCAGCGCGTACAGCGGCCACGCCCGGTCCCCCTCGGACAGCGCCTGCACCTGGGCGGGCAGCGCCAGCCCGATCAGGCTGAACACCACGCTCTCCAGCAGGAAGACCACCGTGCCGTAGACGGCGTGCAGCTGGAGCCTGATGCGGGCGTTGGTGAGCCGGTCGCCGCGGCCGCCGAGGACCACGCCCGCCACGACCACCGAGGTCACGCCGGAGGTGTGGGCTGCCTCCGCGAGGACATAGGCCGCGTACGGCGTGACCAGCGAGATCACCGTCTCCAGGACCGGGTCCTCGGTGCGCCGCCGGATCAGCGCGACGACACCGGCCACGACCGCGCCGATCAGCGTGCCGCCGCCCGCCAGCAGCAGGAACTCGCCGCCCGCCGCCCCCCAGTTCGCCGCCGCCGAGGCGACCGCGACGCTCACCGCGACCCGGTAGAGGACCAGGGAGGTCGCGTCGTTGAAGAGGCTCTCCGCCTGGACCAGCACCTGCACCTTCGGCGGCAGCGCCAGCCGGCGCCCCAGGGCGGTCACCGCGACCGGGTCGGTGCTGGCCAGGATCGCGCCGAGCACCAGTGCCATCTGCCAGGACAGCGGGGTGACCACGGAGGCGACCACGCCGACGGCCGCGGCGGAGGCCAGCACCAGGCCGACCGCGAGCACCCCGACCGGCTTCCACACCGCGCGCAGCTCGCGCCAGGAGAGTTCCTCCGCGCTGGCGTAGAGCAGTGGCGGGAGGACGACGAGCCCGATGACGTCCGGGCTGATCTGGATCGTCGGAGTGCCCGGCAGCAGGGCCACGGCGAGGCCCGCGACCACGAGGAGGGAGGGGGCGGGAATCCGCCAGCGACGGGCGAAGGTCGCCACCACCGTGGCCAGTACCACGAGTGAAAGAACCGTACCCACGCTGCGCATGCCGTCCCCCTGGGGCTGTACGGGAGCCACCCTGACTCCCCGCCGACCAGACTTCCCGGCACACCGCCTCCACCGTATCCCGGAGTGCAGCCGTCAAGACAGTGTCAACGTCCTCGTCAGCGGCGCCAGAGACGCGTCAAGACGCCGACTGCGGGCCTGGCGGAGCGCTTCTCTTTGAGGCGATGAACGATGTACCGCGCGGACGACTGAAGGTCTGCCTCGGGGCCGCCCCCGGGGTCGGCAAGACCTACCGCATGCTCGACGAGGCACGGCGCCGCGCGTCCCGGGGCGCGGACGTGGTGGTGGGGTTCGCGGAGTGCCATGGGCGCCCCCGGACCGAGGCCATGTCCGACGGACTGGCCGTCGTGCCGCGGCTGAGCCGTCCCTACCGGGGCGGCGCGTTCGAGGAGATGGATCTCGCCGCCGTGCTGGCGCGCCGCCCGCAGGTGGCGATCGTCGACGAGTTCGCCCACACCAACGGACCCCGCGGGTGCGCAGCAGCCGACGGGAGTGAGCCAGCCGTCGCCGGCGCGGACCCTGGCGGGGCAGAGGACGGCGAAGAGGAGCAGGGCGAGCGCGGTCCAGACAGTGCCGCGCCACCAGGTGAACGTCCCAGATCCGCAGTCGATCAGGAGGAGCAGGCGGCTGCGGTTCCGCCTGGCCTGAGGCCTGCCCTGACGCGTCCGTTGCGCCTGAGGCCCGCGTTCCCCCTGTTCAGGGGTCTTCTGAGGCCGAACGGCGGCTTCCGGTCGCGGCTCGGTCGAGCGGGCGTAAGAGACCCGTCAAAGGCGTGAACACCGCCGTAAGGGACCCGTCAACGGCGGCTGAATCCGGCCAGAAAGAGGCTTTCCTCTAACAGTCCGAGTCCGTTCCGAACCTCATCCAGGAGTTCACGATGGCCGATCTGGCCTTCGTCGTCACCGTGCTCGCGGGTTTCGCGCTGGTGGCCCTCGTCGCCAAAGGGGTGACCAAGCTGTGACCGCCGAGAACATCGTCGGCCTCGTCGTGGCCGTCGCCCTGCTGGGCTATCTCGTCCTCGCCCTGATCTTCCCGGAGAGGTTCTGAGGCAGCCATGGGTCCCGTAACTGCCGCCGTGCTCCAGCTCGTCGCGCTCATAGGCGCGCTGGCGCTCTGCTACGTCCCCTTCGGCAACTACATGGCCAGGGTCTACTCCTCCGACAAGCACTGGCGCGTCGAGAAGTGGATCTACAAGGGCATCGGCGCCAACCCCGACACCGAGATGCGCTGGCCCGCCTATCTGCGCGGGGTCCTCGCCTTCTCCCTGGTCGGCGTCCTCTTCCTCTATCTGCTGCAGCGGCTCCAGGGCATCCTGCCCGGTTCGCTCGGTTTCGACTCGGTCAACCCGGCGCAGTCGTTCAACACGGCCGTCTCCTTCGTGACCAACACGAACTGGCAGTCGTACTACGGCGAGCAGACCATGGGGCACGTCGTGCAGACCGCCGGTCTGGCCGTGCAGAACTTCGTCTCCGCGGCCGTCGGCATCGCGGTTGCGGTGGCTCTGGTGCGCGGTTTCGCCCGGTCGCGTACCGGTGAGATCGGCAACTTCTGGTCCGACCTGGTGCGCGGCACCGTCCGCATCCTGGTGCCGTTCGCCGCGGTCGCCGCGGTCATCCTGGTCGCCTGCGGTGCCATCCAGAACTTCTCCGGCATCCACGCGGTCGGTCAGTTCATGGGCGGCTCGCAGCAGTGGAACGGCGGTGCGGTCGCCTCCCAGGAGGCCATCAAGGAGCTGGGCACCAACGGTGGCGGTTACTTCAACGCCAACTCCGCCCACCCCTTCGAGAACCCGACGCCCTTCACCAACCTCTTCGAGATCTTCCTGATCCTGCTGATCCCGTTCGCGCTGACCCGCACCTTCGGCGTGATGGTCGGCTCGGTCCGGCAGGGTTACGCGATCCTGGCCACCATGGGCACCATCTGGGTCGGCTTCACCGCACTGATGATGTGGACCGAGTTCGCCCACCACGGCCCTGCGCTCCAGCTCGCGGGCGGGGCGTACGAGGGCAAGGAGGTCCGCTTCGGCGTCGGCTCCTCGTCGATCTTCGCGGTGTCGACCACCCTGACCTCGACCGGCGCGGTGGACTCCTTCCATTCCTCGTTCACCGGCCTGGGCGGCGGTATCACCCTGCTCAGCATGATGCTGGGCGAGATCGCGCCCGGTGGTACCGGCTCCGGCCTCTACGGCATCCTGATCATGGCGGTCATCGCGGTGTTCATCGCCGGTCTGATGGTCGGCCGCACGCCCGAGTACCTGGGCAAGAAGATCGGCTCCCGTGAGATCAAGCTGTCGGCGATCTACATCCTGATCACCCCGGCGCTGGCGCTCGTGTTCGCCGCGGCCTCCATGGCCCTGCCGACCCCGCCGCACTCCATGCTCAACTCCGGGGCGCACGGCTTCTCCGAGGTGCTGTACGCCTTCACCTCGGCGGCCAACAACAACGGCTCGGCCTTCGCCGGCCTGAACGCGAACACCGACTGGTACAACACCATGACCGGACTCGCGATGCTGTTCGGCCGCTTCCTGCCGATGGTGTTCGTGCTCGCGCTGGCAGGCTCGCTCGCCGAGCAGAAGCCGGTCCCGGCCACGGCCGGCACCCTGCGCACCGAGAAGCCCCTGTTCACCGGTCTGCTGGTCGGCGCGATCCTGATCATCACCGGTCTGACCTACTTCCCGGCGCTGGCGCTGGGACCGCTGGCCGAGGGGCTGGCGTCATGACCACTCGAACGGAAGCCCACGAGGACACCATGTCCACACCCACCCTTGCGCCCCACCAGGACGCGCCGACCGGGCACAAGCCCGCCGAAGGCCGCGTCGGCGCGGGCCTGTTCGACGCCAGGCAGCTGATCAGGTCCCTCCCCGAGGCCTGCCGCAAGCTCGACCCGCGGGTCATGATCAAGTCGCCCGTGATGTTCGTGGTGTGGGTCGGCTCGATCCTGACCACGGTCTTCTCCTTCAAGGACCCGGGCGACTGGTTCGGCTGGACCATCAGCGCCTGGCTGTGGCTGACCGTGATCTTCGCCAACCTGGCGGAAGCGGTCGCCGAGGGCCGCGGCAAGGCCCAGGCCGAAACCCTGCGCAAGGCCAAGACCGACACCGTGGCCCGGCGACTGGTCGGCGACACCGAGGAGCAGGTGCCCGGCACCGAGCTGAGGATCGGTGATCTGGTGGTCTGCGAGGCCGGCGACATCATCCCCGGTGACGGTGACGTCATCGAGGGCGTCGCGTCGGTCGACGAGTCGGCGATCACGGGTGAGTCGGCTCCGGTCATCCGGGAGTCCGGCGGTGACCGGTCCGCGGTCACGGGCGGTACCAAGGTGTTGTCAGACCGTATCGTCATCAAGATCACGACGAAGCCGGGCGAGACCTTTATCGACCGGATGATCGCCCTGGTCGAGGGCGCGGCCCGGCAGAAGACGCCGAACGAGATCGCGCTGAACATCCTGCTCGCCTCGCTGACGATCGTCTTCCTGCTGGCCGTCGCCACTCTGCCGCCGTTCGCGGACTACGCGGGCACCCACCTGACGATGGTCGTGCTGGTCGCCCTGCTTGTCTGTCTGATCCCGACGACGATCGGCGCGCTGCTCTCCGCGATCGGTATCGCGGGCATGGACCGGCTGGTGCAGCGCAACGTGCTCGCGATGTCCGGGCGTGCGGTCGAGGCCGCGGGTGACGTCTCCACGCTGCTGCTCGACAAGACCGGCACCATCACCCTGGGCAACCGCCAGGCCTCCGAGTTCCTGCCGGTGCGCGGGGCCACCGAGGCCGAGGTGGCCGACGCGGCCCAGTTGTCGTCGCTGGCCGACGAGACTCCCGAGGGCCGCTCCATCGTCGTCCTTGCCAAGGAGAGGTACGGGCTGCGCGAGCGGCACCAGGGCGAGCTGGCGCACGCCGAGTGGATCGCCTTCACCGCCCAGACCCGGATGTCGGGTGTGGACGTGGACGGGCGGAAGATCCGCAAGGGTGCGGCCGGTTCGGTCATCGCCTGGGTCCGCGAGCGGGGCGGCACCGTCGCCGAGGACGCGGACACCCTCGCGAACCGCATCTCGGAGGCGGGCGGCACTCCGCTGCTGGTCGCGGTCGAGGACGCCGAGGGCGCCCGTGTGCTTGGTGTCATCCACCTGAAGGATGTCGTCAAGGACGGCATGCGGGAGCGGTTCGAGGAACTGCGCCGCATGGGCATCAAGACGATCATGATCACGGGTGACAACCCGCTGACCGCCAAGGCGATCGCCGAGGAGGCGGGCGTCGACGACTTCCTCGCCGAGGCCACCCCCGAGGACAAGATGGCCCTCATCAAGCGGGAGCAGGCCGGCGGCAAGCTGGTCGCGATGACCGGCGACGGTACGAACGACGCGCCGGCGCTCGCGCAGGCGGACGTCGGCGTGGCGATGAACACGGGTACGTCGGCCGCGAAGGAGGCCGGCAACATGGTCGACCTCGACTCGAACCCGACCAAGCTCATCGAGATCGTCGAGATCGGCAAGCAGCTGCTGATCACCCGCGGTGCGCTGACCACGTTCTCCATCGCCAACGACGTCGCGAAGTACTTCGCGATCATCCCGGCGCTGTTCGCGGCGGTCTATCCGGGCCTGGACAAGCTCAACATCATGCACCTGTCCTCGCCCAGCTCCGCGATCCTGTCCGCGGTCATCTTCAACGCGCTGATCATCATCGCGCTGGTGCCGCTGTCCCTGCGGGGTGTGCAGTACCGGCCGGTGAGCGCGGACAAGATGCTGCGGCGCAACCTGACGATCTACGGCATCGGCGGCCTGATCGCCCCGTTCATCGGCATCAAGATCATCGACCTGCTCATCTCCCTCATCCCCGGGATCGGTTGATCCATCATGAACAACTCGGTTACGAACACGGCCCGGTTGCTCGGGGCGGGCCTGCGCGCCCTCCTCGTGCTGACCTTGGTGACGGGCGTGATCTACCCGCTGGTCGTCACCGGCATCGCCCAGGCCGCGTTCAGCAACAAGGCGAACGGCTCCGAGGTCAAGTCGGACGGCAAGGTCGTCGGCTCGTCCCTGATCGGGCAGTCGTACAACCTGCCGCTGAAGAAGGGTCAGGAGACCCCGGACGCGGCCCTGCAGTGGTTCCAGGGCCGCCCGGCCAACGGGCTCGGCAGCAACAGCATCAACACCCAGTACAAGCTGATCCTTTCGGGGGCGACCAACCTCGCCGCCGACAACAAGGTGCTGATCAAGCAGGTGAAGGACGCCAAGGCCGCGGTCGTGAAGGACAACTCGGTGCCCGGCTACACGGTCACGCCAGCCCAGGTGCCGGCCGACGCCGTCACCTCCTCGGGCTCCGGCCTGGACCCGGACATCTCCCCGGTCTACGCCGAGCTCCAGGTCCACCGCGTCGCGGCGAAGAGCAACCTCTCCGTCGACCAGGTGGAGAAGCTGGTGAAGGACCACACCACGGGCCGTACCCTCGGCTTCATCGGTGAGCCCCGGGTGAACGTCCTCGAACTCAACACCGCGCTGAAGGAACTGATCAAGGGCAGCTGATGACCCGAGTGCTTGTCGTGGAAGACGACCCACAGCTCGTACGGGCGCTCGTGATCAATATGCAGGCACGCCAGTACGGAGTGGACGCGGCGCCCGACGGCGCCACGGCCCTCCGGCTGGCGGCCGCGCGTCAGCCGGACGTGGTGATGCTCGACCTCGGACTGCCCGACATGGACGGGGTCGACATCATCAGGGCGCTGCGCGGCTGGACCCGTGTACCGATCCTGGTGCTGTCGGCACGGCAGGCCTCCGACGAGAAGGTCGCCGCGCTGGACGCGGGCGCCGACGACTACATCACCAAGCCGTTCAGCATGGACGAACTCCTCGCCCGGCTGCGGGCGGCGGTCCGCCGTACCGAGGAGCTCCCGCTCGCCCCCGAGACCACCCTGGTGGAGACGGCCGACTTCACCATCGACCTGCGCGCCAAGAGGGCCGTACGGGCGGGCCACGACGTACGCCTCACCCCCACCGAGTGGCATCTGCTGGAGATCCTGGTCACCAACCCCGGCCGGCTCGTCACCCAGAAGCAGCTGCTGCGGGAAGTGTGGGGAGTCTCGCAGAGCAACAAGACCAATTATCTGCGGGTATACATGGCGCAGCTCCGCCGCAAACTGGAGGCGGACCCCTCCCACCCCCGATACCTGATCACCAAGCCCGGCATGGGCTACCGCTTCGAGGGATGACATGGCACGCGGCAGGCTTCGGATCCAGCGGCCGCACGGCCGGCCGAGAAGGGCGCCGGCGGCTAGGGGCTGGCCATGCCCTAGCTGTTCTGTCCGGGGAGGTTGTGGACGGGTGAGCCATCCCTCATTCACGCCGGCCGGCCCGACCGGGCCTGTCACGGGGCGGGCCCGGCGACCACGGAGGACACTGTTGCCGACCGTCCCACCGGCCGTGATGAGGTCCCGATGGCGTATGGCCTGGCACGACGTGAACTGAGACCCAGGGTCCCGCTGCGCCCGGGTGAGGGCGACAAGCACGGTCTGACCAGCCTGGAAGGGCTGGCCGCGCTGTCCCTGGACGCACTCAGCTCGGTGGCCTACGGCCCCGAGGCGATCGTGCTGGCCCTGGTGGTCGCCGGCACCGGGGCGCTCACCGCCACCCTGCCCATCACCCTGGCGATCACCTTTCTGCTCGCCGTGCTCGTCGTGTCGTACGGCCAGGTCATCGCGGCTCACCCGGACGGCGGTGGCGCCTACGCCGTCGCCAAGGCGGATCTCGGCGCCAACGCGAGCCTGCTCGCCGCCGCCAGCCTGGTCGTCGACTACGTGCTCACCGTCGCCGTCAGCCTCGCCGCCGGCGTCGACGCGCTCGCCTCTGCCTTCCCGGTGCTGGGCCGCGACAAGCTGCTCGTCTGTCTGATCGGCCTGGCTCTGCTGACGGCCGTGAACCTGCGGGGCGTCGCCGAGAGCGCCCGCGTGCTGATGCTGCCGACCCTGCTGTTCATCATGGCGATCCTCGGCGTGATCCTCCTCGGTCTGCTGCGCTCGCACCCGGTCGCCGTCGTCGGCACCCACGAGCCCGTGCACGCGACCGAGGCACTGAGCGCGCTGGTGATCCTCAAGGCGTTCTCGTCCGGTTGCTCGGCCCTGACCGGTGTGGAGGCCATCGCCAACGCCGTACCGACCTTCCGCCCACCCAGCGTCAAGCGCGCCCAGCGCACCGAGTTGATGCTCGGCGCGTTGCTCGGGATCATGCTGATCGGCGTGGCGGTCCTGATCCACCGCGACCATGTGGCCCCGCGCGGCGGGGTGACCGTCCTCGCCCAGCTCACCGCGGGCGCCTACGGCACCGGCTGGCCCTACTACGCCACCAATCTCATCGTCACCCTCGCCCTGGGCCTGGCCGCCAACACCAGCTTCGGCGGGCTGCCGGTGCTGATGAGCCTGCTGGCCCGCGACCACCGGCTGCCCCATCTCTTCGGCCTGCGCGCCGAACGCCCGGTCTACCGCTACGGCGTTCTGGCCCTCGCCCTGCTGGCCGCGCTCCTGCTGCTCGCCACCGACGCCGACACCCACCGGCTGCTCCCGCTCTTCGCCATCGGTGTCTTCATCGGCTTCACCCTCAGCCAGCTCGGCCTTGTCCGGCACTGGGCGACCCGGCGGCCGCCCGGCTGGAAGCGCCGGGCGCTGATCAACGGCACCGGTGCCCTGCTCACCACCCTGGCCGGCGTCATCCTGCTGTTCACCAAGTTCCTCGCCGGCGCCTGGGCGGTCGTGATCGCCGTACCGCTGCTGATGCTGCTGTTCGCCCGCATCCAGCGCTACTACACCGCCGTGGGTGAGGAGCTGGGCCTCGGGCGCGTCCCGCAACCGCCACCCCGGCACACCGGCAGCCTCGTGATCGTGCCGATCGGCGAGGTCAGCAAGCTCGCCCGGCACGCCCTCGGCGCCGCCCTCGCCCTCGGCGACGAGGTGGTGGCCGTCGCGGTGCACGCGGACCCGGACAGGTCCCGTGCGCTGGAGGAGGCCTGGCAGCGGTGGCACCCCGGAGTGCGCCTCGACATCCTCAACAGCCCGCACCACTCCTTGGTGCAGCCCATCGTCGAGTATGTGCAACGGGCGGCGGAGGGCGGCCGTCAGGTCGCGGTCCTCATCCCCGAGGTGGAACCGACGCACCGCCGCTACGAGATCCTCCAGAACCAGCGTGGCCTGCTCCTCGCCACCGTCCTGCGGGCCCGCACCGACGTCGTGGTCTGCCTGCTCCCGTACCGCCTGAAGCTGTAGAACACCCGCCTTGTCGGGCGTCCGACAGCCCCTTACAGTGCGCCTCGTAATGTTCGCCGACCTCGCCGAAACTTTCGGTGACGCCTGGGGAGGGGCACCCGCATGCGGACCTACGACAACCCGGTCATCCCCGGATTCCACCCCGACCCGAGCGTGTGCCGGGTGGGGGAGGACTACTACCTGGTGTGTTCCAGCTTCGAGTACTTCCCCGGCGTCCCGCTCTTCCACAGCCGGGACCTGGTGAACTGGCGGCAGCTCGGCAACGTGCTGGACCGGCCCGGGCAGTTGACACTGGCCGACGGCACTCCGGCCTCGGCCGGTGTCTACGCCCCGACGATCCGGCACCACGACGGGCGCTTCCATGTCATCACCACCGATGTCAGTGGCGCCGGCACCTTCCTGGTCAGCGCCGAGCGGCCCGAGGGCCCCTGGTCCGACCCGGTGTGGGTCGACGTACCCGGCATCGACCCCGACCTCGCCTGGGACGAGAACGGCGACTGCTGGTGTGCCGTGGCCGGAAACGCGATCGCCCGGATAGACACCCGGAGCGGGAAGGTGCTGGAAGGCCCGCTGCCCCTGTGGTCGGGGACCGGCCTGCGGGACCCGGAGGCACCGCACCTGTACCGGGTGGGGGAGTGGTGGTACCTGCTGATCGCCGAGGGCGGTACGGCCCTCGGGCACGGGGTCTCGGTGGCCAGGGCCCGGTCCCCGCGCGGCCCCTGGGAGCCGGCGCCCGGCAACCCGCTGGTCTCGCACCGGGGCACCGGGTCGCCGATCCAGTGCACCGGGCACGCCGACCTGGTCCGGGCGGCCGACGGCAGCTGGTGGGCGGTGCTGCTCGGAACCCGTCCGCGAGGCTGGTTCCCGGAGTTCCACGTGCTCGGCCGGGAGACCTTCCTGGCGCCGGTGGAGTGGGCGGACGGCTGGCCGCACATGGGGGAGATACGGGAGCGCGAGACCGCACCGGCGGCCTGGCACCCGGTCGAACAGCCGCCCCTGCGCGACGACTTCACGGCCGACGCCCTCGCACCGCACTGGATCTCCCCGCGCAGCCGGCCGGACGGCTCCTGGTCGCTCGCCGAACGGCCCGGGTGGCTGACGCTCACGGCCACCGGGGACAGTCTCGACCGGCCCGGGCACACCTTCGTCGGCCGCCGCCAGCAGCACCCGGACTGCCGCGCGGCCACCCTGCTCGACCCGGGTCCGGCACGCGCGGGTCTCTCGGTCCGTATCGACGAGGCCCACCACTACGACCTGGAGGTGGGCGGGGGAGTGGTGAGCGCGGTCGCACGGATCGGGCCGTTGCGGCAGACGCTCGCCGAACGCGCGGTACCGCCGGGGCCGGTCACCCTCGCCATCGAGATCCGTACGACCCGGGTGCCGCCGCCCACCGCCGTCGCGCCCGGGAGCTCCGGGACGACCGGAGTCCGCCCGGCCGGGCCCGATGCCGTGACCCTTTCGGTCGAAACGTCCGACGGTGTCGTTCGGCTGGCCGAACTCGACGGCCGGTATCTCTCCACCGAGGTGGCGGGCGGCTTCACCGGCCGGGTCATCGGCATGTACGTCACCGAACACCGGGCCGCCTTCGACTGGTTCGAATACACGCCCATCAGCTGATGCGCGACACCTTGACGCTCCTGATCCTCCTTTCTAGAGTCGCGGTTCGGAACGTTCGGAGAAATTGTCGAATGTTTCGAACGACATAGACGCTGAGCCCTCGAAAGCTTCGAAGTCCCCGGAGAACCATCGATCAGGACGGCGTCGGTCGTCCCGTACCTCAAGGAGCGCATCATGGGCGACCCGGCACTGTCCCGTCGCGGTTTCCTGGCGGCCACCGCGGCCGCCGGTCTGGGCATGACCGCCCTCAGCGGCTGCGGTGGAGGCTCGGACGGAGGATCGTCGGGGACCACCACCATCGAGTGGTGGAACATCTCCACGACCAACCCGACCAAGGGCGTCTGGGCTGCCCTCGCCAAGAAGTTCGAGGCGCAGAACCCCAAGGTCAAGGTCAAGATCGTGCAGTTGGAGAACGACGCCTACAAGTCGAAGATGACGGCCCTGATCGCCTCCGGGAAGCTCCCCGACATCTTCCACACCTGGGGCGGCGGCGTCCTCCGGCAGCAGGTCGACGCCGGGCTCGTCAAGGACCTCACCGACCCCACCAAGTCCTGGGCTGAAGGCCTGCTCCCGGTCGCCAAGGAGCCGTACCTCATCGACAGCAGGACGTACGGCATCCCCTTCGACATCGGCATGGTCGGCTTCTGGTACAACAAGGCACTCTTCAAGAAGGCCGGGATCAGCACACCCCCCACCACGTGGAGCGCCTTCCTCGACGCCGTGAAGAAGCTGAAGGCCGCCGGCATCACCCCCCTCGCGCTGGCCGGCAAGGAGAGCTGGACCGGCATGTACTACTGGGCGTACCTGGCGATGCGCACCGCCGGGATCGACGCCCTCAAGAAGGCCGACGACGACAAGGACTTCACCGGCGACGGGTTCGTCCAGGCCGGACGGCACCTCAAGGACCTGGTCGCCCTGGAGCCTTTCCAGAAGGGCTTCCTGGGCGCCGCCTACTCCACCCCGACCGGCCAGGCCGCCACCGTAGGCAACGGCAAGGCCGCGATGGAGCTGATGGGCCAGTGGGCGCCGGTGGTCGAGGCCGACGCGGGCAAGGGCGTCGGCGCGAACCTGGGCTTCTTCCCGTTCCCGGCCGTGGAGGGCGGCAAGGGCACCATCACCGAGGTGTTCGGCGGCGGCGGCGGACACGCGCTGCGCGCCGACGCCCCACAGGCGGCCGTCGACTTCCTGAAGTTCTTCGCCTCCGAGACCACGGACGTGGAGTTGGTCAAGAAGACCGGCGTGCTGCCCGTCGTGCCTGCCGCCGAGAGTGCGCTGACCGACACCAACCTCAAGCTCGTACAGGCCCAGTTGAAGGCCGCCACCGGCTTCCAGCTCTACCTCGACCAGGCCTACGCCCCTGCCGTCGGACAGCAGGTCAACGACAGCGTCGCCGGGCTGATCGCCGGGTCCAAGTCGCCTGAAGACGTGGCCCAGGCGATCACCAAGACCGCGAAGGAAGAGCAGTAGGCCGGCCGATGACCTCGACCTACCTGTCCGGCACGCGGTCGGGACCGGACGCCCCGCCCCAGCCGCCCCCGTCCGCCGGCCGGACCCGCTCCCGGCGCCGGCTGCTGCACTGGCTCACCGCGATGGGCTTCCAACTGCCCGCCCTGGTCCTGTTCGGTGTGCTCGTCCTGCTGCCGATCCTGTTCGCGCTCTACGCCTCGTTCTTCCGCTGGGGCGGCTTCGGCATGCCCTCCGACTACACCGGCACCGACAACTTCACCCGGCTCTTCCAGGACGACGTCTTCCTCGGCGACCTGTGGCGCTGTCTGCTCCTGGTCCTGCTCTCGCTGGCGCTGCAACTGCCGTTCGCGCTCGCCATGGCGGTCCTGCTCAACCAGAAGATCCGCGGCCGGGCCGTCTACCGGATGCTGTTCTTCGCGCCCTATGTGCTGTCCGAGGCGATCACCGGTGTGCTGTTCGGCATGATCTTCGCGCCCGGCCAGGGGCTCGCCGACCATGTGCTGGGCGCCGTCGGGCTCGACGGCCTCGGCGGGGAGTGGTTCTCCGACCCCTCCACCGTGATGGCCACCCTCTTCCTGGTCATGACCTGGAAGTACTTCGGCTTCCACATGATGCTCTACCTGGCCGGACTCCAGTCCATCCCGGCCGAGTTGACGGAGGCGGCGATCGTCGACGGGGCGAACCCCTGGCAGCGCTTCCGCCATGTCACCCTGCCGCTGCTCGCCCCGACCCTGCGCATCAGCGTCTTCCTGTCGGTCATCGGCTCCATCCAGCTCTTCGACCTGGTCTGGGTGATCACCGCGGGCGGCCCCGACCACCACTCGGAGACCATGGCCGTGACCATGTTCCAGTACGGCTTCAAGCGCTACCAGGTCGGCTACGCCAGCGCGATCAGCGTGGTCATGTTCGCCATCAGCCTTGTCTTCGCCCTCGCCTACCAGCGGTTCGTGCTCCGCCGCGACCTGGCGGGCGCCACCACGAACATGAGGGGAGACGGCGCATGAGCGGCCGTAGGACCACCATACGGAACCTGCCCCTGCACCTGGTCCTCGTCGTGGTCGGCGCGGTGATGGTCGTACCCCTGCTGTACGCCGCCCTGTCCGGGTTCAAGTCCACCGGCGAGCTGTCCCGCAACCCGGTCGGGCTGCCCGACTCCTGGGTCCTCTCCAACTACACCGACATCCTCGGCTCCGGCGCGTTCTGGCGGCTGGTCGGCAACAGCACGCTGATCGCGGTGAGCACGACCGTGCTGGTGGTCGCCGTGGCGGCGCTCGCGGCCTTCTCCTTCGCACGGTTCGCCTTCCGGGGCCGTGAGGTGCTGTTCACGGTGTTCACGATGGGGTTGATGTTCCCCTTCGCGGTGGCGGCCCTGCCGCTCTTCCTGCTGCTGCGCTCGATGAACCTGCTGGACAACCCGCTGGGCGTGATCCTCCCGCAGGCCGCGTTCGGACTGCCGATGACCATCATCATCCTGCGCGGCTTCTTCCGGGAGATCCCGGGCGAGCTGGAGGAGGCGGCCACCCTGGACGGCTGCGGGCCGTTCGCCTTCTTCTGGCGGATCCTGCTGCCCATGGCCCGGCCCGCGCTCGGCACGGTCTCCGTGCTCGCGGTGGTCACCAGCTGGAACAACTTCTTCCTGCCGCTGCTGGTCTTCACCGACTCCACCTGGTGGACCATCCCGATCGGCGTGCAGCAGTTCCAGGGCCAGTACGCCACCGAGTACGCCCGGGTCTTCGCCTATCTGGTCCTCGCCATGGTTCCCGCCCTGGCCTTCTATTCGGTCGCCGAGCGGCAGCTCGTCGGCGGCCTCACCGCAGGCGCCACCAAGGGCTGAATCCGCACTCCCAACTGATCGGAGTCGCACGATGTCCCGCACACGTATCAGAATCGCCGGTGCCCTCGCGGCCGTGCTGGTGGCGGCGGGGGTGGCCACCGGCCCCGCCGCCCAGGCCCACGACCGGCCGCCCACCCTCGCCGAACTGGCCCAGCGGCACGGCCGTTACTTCGGCAGCGCCACCGACAACCCCGAACTCACCGACACCGCCTACACGAATATCCTCGGCACCGAGTTCGACATGATCACGCCCGGCAACGGCATGAAGTGGTACGCCACCGAGCCCCAGCAGGGCGTCTTCGACTGGACCAACGGTGACCAGATCGTCAACCTGGCCCGCGAGAACCACCAGCGGGTGCGTGCCCACACCCTGGTCTGGCACAGCCAGCTGCCCGACTGGCTCACCTCCCGCGCGTGGACGGCCACCAAACTGCGGGCGGTGCTGAAGAAGCACATCCAGACCGAGGTGCGGCACTACCGGGGCAAGGTCTACTCCTGGGACGTCGTCAACGAGGCCTTCAACGAGGACGGCAGCTACCGCGAGACCCTCTGGTACAAGACCCTCGGCCCCGGCTACATCGCGGACGCGCTGCGCTGGGCCCACCAGGCCGACCCGCACGCCAGGCTGTACCTCAACGACTACAACATCGAGGCCACCGGCCCGAAGAGCGACGCCTACTACGCGCTCGCCCAGGAGCTGAAGGCCGAGCACGTGCCGCTGAACGGCATCGGCTTCCAGGCCCACCTCGCCCTCCAGTACGGCTATCCGTCCACCCTGGAGGAGAACCTCCGCCGCTTCTCGCGACTCGGCCTGGACACCGCGCTTACCGAGGTGGACGTGCGGATGCAACTGCCCGCCACCGACGAGAAACTGGCCGAGCAGGCAACCTGGTACACCGATCTGACCAAGGCGTGCCTGGCGGTACGCCGGTGCGTGGGCGTGACGATCTGGGACTACACGGACAAGTACTCGTGGATCCCGGCGTTCTTCCCGGGCGAGGGCGCGGCCCTGCCCTGGGACGAGCGACTCGCTCCCAAGCCGGCCTACTTCGCGCTGCGCCAAGCGCTTGACTACAGGGGGTGACCAACCCTGTACGCACGTCGGGGCCGGTGCGCACCATGGGTGTGCGTCCGGCCCCTGCTTGTCACCGGGCGGAGCGGCGGGCCGCCCGGGGGTGGTGCGGTGTTGGTCAGGCGGCGGTCATCACGCTGCCGGCACCGAGCGGGCGGTGCGGGGCGATGATCTGGCCGTCGGGCAGAAGCTCACCGGTGTCCTCGAAGAGGAGAACGCCGTTGCACAGCAGGCTCCACCCCTGCTCCGGGTGGTGCGCCGTCAGGCGCGCGGACTCCCGGTCGGCGGATTCTGCTGTCGGGCACGGTGGCTGGTGCTGGCACATGAATGGGGTCTCTCGCTCTGTCGTGGTCATCTCGGTCCCCCGTGGTGATGAGTCGGTCGGAAACCAGTGTTGCCCTCCGGGCGGTGTTCCGCAGGGATTTCGCCGCACCGCTTCTCAATGGTTGGAGACGCGTCACCCGCGCGGACGGTTCACCTCGGCCGGGCTGTCGATTCGGGTGGTTTTCCATGGCCCGATGGAGCTAGTCAGGACAGCGGAGAAGGGTTATCGGGCTCTTAGGAGCGGCTAATTGCTCGTACGAGCGGCTTCCGGTGTCCCAGGTATTGACTTAAGGAAATACGAGCGTACCCCGTCACTCTTTCAAGGGTGGCGGGGTACGGCGGGTGACGTTCTCAGGCGGGTGTGATGAGCAGCGGGGCAGGGGTGACCCGATGGGTCAGCACCGGGAGGAGTTCGGCCACCGGGTGCGGCCGGTGCGCCGCGATACCGGGCGGGGCCGGGGCGAGCGGGACGAGCAGGTCGTTGGCGGCCGGGTGGCCCTCGGCGCCGTCGGCGGTGCAGTCGCCGTGCAGCCACAGGGTGAGCATGTAGAGGCCGGGCAGGGACAACAGGCGTGGCTGGTAGGTCTGTTGCAGGGCCTCGGCCTGGTGCAGGGCCCGCTCGGTGGAGGTGATGTAGGGCCCCTCGAAGAAGTGCGAGAAGGTCCAGCCGTCCGGGGTGAGCATCGTCTCGGCCGCGGCCACCGCGCGGTCGCCGCAGCGGATCATGAAGCGCCAGCCGGCCAGTCGGGTGGCGGACACGCCCTCCGGCGTGATCCGGTCCAGGACGTGTACGGGCAAAGGGAGTTCGGGGGTCACGGGTCCCTGAGCGGTGCGCAGGGAAGGGGTGCGGGCCTCGCGGACCGCGGTGGGCGAACCGAGGGCGGTGAGGACGGAACGCAGGGCGGGCGCGGGGGCAGGGGGGACTTGCAGCGGCATGGTGGGTCGCCTCTCATTCGACAGGCGCGGTGGCGCGAGGGCGGGGGCGGACGGCGCTGTCAGCTCACAGGGAGGTCAGAGAGGCGGGGGCCCGGTTCGGTGAAGAGAGGTGCGGGCGTTGCCTGCCGCACGTCATTCAGACGGCAGGAACCAGGACCGTGGGCCAGCCTTCTGCCTTGTTCGCGGAGTTTATACGACGCCTGTTCAGACGGTGTTTCACCGGCCCGTCCGGCAAAGCAGAACAAGGTGCAATTCAGCCGTTGATACGTGCGGAATCCTCCCGATTTCCGGCCCACTGCGACCGCGCTGACCTCGTAACACTCGGTTCTCGCGGTCGGCCGAATGTCGTCGGCGTTTTTCACGAGGGCAACGGGGAACCCGAAGTTGCATGATGCCCCATGCCCCGTGAATGTGCCGCAGGACACATTCCAACAGAGTAGCGGCTACCCGTGCCGCGCGCGACGTTATCGATCGCTTCCACGGGGCATCATCACAGCTGGACCCGGGACCACCGGCGGCCGGAACCTCGGTCCGCCCATTCGAGGAGGGACGCTTCGATGGGGGAGAAGGTCGTGGCGGGCCGGTTCGACCTGTCCGATCGCCAGCGCTACCGTGAAAAGCTCCGCAGTTGTCTGTCGGGGCTGGAGCGGCTGCTGGTGGAGAAGCGGTTCGACCGCCCCAAGAACCTCATGGGCGTCGAGATCGAATTGAATCTCGCCGGTGCGGACGGCATGCCGAGAATGTTGAACGGACAGGTTCTGGAACGTATCGCGAGCCGAGATTTCCAAACAGAACTCGCCATGTTCAATCTGGAAGTGAACATAGCTCCACACCGGCTCGGCGGCCGGGTATTCGACCGGCTCGACGAAGAACTCCGGACGTCGCTGGCGTACGCCGACCGCAAGGCGGGCGAGGTGGACGCCGGGATCGTGATGATCGGCATTCTGCCGACGCTGGAGAGGGACGACCTGGTCTCCGCGAACCTCTCCGAGGTCGATCGTTACACCCTGCTCAACGACCAGATCGTGGCGGCCCGGGGTGAGGACTTCATTCTCGACATCGAGGGCGTCGAGCACCTCAGGTGCACGTCGAAGTCGATCGTCCCCGAAGCCGCCTGCACCTCTGTCCAACTGCACCTCCAGGTCACCCCCGACCGCTTCGCCGACGTGTGGAACGCGGCGCAGGCGGCGTGCGCCGCGCAGATCGCCGTGGGCGCGAACTCCCCTTTCCTCTTCGGCCATGAACTGTGGCGGGAGTCCCGCCCCCCGCTGTTCCTCCAGGCCACGGACACCCGCCCGCCGGAGCTCCAGGCGCAGGGGGTACGGCCGCGCATCTGGTTCGGCGAACGCTGGATCAGTTCGGCGTACGAGCTGTTCGAGGAGAACCTGCGGTTCTTCCCGTCGCTGCTGCCGATCTGTGACGAGGAGGACCCGCTGGCCGTGCTGGACGCGGGCGGGGTGCCGAAGCTCGCGGAACTCGTCCTGCACAACGGCACGGTGTACCGCTGGAACCGGCCGGTGTACGGCGTCGCCGACGGCGTCCCGCACCTCCGCGTCGAGAACCGTGTCCTTCCGGCCGGGCCGACGATCACCGACGTCATCGCCAACGCGGCGTTCTACTACGGCCTGGTCCGTGCCCTCGCGGAGGAGTCACGACCGGTGTGGACCCGGCTGCCGTTCGCCGCGGCCGAGGCGAACTTCGACGCGGCGTGCCGGCATGGCATCGACGCGCGGCTGGTGTGGCCGAGGAGGGGCCGGCACGGCAGCGGTACGACGGAAGCGGACGCGGTCACGCTGGTCCGCGACGAGTTGCTGCCGCTGGCGGCGGCCGGACTGGACGCGTGGGGGGTGGAGGCCGCCGACCGGGACTTCTACCTGGGCGTGATCGAGGAGCGGTGCCGACGGCGGGTGAACGGGGCGTCCTGGCAGGCGGCGACGTTCCGTCGGGCGGTGGAGCGGGGGTTGCCGAGGGCGGAGGCGCTGGCCGCGATGACGCGGCGCTACGCGGAGCTGATGAATGCGGGGGAGCCGGTGCATACGTGGCCCGTGGGGTTATTGGAGCCGGCGCTGATGGGGTGAGGGTGATCGCGGAGGTGGTGGGGGCGGCGCGGTGAGATGACGGGTGCGGCGCCGCGGGGGCTGGTCGCGCAGTTCCCCGCGCCCCTTACGGGACGGTGAGGATTGCGGTCGCCTGCCAGGACGACCGTGTGGGTCCGGGACGGGGCGTCGACCTCAGCGGGACCGGCCGTTCCGGGATTCTCGGTTTTGCGCAGTTCGGTCAGCAGCACTGACGGGGGTCGGCCGCGCCCGCGCGGGGTTGATCGGGCAAGCTGTGACGTCCCAGCACGATGGGGATTGCTCGACCCGAGTCAGGAGTGCAGGTGGAGGCGGAGCAGGTGGCCGATTCATACCCTCTGGAGCGGCCCTCGCAGCGCATGTTCAGGGCCGAGACACTGCTCGTTCTGGGGCTTTCGCTCGGTGCGAGTGGAGTGTCAGCCCTGATCAGCTTTGTCGGATCGGTCACCAAACCGGGTGGGCTCAAGGACCAGGCGGCGACCCTCAACGCCTCCGCCGCGCCGGGCCGCCCATGGCTGGATCTCGCCTGGCAGCTGTTCGGCATCGCGAGCGCGCTCGTCCCCGTCCTCCTGGTCGCCCATCTCCTTCTGCGCGAGGGGGCGGGCCTGCGCACGCTCGGCTTCGACCGCACCCGCCCCTGGCCCGACCTCGGGCGCGGGGCGGGTGTCGCGGCGGTGATCGGCAGCACCGGAATCGCCTTCTACCTGGCCGCACGCGGCCTCGGCTTCAACCTCACGGTGGTGCCGGAGGCGCTGCCGGACGTGTGGTGGAAGTATCCCGTCCTGATCCTCTCCGCGATGCAGAACGCGATCCTCGAAGAGGTCATCGTCGTCGGTTATCTGCTGCGCCGGCTGGACCAGTTGGGGTGGAGCGCGGGCACGGCCCTGGTGGCCAGTTCCGTACTGCGCGGGTCGTACCACCTCTACCAGGGGATCGGCGGGTTCGTCGGCAACATGGTGATGGGCGTGGTCTTCGTCTACCTGTACCGGCGGCGGGGCCGGGTCGGTCCCCTGGTGGTGGCGCACTCCCTGCTCGACATCGGCGCGTTCGTCGGGTACGCGCTGCTGGCGGGCAAGGTGGGCTGGCTGCCTACGGCGTGAGCAGTTCCCCGTCGATGACGGTGACGGCCCGTCCGGTGAGCAGGGTGCGGTCGCCGCGCAGCGAGGTGCGGACGAAGCCGGTACGCCGGGAGGCCTGGAGCCCCGTCAGATCGGGCCTGCCGAGCCGGCCGGACCAGTGCGGTGCGAGGGCGGTGTGCGCACTGCCGGTCACCGGGTCCTCGTCGATACCGACGTTCGGGAAGAAGCTGCGGGAGACGTAGTCGTAGCCCTGGGCCGGGTCCGCGGCGCGGGCGGTGGCGATGATCCCGCGCGCGGAGTAGGCGCCGAGGGCTCTGAGGTCGGGGGAGAGACCGAGCACGGTCTTCTCGTCGGCGAGCTCGAGAAGCAGGTCGCCGACGTTCGGTCCGGTGTCGAAGGCGGCGACGGGTTCGGCGCCGAGCGCGTCGGCGACGCCGGCGGGGGTGTCGACGCGGGTGAGCGGGGCGGTGGGGAAGTCGAGGGTGATCGCCCCGTCCGCGCCGGGCGTCGCGATCAGCACCCCGCTCCGGGTGGCGAACCGCACGGGCCCCGGGTGTGCCCCCGTCGTGGCGATCACATGGGCGGTGGCGAGTGTGGCATGCCCGCACATCGCGACCTCCGTGACCGGGGTGAACCACCGCAACGCCCAGTCGGCGTCCCCGCCCTCGGGCAGGGGGTGTGCGAACGCGGTCTCGGCGTGGTTCACCTCCATGGCGACGTTCTGCATCCACCCGTCATCGGGGAATCCGTCCAGCAACACGACTCCGGCCGGGTTCCCGGCAAAGGCCCGCTCGGCAAAGGCATCGACGATTCGAATCCGCATGCCCCGAAGCTAGGGCTTCTACGACTCCACCGCCCAAGGCCAATCCGGCCCCGTTGGACCTATTTCCCTCCACTGGACCTGCCTCGGGGAGAAGGGGACAACGCGACCTGGCGCGCACCCACGTGAAGGGGCGAGCACGGGCGCCGTGCCGGAGGCGGGGGACTGCACGGGCCGACGTGACGGCTGTCCGCTCACGAACTACGACGCCGCGCCCGTCGGGGGCGCGGGGGGGCTGCGCGGGTCACCGCGACGGTGCCGCACCGGCTGTCCGATCGCGAGCTATGACGGGGCGCCCGTCGGGGGCGCGGGGGCTGCGCGAAACCGTGTGACGGCGCCGCACCGGTCAGCCGGACGTCCGCTCCCGCGGCGCCCGTGTCCCCGGCAACGAGATGGGCCGACCCGTTGGTGTCGGGTCGGCCGCTCCGCGCGGCACGTTCAGTCCGTGCCCAGTTCCATCGCTGCCCGGTCCAGCAGTTCGTCCGCGTCCGGCGCGGCCTCCCCGCGGGACGCGATCGCCTCGGCGCCGCCCTCCGGCATGCTGCCGATCAGCCCCGTCGCCGCAGCCTGCGCCGCCCCGATCGCCGGGTTGGTCGAGCCGATCAGACCCAGCCCCGCGTACTGCTCCAGCTTCGCGCGGGAGTCGGCGATGTCCAGGTTGCGCATGGTGAGCTGACCGATCCGGTCCACCGGACCGAACGCCGCGTCCTCGGTGCGCTCCATCGATAGCTTGTCGGGGTGGTAGCTGAACGCCGGACCCGTCGTGTCGAGGATCGAGTAGTCCTCGCCGCGCCGCAGCCGCAGCGTCACCTCGCCGGTGACGGCCGCGCCGACCCACCGCTGCAGCGACTCGCGGATCATCAGGGCCTGCGGGTCCAGCCAGCGGCCCTCGTACATGAGACGGCCCAGCCGCCGCCCCTCGTTGTGGTACTGGGCGACCGTGTCCTCGTTGTGGATCGCGTTCACCAGCCGCTCGTACGCGGCGTGCAGCAGCGCCATGCCCGGCGCCTCGTAGATCCCGCGGCTCTTGGCCTCGATGATCCGGTTCTCGATCTGGTCGGACATGCCGAGGCCGTGCCGGCCGCCGATCGCGTTGGCCTCCATGACCAGTTCGACGGCGGTCCCGAACTCCTTGCCGTTCACGGTCACAGGACGGCCCTGGTCGAAGCCGATCGTCACGTCCTCGGGGAGGATCTCGACCTCGGGGTCCCAGAATCGCACGCCCATGATCGGGTCGACGGTCTCGATGCCGTTGTCCAGGTGCTCCAGGGTCTTCGCCTCGTGCGTGGCGCCCCAGATGTTGGCGTCCGTGGAGTACGCCTTCTCGGTGCTGTCCCGGTACGGCAGCCCGTGCGCGAGCAGCCACTCGGACATCTCCTTGCGGCCGCCGAGCTCGGTCACGAAGTCCGCGTCCAGCCAGGGCTTGTAGATCCGCAGATGCGGGTTGGCGAGCAGCCCGTACCGGTAGAACCGCTCGATGTCGTTGCCCTTGAAGGTCGAGCCGTCGCCCCAGATCTGGACGTCGTCCTCCAGCATCGCCCGCACCAGCAGTGTGCCGGTGACGGCACGGCCGAGAGGGGTGGTGTTGAAGTACGCCCGCCCGCCCGAGCGGATGTGGAACGCGCCGCAGGTCAGCGCCGCCAGGCCCTCCTCCACCAGCGCGGCCCGGCAGTCGACCAGACGCGCGATCTCGGCACCGTAGGTCTGCGCGCGGCCGGGCACCGAGGCGATGTCGGGCTCGTCGTACTGGCCGATGTCGGCGGTGTAGGTGCACGGAACGGCGCCCTTGTCGCGCATCCACGCGACGGCGACCGAGGTGTCGAGCCCGCCGGAGAAGGCGATGCCGACGCGCTCGCCGGCGGGAAGGGAGGTGAGGACCTTGGACATAGGAAGAGTATGCACCACACCGCATGGTCATGCAACGCCGCAGTTCATGGCTGAACGGGTCGGCGGACGGATGGGTGGAGGGGGTTGCCATTCGATCGCTCCCGATATATCGTTGACGCATCGCGAACGATACGCGACAGATCAACGATGGAATGGAGTGATTGCGATGCGTTCCCACGGACATGAGCGTGGACATGGAGAGCGACAGGGCCGCCGTGCGGCCTTCGGGCCCTTCGGCCCGGGTGGCCCCGGCTTCGGCCCCGGCGGGCCCGGTTTCGGACCCGGGCACTGGGGGCCGCGAGGGCGCGGCGGTCCCAGGGGAAGGGCGCGGCGCGGTGACGTACGGGCCTCGATCCTGGCCCTGCTGAAGGACCGCCCGATGCACGGCTACGAGATGATCCAGGAGATCGCCGAGCGCAGCGGCGGTGCGTGGAAGCCCAGCCCCGGCTCGGTCTACCCCACCCTCCAGCTGCTGGAGGACGAGGGCCTGATCACCAGTGAGAGCGAGGGCGGCAAGAAGCTGTTCTCCCTCACCGACAGCGGCCGTACGGCCGCCGACGAGGGTCCGGACGCCCCCTGGGAAGAGGCTTCCCGCGGCGTCGACTTCGAGGCCCTCGGCGAGATCCGGCAGGCCGGCTTCGGTCTGATGGAGGCCTTCGGGCAGGTCTGGAAGACCGGCACCAAGGAACAGCGCGAGAAGGCGCTGGCCGTCATCAACGAGACCCGCAAGAAGCTGTACCTCATCCTCGCCGACGAGGACTGATCCTCGTGGGCACGGCGAACAGGGCGCCCCGCGAAGAGATCCGCGGGGCGCCCCTCCGTCGTCTCGGGGCAGGACTCAGGCCACCAACCCGGCCAGCTTGCGCAGCGACTCGTTGAGGGCCGCCGTCGCCGAGTCCTTGAGCTTGCCCGCCATCAGCGACACGGCCGCGCCCGTGAACTCGCCGTCGATCCGCACCACCGTCGCGTCCCCGTCCGGGGTCAGTGTGTAGCGGGTCGCGACGGTCACCGCCATCGGGCCCTTGCCGCGGATCGCCAGCACCCGCGCCGGCTCCAGCTCCTCGATGGTCCACTCGACCTCAGCCGGGAAGCCCATCAGCTTCATGTTCTCCTGGAAGGTCCCGCCCACCGCCAGGTTCTCGGGGCCGCCCTTCGGGAAACTGGTGTGGGTCGCGTTCCACTCCCCGTACGCCGGCCAGTCGGTGAGCTGTGCCCACACCTTCTCGGCCGGTGCCTGGATGCGTGCCTCCGCGCTGACTTCGGCCATGCGACCACCCCTTCGTATCAGGCTACGGTGTCGCGGAACGTAGCCGCAGGGCCTCGAACATTCAATACTGATGAACCGTCAGGAAATGTGCGGATCCCCGGCCATGCCCGGAGTCTCAGCCCACCCGCCGTATCTCCGCCGCGTCGAACAGGTCCCACGCCCGTGGGAACGCGCTCTCGTCGTGACAGTGCCACGCTTCCCAGAAGAGGTCCGCGAGCAGCGCGTCCTCGGGCGCGTACACCCGGTACACGTACTGCCTGCCGTCGACCGACGGCAGCGCGACCAGCCAGCAACCGCACGCGCTCTCCACATCGACGACAGACGTACGAGCGGTGTGCGGCGGTTGCGCACGAGGCGCACGGCAACAGGGCGCGCGCCCCCGAGGGGGAATCGGCCTGATCTCATCCGTAAGGAGGAGATTCCGGCCGTCGCCGTCCACTCTTCGTGGGACGTGAAGATGCTTCCCCTCGGCGATGACTCAAGCGCTTGCGGTTGATGAGGTAGGGGTGTGCAACCCCGTATTCCCCGCCGGCCCGTCCAGGACCACGGCAGCATCCACGCGGACGACGATGCCGGGCTCGGCGACGAGCTGGCAGCGGTGGTCGCCGGTGCCCGTCGGCGGGCCGTGCGGGACGGGGACCGCCAGGTCGACACCGCCCATCTGCTGCACTCCCTGATCGAGTACGACCCCGAGGTCCGTGCCGTCATCGGTGACGCCCCGCAACTCGCCCGTCTGCTCGGCTATCTCGTGCAGCGCAGCATCGGCTACGGGTTGCGCTGGCAGAGCGGGGTCGAGGACTCCGGCGCGCTCCCGGCCGTTTCACAGGCTGCGGCGGTGGGTGACGGGGCGTGGTCGCCGGTGGCTGCGGCCGCTCTGGAGTACGCCCGCAGCCGCGCCCGGCGCCGCACCGCCGACCAGGCCGACGGCACCGATCTGCTGGCGGGCCTGGTCGTCGACCCGGAGTCCCGGGCCGTGGAGGTGCTGGAGCGGGCCGGAGTGGCCGCCCCTGCCCTGGCCGTGCGGATCGACGGGGACGGCGGAGTGCGCGCCACCGAGGCGGAGAGTCGCACGTCCAGCCGTTGAGACAGGGGTCAAAGGGGGTGACGCTCATGTCGCCCCCTGTCATCATGTGCCGGTGCGTATCACCGACAGCAGTCATGGAAGGGGCCTCGGGCTCTCCCTCGCCCTCGGATCGGCGCTCGCCTTCGGCGGGTCCGGAGTCGCGGCCAAGCCGCTGATCGAAGCCGGGCTCGACCCGCTGCACGTGGTGTGGCTTCGGGTGGCCGGGGCCGCCCTGGTGATGCTGCCGCTCGCCGTCCGCCACCGTGACCTGCCGCGTCGTCGGCCCGCGCTGATCGCCGGGTTCGGCCTGCTCGCCGTCGCGGGTGTCCAGGCCTGCTACTTCGCCGCGATCTCCCGCATCCCGGTGGGGGTGGCGCTGCTCGTGGAGTACCTCGCCCCCGCGCTGGTGCTCGGCTGGGTCCGCTTCGTACAGCGCCGGCCGGTCACCCGCGCCGCTGCCCTCGGCGTCGTCCTCGCGGCCGGCGGCCTCGCCTGCGTCGTGGAGGTGTGGTCGGGGCTGAGCTTTGACGCGCTGGGGCTGGCGCTGGCCCTGGGGGCGGCCTGCTGTCAGGTGGGCTACTTCGTGCTCGCCGATCACGGTGGGGGCGACGGGGTGGATCCCCTGGGGGTCATCGCGTACGGGCTGTTGGTGGGGGCCGGTGTGCTGACGGTCGTGGCACGGCCGTGGGCGATGGACTGGTCGGTGCTGGCCGGCTCCGCGCGGATGAACGGGTCGACGGTGCCGGCGGCCGCCCTGCTGGTGTGGATCGTGCTGGTCGCGACGGTCGTCGCCTACGTCACCGGTGTGTTGTCGGTACGGCGGCTGTCCCCGCAGGTCGCCGGGGTGGTGGCCTGCCTTGAGGCGGTCGTGGCAACGGTGCTGGCCTGGGTGCTGCTGGGGGAGAGGCTGGCGTTGCCGCAGGTACTGGGCGGGGCCGTGGTGCTGCTGGGCGCTTTCATCGCGCAGTCGTCGGCTCCGGCGAAGGAGTCGGTGGTGGGCCGGAGTGCGGTGGAGGAGCGGGTCGCCTCGACGCCTGCGGGGTGACCGGCCCGTCGGCGGGTGCGGACGTTCCGTGGCGGGTCGTACCCCGCCAGGGCCCCGCGCCCCTGCCGAGGGGCGCGTCAGCCCTTGCCGGAACGTGCGTCAGCCGCGCTCGAGGTACGACGGAACCGGGACGTCCGCCGCCAGGTCGCCGTTGGCGATCGGAGCGTCGTAGCCCTTCCGCAGCGGCACCACGCCCGCCCAGTACGGAAGGTCCATGTCCTCGGGCTCGTCGTTGGCGCCGCCCGTGCGGGTCTTGGCCGAGACCTCGGCCAGGTCCAGGCGGATCACCGCCGTCGCGGCCAGTTCCTTCCGGTCGGCCGGGCGGGAGTCGGCGGAGCGGCCCGGCACCACGTGGTCGACCAGGGAGTCCAGCGCGAGCCGCTTCTCCTCGGGGTCGGTGACCTGGTGGGCGACTCCGTGCACCACGACCGAGCGGTAGTTGATCGAGTGGTGGAAGGCGGAGCGGGCCAGCACCAGGCCGTCGACATGGGTGACCGTGACGCACACCGGGAGCCCGGGGTCGGCCTGGCCGGTCATCCGCAGGGGGCGCGAGCCCGTCGAGCCGTGCAGGTACAGCACCTCGCCGACCCGGGCGAACAGCGTGGGCAGCACCACCGGCGCGCCGTCGCGCACGAAGCCGAGGTGGCAGAGGTACCCCTCGTCGAGGATCGAGTGCACCACTTCCCTGTCGTACGACGCCCTCTCCGCAGAGCGCGTCGGGACGGTGCGGTCGGTCGGGGTGTAGGCGGCGGGCTGTGCCGGTACGGTCCCCTGCACGGCGGTGGTTCCCATTGCACATCTCCATTGCACTAGTGCATAATCTGCTTTGTGCTAGGAGAATATAGGATCGAAGGCCGGGGCGCAGCGGAGATCGCGGCCAGCGTCGAGCGCGCGGTGGGTGCGGGCGAGCTGGAGCCGGGTCAACTGCTGCCACCGATGCGGGAGTTGGCGACCCGGCTCGGGGTGAATCCCAATACGGTCGCGGCTGCCTACCGCACCCTGCGTGAGCGCGGGGTCATCGAGACCGCCGGCCGACGGGGCAGCCGTGTGCGGTCCAAGCCGGCCACCACCGGGCGGGACCAGATCCGGGTCGACGTCCCGGCCGGCGTGCGGGACCTGTCCTCCGGCAACCCCGACCCCGCGCTGCTCCCCGCCCTCGCGCCGGTCCTGGCGGCGATGGCGGCCGACGAGGGCGACCGCCCCCCGGTCCTCTACGGCGCCGACCCCGTCGAGCCGGAGCTGGAGCGGATCTCGCGCGCCGAACTCGCCGCTGACGGCCTGCCCGACGGACCGCTCACCGTCACCTCCGGCTCCCTCGACGCCGTCGAGCGGGTCCTGCTGGCGCACCTCAAGCCGGGCGACCCGGTCGCCGTCGAGGACCCCGGCTGGGGCCGCACCCTCGATCTCGTCCCCGCACTGGGGCTGCGCACCGTCCCGGTGGCCGTCGACGACGACGGACCGCGCGCCGACAGCCTGCGTCGAGCGCTGGAGTCCGGGGCGCGCGCCCTGATCGTCACCGCCCGGGCGCACAACCCCACCGGCGCCGCGGTGAGCGCCGCACGCGCGCGTGCGCTGCGTGCCGTGCTGCGCGACCACCCGCACACCCTGCTGATTGAGGACGACCACGGCCACGGCATCGTCGATCTCCCGCTGCATCCCCTGGTGGGCACCACCAGGCACTGGGCCTTCGTCCGCTCGGTCGCCAAGGCCTACGGCCCGGACCTGCGGCTGGCCGTCGTGACCGGCGACGAGGTCACCGTCGACCGGGTGCGGGGCCGGCAGCGGCTGGGCCCGGGCTGGGTGAGCCGCCTGCTCCAGCGCACGGTGATCCGGATGCGGACGGACGGCGCGGTGCACGGCCCGGAGGTGGCGGCGGCCTACCGGGCCCGCCGTGAACTGCTCATCGACGCGCTCGCGGACCACGGCATCGAGGCCCACGGCCGCAGCGGCATGAACGTCTGGGTCCCGGTCCCGGACGAGACGGGCGCGGTGTCCCGTCTGCTGCACGAGGGGTGGGCGGTGTCCCCTGGGGCGGTGTACCGCCTGGCCTCCCCGCCCGGCATCCGGATCACCGTCTCGACATTGACCCCCGAGGAGACCGGTCCGTTGGCGGCGGCCGTGGCCGCAGCGGTCACACCAGCGAGGGGCCGCATCCAAGCCTAGGCGGGACCAGGCGTCCCTTGGGGGCGCGGACGGGGCACATGCCGTCCACCCTGCTGGAGCAGACGTCGTAGCGCGAGCGGGACTTGACGAGCAGCACCTCTTAGAATCGCTTACATGCGGGCCGACGCCGACCGCCGCCCCTCGATCCGGGCGGCCGTACAGGCCCTGCGGGGCGCGGCAAAGACGATCTCCTGAACCGCCCCGCGACCTGCCGAACAAGCGGACTGTGGCCGCTCAGCGCAGCACCACGCTCGCGGCACGCGGCCCGGCCGCCCTCTGGGGCACCCTGGCCGCGGCCACCCTCCTGTCCGCCGCGGCCGTCGCCATCGAGCAGGCCCCGGACGCGACGCTCCTCAGCCCCCCAGCTTGCGGAAGTCCCAGGAGGCGATCTTCGCCGGGGTGAGCCGGGCCCAGGCGTGCCGGCCGTCGTGGGGCATCTCGTCCAGGCCGAAGTTCTTTCGGGCGAACAGCGTCTCGACGTAGTCGAGTTCGGCGACCAGTTCACCGGTGCGCGGCACCTCGCCCACGAACTCGACGGTCCCTCGCAGCTCCACGCCACGCAACTGGTCGTACTCCTCGCCGGAGTCGACGACGACCGCCACCCGCGGATCGCGGCTCAGGTCCTTCCAGCGCTGGCTGCGCACCACCGAGTAGAGCCACAGCGACTTGCCGTCCCAGGCGAACCACAGGGCGCTGACATGCGGGGCGCCTGTCGCCGAGATGGTCGCGACCCGGCAGGTGCGCTGTGTGGTGAGGAACTCGTCCAGCTCACCGGGCGTCATCATGATCTTGCGGCCCCGGCGCTGAGTGACGGTCATGCGGCCCCCTCTTCTTCCGTTCCCGCGGAATGCTGGTTAGTCTCGCCCGCCCCGCACCAAGGTGGAAGGGGGCCGTTACATGCCGTCGTACGAACGGCTTGCGGAGCTCATCGATCCCGTGAGCACCGTCCTGCTCACCGTGGAGTGCCAGCAGGGCGTGGTCGGGCCGCAGAGCGCGCTGCCCGAACTCGCCCATGAGGCCAGGGCGTCGGGCGCCCTCGGCAACATCGCACGGCTGGTCGCCGCCGCGCACGACACCGGCGTCCAGGTGATCCATGCGCTCGCCGAACGCCGCCCCGACGGCCGGGGCGCGAGCCGCAACGCCCGCCTGTTCCGAGCCGCCGAGCGGCTGCCCGTACAGCAGCTCTCCGGCACTTCGGCGGTCCGCGTCGCGCCCCCCATCGAGGTCTCGGAGGAGGACCTGGTCGTACGGCGGCTGCACGGCCTGTCGCCGATCCAGGGGACCGACGTCGACCCGCTGCTGCGCAACCTCGGCTGCCGCACCCTGATCGTCACCGGGGTCTCGGCCAACGTGGCCGTCCCCAACGCCGTTTTCGACGCGGTGAACCGGGGCTACACGGCCGTCGTCCCGGCCGACGCCATCGCGGGAGTGCCCGCCGAGTACACCCCCGCGATGGTCCGCCATACCCTCGCGCTGGTCGCCACGGTCGCGACCACGAACGAGGTGCTCGGCTGCCTCACGAACCCACGCAGGGCCTGAGCCGAGGGTCAGGCCAGGGTGATCTGGTCGCCCGAGACCGTGATGTTCGCGGCCGTCAGACCCGTGGTCGCCGGGCCGTGCTTCACGCTGCCGTCCTCTATGGAGAACTGGCTGCCGTGGCAGGGGCAGACGATCGCCCCGTTGGCCACGCTGGTCACCGGGCAGCCGGCGTGCGGGCACTTGGTCGCGAACGCCTTGTAGGTGCCGGACGTCGGCTGGGTGACGACCACGGCCTGGTCCTTGAAGATCGTGCCGCCGCCCTCGGGGATGTCCGAGGTCTTGGCGAGCGCGGTGCCGCCGGCCGCCGCGGTGGAGGTGTCGGTCGAGCCGCCGCCCGAGCCGTTGCTGTCCTGGGTGGTGGAGCCACCGCCCGCGTTGTTCGTGGTCGTCGAGCTCGACGAGTCGTCCGACGACCCGCAGGCGGTCAGCGCGGCGGCGAGCCCCGCCGCTCCGGCAGCCGCCATGATCGTACGACGCGCCGGTCCGGCTGAGGGGTTGAGCGATGCGCTGGTCATGTGAGGGGGTCCCTTCCGCGGAGCTTCTCGTTGATCCGTCCAGGGGTACGGTCTTCGGGCACCACCTGTTCAGACGGCATCCCGATAGTGACCACCCCTACATGAGCCCCCGGTGAAACAGCGCTGTCGGTTGCCTGTCGGCGTCCGCGGCCGGCGACCGGATCAGGCCGAGTCGGCCCCTGTCGCCCCGAGGGACCGGTAGACGTCGACGTGCCGGCGGGCCGCGGTGCGCCAGGTGTGGCGGGCGGCGAGCACGTGTCCGGCGGCCCGGCGGTCCGGGTCGTCGGACGTGAGGGCGTGGCCGAGCTCGTCGGCCAGCTCCCGGGGTGTGCCGGCGAAGCGGGCCGCCGGGCCGAACACCTCGCGCAGCACGGGGAGTTCGCGGACCACCAGTGGCACCCCGGCGGCCAGGGCCTCCATCGCGGCCAGTCCGAAGCCCTCCTTGTGGGACGGGAAGGCGAAGGCCCCGGAGGCGGCGACCAGGGAGGGGAGTTCGTCCTCGGGCACCGGGCCGAGCACCACCGGGTCGAGGCCCAGCTCGGCGGCGCGTTGCTCCCAACGGGCGCGGTAGTCACGGTAGTCGAAGAGGGTCTCGCCGCCCGCGATCACCAGCCGTACGCCGGGGTGATCGGCGCGCAGCAGGGCATACGCCTCCAGCAGGTCCAGCGAACCCTTGCGGGGCTCGATGCCGCCGACGGTGAGCACGTAGCGACCCAGCCGGGAGCGCCAACTCGCCCTCGCTGTGGCGTCGGTGGTGGCGAAGCGGTCATAGGCCACACCGTTCGGGACGACGGTGGCCTCGATGCCCCACCCGTCGGCGAGTTCAGCGGCGACGGCAGCCGACACACAGATGTGGGAGTACGGCTCGACGATGGCTCGCTCGTGGCAGGCGGCCGGCTCGGGCGTGGTGAAGTGGTCGCTGTGGTGGACCGTACGGACGCACCGGCCGGCCGCGTTGGCGCTGATGCAGTCCTGCGCGTGGACGACGTCGTAGGGCGCCGGGTCGAAGGCCCCGCGGAGCGTGGCGATGGACCGCAGGACCCGCTCCCCGACCGTCTCACCGGTCGGGCCGTCGGCGAACGGCACCAGCCGCACCCGCACCGCAGGGGAGACGGGCCGGTAGAAGCCCGGGTCGCCGCCCCGGCCCAGCGTCCACACCGTGACGTCCTCGCCCAGCGCCGCCAGGGCCTCGGCGAGGGCGAGAGTGTGCACCACCCCGCCGCGCGGCTTGGTGGAGTAGGTCAGCAGGGCGATCTTCACGACTGGGTCTCCCGGTAGGCGTCCGGACGGCGTTCGCCGAGGTGGCGCAGGACCCGGCGGGCCCGCTCGATCTCGGCCGCCACGTCGAGCTCGGCCACCGCGAGGGCCGCCTTGGACCAGGTGCGGGCGAGGATGTCCCCACCGGGGCCGACGACCTTGGCCTGGCCGAGGAAGCGCATTCCGCCGAGGGCGCAGGTCTGGTTGGAGGAGGCGAGGACCACCTGGTTCTCGGCGGCACGCGCCTGGTCGTACAGGTCGAACAGCTTGGCCTGGCGGTCCTGGGGCATCCGCGGGGCGCGGTTGGTGATGCTGGTCGGCCAGGCGGAGAGACAGGCGAGGACCTCGGCGCCGTCCAGGGCCAGCGAACGGGCCGACTCCGGGAAGGTCTTGTCGTAGTCGATGAGCATGCCGAGCCGGCCGACCGGGGCGTCGAAGGCGTCGAAACGGTCGCCGGCCGTGTAGGCGGCGGTCTCCCCGGCCGGCAGATGCACCTTGCGGTGATGGCCGAGGATCCCGTCGCCGCTCACACAGACGGCCGCGTTGTGGCGCTCGGTCCCACCGTCCTCGCAGTAGCCGACGCACACCACCATCTCGGCCGCCAGCCGGGCGACCCGGAGGATCAGCGGGTCGTCGGGCTTGAGCGCCGGGGGCAGCGCCTCCGGGTCGGGATGGCGTGATCCTCACGCTGGGTGTGGCACCCGGCACGGTAAGTTGCCTCAGAGGCAAAACGAGTTGTGCCGTCGTGGCCCACCGGTGGTCCCGGCGGGCGCCACGTCCGCAGCGTCACGGCTGAGGACGGCTGCTGCCGCAGAGGGTGGCTCAGGCTCGACGACGGACTTCGCAGACACACCGCCGGGCCGGTGGTGGAGACACCGCCCCGGGAGCGGCGGTGAGACTCGCCCGGGTGCGGGTGCGGGTGCGGGTGCGGGTGCGGGTGCGGGTGCGGGTGCGGGTGCGGGGGGCAGGCGGATCCACTGGCCGCGGGGGCGCGGTTGGTGTTCGGCTCCTACGTCCCCGTCTCACCGCTCGAACTCCGGCTCGCCGTCGCGCCGGCCTCCACGAGCGCCGTTCCGAGCTTCGCGGCTGCGGCATGCCCGTGCCTCGATCCCGCTGGAAGCCGGAGAACGCGTCGTGACCTTGGCGCGGCGGCTCGGCCACCTCTCGCCCTTGATCACCCTCGGTTACTATGCTCACTTCGTGCCGGAGGCCGGAAGCAAGGGGCGCGCCGCCATCGACGGACTGCTTGGGGAGCGGGGAGATCGGCATGCTGGTCGAAACCCCCCCGATTCTCCCCAGGCCCGTTGACGGGTGATTCCCGCTGCTATGCCCCTCCAAAGTTGGCCGTGGATTACAAGGTTGAAGAGACGGGTGGCCTGGAAAATGCTGAAAGAGGTCACTGCGACCCGCTATATCACGCCCCTGCGTGAGGGTGGCTCGCTTCCGGGGCTCGTCGAGGCCGACGACTTCGGGACGTACGTCATGAAGTTCACCGGCGCTGGGCAGGGCCGGAAGACGCTGGTTGCCGAGGTCGTCTGCGGTGAACTGGCCCGCCGGCTCGGATTCCGGATGCCCCGTCTGGTCACCGTCGAACTCGACCCGGTGCTGGGGCTCGGCGAACCCGAGCAGCAGGTGCAGGACCTGCTCCGGGGCAGCGGCGGCACCAACCTCGGCATGGACTTCCTCTCGGGCGCCCTCGGCTTCGACCCGCTCGCCTTCACGGTGAGCCCCCAGGAGGCCGGACGGATCCTCTGGTTCGACGCGCTGATCAACAACGTCGACCGCTCCTGGCGCAACCCCAACCTGCTGGTGCACCACGGCGACCTGTGGCTCATCGACCACGGCGCCACCATGATCTGGCAGCACAACTGGCCCGCCGCCGAGACCTCCGCCGCCCGCCCGTACGACGCCGCCGACCACGCGCTGAGCGGCTTCGCCCCCGATGTCCGGGCGGCGGCAGCCGAGTTGGCGCCCCGTCTCACCGAGGACCTGCTCGCCGAGGTCACCGCCGAGATCCCGGACGCCTGGCTGGCCGGCGAGCCCGGCTTCGACACGCCCGACGACCTGCGGCGGACCTACGCCCGGCCGCTGCTCGCCCGGGCCGCCGTCATCCATGAGCGCATCACCGGCATCAAGGGGGCCAAGTGAGCCAGACCCATATCCATGTGGCCGGCCATGTGGTCGAGCGCCACATCACCCGGGCGGGTCAGGGCGGCGGCCGGGATGTCTTCGAGTACGCCCTGCTGCGTGTCGTACCCCGCGTGGAGCGCGGCGAGTGCATCAACGCGGGCGTGATCGTCTACTGCCGCGCCAAGGCCTACGTCGGCGCCCGTACCCATCTCGACGAGGCCCGGCTGCTGGCCCTGGACCCGGACGCGGACGCCGCCGGGGTGCGGGCCGCGCTCGCCGCGGTCGAGGGCGTCTGTGCGGGCGGGGAGGCGGCGGGGCAGGCGGCCGGTGACGACCCCGGGCGCCGCTTCCGCTGGCTCGTCGCGCCCCGCTCGACGATCGTGCAGCCCGGGCCCGTGCACACCGGGCTCACCCTCGACGCGGCGGCCGAGACCGAGCGGTTGCTGGACCTCCTGGTGAGGTAATGGATCACACCCGCGCGGTGTGACGTTGACACCGGGTGCCAGGGCTTCTAGCGTCACGTCTACTGAAGGTACTAAGCGGTCGCTCACCGCAGGGCGGGCTCCGTGAGCGGGCTCACTCGATCAGGTTCTCTCAAGGGCGAGGAGACACAGGAATGTCCACCACAGAGCAGCGGGTCGCGGTCGTCACCGGTGCCGCACGCGGGATCGGCGCCGCCACCGCCGTACGACTGGCCGCCGAGGGCCGCGCGGTCGCCGTGATCGACCTCGACGAGGCCGCCTGCAAGGACACCGTGGAGAAGATCACCGCGGCCGGCGGCAAGGCGATCGCGGTCGGCGCCGACGTCTCCGACGAGGCCCAGGTCGGCGCCGCGATCGCGCGGGTCGCCGAGGAACTGGGTGCACCGACCATCCTGGTCAACAACGCCGGGGTGCTCCGCGACAACCTGCTGTTCAAGATGTCCGCGTCCGACTGGGACACGGTCCTGAACGTGCACCTGCGCGGTTCCTTCCTGATGACCAAGGCCGTCCAGCAGCACATGGTCGAGGCCGGCTGGGGCCGCATCGTCAACCTCTCCTCCTCCTCGGCGCTCGGCAACCGCGGGCAGGCGAACTACTCCGCCGCCAAGGCCGGTCTGCAGGGCTTCACCAAGACCCTCGCCATCGAACTCGGCAAGTTCGGCATCACCGCCAACGCCGTCGCACCCGGCTTCATCGCCACCGAGATGACCAAGGCCACCGCCGAGCGCGTGAAGATGGGCTTCGAGGAGTTCAAGGCCGCTGCCGCCACCCAGATCCCGGTGCAGCGCGTCGGTGAGCCCGAGGACATCGCCAACGCCATCGCCTTCTTCACGAACGAGGCGGCCGGCTTCGTCTCCGGCCAGGTGCTGTACGTGGCCGGCGGACCGCTGGACTAGCGGGCACCAGGGACTGACCAGGACTATCGAGGATCACCGACATGACTGAACTGCCCGAGCTGTCCGGCAAGGTCGCCATCGTCACCGGCGCCAGCCGCGGCATCGGCTACGGCGTCGCCGAGGCGATGATCGCCCGCGGCGACCGGGTCGCCATCACCGGCCGCAACGAGGACGCCCTCAAGGAGGCCGTCGAGGCCCTCGGCTCCGAGCGGGTCATCGGCATCGCCGGCAAGGCCCACGACCTGGCCCACCAGAGCGAGGTCGTCGAGCGCACCATGGAGGCCTTCGGGCGCGTCGACTTCCTGGTCAACAACGCCGGCACCAACCCGGTGTTCGGCCCGATCGCCGACGTAGACCTTGACGTGGCCCGCAAGGTGTTCGAGACCAACGTGGTCTCGGCCCTCGGTTTCGCCCAGAAGACCTGGCACGCGTGGCAGAAGGACAACGGCGGCGCCATCGTCAACATCGCCTCCGTCGCCGGTCTGTCGGCCTCGCCGTTCATCGGCGCGTACGGCATCAGCAAGGCCGCGATGATCAACCTGACCCAGCAGCTGGCGCACGAGTTCGCGCCGGGTGTCCGGGTCAACGCGATCGCCCCCGCGGTCGTCAAGACGAAGTTCGCACAGGCTCTCTACGAGGGCCGGGAGGCGGAGGCCGCCGCGGGCTACCCGCTCCAGCGGCTCGGCGTGCCCTCCGACATCGGCGGCGCCGCCGCGTTCCTGACCTCGGAGCAGTCCGACTGGATCACCGGCCAGACCCTCGTCGTCGACGGCGGCATATTCCTCAACGCCGGCATGGCCTGACGGCACCACAGGCCGTCCGGACCGCCTCCGGGCGTCGTCTTCGTCACAGACATTTCGTCTGGGGAGGACGGAAACGGCGCCCGGACGGCCGTACAGGATCCGCACAGCTGAATGACAACGTCGTCATAGCACATTCGATCAACGCCCGTGTTTCCGGGGTGGTTCAAGGAGGACAACGCTGCGGTATGGTCTGCCGCCGACCCCTGGTACGGCGGATCGAGGAGCGAGCGCGTGTTCAACCGGAACCGAGGCCTGCGCAGAGTGGCCGCTGTCGCGTCCATATCCCTGGTGGCCGGCTGCGGTGTGTTCACCGGCAGCAGCGCAGGTGACAGCGGGCCGATCGTCGTCGGGACCACCAGCGCCCCCAGCACCCTCGACCCCGCCGGGTCCTGGGACGGCTCCTGGGAACTGTTCCGGAACATCTACCAGACCCTGCTCGCCTACCCCAACGGCGCCACCACTCCCCAGCCCGACGCCGCCGAGCACTGCGCCTTCACGGACTCCGGCAACCGCACCTACCGCTGCGAACTGCGCTCCGGCCTGAAGTTCGCCGACGGCGACACGCTCGACGCGGAGGCCGTCAAGTACTCCATCGACCGGATCCGGACCATCAACGCGCCCAGCGGACCCGCCGGACTGCTCGGCAGCCTCGACCGGGTGCAGGCGCTCGGCGACCGCGAGGTGGTCTTCCACCTCAACAAGGCCGACGCCACCTTTCCGTTCGTGCTCGCCACCCCGGCCATGTCGATCGTCGACCCCGACGACTACTCCGCGAAGTCCCTGCGCAAGGACGACTCGGTACACGGCTCCGGGCCGTACACGCTCAAGTCGTACGACGACGGCAAGTGGGCCGAACTCGTCCTCAACGACCGCTACCAGGGCTTCGCCGACCGGCAGAACGACGCGGTGACCATCCGCTACTTCCAGGACTCGGCCACCATGGTCAAGGCCCTGCGGTCCGGGGACATCGACGTCACCTACCGCGGCCTCGCCGCCTCCGACATCGTCGCCCTGGAGGCGCACACCGACACCAATCTGCAACTGGTCGACGGCGCCGGCATCGACATCAGCTACCTGGTGTTCAACCCCAAGGACCCGTGGGCGAAGGTGCCCGCCGTGCGCAAGGCCGTCGCCCAGCTCGTCGACCGCTCCGCGATCGCCCACAACGTCTACAACGACACCGTCGACCCGCTCTACTCCATCGTCCCGGCGGGACTCACCGGCCACACCACGGGCTTCTTCGACGACTACGGCGACCCCAGCACGTCCAAGGCCCGCAAGATCCTCGCCGACGCCGGCGTCACCCAGAAGGTCCCGCTCACCTTCTGGTACACCACCGACCGCTACGGCTCCGAGACCGGCCGCATGTTCCAAAAGCTCAAGCAACAGCTCGAGGACTCCGGGCTGTTCACCATCACCCTCCGAAGCCGCCCCTGGAAGACCTATGTCGTCGGCTACCAGAAGGGCGAGTACCCGGTGTTCGGGCGCGGCTGGTTCCCGGACTTCCCCGACGCCGACAACTTCATCGCCCCGTTCGTCGGCGAGCAGAACGCCCTCGGCACGCCGTACCCGTCACCCGTGATCACCGGCAAGCTGTTGCCCAAGTCGCGCACCGAGAGTGACCGCGGCAAGGTCGTCAAGGAGTTCGAGGACGCCCAGCAGATCCTCGTCAGCGACTCCCGGCTGATACCGCTGTGGCAGGGCCGGCAGTACGTCGCGGCCAGCGACGACATCTCCGGCGGCGAGCAGGCGCTCGACCCGTCGACGATCATGATGATGTGGGAGCTGCATCGCAAGACCAGCTGGTGAAACGGTGTGCGACGGCGCTTGTCAGTGGCCGCCTGTAGGTTCTTGGGCATCAGCAGGAACTGCAAGTGACCGCAATTCGTGAGGACGTTGACGTGACCGACATCGCCATGCTGCCCGAGTCCTGGCGCGGGGTTCTGGGTGACGAGCTGCAGCAGCCCTACTTCAAGGAGCTGACCGAGTTCGTCGAGGAGGAGCGGGCGAACGGCCCTGTCTACCCGCCGCGCGAGGAGGTCTTCGCCGCGCTGGACGCGACGCCGTACGACCAGGTCAAGGTGCTGATCCTCGGCCAGGACCCGTACCACGGCGAGGGCCAGGGCCACGGGCTGTGCTTCTCCGTCCGGCCCGGGGTGAAGACCCCGCCGTCCCTGCGGAACATCTACAAGGAGATGAAGGAGGAGCTGGGCCTCCAGGTGCCGGACAACGGCTATCTGATGCCGTGGGCCCAGCAGGGGGTGCTGCTTCTCAACGCGGTGCTCACGGTCCGGGCCGGGGAGGCCAACTCCCACAAGGGCAAGGGCTGGGAGAGGTTCACGGACGCGGTGATCCGCGCGGTCGCCGAGCGGCCCGACCCCGCGGTCTTCGTCCTCTGGGGCAACTACGCGCAGAAGAAGCTCCGGCTGATCGACGAGAACCGGCACGTGGTGGTCCAGGGCGCCCACCCGTCCCCGCTCTCCGCGAAGAAGTTCTTCGGCTCCCGCCCGTTCACCCAGATCAACGAGGCGGTCGCGGCGCAGGGCCACGAGGCGATCGACTGGCGGATCCCTGACCTGGGCTGAGGGCGGGGGCGGGGGTGCTGGCGGCGGGGGTGCCGGGCGGATGGGGGCGCCGTGGCCGGCGGGGGCGTCGGGACCGAGGGGGGCATCGGACCGACGGGAGGTATCGGGGGCGACGGGGACATCGGACCTATGCGGGTATCGGGACCCGGGGGAGATCGAGCCTGCGGGGGAGCCGGGGGCCGAGGGGGCGGGCGTCGGGCCGAGGGGTGGCATCGGACGGACCTGGGCCTGGGCCGCTGGGGGCGGCGGTCCCGCGCGGTGCGGCCGGTGGGTCAGCGCGAGCGCGGGACCCGAGTGGGGTGGTCAGGCGGCCACTGCGGTCCGGAGCGCGGCGGTCCCGTCCGGCGGGGCCGGTGGGAGCGGCGGCGTGTGGTGCCGTCGGTGGGCGGGCGGCGGTTGCCTGTCATGCGGACCCTTGGGCGCGGCGCCCTGTCCGGGTCCGGCTCTGGGGCGGTGGGTCTGGCGGTCCTGTCCGGCGTGGGGTGGTGGATTGTGGCGGTCCCGCGTCATGTGGGGGTCGCCCGGGCGGAGCCTCGGGTGGCGGGTGGGAACACGTCGGTTCCGGAGTGGGTCGGATGGCCCGGAGGACCCCGACGGCGGTTAGCGTCGTCGGAGACAGCCGGACAGCTCGGAGGACGTGGTGGCGGAGCGACAGGAGCGCACGGCACCCGATGCCGTGCTCACACGGATCGGACAGGTCGTGATGCTGCACCACGCCGGGGACCGTGAGGAGGCCCGCCGGCGCCTGCTCGACCTGTGGGCGGAGATCGGCGAACACGGCGAGCCGCTGCACCGCTGCACCCTGGCCCACTATCTCGCCGACACCCAGGACGACCCGTCCGACGAACTCGCCTGGGACCTGAGGGCGTTGTCGGCGGCGGACGAGGCGGAGGGAGCCGCGGCGCTGCGCGGCTTCTACCCCTCCCTGCATCTGAACCTCGCCGCCGACTACGTCAAGCTAGGCCGCGCCGAGGCCGCCCGCACCCATCTGCGCAGGGCCCGCGGCGCGGCCACCGAGGCCCTCGGCGACGACGGGTACGGCGACGGCGTGCGGGCCGCGATCAGCCGCCTGGAACTGCGGCTGGGGGACGACGACACGCCGGACGGCGACTCCTGGGGCCCACCGCGGCAGCGGCCGAAGTAGAGCGGTCCGGTCTCCCCTCCAACGCCGTCACCACGGGTGTCCCGCGGCGTCCGGCGTCATGGCGCGTGTGCCGGAGGTGTTCTCGCCGGCCGCCGCTCCGGTGCGGCACGCGTCCTCGCCGATCACCGCTCCCGTGTCGTACGCGTCCTCCCCGACCACCGCTTCCCTGTCGTACCCGTCCTCGCCGGCGGCCGCTCCCCGCCGCAGGTCTCCCGGTGCGCGGATCCTCAATGCCCGTACGTCTGCGCGCAGATCCTGGACTCCGGGCTGTCCGCGCGCCAGCCGCCGTACTGCCTGCCGAGGGCGCACACGTCCGGGGCCTTCGGCGCGGACCCGGAGAGATCGGGGATGTCGGCCTGTGAGCCGCGGATCCGCTGTGGGTGCGGGTGGGGATGCGGGGCGGCCGCGCGGGGGGCGGGGGACCGGAGGTGGGCCGGGGGAGGGGGCGCCGGGGTGTGGGCAGAGGTCGTCGGCGTGGCCCGGTGGGCCGGACGGGACGGGCCGACCATCTCCAGGGCCTCCTTGACCGGCGCCTGCACCACCCGGGGTTCGGCGCTGCCGTCCGGGCGGGGCACCGACGGCTGCGAGGGTGCCGTACCTGGCGGCGGCCCTGGCACCGCCGGACGCTGGACCGTCACGCAGCCGGAGAGGGCCGAGACGGTCACGGTGACCAGAAGCGCTGCGGTGGTGGTCGTTCGATGCACCCGCGCAACTCTGCTGGGTAAACGAGGAGTTTGGCACCGTCGACGGCAGTTTGGTGCCCCGCCCGGGTGATCTCGTGCCTCGTACGGGGGACCGGCGGGTGCGAGGCTGACTTCAGTCGCCGGTCGCGCCGTCGATGCGCTCCCGGATCAGGTCGGCGTGGCCGTTGTGCCGGGCGTACTCCTCGATCATGTGGGTGTGGATCCAGCGCAGGTTGATCTGCTCCCCGGTGTGACGGCTGCGGCCCTTGGAGAGGTCGTCCAGGCCGAAGTCGGCCGCGTTGCGCCGGGCGGCCTCGATCTCGGCCTGCCAGATCTGGTACGTCTCCTGCCAGGTGTCCGTCTCGTTGAGGTGGAACTCGGCGTCCGGGTCCTCCTCGCTCCAGTAGAGCGGAGGCACCGCCTCGCCGACGAGGACCCTGCGGTACCAGGACCGCTCCACGTCGGCCATGTGCCGTACCAGTCCCATCAGGGACAGCGGGGACGGCTCCACGGAGGCGATTCGCAGCTGGGCGTCGGTCAGGCCCGCGCACTTCATCGCGAGGGTCTGCCGGTGGAACTCCAACCAGCCCTCCAGCGAGGTGCGTTCGTCGGCGTCGAAGGCGGGATCACGGCGTTCGGTCGTCATGCCCGGCATCCTCGCCCACCTCGCCCGATCCCACCACGGATTATCGGCCCGTATGCTTCCGCACAGGCATGTAGGCAACCGCTAGGGGAGCGTCAGTGAAGGTCGGCTGCATCGGGCTCGGCGACATCGCGCGGAAGGCGTATCTGCCGGTGCTGGGCGCGCAGCCGGGCCTTGAACTCCATCTCCAGACCCGCACCCCGGCCACCCTCGCCGAGGTCGCCGACAGCCTTCACCTGCCGGCCGGCCGCCGGCACGCGACCCTGGACGACCTCCTCGTCCAGGGTCTCGACGCCGCCTTCGTGCACGCGCCCACGGTCGCCCACCCCGAGATCGTCACCCGGCTCCTGGAGGCGGGCGTACCGACGTACGTCGACAAGCCCCTCGCCTACGGTCTCGAGGACTCCGCGCGCCTTGTGACGCTCGCCGAGGCGCGGAACGTGTCGTTGTTCGTCGGCTTCAACCGCCGCTACGCCCCTGGTTACGTCCAGTGCGCCGACCACCCGCGCGAGCTGATCCTGATGCAGAAGAACCGCATCGGGCTGCCCGAGGAACCCCGCCCGATGATCCTCGACGACTTCATCCATGTCGTCGACACCCTCCGCTTCCTCGCCCCCGGCCCGGTCGACGACATCACCGTCCGCGCCCGCGTCGCCGACGGCCTGCTGCACCACGTGGTCCTGCAACTCTCCGGGGACGGCTTCACCGCGCTCGGCGTGATGAACCGGCTCAGCGGCTCGGCGGAGGAGATCCTGGAGGTCTCCGGGCAGGACACCAAGCGACAGGTCCTCAACCTCGCCGAGGTGATCGACCACAAGGGACAGCCCACGGTCCGGCGGCGCGGCGACTGGGTGCCGGTCGCCCGGCAACGCGGCATCGAACAGGCCGTGCTCGCCTTCCTGGACGCCGTGCGCGCCGGAAAGGTGCTCAGCGCCCGGGACGCACTGGCGACTCATGAACTGTGCGAGCACGTGGTACGACAGGTTCAGCGGCACCCCGGCGCAGCCTGACCGCCCGCAGCCCCTCGCTCAGACAGAGGCCGGCCAGCACCAGCAGCGCGCCGTCCACCGTCCAGTCGCCGAACCGTACGAACGGTGTGACGCCGCCGGCGATCGGCACCTCGTACACCTGTGCCGTGCCGGCGTCCGTGCCCAGCCACGGGCCCAGCCGCTCCCCGCCCGGGCCGTACACCGCGGAGACGCCGGTCAGCGTGGCGTGGACCACGGTGCGGCCGGTCTCGGCGGCCCGCAGGGCGGCCAGCGAGGCGTGCTGTTCGGGGGCCCAGCTGTGCTGGAACGACGAGGTCGACGTCTGGCCTATCAGCACCTCCGCGCCGTCCTGGGCGAGATGCCGGCTCATGTCGGGGAACGCGGTCTCGAAGCAGACCATCGGGCCGACCCGCAGCCCGTGGCCGACGTTCATCACCACCTGCTCGGTGCCTCGGCGCCGGTCCTCGCCGGCCGCCCTGCCGACCGAGGTGGCCCAACCGAGCAGCGAGCGGGCCGGTATGTACTCGCCGAACGGGACCAGCCGCATCTTGTCGTACCGGTCCCCGGTCGGGCCGTCCGCGCCCACCAGGATGGAACTCTTGTAGATGCCGGGCCGGTCGGAGCGACGGGCGTCGACATTGACCAGGATGTCGGCGCCGGTCTGCCGGGAGAGGGCGGCGATCCGCCGGGCGAGATCGGGCCGGTCGCCGAGGTCGTACCCGACGCTGCTCTCGCCCCACACGATCAGGTCGGGGTGCTGTCCGGCCAGTTGCCGGGTCAGCTGCTCCTCGCGGTCGAAGCGCCGGTCACCGCTGTCGGAGCCGTCGACGATGCCGGGCTGTACGACGGCGATACGGACGTGACCGTCGACGTCCGGGCGCGGTGACCACACCCATGCGGCGGAGGTCGCGGCGGCCGTGGCCACCAGCGAGGCCACCGCCGGCACCCGCGCCTCGCGCACCGAGACGAGCACGGTGAAAGCCACGTTGACGGCCACGACCAGGAAGCTCAGCAGCCACACCCCGCCCACGGAGGCCAGCCGCAGCGCCGGAGTCACCTGCCACTGGGTGGCGCCGAGCATGCCCCACGGCCCGCCCAGCCCCTGCCAGGACCGCACCAGTTCCACCATCAGCCAGCCCGACGGGAGCACCAGCACCGCGGCCGCGGCCCGCCCCGGGGTCGGGGTCCCGCCCAGCAGTCGGCGCGTCAGCAGGCCCCAGGGCGCCCAGAGCACGCTCAGCAGCCCGGCTATCAGGAAGATGAAGACGTGCAGGCTCGGCAGCAGCCAGTGGTGCACGGCGACCATGAACCCGAACCCGCCGGACCAGCCGTCGTACGCCGCCCGCCGCCCGGTCGGCGCCGAGCGCGCCAGCAGCAGCCACGGGACCAGCGCCACATACGCGAACCACCACAGCGACGGCGCGGGAAAGGCCAGTACGGGCAGCGCGCCCGCGAGCGCTGCCACGCAGGAACGCCGCCACGGAGAGGTGAGCCAGCGCTCGACGGTCCTCATGTATCGCCTCCTGCCTGCGGGTCCATCCAGTGTGCGGGACCGGCAGGGATCTCCGACAGGGGGCGTGGGCGCGGGGTCAGTCCGGTGCGGCCGTCGCGCGCAGGTCGCTCATCCTGCGCCACTTCTCCTCGACGACCACCTGGCGCAGCCGCCAGCCGTCCCGGGTGCGCAGGAACGCGAAGGCGTAGCGGCCGCCGCACACGAAGTCCGGGGCGGTGGAGGCGCCGTCGCCGCCGGCGAAGCGCATGGGGTTGATGTAGTCGGCCTGAAGGTTCGCGGTGTCCCCGGCGTCGTTCTCCAGAATCCCGAACCGCACCTGGCGGTTGACGATCAGATGCTGTCGCATCGAGAACAGCGCGAGGCTCTCCGAAAGCCACCCGGCCACCTGCCCGGCATCCCCCTCGATCCCGCCGGCCGACCGGTAGTCGGCCCGCCCGTCCACGGTGAACAGTCTCCGGTACGCCGCCCAGTCACCGTCGTCGACGGCCACCGCGTAGTCGGTGACCAGTCCGTCCACGGCCAGCCGATCCATCACGGTCGCGAGCTCCACGCGCTGCGTCATCGGCTCAGTGTTGGGCACGAGGCGAGCACAGCCAAGGGGTGCGGGCGATATGTGGGTGATATTCGGTGGTGTTCGAACGGGGGTGCCCCTGGCCCTGGTCATGTGAACCACCAGTCAGTCGAACAAGAACCCCAATTCCGTATTCGCGCGCGCCATACGGAGTCCACCGTCACCGTGTACCAGGCCTACCGCCCCGAGATCGGCGGCCCGGCGGCCAGGACGGGACGATTTCCGGCCACCTGGAAGCGGGACCGGATGACCTGGGTCATCAAGGCGCGCTCATGCCCTCTTTGGCGTTGAAAACAGTGGACCCTGCTCCGCGCGAGATCCGTTCGAAGACGGACCTGTGGTGCCGCTCAACGGCAGAGCGGTGCGGCGCCAAGGTTCAGGACAGCACGCCAGGCCGGCGTCCGTGGGGGCTCTGGCGGACTGAGCGTCGTTCGGGCCGACGGGCCGACGTGCGGGACTCGGCGGGCAGCCGGACAATATTGGTGCGGGGTGCTTGAACTCTGCTGCTGGTCCTCGTCGCGCGTCGTACGCGCCTAGCAGCCCTTCCGGTCAGCGCTCCGCGCGTGTGAGCAGAAGGGTGCTCGAGCATGGGCGGCATCGACGGACCGGCTCTTGAGTGTCTGCGTGAGGCACTGCGGGGACCCGTCCTCGCTCCGGGAGAAGCGGGCTATGACGAGGCCCGCAGCATCTACAACGCCATGATCGACCGGCGTCCGGCGGTGATCGCGGGGTGCGTCGACGTGGCGGACGTACGGACGGTGCTCTCGTTCGCCCAGGACACCGGGCTGGAGCTGACGGTGCGTGGCGGCGGGCACAGCGGTCCGGGCCTGTGTGTGGTCGACGACGCGCTGATGCTCGACCTGACGCCGATGCGCTGGGTGGACGTCGACCCGCAGACGAGGACCGCGCGCGTGGGCGGCGGAAGCCAGTGGGGCGACCTCGACCACGCGACCCACACGTTCGGCCTGGCCACTCCGGCCGGGATCGTGTCGACCACCGGCGTCGGCGGTCTCACCCTCGGCGGTGGGCACGGGCATCTGACCCGCAGGTACGGCCTGACCATCGACAACCTGCTGTCCGCCGACGTGGTCCTCGCCGACGGCACGTTCGTCACCGCATCGGAGAACGACCACCCGGACCTGTTCTGGGCGCTGCGGGGCGGCGGCGGCAACTTCGGCGTGATCACGTCGTTCACCTTCCAGCTGCACCCCGTGGACACCGTCGGCCTCGCGGTGACCGTCTGGCCCGTCGACCGCACCCGTGAAGTGCTCCAGTGGTACCGGGAGTTCCTGCCCGGTGCGCCCAAGGAGCTCAACGGCTTCTTCGCCCTCTTGACGGTACCGCCCGGGCCGCCCTTCCCCGAGGCGATCCACGGACGGAAGGTGTGCGGCGTGGTGTGGTGCTACACAGGTGACCTGGAAGGGGATCGCTTGGAGAAGGCGTTGACCGTCGTGAACGCGCCCGGGCCGCCGGTGTTCCACTTCACCACTCCCGTGCCCTACCCCGCCCTGCAGAGCATGTTTGACGGGCTGCTGCCGAAGGGGCTGCAGTGGTACTGGCGCGGCGATTTCTTCGACGCCATCCCCGACGACGCCATCGCCGTACACGAGACGTACGGCCAGAACCTCCCGACCGGCCTGTCCACGATGCACCTGTACCCGATCGACGGGGCCACCCGCCGGGTCGATGCCGACGACACGGCCTGGGCCTATCGACATGCCATGTGGTCCGGCGTCATCGCGGGCATCGACCCCGAGCCCGCCAACGCCGGCCTGGTCCGCCAGTGGTGCGTCGACTACTGGAGTGATCTGCACCCCTATTCCATGGGCGGCGCCTACATCAACTTCCTTGGCGAGGAGGAAAGCGCCGACCGGGTCCGGGGTACGTACCGTGAACACTACGACCGGCTCGCCGCGATCAAGCACACTTACGACCCCGACAACTTCTTCCACGCCAACCAGAACATCCCACCCGCCACCTCGTGAGCGCCCCGACTGCAGAGTGCTGGACCTGGCAAGAGCTGTGAGCGAGGCTTGACGTGAGTCATCAAGCCGCGTTCACAGCCTCTTCCGTGCCGCGGGCAGTCACCGACTCAGGCTGCTCTACTCCACGTCGATGCCTTCTCATGTGGCACACGTACGCAGGGCCGCGTGTCCGGGTCGGTGGCCGCTGTTCGGATCACTGGAGGCGGCCCTTCAGGTGATTACCGGACTCCTCGCGAGCCAGGCAGCCGTCGCAGGGTACGACGTCCCAGCAGAGGACGAACGTCGAACGGCGTGAGGAGCTTGGCGATGTACGCAGCAGTCCGGCGGTACCAAGGGGTGACCGATTCGGCCGAGGCCGCACGTCTCGTGAACGAGGGGTTCGTGCCGCTCATGCGACAGGTCCCCGGCTTCGTGGCCTACTACTGGATCGATATCGGGGACGGAGTGATGGTCTCGACCAGCGTCTTCCAGGACCAGGCCGGTGCCGACGAATCGATCTCGAGAGCTGCGGACTTCGTGCGGGACAGCCTTGCGTCACTGCTCCCCAACCCTCCCCAGGTCATGGCCGGCGAGGTGGTGGCTTCCGCCTGACAGCGGTCGGACCACCGCACGAGATGGCCTCCAAGGCTGTACCGGGGGACACTGCTGTGTTCACGACGGGCGGCCCGGCTGATGGCGGAGCGGGGAAACGGGGCGATCGTGAACGTGTCCTCGGCGGCGCCCACGCTCGGCAGTCCCGGCGAGTACGTCCACTACGCGGCGACGAAGGCGGCCGTCGACGCCCTGACCGTGGGCCTCGCCAAGGCACTCGGACCGGACGGGGTGCGGTTCAACGCGGTCGCTCCCGGAGCCGTCGACACCGACATGCACACGGCGATGGGTGACCCCGGCAGGCCCCAACGGATCGGCGCCGCAGCGCCGCTGGCCCGGCCGGCCGGCCGGAGGAGACCGCCGCGGCCATCGCCTGGCTGCTGTCGCCGGAGGCCTCCTACACTACGGGCGCGGTGCTGCGGGTCTCCGCCGGGCGCTGAACCCGGCGCCCGGTCAGGCCGCCTCGATGATCCGTGCGCGGATCGCCTCGGCCCACTCGACCACCAGCAGTTCGTACTCCGCCCGCTCCTGCGCCGACAGTGTTCCGCCCGCACGTAGCCACAGCGCCCGGATGTGCTCGTTGACCTCGGCAGCAGACCGCACGGAACCAGGGGTTCGGGAATCGGGGGACATACCGAACAGCGTAGGTGCAAGAACTGACCGTGCGCTACCGGGTGGCTACGCAGACCGTATGGGGTTGGTCACGGGCGAGACGGCGAGCGGGGGCGCCAAGCCCTGGCATTTGCCGGGCGGGTGGTCGCGCCGCGGATACGGCTGTACGCCCCTACCCTGGACTTCCCCCTCGCCGGAGCCGTTGCGTCGGCCCCAACGCTCCCGAAGAAACGGGGTGTTGGTGGTTGGCCGAGATGAGCCGCCCAGCCGGGCCCACACCACCAGCGACCGCCCCGCGCTCACGCCGTGGGAGTCGCGTTCGGCGAACGGGGCGTGGTCTTCGCGTTCGGTGTTCACGTGACGGTCGGTCGGTGCGGGGGCCGCTTCCGCGCTCGGGTCGTGGTCGTCGCGTTCGGCGTTCACGCGGCGGTCGGTCGCTTCCGCGTTCACGGTGTGGGTGTTGCCTCCTGCGCTCAGGTCGTGGTCGTGCCGCCCGGTGTTGACGCGGCGGTCGGTCGCTTCCGCGTTCACGCCGTAGTCATCCCGCCCGGCGTACACGCCATGTGCAGGCGCTCCCGCGCTCACTCCGTAGGCATCGCTTCCGCCGTCACGCCGTAGTCGTCGCCGAGGCAAGCAGTGCCAGTTTCTCCGCGCCGTCGCTGCCCGGGTCCGGGTGGTAGATGACGAGGGTCTGGCCGGTCGTGCCGCTGACGGCCAGGCGTTCGCGGTTCAGCCGCAGGCGGCCGACCTGGGGGTGGTCGATGTACTTGGCCGCGCCCTCGCAGGCGGCCACGTCGTGGCGGGCCCAGAGCCGGCTGAAGTGGGGGCTCGCGAGGGAGAGTTCACCGATGAGGTCGATGACGCGAGGGTCGTCCGCGTCGGTCCCGACGGACCGGCGGAAACCGGCGATCATGCCGGCGCCCGCGTTCTCCCAGTCCGGGTGGAGGGCCTGCTCGGCGGGGTCGAGGAAGGTGTCCCGCAGCCGGTTGGCGCCGACCGTGAGGCGTGGTGACAGTGCGCTCGCCAGGGCGTTCACGGCGAGCACGTCGAAGTAGCGGCCCTCGACGAGCGCGGGGAGCGGGAGGGCGGCGACGAGTTGGGCGATGCCGGGCGGAACCGTCTCCTTCCGGCGTCGGCGTCGGCGCCGGCGCGGCTGTCCCGCGCCGAGGCTCAGCAGATACGCCGTCGCGGCCTCGTCGAGGCGTAGCACGCGGGCGAGGGACTCCAGGACCTGTACGGAGGGGTTGCGGTCGCGGCCCTGCTCCAGGCGCAGATAGTAGTCGGCGCTGATGCCGGCCAGCATGGCCACCTCCTCCCGGCGCAGGCCCGGCACCCGCCGTGCCCCGAGCACGGGGATCCCGACCTGCTCGGGTGTGACGAGCTCGCGGCGGGCACGCACGTACGCGCCCAGCAGGTTCGGTTCGTCGGTCATCCCGCCACCGTAATGCGGGCCGTCGCTCCCGTGCCTGGTCCTGTCACCCCCAGGACCAGCGGGGCTCTGCCCCGGCAGGGGCCGGCGCGGAAGCGTGGTCGGTGACCTTCATGAGCACAGTGAGGAGCGAGATCATGTCGACGTATCTGCTGGTGCACGGCGCCTGGCACAGCGGAGAGTGCTGGCGGCGGGTCGTCCCGCTGCTGACCGCGGCCGGACACCGGGTGTTTACGCCGTCGCTGACCGGTCACGGCGAGAAAGCCCATCTGCTCGGCCCCGACGTCGGCCTCGACACTCACGTCGACGACGTCGTCGGGCTGATCACCGACGAGGACCTGACCGACGTCGTACTCGTCGGGCACAGCTACGCGGGACTGGTCATCTCGTCCGCCGCCAACCAAGTCCCCAACCGTGTCGGACACTTGGTGTATCTCGACGCGATGCTCCCGGAACACGGCGAGAGCGCCGCCGACGTCCAGCCCGTGACCGGGACCCTGATCGACCGTGCCCTGGCCTCCGACAGCGGCTGGCGAGTTCCGCCGCTGCCCGAACTGCCGCCGCCACACGGCCTGTTCGGGGTCACCGAGCCGGCGGACCTGGCCTGGCTGCGCACGATGCTGACCGACGAGTCGGTGCGCTGCCTCCAGCAGCCGGTCCGGCTGGACAACCCGGCCCTACGCACGATCCCCCGGACCCACATCCACTGTGTGGCCGATGTACCGGAGGGCATCGTGCGCCGTCCGGTCCCCGCGACGGAGCAGGTGTGGCGACTGCCCACCGGCCACGACTGCATGATCACCATGCCGCTGGAACTCACGGAACTCCTGCTCAAGCTCGGCTGATCCCGAGCGGGATATTCGCTGTGCCCAGGGCGGTATGAGGCCATAGCCTCCCCGCATGACGGACCAGGACGAACGCGCGGTACAGGCGGCCATCGACGGCGAGCTGCGGCTTCTCGACCCCGAGGTGCACGCCTCCCCGGACCTCGTCCTGAGGCTTCTCGACCCGGAGTTCACCGAGATCGGGGCGTCCGGCCGCCGCTGGGACGCGGTGTCGGTCCTGACGGTGACCAGCGGAGGATCGGTGTCCCCCGAGTCCCCGGTCCAGGTGAGCGAGATGTCCGGAACCGTGCTCGCTCCGGGCGTCGTACACCTGACGTACTTCGCGGACAACCAGGGGCGCCGGGTCTGGCGCAGCTCCCTGTGGCGGCTGACGGAGACCGGCTGGCGGATGTACTTCCACCAGGGCACTCCAGCCGTCTGACGACCAACCTGCCGCCTCCGGCCGTCTGACGAGCAACCTGCCGCCTCCGGCCGTCTGGCGAGCTAGCCCGCCGACTCCGCCGCGTGCGGGCTCAGCACGTCCGCCGAGACCAGGGCGATGATCACGACGCCGAGGGCGATGCGGTACCAGACGAACGGCATGAAGCTCTTGTTGGAGATCCACTTCATGAACCACGCGATGACCGCGTATCCGGAGGCGAACGCGATCACCGTGGCGAACAGGGTCGGGCCCCAGGCCACATGGCCCCCGCTCACCGAGTCCTTGACCTCGAAGGCGCCGGAGGCCAGCACCGCCGGGACGGCGAGCAGGAAGGAGTAACGGGCCGCCGCCTCGCGCTTGTAGCCCATGAACAGGCCGCCGCTGATGGTCGCGCCGGAGCGGGAGACGCCGGGAATCAGGGCGCAGGCCTGGCAGAGGCCGTAGATCAGGCCGTCCTTCACGCTCAGGTTCTCCAGCGTCTTGCGCTGCTTCGGTGCCCGGTGCCGGCCGCCCGTCTCGTCGCGGGCGGCCAGCCGGTCGGCGATGCCGATGACGACGCCTACGACGATGAGCATGGTCGCCGTGATGCGCAGGTCCCGGAAGGGGCCCTCGATCTGGTCCTTGAGTGTCACACCCAGCAGGCCGATGGGGATCGAGCCGATGACGACCAGCCAGCCCATCTGGGCGTCGTGGTCGCGTCGCATCGCCTTGTCGAACAGCGACCGGAACCAGGCCGAGACGATCCGCCCGATGTCCTTGCGGAAGTAGATCAGCACCGCGGTCTCCGTGCCGATCTGGGTGATCGCCGTGAAGGCCGCGCCCGGGTCCTTCCAGCCGGAGAAGGCCGCGGTCAGCCGCAGATGCGCGCTGGAGGAGACGGGCAGGAACTCGGTCAGCCCCTGGACGAGTCCGAGGATCAGCGATTCAAACCAAGACATGAAGGTGCGGCGTCCCAGGGGTGAGAGAGGGGCTGGCGGACGCGCGGGCGCGCGTGATCATGCGTGTGCAACGGCAGCGTAGCGGGCCGGGTGGCCGCCCGGACACAGGGGTTCGGCGGGCGGACAGGAGTGTGGGGGTGTTGACCGGCCGAGGCACCGACGCTTACGTTTCCCCAGGAGAAAGCGCTTGCTCCCGCACATCGGGGTGCGTGTGCGGCGCACGTCGGGCGACGGTTCGCGCCCATCGTCGGTCCACGCCCCGAGGAGTGCTGATCACGTCCATGCCCCGCACGCCCCTTTCCCCTCTTTCAGGGGTCCCTTTCACCGGTCGCCGCATCCGGGCCGCCGTCGTCGGCGCCGGCGCCATCGGGCGCGGTTCCCATCTGCCCGCGCTCGCCCAGCTGGCCGCGGAGGGCGAGACCGAGGTCGTCGCGGCCGTCGACATCGATGCCACCGCCGTCGAGGCGTTCCGCGCCGAGGCCGGCATTCCGCACGCCTACACCGACCTGGACCTGATGCTCGCCGAGCAGCGGCCCGACCTGGTCACCATCGGCACCCCGCCGACCCTGCACCGGGACCAGACGGTGGCCGCGCTACGGGCCGGCGCCTGGGTGTGGTGCGAGAAGCCGCCGGTGCCGTCCCTCGCCGACTTCGACGCGGTCGAGGCCGAGGAGGGCACGGACGGCGGGCCCTTCGCGTCCATCGTCTTCCAGCACCGGTTCGGCTCCGGCTCCACCCAGGTGCGGCGGCTGCTGGCCGAGGGGGCCCTGGGCCGGCCGCTGGTCGCCCACTGCCAGACCACGTGGTACCGGGACACGGCTTACTACGCCGTGCCCTGGCGCGGCCGCTGGGCGACCGAGGGCGGCGGCCCGGCGATGGGCCACGGCATCCACCAGATGGACCTCCTGCTTGACCTGCTCGGGCCGTGGAGCGAGGTGCGGGGCATGGCCGGCCGGCTGGTGCACGACGTGGAGACCGAGGACGTCTCCACCGCCCTGGTCCGGTTCGCGAACGGCGCCCTGGCGACCGTCGTCAACAGCGTGCTCAGCCCCGACGAGGTCAGCCGTATCCGTATCGACTGCGAGCGCGCGACCGTCGAACTGACCCATCTGTACGGCCACCGCAACGAGAACTGGCGCATCACCCCGGCCCCGGGCGTCCCCGCCGACGAGGTGGCGGCCTGGCAGGACTTCGGGCCGGACGTGCCCAGCTCGCACCTGGCCCAGCTGCGCGAGCTGGTCGCCAGTATGCGCGCGGGGGAGCGGCCGCGCAGCAGCGGCGCCGACGGGCGCACCAGCCTGGAGTTGATCACCGCGCTGTACAAGTCGGCGTTCACCGACACGACCGTGCGTGCGGGCGAGATCGGTCCCGGTGATCCTTATTACACGGACCTGCACGGGGGCGCCCCGGGCTGGGCGCCGGTCGAGCGTGAGGAGGTGTCGGCGTGAGCGGCGAGCTGCGGATCACGCACACCCACGGCGACCGGATCATCGTGACCGAGCCGGTCACCGGGGTGCAGCTCTTCGTCTACGTCTACCGGCCCGAGGCCCCCTGGGAGGCCCCCAAGCCCTATCTGCACCCGATCCGCACCCTCGCCGGGGACGTCGTCACCGACTACCGGCCCAACGACCACCGCTGGCACAAAGGCCTCTCCCTGACCGCCTCGCACCTGTCCGGCGCGAACCTGTGGGGCGGCAACTCCTATGTCCACGGCGAGGGTTACCTCGTCCTCCCGGAGCGCGTCGGCTCGATGCGGCACGTCGGCTTCGACGAGCTGTCGTCGGCGGACGGCCGGCTGGTCGTCGCGGAGCGGCTGACCTGGCATCCGTACGACGGGACGCTGTGGGCGCAGGAGCAGCGGCGCATCGAGGTCCATGACGTCGACCCCGACGCCGGTGTCTGGGCGCTTACTTGGTCCAGTGCGATCACCAACGTCCGTGGCGAACCGCTGCGGTTCGGCAGTCCGACCACTGCCGGGCGTGAACAGGCGGGCTACACCGGCCTGTTCTGGCGCGGGCCGCGCGCCTTCAGGGACGGCCGGATCATCGGCCCCGAGGGCGAGGGACCGGAGCTGATGGGCTCCCAGTCGTCCTGGCTGGCCCTGTCCGGCGAGCACGACGGCGCCGACGGCCATGCCACCGTCGTCTTCGAACACGCCCCGGAGAACGACCACTCGGGCGCGGAAGGCGCCCACCCCGCGCACTGGTTCGTGCGCAACGACCCGTTCGCCGGCATCGCCCCCTCCTGGGCCTTCCACGACGAACTGGAACTGGCGCCCGGCGACACCCTCCGGCGCCGCTACCGGGTCGTCGTCGCGAACGGCGCCTGGGAACGCGCGGACATCGCCAAGTACCTGGAGGCGCATCCGTGGTGAGCGGCGGGGTGTCCGGGTTCGCGGGGCTGCCGGGCGGGGTCGCGGTCTCGCACCTGTGCGTGTACGACTGGCCCGCCGCCGACGGTGTGCGCGGCGGAACCCCCCATCTGCACCTGGCCTGTTCGGAAGGTTACGTCGTCACCGGCGGCCGGGGTGCGGTACAGACGCTCACCACCTCCGGGTACCAGGTCACGCCTCTCGCGGCCGGCACGGTCGCCTGGTTCACGCCGGGCACCGTCCACCGCCTCGTCAACGAGGACGACCTGCGCATCACCGTGCTGATGCAGAACACCGGCCTTCCGGAGGCCGGGGACGCGGTACTGACGCTGCCGCCGCGGTACCTGACCGACCCGGAGACATACGCCTCGGTGACCGCCATCCCGGCGGACGCGCCGGAGGCCGAGCGGGAGCGGATCGCCCGGGCCCGCCGTGACCTCGCCCTGGAGGGCTACCGAGCCCTGCGGGAGGCCACAGGTCCGGAGCCGCTGGCCGCCTTCCACCGGGCCGCCGCCGCCCTCGTACGGCCCCGGCTCGCCGAGTGGCGCGCCCGCTGGGAGTGCGGCGCCCGGGCGGCCGCCGCGGCCACGGGGGAGTACCTCGATCGCCTCGGACAGGGCGATGTCAGCCACCTCGCCGACGCCGTCGTACAGGCTGAACAGCCTTCTGAGCAGGGCCGGTTCGGGATGTGTGGGCGGCTGGACGTGTACCGGCAGGGGCAGTAGGGCCGCAGGGCGCCGACGGTCCGGGGGGTGACCACCCCGGAGCCTGCGGGTGGGCGCGGCCATGGGCACCGGTTCGGGTGATGGTTGGATTTTCCTACTCACGGAGTTATGGTGAGTTCGGATTTCCTACTCACCGGTAATCGAGACTCGCAATCGAGGTCCCCGTGATGCGTGACGCAGTCATCGTCGAAGCCGTACGCACCCCCGTCGGGAAGGGCAAGCCGAACGGGTCCCTGGCGCATGTCCACCCCGTCGAGCTTCTCGCCCACACCCTGCGCACCCTCGTCGAGCGCTCCGGTGTCGACCCGGCCCTCGTCGACGACGTGATCGGCGGCACCGTCGACCAGGTCGGCGAGCAGGCCATGAACACCACCCGCTACGCCGTGCTCTCGGCGGGCTTCCCGGAGACCGTCCCCGCGACCACCGTCGACCGCCAGTGCGGCTCCTCCCAGCAGGCTGTGCACTTCGCGGCGCAGGGGGTCATGTCCGGGGCCTACGACATCGTCGTGGCCTGTGGCGTCGAATCGATGAGCCGGGTGCCGATGTGGTCCAACGTGCCGCCCGGCAAGGACCCCTTCGGCCCCGGAGTCGCCGCCCGCTACCCGGAGGGCCTGGTCCCGCAGGGCATCAGCGCCGAGCTGATCGCGGCGAAGTGGTCGATCAGCCGGGCGGAGATGGACGCGTTCGCGGTCTCCTCGCACCAGAAGGCCGCGGCCTCGTGGGACGCGGGGCTGTTCGACGCCGAGGTGGCGGGGCTGGAAGGGCTCCGCCGTGACGAGTCCGTACGGCCCGGCACCACCGCCGAGATCCTCGCCGGGCTCAAGCCCGCCTACTACGACCCCGGGTTCGCCGAGCGCTTCCCGCAGATCGAGTGGAACGTCACCGCGGGCAACGCCAGCCCGGTCAACGACGGCGCCTCCGCCGTGCTGATCATGGCCGGTGAGACCGCCGCCCGGCTCGGGCTGCGGCCGCTGGCCCGCCTGCACGCGTTCGCCGTGACCGGCTCCGACCCGCTGCTCATGCTGACCGGCGTGATCCCGGCGACGGAGAAGGTGCTGCGCAGGGCCGGGCTGGGCCTCGCGGACATCGACCTCTTCGAGGTGAACGAGGCGTTTTCCAGCGTGGTGCTGGCCTGGCGGCAGGAGACCGGGGCGGATCTGGCGAAGGTCAACGTGCACGGCGGGGCCATCGCGCTGGGGCATCCACTGGGGGCTAGCGGGACCCGGCTGACCACGACGCTGGTACACGCGATGCGGGAGCGTGGCGCTCGCTTCGGGCTGCAGACGATGTGCGAGGCGGGTGGGCTGGCCAACGCGATGATCCTGGAGGCGGTCTGAGAAGGGATCGGAGGGGTGCCGGCGCTGTCTCGTAGTCGCCGTGCCGTCGAGCCCGGTCGCGCCCACCCCGTGGTGGCCGCACATTCAACACGGCCCCGCGCCCCGTGCGCGGCGCTGCCGCTACCGGGGGCCGCGCAGATGGTGGCGCTTTCGCCAGGCCACCACCGCACCCGCCACCGCCGGGACCACGATCGCCGCCACCGAGATCAGGAACACCGGTGACGTCGGTGTCGAGGCCCGGGCGCCTGCCACGACGTACGCGGCGACGTTCGGGATCGAGCCCAGCCCCGTCGCCAGCAGGTACGGCGCGTAGCGCATACGGGAGACGGATGCCGCGTAGTTCGCGGCCCAGAACGGGACGCCGGGGAACAGCCGTACCGCGAGCATCGAACGGAAGCCGTGCTTGCTGAACTGGTTGTCCGCCGCCTTCAGGAGCCGGCCCCGCAGCAGCGGGCGCAGGGCGTCCTGACCGAGCATCCGGCCGAGCGCGAAGGAGAGCCAGGCGCCGAGCAGGGTGCCCGCCATGGCCGCGCCCATGCCCAGCACCGAGCCGAACAGCGCGCCGGCCGCGAGGTTCAGGATCGGTCGCGGCACGAACGCCACCGTGATCAGGCCGTACGCCACCGCGAAGATCACCACCGCGGTGGCGCCCTCGACGTGGGGTGGCCAGCCCTGCGTCATCAGCTTCTGCGGCTCGAAGAGCAGCACGGATGACGCGGCCGCCGCCAGCAGGGCGACGAGCAGGGCCAGGCGGGACCACGGCGACAGCAGCACTCTCGTGCAGCGCGCGGTGAAACTCACCGGACTGGATACGGCAATGGTCAGCTCCTTGGCGGCGGCCGGGGGAACGGCCGTGGCGGTGCCAGAGCGGTTGGCATCGAGCATTCCGTGACACTAGCCGACGGAGATGTGTGATCGCCGTATGGTTCCTGTCCATTGGGCGAAACCGGCGCCACGGAAAACCGTTCGACGTGGGGCGACGCATCGGCAATGATCTGCGTCATGTTCCGGTACGCCTTCCTCTACGCAGCATCCGCAGCCGCGGATGCGCCGAAGGCTGCCGTGCCCGTTCTCCTGGCCGCCGTCGACGGCGCCCGAAGCTGACCCTCCCCGGATCGTCCGGCGGACCCCGCAGGGGGAGGGTCGGCCGGTTCCCCGGGGTCCCCGCGTCTCGTGCTGACGAGACGCATCACCGCAGTTCAGGCTTCGAGGTAGAGCCATGCCCAAGACGGCATACGTCCGCACCAAACCGCATCTCAACATCGGCACGATGGGCCACGTCGACCACGGCAAGACCACCCTGACCGCCGCCATCACCAAGGTCCTCGCCGAGCGCGGCACCGGCACCTTCGTGCCGTTCGACCGCATCGACCGGGCCCCGGAGGAGGCCGCCCGCGGCATCACCATCAACATCGCGCACGTCGAGTACGAGACCGACACCCGGCACTACGCGCATGTGGACATGCCGGGCCATGCCGACTACGTCAAGAACATGGTGACCGGGGCCGCCCAGCTGGACGGGGCGATCCTCGTGGTCTCCGCGCTCGACGGCATCATGCCGCAGACCGCCGAACACGTGCTGCTCGCCCGGCAGGTGGGCGTCGACCACATCGTCGTCGCGCTCAACAAGGCCGACGCGGGCGACGAGGAACTGATCGACCTCGTCGAGCTGGAGGTCCGTGAACTGCTCACCGCGCAGGGCTACGGCGGCGACTCCGTGCCCGTCGTACGGGTCTCCGGGCTCAAGGCCCTGGAGGGGGACCCGCGGTGGACGGCGTCCGTCGAGGCGCTGCTCGACGCGGTGGACACGTACGTTCCGATGCCGGAGCGGTATCTGGACGCGCCGTTCCTGCTGCCGGTGGAGAACGTGCTCACCATCACCGGGCGCGGGACCGTCGTGACCGGTGCCGTGGAGCGGGGGACCGTGCGGGTCGGCGACCGTGTGGAGGTGCTCGGTGCGGACGTCGACACCGTCGTCACCGGTCTGGAGACCTTCGGGAAGCCGATGGCGGAGGCGCAGGCCGGCGACAACGTGGCGCTGCTGTTGCGGGGGGTGCCCCGGGACGCGGTACGGCGCGGGCACGTGGTGGCGGCGCCGGGGAGCGTGGTACCGGCCCGGCGGTTCTCGGCGCGGGTGTATGTGCTGTCGGGGCGCGAAGGGGGTCGTACGACCCCTGTCTCGACGGGTTACCGCCCGCAGTTCTACATCCGTACGGCGGATGTGGTCGGGGACGTCGACCTCGGCGACGTGGCGGTCGCCCGGCCCGGGGACACGGTGGAGATGACCGTGGAGCTGGGGCGGGACGTGCCGCTGGAGGCGGGTCTCGGGTTCGCCATCCGGGAGGGTGGCAGGACCGTGGGCGCGGGGACCGTGACCTCGGTGGAGTGAGGTCGTGGTGAGTGGGGGACCGAGGGCCGGTGGGGGCTGGTCGCGGTCCCCCACTCAGCGGGCCGCATGTCAACACAGCCCCGCGCCCCTGGTACGCATGCGCATCGCACAATGGAGGCGTGAACGAAGCCATACCCGTCGTCCGGGTCACCGATCACGGCACCGCCAAGCTCATGCCCGACGTCGACCGGGAGCGGGCCTGGCTGCTGACCGTCGACGGGGCGCCCCAGTCGTACGTCGATCTCGACGCGCCGACGCATCTGGAGTTCGAGTACGCCCGGCGGCTCGGGTATGTGCTGGACGCGGTGGCGGCGGCCGGGGCGCCCCTGGACGTGCTGCATCTCGGCGGGGGCGCCCTCACGCTGCCCCGGTATGTGGCGGCGACCCGGCCGGGGTCCCGGCAGGACGTCGTGGACGCCGACCGGGGGCTGCTGGACCTGGTCACCGAGCATCTGCCGCTGCCGGACCACACCGGGATCGCCCTGCATGCCGCCGACGCCCGGGGCTGGCTGGAGGGCGCTCCCGGCGACTCGGCCGACGTGCTGATCGCCGACGTCTTCGGAGGGTCCCGGATCCCCGCGCATCTCACCTCGCTGGGCTATGCGCGGGAGGCCGAGCGGGTACTGCGGGACGACGGGGTCTACCTGGCCAATCTCGCGGACTCCGCCCCCTTCGACTTCCTGCGCTCCCAACTCGCCACGTTCGCGGCCCTGTTCCAGGAACTGGCGGTCATCGCCGAGCCGGGGGTGCTGCGCGGGCGGCGGTTCGGGAACGCGGTGCTCATCGCCTCGCACCGGCCCGTCGACACCGGCGGGCTGGCCCGGCGCACGGCCGCCGACGCCTTTCCGGCGCGGGTCGAACACGGGCCCGCCCTGCGGCGGTTCCTCGGCGGGGCCGGGCCGGTGGGGGACGCGGACGCCGTGCCGTCACCCGAGCCCCCCGGCGGAACGTTCGGCATCGGGTGACGTCGGCGTCGGCCGTGCGGTGACCGTGACCGTGCGGCGGGTGAGGTTGCGGACGTCCGGCACCAGGAGGACCGCGGCCGTGACGGCGACGATCAGGCCCGCGCCGCCCCACAGCGCAGGAGTCCGGCCGAAAGCGTCCTCCGCGGGGCCCGCCAGCGCCGTCGCCAGCGGCAGCAGGGAGACGGAGCCGAACCAGTCGTACGCCGAGACCCGGGAGAGCTTCTCCTCGGGTATCTCCTGGTGCAGCACGGTCATCCAGGAGACGCCGAAGACCTCGACCACGGTCCCGGACACGAACATCACCACGTAGAGGATCGCCAGCGGGACGGGGACCGCCAGCGCCGCCGAGGGCAGGGCCAGCGGGAAGACGCAGAGGGTGCCGACGAACAGCGGCCGGCGGGGTTTCCAGCGGGTCATCAGCAGGGCGCCGGCCACCGTGCCCGCGCCGAAGGCGGCCAGCGCCAGGCCCCATGGACCCGGCCCGCCCAGGCTGTCGCGGGCGACGAGCGGGCCGTAGACCGCGTCGGCGGCGCCCACCACCGCGTTCGCGATCGAGAACTGGACGACGATGCCCCACAGCCAGGGGCGCCCTGTGACCTCCCGCCAGCCCTCCCGGAGGTCGGCCAGCATCCCGTCGCCAGGTGCGCGCGGCGGGATGTGGCTGACGTCGAGGAACGAGCGCAGTGTCCCGGCGACGGCGAACCCGGCCGCGTCCACCGCCAGCACCCAGCCGGGGCCCACCGCCGCCACCAGCGCGCCGCCGAGGGCCGCGCCGCCGAGGGCCGCGCCCTGCATCGCGATCCGGAACACGGCGAAGGCGCGGCCTGCCTGTTCCCCGCTCACCGAGGACATCAGCATGCCCTCGGCCGCCGGGCTGAAGAACGCCTGGCCCGTGCCGCCCAGCGCCGTGAGCAGCATCATCTGCCACAGGCGCGGCTCACCCGCGAGCACCAGGACGGCGAAGGTGCCCTGGGAGAGGAAGTTGAGGCAGTTGGCCGCGACCATCACCCGGTGGCGGGGGAACCGGTCCGCGACCGCGCCCCCTATGAGCAGGAACAGCACCAGCGGAAGGGTCCGGGCGGCGGCCACCAGACCGACGTCCCCGCCGTCGCCACCCGCGTCCAGGACCGCGAACGCGGCGGCGACCAGTGAGCCGTTGGCGCCCAGGCTCGTCACGACCGCCGCCGCGGTCAGCAGGCTGTAGTTGCGGCCCGCCCAGCCGGGTCTGTGCAGGCGGCCGGGGGTGCCGGGGGTGCCGGGGGCGTCGGAGGCGGAGGTCACCGCCTGACTATCCCTGCCGGGGGTCCGGCTTGCCAAACCCTTTGGCGGGCCTCAGGCCCCCCTCGTCCGGTCAGCTCCCGGTCGGGGTGCCGTGCAGCCGGACCGTGCTGAGGATCTTCATGATCGTCGCCGTGGGGACCTCTCCGTTGACGCCCTTGGCGCCGTAGAAGTCCCAGGACACCAGGTCGCCGGCCGAGTTCTCGAAGCCGAACGTGATCGCCTTGCCGTCGCTCGCACACTTGCCCTTCTGCGGGGTGTTCGCCGAACGAGCCCAGGCGTAGGCGCCCTTGAGGCCGGACGCGGTGGTGTAGGCGGTGGCCTTCTTGTCGTAGCCGATGGTCTTCTTGTCCGGCTGCGTGTAGCCGCCGTAGACCCACCAGGGGACCTCCCGGACGGCCGCGTCGCCGCCGCTCTTCGCGCCGCTCTCGCCCTTGGTGCCGACCCCCGCGAGGGCCGTGTCCTCGGTCCTGCCGTCCTTGTCGTCGTCGCTGGTGCACCACTTCGACCTGTACTGGGCGGCCCCCGACATGGTGATGATCGGCTTGCCGTCCTTGTCCTCGAAGCCGATGGACGTGCCGGGGGTCAGGACCTCCCAGCCGGCCGGCACGTCGAAGGCCGTGCCCCACTTGGGGTTCACGACGGTCTTCCAGCCCGCGACCGTCGGCTTTTCGGTCTCCTTGCCGCGTGGGTTGTCGTCCGTGGAGGCGGACGCGGACACGGTCGGCGTCGGCGTCGGCGACTGGGTCGCCCGCTGGTCCTTCCCGCTGTCCGCCTTGTCGTCCTTCTTGCCGCCGAGCACCAGGAACCCGGTCACCCCGGCCGCCACGACGACGGCCGCGGCCGCGACGATCGCGACGAGTTTCGTCCGGTTGCCGCCGCCCCCGCCCCCGCCCTGCGGTGCCCGCGGCCCGCCGGCGGGTCCCGGCGGACCCCACTGCGGCTGGTGCCCGTACCCGCCCTGCTGCGGATACTGCTGGTATCCGGGTTGCTGGTACGGATTCGGCTGCTGATAACCCGGTTGCTGATACGGGTTGTTCCGCGGGTACTGCTCGCCCCCTGGCGGCTGCTGTTCTGGCCACATGGCCCGTAACCCTAGTGCCGCCCGGGACGTCGTACACCCCTGGCGTCGGCGCAGGCCACGGCGGCAGGTCACCGCCACCACGACGACGATCTGCGCACCGGCACTGTTCAGACCCTGCTACCCGTGAGTAACATGGCCGTCATGAGCACAGACCAGATGTCGATCGGCGAGATGCTCGCCGCCACGGTCCCGATGGTGCGGACCCTCAACCTGGAGTACCTGGAGACCACTCCGGAGCGGGCCGTGCTGTCCCTTCCGGACCAGGGTGACTTCCACAACCACATCGGCGGGCCGCACGCGGGCGCGATGTTCACCCTCGCCGAGTCGGCGAGCGGCGCGATCGTCCTCGCCGCCTTCGGCGACCAGCTCTCCCGGGCCGTGCCGCTCGCCGTCAGCGCCGAGATCGCCTACAAGAAGGTGGCTCTCGGGCCGGTCAGGGCGACCGCGACCCTGGGCCGCCCGATCGCCGACGTCGTCGCCGAACTCGACGAGGGCAAGCGTCCCGAGTTCCCGGTCGCCGTCGCCATCCAGCGCGAGGACGGCGCGGTGACCGGCGAGATGACCGTTGTCTGGACACTCCGCCCCAACGGCTGAGCGATCGCGGACGCTCCCGTCCGCCGAGACCGGGGCGGGCAGGCCGTCCAGCTGTCGCGGCCGGCTACTCCTCGATGAAGGCGAGGATGTCGGGGTTGAGGACGTCAGGGTGCGTCGACAACATGCCGTGCGGGTAGCCGTCGTAGCTCTTGAGCCGGCCGTTCTTGAGCAGCTCGGCGGACTTCGGACCGGCGTCGGCGTACGGCACGACCTGGTCGCCCGTGCCGTGCATCACGAGCACCGGGACCTCGATCTTCTGGAGGTCCTCGGTGAAGTCGGTCTCGGAGAAGGCCTTGATGCACTCGTAGTGCGCGTTGGCGGCGCCTGTCATGCCCTGGAGCCACCAGTGGTCGATCAGGGCCTGCGACTTCTCGACCCCGGGCTGGTCGAAGTTGTAGAACGGCCCCGACGGCACGTCGATGTAGAACTGGGCGCGGTTGGCGGCCAGCGCGGCGCGGAACCCGTCGAACACCTCGATGGGCAGGCCCTCGGGGTTGCTCTCCTTCTTCACCATGACCGGGGGGACGGCCGCGACGAGGACGGCCTTGAAGACACGCCCCGGCTTGGCCCGCGCGACGTAGCGAGCGACCTCGCCGCCGCCGGTGGAGTGGCCGATGTGCACCGCGTCCTTCAGGTCGAGGGCGTCGGTCAGCGCGACGACGTCGGCCGCGTAGGTGTCCATGTCGTGACCGGTGGCGGTCTGGCTCGAACGGCCGTGGCCGCGCCGGTCATGGGCGATGACGCGGTACCCCTTGGACAGGAAGTACAGCAACTGGTTGTCCCAGTCGTCGGCGCTCAGCGGCCAGCCGTGGTGGAAGACGATGGGCTTGCCGTCGCGGGGGCCCCAGTCCTTGTAGAAGAGGGTCGTGCCGTCGGATGTGGTGACCGTGCTCATTGTTCATCCTTACGTGAGGCCGGCCGGACCGGCCGCTCCTGGGCAGGCCCGGATTCCGCGGCCGAGAGGCATGCGCGGGTTCCGAGATGTGTTGGTCGGCCGCCGCCTCATCGCAGGGACGAGGCTGCCGACTGGATCACTTTCGTCACGGCTGCCGGGTCCGACACCAGCGTGAGGTGCGAACCGCCGTTGTAGACGGTCACGTTGGCCTTCGCGCGGCGCGCCATCATCTTCTTCGAGTCGGGCGTGATGATCTGATCGCCGGTGCTGATGAAGTACCAGGAGGGGATCGTCTTCCACGCCTGGTACTTGGAGGGGGTGTTGAAGGCCACCGTGGTCGCGGCGCGCTGTGTGGCCCAGAGGTTGACCGCCTGGTCATGGGGCAGACCGTTCGCGAACTTGCTGACGAACACGTTCTCCTTGAGGTACAGCGCGGACGCCTTGGACGGTGCGTTGGGGTACGGCACGGCGTCGTACAGATCGGTCGGCTTCCCCTTGGTCAGGACGGACGTCGGGCCGCTGAGCTGCGCCGTGGTCTCCCCGACCGCCGGTGCGGCGGCGTCGACGTAGACGAGTGCCTTGACGTTGGCGACTCCCTGGGCGGCGTTGGTGATCACCGAGCCGCCGTAGGAGTGCCCCACCAGGACGATCGGGCCCTTGATGCTCTTGAGGAAGTAGTTGACGGTCTGCGCGTCGGTCGTCAGGTTCTCCAGCGGGTTGCCGATGGCGCGCACCGGGTAGCCCGCGCGGCGCAGGAGAGTGACCTCGCCGTTCCAGCTCGACGTGTCCGCCCACGCCCCGTGCACGAGGACGACCGTGGGTTTCGTCTGCTTGCCGGCCGTGGGGCCGGTGCTCGCCGTCCCGCCCGGTGGGGCCGCGGCGAGCATGCTGGTGACGGCGATCGTGACGGCCGTCAGAGTCATCGGGAGATTCCGCCGCCGTGCGGTGGACGCCATCGGAAGCCTCCTTGTTCCAGCTTCTCCGGAGGGAACGCGTCCCGGCAGGAAGGGCCGGCACGCGGATCGGAGAAGAAGCCCGCCGCACCGATGGACACGCCCCTGGCTCTCCACACGACGGTAGCGCCATGCCGCCGCATCAGCACCTGGGCCGGGAACGGCCGGGCCGGAGCGCCGAAGAGGTCCGGGACAGAGGCATGCGGTCCCGCCGTCCCTCCTCCTCCCCTCTCGTCCGCGAACCCGAAGCCCTCAGGAATGCCCTCCGGGAACTTGCGCCGCAACCGGATCCGACGGCCGCGGGACTCGCAGTCGGTACGGGCCGCGGCTAACCTCCCACGCCCGACATCCGGCCCGGACTGGTCTCGACGACCATCCTCATGAGCGGTCGCCTGGCCGGACGCCGGACGCCGGACGCCGGACGCCGGACGCCGGACGCCGGACGCCGGATGCCGGACGCCGGACGCCGGACGCCCGGTGCCTTCGGCCGGCCGGCACCGCGCGCGGGGTGGACACCCTGAGCCGGACCTGCGGGGCCCGCCCCCGCGCCACCAGGCGTTTCCCCTTCGACCGCGGCCCCTCGACCCACGTCGGAACCTCGGTTCCGCTGTGACCCGGCGGGTGTACGGCTCCCCTCCGGCGTGGCTCGCTCAGGCGGCCCGGTCGTGGCGTGTGGTCTCGTCGGTTGCCAGGCCCGCCACGAACTCCTTGAGCCATGCCGTGAACTCGGGCCCCAGGTCCGGGCGTTCGCAGGCGAGCCGGACCACCGTGCGCAGGTAGTCGGCCTTGTCGCCGGTGTCGTAGCGCAGTCCGTCGAAGACGACCCCGTGCACCGTGCCGCCCGCGGCCAGCTCCTGCAGCGCGTCGGTCAGCTGGATCTCGCCGCCCCGGCCCGGCGCGGTCCGCTCCAGGACGCCGAACACCTCGGGGTCGAGGACATAGCGGCCGATGACGGCGTAATTGCTGGGCGCGTTCTCCGGGGACGGCTTCTCCACCAGGCCGGTCACCCGCACCACGCCGTCCTCGCCGGTGTGCTCGACGGCGGCACAGCCGCAGAGGTGGACCTGGGCCGGGTCGACCTCCATCAGCGCCACCACACTGCCGTCGAAGCGATCGCGGACGTCCAGCATCCGGCTGAGCAGGGTCTCGCGCGCGTCGATCAGATCGTCCCCGAGCAGCACCGCGAACGGCTGGTCGCCCACATGGTGCTTGGCGCACAGCACCGCGTGGCCCAGGCCGAGCGGGTCGCCCTGGCGGATGTGGTGGATGTCGGCGAGCCGTGCCGGATCGCGTACGGCGTCCAGGCGCACGGTGTCGCCCTTGGCGGCCAGCGCCTGCTCCAGCTCGAAGGCGTTGTCGAAGTGGTCCTCGATGGCCCGCTTGTGCCGGCCGGTGACCATGAGGATGTCGTCGAGCCCGGCCTTGGCGGCTTCCTCGACGACGTACTGGATCGCCGGCTTGTCGACGACCGGCAGCATCTCCTTCGGGGTCGCCTTGGTGGCGGGCAGGAAACGGGTGCCGAGTCCGGCGGCAGGGACGACGGCCTTGCGCACCGACCGGGGGGATGTGGTCGGGGGGGAGGTGTGGGGGGCGGTCATGCGGCACATGGTGGCCGACCGGGATGAGAGCGGGCCGAGAGAAACGTGGGAGACGGCTGTGGAAGGCCGCGCTCCGCCGCCTGTGCCGGCGGCCGTCCGGTAGTTGAAGGTTTCGTGTGCCACCGGACCCGCGGCACACACAAGTTGAACCTGTGCGCCCGCCGAATCCGAGCCGGTTGTGGATACCGACGGTAACTTATCTGAATTCGCGGAACTTTGAACTTAGGTCACCCCAACTTCTTGTTTCCTGTAAGACCCGTGTGCGAAGGTGAGCCTCCCCGCGGGAGGGTCCAGAAGCCGGTACGGCCGTTCGGTCGGTCCTTATGGGCTCCAAAAGGTACGCACCAATCAGGCACTGCATTCCGTCAGGGCGCCATTTCGCATGCCGTCCTGCGGCTCGGAAGGAAATGGTTCAGTGCAATCCCCCCACCCCCCACGCCCGCCTTACCCGCCGCACCCCGGTTCGACCCCGGGGGAGTCCGACCGCAATCTCATCGCCCAGCTCACCGGAACCCCCGCGGCCAGGCACCATGCCGTCGCCCTGCTGCTCACCCGGCACTGGCGCGCCACCTGTGACTACGCGGCCGTCTGCCTCGCCTCCGCCACGCCCGCCGTGCAGTTGGTCGCCAGCGCCGCCTTCGAGCGGGTGCTCGGCCGGCTGGCCGCCGGCGCCGTCGGCGGTGCCCTGCGTCCGCAGCTCCTCGTGGCCGTACGGGAGACGGTCCGCGCCTGGGCCGCCGACGAGGCCATTTCCGTGGTCGTACCGGAACTGCGCAAAACCACCGGCGGCCGTGGACTCAGCGCCGCAAGACCGGGCACTCCGGAAAGACGACAACTCGCAAAACGCGCTTTCCAAGCTCTTCCCGCAGCCTCGCAATGCCTCCTCTGGCACACCGAGGTCGAAGCCGAACCCATAAACATACCCGCCGGTCTGTTGGGTGTCGACACCCCTACCGCGACGGCCGCCCTCGACCAGGCCCGTGAACAACTCCGGACCGGCCTGGTACGCGCCCACCGGGAACTAGCGCCCTCGAAGGAATGCCGTTTCTACAACCGACTCCTCGACGTCCCCATTCGCCGGGGCGGCTCTCTGCTCCCCGATGTGCAACAGCACCTGACGGTATGCCGGTACTGCCGGGACGCCGCCGAACAACTCAGCCATTTCGACGGCGGCCTGGAGGTCCTGCTCGCCGAGACCGTGCTCGGCTGGGGCGCGCGCCGCTATCTCGACTCGCGGCTGGGCCACGGCGCCGTCGAGGCCTGGCCGGCCGCCACCGAACCCGAGCATCCGGCGGTGCCCGGCGGCCGGCACCGCATGTCCGAGGGCAGCCGGCGCAAGGCCGTCGCGGCCGGTGTCGGCCTGGTCTCCCTGGCACTGCTCGCCACCGTGCTCGTGGCCAAGGGCTGGTCCGACGACAACGGTGTCCCGCACCCCGGCACCACCACCTGGGGCGCCCCCAGTACCGGCACCACCCGGTCCGGCCCCGACCAGAAGCCGCCCACTGCCACCTCCCCGTCCCCGGCCTCCGCGGGCGAGCCCGTCGAGATCGCCCACGGCAGACTGCGCAGCCTCGACTCCGGGCTCTGCCTGGACGCGCGCGGCGGCCGGGTGCGGGTGGGCGCGGACCTGCGGCTCGGCAAGTGTTCGGACAGCGGGTCCCAGCAGTGGTCGTACCAGGACGACGGCATGCTGCGCAGCGCGCTCGACCCCGCCCTCTGTCTCGCCGCCGACCCCGGCGCGCACAGTGTCGTGGTCGCCGGCTGCCTGGTGCACGCGGGCGAGGTGTCCTACGACCTGACGGTCCGCGGCGAACTCCTGCTGCGCTGGGACAAGGACCTCGCGCTGGCCGTGGACGGCACGAGGGTGGCCGTGGCCCGGCGGAACGGGTCGTTCAAGCAGCGATGGGAGCTGGCGTCGGACGGCGGGGGCGAGCCGGTGACGCCGGACGCCATGCCCTCCGCGCCACCCGGGCCGAAGAAGGACGACAGGTCGGACGCTCCCGCTTCCCCTCCCGATCCGGTGGATCCGCAGCAGACACCCCGGCAGCCGCAGGAGACCTACAGCACACGGGTCGCGCAGATCGGCTCCCATGACGGCCCCACCCCGGTCGTACCGCCAGAGCCGCAGGAGCCGCCCGAGCCCGTCGCAACGCTCGCCGGAAGGGCCGACGAGGTCCTGGAGGCCGTGCCGGCCACGGTGACAGGTGTCGTGAGCGGGGTGGGGAACCTGCTCGGCTAGCCGGCAGGCGGGTTTCGAGCGGTTTCGAGCAGTGGAGGGCCACGGTGTGAAGTGGCCCTCCGCTTTCGGTTCTTGTCGGCGCCGGGCCGTTTTCTGTTCAGATCGTTGACACGAGTCACCACCGGATCTACGTTTCCGACGCGCCGGTGGTGCGGCTGACGGATCGTCAAGGTCGTGTGGTGGTTGTTGCGTTCACAGGCCGAACGCGGTCCGGGCGCCCGGGCGCGCCTTCGCGGTTCACATCGTCGTGCCCGCACACCGAAGGAGTGACGGCTCATGTCCGACACCGTCTCCCGACGATCCGCCCTGCGACTGACGGCCGGCGCCATCGCGGTCGCCGCCGCGGCCACCGGCGGACTCGTCCCGCTCACGTCCGCCGCGGCGGCCGGCAGACCCGAGGCCGGGGCCGGCCCCCGGGTCGAGGGGCTGATCGCCAGACTCACGCTGGACGAGAAGATCTCCCTGCTGCACGGGGCCACCGACCCCGACTCGCTCGGCCAGGCCGGCTATGTGCCCGGCGTCCCCCGGCTGGACATCCCGCCCCTCAGACTCGCCGACGGCCCGGCCGGCGTCCGTATCACCGAGCACGCCACCGCCCTGCCCGCGCCCGTCCTGCTCGCCTCCGCCTTCGACCCCGAACTGGCCCGCCGCTACGGCCAGGTGATCGGCCGCGAGGGCCGCGCCCTCGGCCAGGACGTCCTGCTCTCCCCGATGGTCAACCTCATCCGCACCCCCTACGCGGGCCGTAACTTCGAGACCTTCAGCGAGGATCCGCTGCTCGCCTCCGATCTGGTCGCCGCCGAGATCGGCGGTATCCAGGGCGAGGGACTGATCGCGACCGTCAAGCACTTCGCCCTCAACAACCAGGAGAAGGACCGCAATTCGATCGACGTGCAGGCCGGCGAACAGACGATGCACGAGATGGAGCTGCGCGGCTTCGAGGCGGCGGTGGACGCCGGCACCGGCGCCGTCATGGGCGCCTACAACAAGGTCAACTCCACCTTCGCCTGCGAGAACAAGACCCTTCTCACCGACATCCTGCGCGACCAGTGGGGCTTCCGGGGCTGGGTGATGACCGACTGGTTCGCCGCGCACAGCACGGTCGCCGCGATCACCGCCGGCCTCGACATGGAGATGCCCGACGGGACCTACTTCGGTACGGCCCTCAGGTCGGCGGTGCAGAACGGCAGCGTGGCCGAGAAGTACGTCGACCGGGCGGTACGGCGGATCCTCGCGGTGATGGACCGCTTCGGCCTCCTCGACGGCAGCGCACCGCCGCGCCCCGACCGCGACGCCGAGGCGGGTGCGGCCGTGGCCCTGGAGGTCGCCAAGGCGGGCGCGACCCTGTTGCGCAACGAGCGCCGCACTCTCCCCCTGGACGGCGGCAGCGTCGCGGTGATCGGACCGACCGGCTCGCTGCCCTTCGTCAGCGGCGGCGGCAGCGCCCATGTCATCCCCGACCGCGCCGACAGTCCCCTCGACGCCATCAGGGCCCGCGCCCGCGGCACGGTCACCTACGCCCTCGGCGAGGATCTGTTCGGCAAGGCCGTCCCCGCGTCCGCCCTCAGCCCCGCCTTCGACAGCGAGGGGCAGCAGGTCGCCGCCGGGAAGAACTGGGAGTACGACGGCACGCTCACCGTGGGCGAGGCCGACGAGTGGACGTTCGTCCTCCACTTCTCGTCCGCGGCCACCGCCCGACCCACGGTCCTGCTGGACGGCGAGGACCTGTTCCCCATCGCACCCGGATACGGCGAGTACTTCTCCGGCGGGCTCGTCGCCGTCGCCCCCGACGGCCTCGGCGTGCGCCGCGCCACTCTCCAACTCGCCAAGGGCGTGCACAAGTTGAAGATCGCGGCGGCCGGAGGTGACTCCGGTCTGCTGTTCCGGCTGCGCCGGATCACCGGAGCCACCCGGGCCCGGGACGTCGCCGAAGCCGTGAGCGCGGCCCGCGCCGCACGCCATGCCGTGCTGTTCGCCTACGAGGACGCCACCGAGGGCCTCGACCGTACGACCCTCGCCCTGCCCGGCCGTCAGGAGCAGCTGATCCGGGCGGTGACCGCGGCCAACCCGCGCACCACCGTCGTCCTCAACACCTCGTCGTCCACCTCGATGCCGTGGCTCGCGGACACCGGAGCCGTGCTCCAGATGTACTACCCCGGCCAGGAGGGCGCGGCCGCCACCGCCGCCGTCCTCTTCGGCGACAGCGACCCCGGAGGGCGTCTCACCCAGTCCTTCCCGGTCGACGACGACCACCACCCGGTCGCCGGGGACCCGCGCCGCTACCCCGGCGTCGACGGCACCGAGGAGTACTCGGAGGGCATCCACGTCGGCTACCGCTGGTACGACGCGCAGGGCGTGCGGCCCCTCTTCCCCTTCGGGCACGGACTGTCGTACACCTCCTTCGCCTACTCCGACGCTCAGGCGCGCTGGACGCGCGGCGGCCTGGAGGTGTCGTTCACCGTGCGCAACACCGGGCGCAGGACGGGAGTCGAGGTGCCGCAGGTGTATGTCGGACGCTCGCCGGACCTCCGACTCGACCAGGCGGTAAGGGTGTTGGGCGGATTCCGGCGGCTGGTGCTGCGGGCTGGGGAGCGGCGGCGGGTGACCGTGCGGGTCGCCACGCGCACCCTGTCGTCGTGGGACGCGCGCCGCCATCGCTGGACGCTCGGCACCGGGCGGCGCACCGTCTGGGTGGGCGCATCGTCGGGCGACCTGAGGCTGCGCACCAGCGCACGGGTGAGCGGCTGAGATCACTGAATCCATGTCAATGGGCGGTCGGCGGGCGAAGGCTCTCCGGCCGCTTTACTTCAAGGGTTTACAAGGATTTTCCCCATCGCGTGTTTCATGTGAAGTAATACACTTGGCGACAGGTTTTTGTCAGGCTTGGGTCAGGGTTGGTGCAGGCTTCGTGCAGGGACGCTCGCCGTGTGTTTCCGGTGTGCCACGATCGAGCCAGCGGGCCGAAGTCATCCGGAATTTACAGAGCTCGGCGCGGCCGCACGGGGTGTTGCGCCGAGGTGAGTGCCGGGTGAATGACCGGGGTGCTTTGACGGTCTTGTGACGGTGTGACGCCAGCGCTCCACCGGTTCGACGGCCGTTCCGGCGCAGTGGATTGCTCGGATTTTTGGCTCTTGCGGTGAATTCCCCCGACTGGCCGAATCAATGCCACCGGGCGTGATAGGGCCGTTCCGTTATTGACCCGCGAGTAATGAACTCGCTAGTTTCCGGGGGCCTCACCCCGAGCTTTCGCCGCACACATCCCCCACCGTGCTGTCCTCCCGATTATTCGGAGCATCATGACGTCCCCTGTGCGTGCCGTCGACCTGATCATGTGCATCACCCCTTTCGGAGAACCCGATGCCCGGCTCGCCACAGCGGTCTGCGCCGCCGGCGGACTCGGCGTCCTCGACCTGGGGCGCGGAGACCGAAGAACCCGGGAGGCGCTGGCCCGACTGACCCGGGCGACGCCGGCACCGTACGGTGTGCGGGTCGCCCCCGGCTGCGCGCTCACCCCGCAGGACCTCGGCCCGGCACCCGACACGGTGGTCCTGGCCGCCGACGCCCCCTGGACCGCCGAACAACTCTCCCCCGGCAGCCGTGTGTTGGCCGAGGTGACCGATCTCGCCGGCGCGTACGAGGCGGTCGCGGCCGGAGCGCACGGGCTGATCGCCCGCGGTGCCGAGAGCGGCGGCCGGGTCGGCGCACTGAGCACCTTCGTCCTGCTCCAACAGCTGCTCGAGGCACCGGAGTTGGATGTTCCGTTGTGGGCCTGCGGAGGCATCGGGCCGCGTACCGCGGCGGCCGCGGTGGCCGGCGGCGCCGCCGGAGTCGTCCTGGACAGCCAGCTGGCCCTGCTCGCCGAGTCCCGGCTGCCCGAGGCGACGGCGGCCGTGTTGCGCTCCCTTGACGGCTCAGAGACGGCGGTCGTGGCCGGTCACCGGGTACTGCACCGGCGCGGCCCGGACGCGCTGCGCCCGCCCGCCGACGACCCGGCCGCGGTCGCCGCGCTGCTGGGCGCCGAGGACCTGCGCACCCAGCTGCTGCCGGTGGGACAGGACGGCTTCCTCGCCGCCCGGTTCGCCGAGCTTTGGGGCGATGTCCGGCGGACCTTACGGGAGTTGACGGCGGCGATCCGGGTGAGCGCCGGCGCAGCCCCGGACGCGCTGCGACCCGGCACCTCCGCCATGAGCCATGCCCTCGGCACCCGGCTGCCCGTCGCCCAGGGCCCGATGACCCGGGTCAGCGACCGGGCCTCCTTCGCCGCGGCCGTCGCCGACGACGGGGCGCTGCCCTTCCTGGCGCTGGCCCTCGCCGACGGCACCCGCACCCGCGAGATGCTCACCGAGGCCAAGGCCGCGCTGGACGGCCGGCCCTGGGGCGTCGGCGTGCTCGGCTTCGCCCCCGAGGAGCTCAGAAGCGCCCAGCTCGACGCCGTACGGGAGCTGCGGCCCAGCCACGCGATCATCGCGGGCGGTCGGCCCGCCCAGGCGGAGGCGCTGGAGCGGGCCGGGATCAGCACCTTCCTGCATGTGCCCTCGCCCGGGCTGCTGCGGCAGTTCCTGGAGGCCGGCGCCCGCAGGTTCGTGTTCGAGGGCTCCGAGTGCGGCGGTCACGTCGGACCGCGGGCGAGCTTTCCGCTCTGGGAGGCCCAACTCGCCGTACTGGAGGACTTCCCGGAGGTCGAGGGCCTGGAGGTGTTCTTCGCGGGCGGCATCCACGACGAGCGCTCCGCGGCGATGGTCGCCGCGCTCGCCGCACCGCTGACCGCCCGGGGCGCCGCCGTCGGCCTGCTCATGGGCACCGCCTACCTCTTCACCGGGGAGGCCGTGGACCGGGGCGCGATACAGCCCCTCTTCCAGCGCCAGGTCATGGCGGCCGCCTCGACCGCCCTCCTGGAGACAGCGCCCGGCCACGCCACTCGCTGCGTGCCCAGCCCGTTCACCCTCGACTACCACAGACGCGAAGCGGAACTGCGGGCGAACGGGGTGCCGGACCGGCGGCTGTGGGAGGAGCTGGAGCGGCTCAACGTCGGCCGGCTGCGCATCGCCAGCAAGGGCGTCGACCGCGTGGACGGCGGCGAGTTGGCACCCGTGGACGAGCAACGCCAGCTCAACGAGGGCATGTTCATGGCCGGGGAGGTCGCCGTGCTGCGCTCGGCGACGACCACCGTGGCCGCCCTGCACCACGCCGTGACCGACGGCGCGGCCGACTTCCTGGTCCAGCGGCGGCCGGAACCCGAACCGCAGGAAGAACCGCCCGCCCCCGCCCCGCTGGACATCGCGATCGTCGGCATGGCCGGCATGTTCCCGCAGGCCCCCGACCTCGCCACTTTCTGGGCCAACGTGGTCGCCGGACACGACGCGGTCACCGAGGTCCCGCCCGAGCGCTGGGACCCGGCCGTCCACCACGCCGACGGCAGCACCACCTCCAAGTGGGGCGGCTTCCTGCCGCCCATCCCCTTCGACCCGCTGAGCTACGGCATCCCGCCCGCCTCCCTCGGCCACATCGAACCGGTTCAGCTGCTCGCCCTGGAGGCCGCCCGGCGTGCCCTGGACGACGCCGGATACGGCAGCCAGGGACGGAACTTCGACCGCTCACGCACCTCCGTGGTCTTCGGCGCCGAGGCCGGCAGCGACCTCTCCAACGCGGCCACCTTGCGCGCCGTTCTGCCCTCCTACTACGGCAAGGTCCCCGACGGCCTCGAAGAGCAGCTGCCCCGGCTCACCGAGGACTCCTTCCCGGGCATGCTCGCCAACGTCATCTCCGGGCGGATCGCCAACCGCCTCGACCTGGGCGGCGCCAACTACACCGTGGACGCCGCCTGCGCCTCCTCGCTGGCGGCCGTCGACGTCGCCTGCAAGGAACTCACCGTCGGCACCAGCGACGTCGTGCTGTGCGGCGGCGCCGACCTGCACAACGGCATCAACGACTACGTCCTCTTCTCCTCGGTGCACGCCCTCTCGCCGACCGGCCGCTCCCGCGCCTTCGACGGCTCCGCCGACGGCATCGCCCTCGGCGAGGGCGTGGCCTGCGTCGTCCTCAAGCGGCTGGCCGACGCCGAGCGCGACGGGGACCGCATCTACGGCGTGATCAAGGGACTCGGCTCGTCCAGCGACGGCCGCTCACTGGGCCTGACCGCACCGCGCCCCGAAGGGCAACGGGCCGCGCTGCTACGCGCGTACCGCAACGCCGGTGTCTCCCCGGCGCAGGTCGGTCTGGTGGAGGCGCACGGCACCGGCACCGTCGTCGGCGACCGCACCGAACTCACCATCCTCAGTGAGGTTTTCGCGGGAGCAGGTACGGAGAACGGCAGTTGCGCGCTCGGCTCGGTCAAGTCCCAGATCGGGCACACCAAGTGCGCCGCCGGACTCGCCGGGCTGATCAAGACCACCCTCGCCCTGCACACCGGCGTCAAGCCACCCACCCTGCACCTGAACCGGCCCAACCCGGCCTGGAAGGAAGAGGACAGCCCGTTCGCCTTCCACACCGAGGCCCGGCCGTGGGCCGCCCCGGCCGCCGAACGGGTCGCCGGAGTCAGCGCGTTCGGCTTCGGCGGCACCAACTTCCATGTGGTGCTGGCCGCCTACGACAGCGTCGTACCGCCGGAGCAGGGGCTGGACGCCTGGCCCGCCGAACTGTTCCTGTTCCGCGGGCGCGACGAAAAGGCAGCTCACCGGGGCGTCGAGGAGATCCTGCGGGCCGCCGAGACAGGGCCCTGGCGGCTGCGGGACCTGGCGCTCGCCGCCGCCCGCCGCTCGGACGCCTCGCACGAGCCGGTGCGGGCCGCGGTGGTGGCCGGTGACGTCGCCGGGCTCGTCGGGCAGCTGCGCCGGGTTCTCGCGGGGGAGTACGAACCGGCCGCCGGCATCCACCAGGCCGACCCCCGGGCGGACACCGACGCCAAGGTCGCGTTCCTCTTCCCCGGCCAGGGCAGCCAGCGCCCCGGCATGCTCGCCGACATCCTCGTCGCCTTCCCCGAACTGCAGCACTACCTCCAGCTCGGCCGGGCCCACGCCGGCCCCCTGTACCCGCCCACCGCCTTCGACGACACCGCCCGTGAGCGGCAGCGGAGCGCCCTCACCGACACCCGGGCCGCCCAGCCCGCCCTCGGCATCACCGGCCTCACCGCCCACGCCCTGCTGACGGCGGCCGGGGTCCGCCCCGACATGGCCGCCGGACACAGCTACGGCGAACTCGTCGCCCTCAGCGCGGCCGGCGCCCTCACCCCCGAGACACTTCTGGAGCTGAGCGCCGAACGGGCGGCCGCGATCCTGGCCGCCGCGGGCGACGAACCGGGCACCATGGCCGCCGTGTCCGCCGCGGCCGAGGACGTCGAGCGCGCCCTGCGCACCGCCGGAGTCCCGGACTCGGTCGTGGTCGCCAACCACAACTCGCCCAAGCAGAGCGTCATTTCGGGCCCGACGGACGAAGTGACCGAAGCCGTAAGGCTGTTGCGCGAGGGCGGGCTGGGCGCCAAGCGGATCCCGGTGGCCTGCGCCTTCCACAGCCCGGTCGTCGCCGGTGCCGGGGACCGGTTCGCGGAGGTCCTCGCGGAGACGGCCGTACGACCGCCCGAGTTCCCGGTGTGGTCCAACCGCACGGCCGCCCCCTACCCGCCGGATCCCGGGGCCGTACGCGCCGAACTCGCCGCCCAGATCGGCTCCCCCGTCGCCTTCGCCGCCCAGATCGAGGCGATGTACGAGGCCGGGGCCCGCGTCTTCGTCGAGGCCGGGCCCGGAACCGTCCTCACCCGGCTCGTCGGGCAGATCCTCGGCGACCGGCCGTACACCACCGTGGCCTGCGAACCCCGTGCCGACAGTGGGCTGCGCGGCTGGCTCGACGCACTCGCCCGGCTGGCCGTGGCCGGGGTACCGGTACGCACCGCCTGGCTGCTGCGTGGTCGTGACGCCGTGGACGCGGTCCGCACCCCGGTGCCGAAGCGGCCCGGCTGGACGGTCGACGGACAGCTCGTGCGCACCGCAAGCGGAGACCTCCTGCCCGGTGCCCTCGCACCGGCCCGACGAGTCGTGGAGACGACTGTGACGACCAACCAGCCGCACGGCGCCCCGGCCGACCGGGACGCGCTGATCTCCGAATTCCTGCGGACCAGCCGGGAGATGATCGCCGCGCAGCGCGATGTGCTGCTCACCTACTTCGGGGCCGCACCGGGGGCGGTGCCTGCCGCGCCGGTGGCGCCGCAGCAGCTCGCGCCCGCCCTCGTCCCCGCTCTCGCGCCCGCTGAGATCGTCGTGTCCCAGCCGGAGCCGGTGGCCGGGCCGGCCGTGCCCGCCGTGGCGGCGGCCGCGGCGACCGACGTCGAGCGGGTCGTCCTGGAGATCATCAGCGAGCGGACCGGCTACCCCGTCGACATGATCGAGCCCGACCTCGATCTGGAGGCGGACCTGAGCATCGACTCGATCAAACGGGCCGAGATCGCCGGGGAGCTGGCCAAGCGGCTCGGCATCGCGGGCGGGGCGGAGACCCTGGACGACAGCGAGCTGGAGGAGCTGGCCAAGGCGCGGACGGCCGCGGCCGTCACCGGATGGCTGAAGGCGCGGGTCGACACCGGCGAGCGGCAGGAGAAGACGGCCATCAGTACCGGCGGCACCACTGACCGGACAGGCGCCGCGCCCCAGCCGCTGGCCGAGGCCACCGCATCGGACCCTGTGCCCGGCCCGGGCGTACCCGCGTCGGCGCCCAGGTCCGCCGCTGCCGAGGAGATCCCCCCGGGCGAGGCGCCGAAGCGGTTCGAGATGCGTCCCGTCGCGCTGGCTGAGCCGGAGGCCGTGGCCGACCCGGCCGCCCTGCTGTCCGGCAGGCGGTTCGTGATCCTCGGGGACGGCGCCCAGCTGGTGGAACGGCTCTCCGCCTGCGGCGCCCAGTGCATGACCTTCGGGCCGGATCATCAGCTCGGCGAGGCGGACGGAACCGCGGACGGGGTGCTGTACCTGGGCGCGCTGCCCGGCAGCGACACGCCCGTGCTGCCGGACGCCTTCCCCGTGCTGCGGGCGGCCCTGGCGCGCGGCCCGCGCTGGCTGCTGGCCGCCCGGCCCGCCGAGGGCGAGGACGCGGCCCGCTCGGCCGGGCTGCACGGGCTGTTCCGTACCGTCGCCCGGGAATACCCAAACACCGCCGCCCGGGTCGTGACCCTCGCTGACACCGAACCGGCGGCCGTGGCCGAAGCGCTGCTCGCCGAGCTGCTCGCACCGGAACCGGCTTCGGTCGTACTGCGTACGGCCGCCGGCCGACAGGGACTGGAGCTGGCCGAGGTGCCGCTGGGCCCGCTCGGCAGCACCGGCGCCGGACCGGCCGGGGAGGGGGCCGCCGAGGCCGCCGCGCTCGGCCTCGACCGGGACTCCGTGGTGCTGCTGGTCGGCGGGGCCCGGGGCATCACCGCGAAGTTCGCGGCGAGCCTCGCCGCCGCCTGCCGGTGCCGTATCGAACTGCTCGGCCGGACCCCCGCGCCCACCGGTCCCGAAGCCCCGGACACCGCCTCCGCTGGCACCCCCGCCGAACTCCGCGCGGCCCTCGCCGCCAGGGGCGGACTCAAGCCCGCCGAGGTCAACCGGGCGACCGAACTGATCCTCGCCCAGCGGGAGATCACCGCCACCCTCGACGAACTCGCCGCGCTCGGCAGCGAGGCGCGCTACCGCGCCGTGGACTTCCGCGACCGGGACGCCGCACTCCAGGCCGTCAAGGAGATCCACGCCGACCACGGCCGCCTGGACGGGGTCGTCTTCGCGGCCGGGGTGATCGAGGACCGGCTGATCGCCGAGAAGACCCCGGAGTCCTTCCAGCGGGTCTACGGCACGAAGACGACCGGCGCGACCACGCTGCTCGCCGCCCTAGAGGAACTGCCCAACGGGCCCGGGTTCGCGGTGCTGTTCGGCAGCATCTCCGCCGTCCTCGGCAACCGAGGGCAGGCCGACTACGCCGCCGCCAACGACGCCCTGGAGAGCCTCGGCGCCGACTGGGCGGACCGCACCGGCAACCGGGCGCTGACCGTGCACTGGGGACCGTGGGCGCCGACCGGCGGCCACACCGGCATGGTCAGCCCGGAGCTCGGGCGCGAGTACGCCCGGCGCGGGGTGAAGCTGATCGACCCCGACGAGGGCGCCGCCGCCCTGCTGCGCGAACTCGCCTGGGGCGCGGAGTCCGTCCGTGCCGTCGTCTACACCGCGTCGGGCTGGTGACATGACCGACGACCGCCAGACACCGGTCGCGATCGTGGGCATGGCGGTGCTGCTGCCCGGTGCCGCCGGCCTCGACGCGTACTGGAGAAACCTGCGCGACGGCGTGGACGCGATCGGCGAGGTGCCCGCGGGGCGCTGGGACGAGGACTACTACCGGCCCGGCTCGGCGACCGGGCCCGCCGTCCCCGACCAGGTGTACTGCCGGCGCGGCGGCTTCGTGGACGGCCTCGCCGAGGTGGAGGTGACCCGGTACGGCATCATGCCGAACTCGGTCGACGGCACCGAGCCCGACCAGCTGATCGCCCTGGACGTGGCCGCCGCCGCGATCGCCGACGCCGGCGGCGAGGACCGGCTGCCCGACCGGCACCGGATCGGCGTCGTCCTCGGCCGGGGCGGCTATCTCACGCCCGGCCTGGTCCGGCTCGACCAGCGGGTCCGGACGGTGGGGCAACTCGTGCGGACCCTGGGCGAGTTGGTGCCGGACCTCACCCCCGGCCAACTGGCCCGGGTGCGGGAGGCGTTCACCGAGCGACTCGGGCCGGCCAGCCCCGAGTCGGCGATCGGCCTGGTGCCCAACCTCGCCGCCTCCCGGATCGCCAACCGCCTCGACCTGCGCGGCCCCGCCTACACCGTGGACGCGGCCTGCGCCTCCTCGCTGGTCGCCGTCGACCAGGCGGTCACCGAACTCGCCGCCGGGCGCTGCGACCTGATGCTCGCCGGGGGAGTGCACCACTGCCACGACATCACCCTGTGGAGCGTCTTCTCCCAGTTGCGCGCGCTCTCCCCGAGCCAGCGCATCCGCCCCTTCCACCGCGAGGCCGACGGCATCCTCATCGGCGAGGGCACCGGGGTCGTCGTCCTCAAGCGCCTCGCCGACGCCGAACGCGACGGCGACCGCGTCTACGCCGTGATCCGCGGTACGGGCGTGGCCAGCGACGGCCGTACCGCGGGACTCGTCAATCCAGACCCCGGCGGCCAGGCGCACGCCGTACGCCAGGCCTGGCGGGCCGCCGGTCTCGACCCCACCGCACCGCACTCCGTCGGGCTCCTGGAGGCGCACGGCACGGCCACCCCGGCGGGCGACGGAGCCGAACTCACCACCCTCACCGAGGTGTTCGGACCGGCCGAGGAACGCGCGGTGCTCGGCTCCGTGAAGTCGATGATCGGCCACACCATGCCGGCCGCCGGAGTCGCCGGCCTGGTCAAGGCGGCTCTCGCCCTGCATCACGCCACCCTGCTGCCCACCCTGCACTGCGACGACCCGCACCCGGCACTCGCGGACACCCGGTTCCGCACCCTGGACCGGGCCGAGCCCTGGGAGACCACCCCCGACCAGCCGGTGCGCCGGGCCGGGGTGAACGCCTTCGGGTTCGGCGGGATCAACGCCCATGTGGTGCTGGAGGAGGCACCCGGCAGGCGTGCCGCCGCCGTCGCGCAGGTCACGACGGTCACCGAGCCCGAGCGCATCCTCCTCCTCGCCGCCCGCACCCCCGAACAGCTCGCCGCCGCCCTCGCCGCCGACGACTCCGCCGTCCTCGTCGCCGGTCTCGCCCCCGACCGCGCCCACCCGGAGTCCGGTCCGGCCCGTCTGGGCATCGTCGACCCCACCGCCAAACGGCTCGCCCTCGCCCGCCGCGCGGTCGGCAAGGGACGGGCCTGGCAGGGCCGCAACGACGTGTGGTTCCGGCCCGCCCCGCTCCTCGACACCGGCAAGCTGGTCTTCGTCTTCCCCGGTCTGGAAGGCGAGTTCACTCCCCGCGTCGACGACATCGCCACACATTTCGGCCTCCCCACCGTCTCCGGTTCCGCCGCTCAGGACGTACGGATCGGTGACGTAGGCCGTCATGGGTTCCGTGTCGTCGGCGTGGGGCGGCTTCTGGACAGCGCGCTGCGCCGGATGGGTGTGGTTCCGGACGCGGTCGCCGGGCACAGCGTCGGCGAGTGGACGGCGATGGTGGCCGCCGGGCTCTACTCCGGTGACCAGGTGGACGCGTTCATGGCCGGCTTCGACCCCGACGCGGTCACCGTCCCGGGCCTCGCCTTCGCCGCCGTCGGCGCCCCCGCCGAGCGGGTCCTGGCCGCCCTGGACTACGACTGGGCGGACGCCGGGATCGTCCTCTCCCACGACAACGCGCCGGGCCAGTCGATGGTCTGCGGTCCGGACCGGGCCGTCGAGGAGTTCGTCCGCGCCTTCCGCGCCGACGGGGTGCTGTGCCAGGTGCTGCCGTTCCGGTCCGGTTTCCACACGCCGATGCTGGAGCCGTACCTGACGCCCATCAAGGCGGCCGCCGAACGCTTCCGGCTGCACCCGCCGACCGTGCCGGTCTGGTCCGGCACCACCGCGGCCCCCTTCCCGCAGGCCGAGGCGGAGGTACGGGAGCTGTTCCTCCGGCACCTGCTGGAGCCGGTCCGGTTCCGGCAACTGGTCGAGGCGCTGTACGCCGCCGGGCACCGCACCTTCGTCCAGACCGGCCCCGGCCAGCTCGCCTCCCTCATCGCCGACACCCTCGGCGACCGCGACCACCTCGCCGTCGCCGCCAACTCCCCGCACCGCTCCGGCCTCGCCCAACTCCGGCGCGTGGCAACGGCGTTGTGGGCGGCCGGGGCGGCAGTCGCACCGGCCGTCGTGCCGGTCGTCCCCGGAACGGGCGGTGCGAGCACGCCGGTACGACACCGCCCGCCCGTCCGCCTCGACCTGGACGGCGCCCTGGTGTCCCTGGAGGGCGCGGTCCTCCATCGACTCCGCGCGGAGCTGGGGCGGCCGCCCGCGCCCACCGGCCCGTCCCCGCTCGACGACCTCGCCGTCCATATCCCGGCCGCCGCCGAACTCAACGCGCTGCTGCGCGACACCGCGGACACCGCGGTGGCCGTCCTCGCCGCGCGCCGGACACCGACCGCGCCGGTCCCCGCGGCCTCGCCCGTTCCACCTGTTCCGTCGGCCCCACCGGCTTCCGCGACCCGGACCACCACCGTCCGAGTCTCCCCGTACACGATGCCCCACCTGCTCGACCACTGCTTCTACCCGCAACGCCCCGACTGGCCGGACGTCGAGGACCGTTGGCCGGTCGTCCCGGCCACCACCATCGTCCGGCACATGATGGACGCGGCCGAGGAGGCCACCGGACTGCGGGCGGTGGCCGTGCACGGAGCCCGCTTCGACCGCTGGCTCACCGCCACGCCTCCTGTCGACGTCCCGGTCACCGTCACCCCCGAGGGCCCCGGCCGCGTCTCGGTCACCTTCGGTCCCACCGCCCGCGCGGTGGTCGAACTCGCCCCCGGCTACGCGCCCCCGCCCGCCGCACCCACCCCGCCGCCGGCCCCCGAACGCGCCCCCGACCACACCGCCGACCAGCTCTACTCCGAGCGCTGGATGTTCCACGGCCCGGCATTCCAGGGCGTCACCGAACTGACCGCGATCGGCGACCGGCACGTCCGCGGCCTGATCACCACGCCCGCCGCCCCGGGCGCCCTCCTCGACAACGTCGGCCAGATCCTCGGCTACTGGATCATGGCCACCCGCACCGATCGAACCGTCGTCTTCCCGGTGGGGATGCGGGAGATCCGCTTCCACGGCCCCCATCCCGCGCCCGGCACCGAGGTCGGCTGCCTGGTGCGGATCACCTCGCTCACCGACACCGTCCTGGAGGCGGACGTGGAGCTGACCGTCGAGGACCGGGTGTGGGCCCGGATCGGGGGCTGGCAGGACCGGCGCTTCGACAACGACCCGCAGACCCGCCCGGTCGAGCGCTTTCCCGACCGCAACACCCTCTCCGAGGCGCAACCCGGCGGCTGGGCACTGCTCCACGAACGCTGGCCGGACCTCGCCTCCCGTGAGCTGATCATGCGCAACTCCCTCGGTGGAGTGGAGCGTACGCGGTACGCCGAGCACGCTCCGCGCGGCCGCAGACAGTGGCTGCTCGGCCGGATCGCCGCCAAGGACGCGGTACGGCAGTGGCTCTGGCAGCACGGCGAGGGGCCCGTCTTTCCCGCCGAACTCCGGGTCCAGAACGACGAGTTGGGCCGTCCCTTCGTGACCGGTGTGCATGGCCGCACCCTGCCCGCGCTGGATGTCTCCCTCGCCCACCGGGCCGAGGCGGCCGTGGCGATCGTACGGCCGCACCGGCCCGGACCCGGCCCGGGCATCGACATCGAAGAGGTCACCGAACGCGACCCGGCCGCGATGGAGGCCGCCCTCGGCGCGGACGAACTGCGCCTGCTGCACGGACTCGCCGGAACCGAATCCACAACGCTGTGGTTCACCCGGTTCTGGGCCGCCAAGGAGGCGGTCGCCAAGGCGGAGGGCACCGGATTCGACGGCCGCCCGAGGGATTTCGCTGTCCTGGAAGCGGCCCCGGACGGCAGCCGGCTGCTGGTCTCGGGCCGGCTGGAACGCGCCTACCCGGTGCACTGCGCGCCGGTCCGCAATCCCCCCGCACTGCCGGACCGCGACTACGTCGTGGCGTGGACGACCGGACCGGCAGCCGCAGACCCAGAGGAGGACCCGCGATGAATACGACCCAGCCCGAAGTCCGCGCCGACGAGGAGGCGGTGCTCGCCGACCTCACCCGGATGCTCCGCACCCTCCTGGAGGAGTACGGCGACGACGACGCCGAGATCGGCATGAGCACCACCTTCAACCGCGACCTGGAGCTGGAGAGCATCGACCTGGTCACCCTCGCCGGACTCCTGGAGGAGCGGTACGGGAAACGGGTCAACTTCGCCGAGTTTCTGGCCGGGATGGAGTTCGACGAGATCATCGGGCTGACCGTCGGCCGGCTGGTGGAGTACGTCGTGTGGAGCCTGAAGGCCACGGAGGCGGGCTGAGCCATGGCGATCGTCGACACCGGAGACATCCGGCTGCATGTGCAGAGAATGGGGCCGGGGGAGGGCCGTACCCCGGTCGCCACCGTGGTCCTGGTGCACGGGCTGCTCACCGACAGCCTGGCCAGCTACTACTTCACCGTGGCGCCCGCCTTCGCCGTGTCCGGCCTGGACGTGGTCATGTACGACCTGCGGGGCCACGGACGTAGCGGACGCCCGTCCGGCGGCTACACCCTCGACCACAACATCGACGACCTGGAGGCCCTGCTCGACCGGCTGTCGATCACCGGCCCGGTCCATCTCGTCGGCAACTCCTACGGCGGCACCATCGCCTTCGGCTACGCGGCCCGCCACCCCGAACGCGCCGCCAGCCTCACCCTGATCGAGTCCGAACCCGCCACCGCCGCCTGGGCGGACAAGCTCGGCGGCATCCTGCACCGGGTCGTCACCGAACTCGCCCGCAACGAGTCGGACGCCATCGCCTGGATCACCTCGAACCGCGGCCACAACACCGCCCGCCTGGCCAGGGGCGCGGCCCGGCTGGCCCGCGAGACCAGCCTCGGCCGCGACATCCCCGCCAGCCGGGTCCTCACCGAGGAGCAGATCAGCGCCGTACGCTGCCCGGTCCTCGGCGTGTACGGCGGTGACTCGGACCTGGTGGAGGTGGTCCCGCTGAAGGAGGCCCTGCTGGCGGACTTCCGGTCGGTGGTACTGCCCGGACACGAGCACTCCGTGCTGGTCGAGGCGGCCGGCACGGTCGGCGGACACATCATGGAGCTGATCCACTCGGTCAGCGAGGCGCGGGTGGCCGGCGTCCGGTGAGCGGCTTCCTCTTCGTCGTACCGCCCCTGGTCGGGCACATCAACCCGGCCGTCGGCGTCGCGTCCCAACTCACCGCGCGTGGGCACCGGGTGGCCTGGGTCTGCCCCGACGCCGGGCTGCTGCGCCGGCTGGCGGGACCCCAGGCACGGGTGTTCCCGTGCGCCGGCGTGGCCGAGGGCGAACGGCCCGCGGACCTGCGCGGCGCGGAGGCGCTGAAGTTCCTGTGGGAGTGGTTCCTGGTGCCGCTCGCGGAGGCGATGGCGTCCGGCGTCCGGGCGGCCGTCGACGACTTCCGCCCCGATGTCGTGGTCGCCGACCAACAGGCCTTCGCCGGCGCCCTGGTGGCCGAGCGGCTCGGCCTGCCCTGGGCGACCTCCGCGACCACCTCCGCCGAGTTCGGCGGCGCCTACGACGGCATCCCCAAGGTCGCCGAGTGGCTCCGGACCCGGCTGGCGGAACTCCGGGACCGCATCGGCGACCCGGAGGGCACCGCCGACCCGCGCTTCTCACCGCATCTGACGCTCGCCTTCACCACCCCAGAACTGGCGGGCTCCTCCGATCAGTTGACGGTCAGTTATGTCGGCCCGTCGATCTCGGAGCGGCCGGTGGCCGACGGCTTCCCCTGGGAGTGGCTGGACCCGAGCCGGGAGCGGGTCCTCGTCTCCCTCGGCACCGCCAACGCGGACGTCGGCGGACGGTTCCTGGCCGAGTGCGTGGCCGCCGTACGCGAACGGGCCCACCGGGTCCAGGCGTTGGTGGCCGATCCCGGAGGGACCCTGCCCCCGGCGACCGACGACAAGGACCTCCTGATCCTGCCCTCCCTGCCCCAACTACCGCTCCTGGAAAGGGTCGACGCGGTCGTCTGCCATGCCGGGCACAACACCGTGTGCGAGGCCCTGTGGCACGGCGTCCCGCTGGTCGTCGCCCCCATCCGCGACGACCAGCCGGTGATCGCCGGACAGGTCGTCGACGCGGGCGCGGGCATCCGGGTCAGATTCGGCAGGGTCACCTCCCAGCGGCTGGGCGAGGCCCTCGACACCGTCCTGTACGAGCCCGGCCCGCGCACCGCGGCGGCCCGGATCCGCGCCGCGTTCCGCGCCGCGGGCGGTGCACCGGTCGCCGCATCCCACCTGGAAGACCTGGCAGTCGACTCGCGATTCAGGAGACCCGATGAGCAAGCAGAGTGACATCGAGGCGCTGCGCTCCGCCTACCAGCGGGAACTGGCCGACGGCGTCGACCGCTTCTTCGAACCCCGCCGCACCACCTGCCCCTGGTGCCACTCCGACCGGCTGACCAACCGGTTGCGCACCACCGACCTGCTCCAGCACAAGCCCGGCCGCTTCGCCCTGGACCGTTGCGAGGAGTGCGGGCACACCTTCCAGAACCCGCGCCTGAACGGGACCGGCCTGGAGTTCTACTACCGCGACTTCTACGACGGCCTCGGCGAACAGAAGATGAGCGGCACCTTCGGCGGCCGCACCAAGATGTACCGGGGCCGCGCCGAGTCCATGCTCCCGCACGACACCACCCCCAAGAACTGGCTCGACGTCGGCACCGGACACGGCCACTTCTGCGAGGCCGCCCGCGAGGTCCTGCCCGGCACCGCCTTCGACGGCCTCGACTTCACCGACGGCGTCGAGCTGGCCGCCCGCGAGGGCCGGGTGGAGCGCGCCTACCGGGGCGCCTTCCCGGAACTGGCCCCCGACCTCACCGCCGGCTACGACGTGGTCAGCATGTTCCACTACCTGGAGCACAGCACCGACCCGGACAGCGAACTGCGCGCCGCCCACCAGGCGGTACGCCCCGGCGGCCACCTCCTCATCGAGGTCCCCGACCCGGAGAGCCGCTACGCCCGGCTCCTCGGCCGCTGGTGGCTGCCCTGGCTCCAGCCGCAGCACCTGCACTTCATCCCCGTCGCCAACCTCCGCGCCCGCCTCACCGAGCTGGGCTTCACGGTGGTCGCGGAACAGCACGCCGAGGCGCACGACCCCGTCGACCTGCTGGCCGCCGTCTGGCTCGCCCTGGACCACACCGCCCCGCGCGAGGACGCCCCCTGGCTGCCCCGCCCGCCGGGCGCCCTCCGGAAGACGGCACGCGCCGCCCTGCTCCTGGCCGGCATCCCGGCCCTGATCGCCGGCACACTCGCGGACCGGTTCGCCGTACGGCCGCTCTCGCACCGCCTGCGCGTCTCCAACGCCTACCGCGTGGTCGCCCGCCGCAACTGAGGTCAGAGCACCTTCGCGCGGATCATCGCCGACAGCACCAGGGCGCCCGGCAGCAGCGGTACCCAGTCGGTCAGGACGCGGTATCCGATCACGGTCGCGGTGGCCACCGCGACCGGGGAGCCGAACGCGGCCAGCGTGAACACCAGTGCCGCGTCCACCGCGATCCCGCCGGGCGCCGGTACGGCTCCGCCGGCGGTGCCGGCCGCCAGATACGCCAGGGTCACCTCCGCCCACGACAGCCCGAGCCCGAGCGCCTCCCCGGTACAGGCCAGCACGCCGGCCTGGACCAGCGGCATCGCCGTGGCCCCGCCCCACAGGGCCAGCACCCGGGAGGGCCGGGCGTGCACCGTCCGGGCATCGGTGAGCGCACACCGCACCAGCCCGGTGATCGGCCGCCGCAGCGGTCGTACGACGGCCATCGTGATGCCCACCAGGGTGAGCACGGCGGCGACCGGGATCAGCACCACGCCGTCCGGGACCAGCTCGGCCAGCCGCCGCCAGGCGGACGAGGAGAGCAGGAACCCGATGAGCACGACCGTCTTCGCCCCGGACTTGGCCACCGAGTACAGGGCGATCGAGGCGGTGGCCCGGTCCAGGGCGATACCCCGGGCGCGCAGGAAGCGCACCGTGACGGCGTGCGCGCCCAGTCCGCCGGGCAGCGCGTGGTTGGCGGCGCCCGCGGCGAACTGCGAGGCAAGCAGCAGCCCCGGCGGCAGCCGGTCGGGCACGGCACCCTGCCGCATGCAGGCGGCCACCACCCAGGTCAGGCAGGTGAGACCGCCCGCGGCCAGCAGCCACGCGGGCTCGGCGCGAGCGAGCCGGCCGACCCCCTCGTACAGCAGGGACTGGTTGGTCAGCCCCCAGACCGCCGCGATGAGCAGCGGGGACAGACAGAGGGCGAGCCGGAGCTGCCGGCCCGCCATCGAGGGCGTCGGCAGGGCACGCACAGGCGCGTCGGAGCAGGACGAGGACAGTGACGACAGTGAGGACACGGGGACGTTGTCCTTCCACGGCGGGCCGCGGTGGGGAGCCGCAGGCGAGCGGGACCGCAGGCGAGCGGGACCGCAGGCGTGCGGGTCCGCTGGGGAGCCTTCCCGTCCCGTATGACACCCGGATGTCCGAAAACCGAAGGCCGGGGGGCGGGCCGGTGCCGCGGGCGCGGCCGTACCCCGCCGACCGGGTAGCCTTCGAAGGGTACGGACGACGCGACAGGGGAGGATCCGGCGGTGCACGTCCAGGAATGGCTCGACTCGGTGCCTGCGGTCGCCGTCTACGCCGTGGTGGCGCTGGTCATCGGACTGGAGAGCCTGGGCATCCCGCTGCCGGGCGAGATCGTCCTGGTCTCCGCCGCGCTGCTCTCCTCCCAGCACTCGGGCATCAACCCGGTCGTCCTCGGCGCCTGCGCCACCGCGGGTGCGGTGATCGGCGACTCCATCGGCTACGCGATCGGCCGCAAGGGCGGCCGCCCGCTGCTGGCCTGGCTGGCCCGGAAGTTTCCGAGACACTTCGGCGAGGGCCATGTCGCCACCGCCGAACGCTCCTTCGAGAAGTGGGGCATGTGGGCGGTCTTCGTCGGCCGCTTCATCGCCCTCCTCCGCATCTTCGCGGGCCCGCTGGCGGGCGTCCTCCACATGCCGTACTGGAAGTTCCTGACGGCGAACCTGCTCGGCGGCATCTGCTGGGCGGGCGGCACGACGGCGGTGGTCTACTACGTGGGCATCGTCGCGGAGGACTGGCTGAAGAGGTTCTCGTACCTTGGGCTGGCACTGGCGGTCCTGGTGGGCCTGGCGTCGATGCTGATCGTCAAGCGCAAGGCGAGCAAGGTCGAGGCGACGCAAGAGGAACCGGAACCGGTCGGCGCCGGGGAGTGAGGCGCGCCCCTTGCGGGTGCGGGGAACTGCGCGCCAGCCCTCACAACGCCGCACCCGCCCCCGAACCTACTCGTGCACCCCGCGATGCGCCTTGGCCAACTCCGCATACAAGGTCCCGTTAAGGGTCACCCCCTGCCGTTCCTCCTCGCTCAGCTCGCGCCGTACCTTGGCCGGCACCCCCGCCACCAGCGACCCCGCCGGCACCACCATCCCCTGCGGCACCAACGCCTGCGCGGCCACCAGCGACCCGGCGCCGATCACGGCGCCGTTCAGCACCGTCGCCCCCATCCCGACAAGGCAGTCGTCCTCGACAGTCGCCCCGTGCACCACCGCGTTGTGCCCGATGGACACCCGTTCACCCACACTCACCGGAAACCCCGGATCGGCGTGCAGCGTCACGTTGTCCTGCACGTTCGCCTGAGCCCCCACGACGATCCGCTCGACGTCCCCCCGGACCACCGCGCCGTACCAGACACTCGCCCCGGCCTTCAGCGTCACGTCCCCGATCACCGAGGCGGTCGGCGCCACGAACACGTCGTCCTCGATCTTCGGCTCCCGCCCGCCGATCCCCACGATCAGCGCTTTCCGCGTCATCACGGTCTCCCGTCGTCATCGTTGTCCACGGAAACCTAGCTCACCCCTTGGGGTGAAGATCACAGCAGCCCGCCCTCTTGTCGGCGGCCCCCTCCGCGTACCGTGACCCCGTGCCGAAGCCCAAGAACACGTTCTCGTCCTGGTGCCGCCGCCTCGCCCAGCGCACGGTGCACGCGGCCTGGGCCTGGGTGCAGCGCACGGGCTCCGTCACCGCGGAGCACCCCGGCCGCTTCCGTTTCGGCGCGATCGGCGAAGCCACCCGCCTCGCCTTCCCGCTGGGCACGGTCTTCGGCGACCCGTGGATCCACCTCGGCTCCCACTGCATCGTCGGCGAACAGGTCACCCTCACCGCGGGTCTGATGCCCGACCTCGACCTCGGCCCGGACCCGATCCTGCGCATAGGCGACGGGGTCGTCCTGGGCCGCGGCAGCCATGTGATCGCCGACACGACCGTCACCATCGGCAGCGACTGCTACTTCGGCCCGTACGTCTACATCACCTCCACCAACCACTCCTACGACGACCCGCACCAGCCCATCGGTAAACAGTGGCCGCGTATGGAGCCCGTGGAGATCGGCCCCGGCTGCTGGATCGGCACCGGGGCGGTGATCCTGCCGGGCGCGCGGATCGGCCGGAACGTGGTGGTGGCCGCCGGCGCGGTGGTGCGGGGTACGGTGCCCGACCACGCCGTGGTGGCCGGCGCGCCCGCCCGGGTCGTACGCCGCTGGACCCCCGAGACCGGCTGGCAGCCCCCGCTGCGCACGCCCGCGCCGGTGCCGATACCGGAGGGCATGACCCCGGAGCAGCTGCGCGCCCTGGCGGAGCTTGACGAGGAGGGTGTGGCGCGGCTCGCCGCCCTGGAGAGCGAGAACTGACTCAGCCGGTGGCGAGCAGCAGCGTCCCCACCAGCGCCAGCCCCGCTCCCGCCGCCTGGAGGGCCCGAAGGCGCTCGCTGAGGAAACCGCGGGCCGCGAGCGCGGTGACCACCGGGTAGAGCGAGGCGAGCACCGCGGCGACGGTGACCGGGCCGTGCTGGGCGGCCACCGAGTACGTGCCGTTGGCGGCGACGTCGGCGAGACCGACGAAGCTCAGCGCCGGGACCGTGGACCAGTCGAAGCCGCCCTCCGGCAGCGCCGGCGCGCCCTGCCGCACGGACAGCCGCAGGGCCGCGCCGCCCGTCGCCACGCTGGTCAGCCGCTGGACGAAGAGGGCCAGGAAGAGGCCGGTGACAGTGGTGGACGCCTCCGCGATCAGCGCGAACACCGTGCCGAAGCCGCCCGCCGCGACCAGGGTGAGCAGGATCGTCCGACGCTGGACGGGCGCGCCGCGCAGTTGAGGGCCGCCCGCCAGGACGACCCCGGTGACGGCGACCGCGATCCCGGCGACCTGGAGCAGCCCCGGACGCTCGCCGAGTATCAGCCCGACACCGACCGGGACGGCGACGCTCAGCGTGGCCAGCGGGGAGACCACACCCATCGGGCCCAGGGCGAGGGCCTTGTAGAAGGAGAACAGCGCGACCGGCCCGACCAGGCCCGCCGCGAACGCGAACCAGAGCCGGGGCCCGGCCTCGCTCCAGCCGCCGGTGGCCACCACGATCACGCCGAGTACCGCCGCCGCGATGCCCTGCGAGACGACGACCACGGTGAGCGCCGGGGCGCGTCGCGTGAGCAGCCCGCCGCCGAAGTCGGCCAGTCCCCACAGGAGACTGGTGGTCAGGGCGAAGAATGCTGTCACGGCCCGCCTCGCAGTACAGTTCGGTGGACGATCAGGTACACCCCACCGTAGTTCACTTAGTTGAACTCTGTCATTCATAATATTAGACCGTGATGCTCTCGACGATGGACGGAACGTGTCGGACCTCGACCTGCTGACCCAGTCCCTGGCCCGCAACGTCAAGCACTGGCGCTCGGTGCGCGGCTTCACCCTCGACGTGCTCGCGGCCCGGGCCGGGGTCAGCCGTGGCATGCTCATCCAGATCGAGCAGGCCCGCACCAACCCGAGCATCGGCACGGTCGTCAAGATCGGCGACGCGCTCGGCATCAGCATCACCACACTGCTCGACTACGAGCAGGGCCCCAAGGTCCAGATCGTCCCCGGCGACAAGGCCGTACGGCTGTGGCACACCGAGGTCGGCAGCTACAACCGCCTCCTCGCCGGCACCGAGGCACCCGGCCCGCTGGAGATGTGGGACTGGCGTCTGATGCCGGGCGAGAGCAGCCCCTCGGAACCCCACCCGGCCGGCACGGTGGAGATCGTCCATGTCACCGCCGGTGAACTGACCCTCACCGTCGACGGGACCGAGTACCGCGTGCCGACGGGCGCCAGCGCCTCCTTCGAGGCCGATACGGCCCATGTGTACGGCAACACCGGAGACGTGCCGATGGAGATGGTGATGACGGTGTCCGTACCGCCGGTGGTCTGAGCCTTCCGTCGACCGGCTGTTAGCGTGCGGACATGCGCGCACCCATCGGAGACTTCGCCACCGCCGTCCCCGTCCCCGACTGCCTCGACGAGCTGACCGCGCCGGTCGCCGACGCCGTACGCCACTGGAGCGGCGCCGTCCCCGCCGAGCAGATCATCTACGTCGACACCGACCCCCGGTGGGCGGACACCGCGGTCTTCGTCGAGCACTACGGGCACGAGCTGCTGGAGCGGTCGGCCAACTGCGTGGTGGTGGCGGGCAAGCGCGGCGGCGAGACGACGCTGGCCGCCTGTCTGGCGCCGTCCACCACCAAGGTCGACGTCAACGGTGTCGTACGCCGTCAACTCGGCGCCCGCAAGGCCTCCTTCGCCTCCATGGACACCGCGACCGGGGAGACCGGCATGGAGTACGGCGGCATCACCCCGATCGGCCTCCCACGCGACTGGCCCCTGTTGGTGGACCCGGCCGTCGTCGACCTGCCCTACGTCCTGGTCGGCAGCGGCCGCCGCCGCGGCAAACTCCTTGTCCCGGGCAAGGCGTTCACCCAGCTTCCGGGCGCGGTCGTGCTGGAGGGACTGGGCGTCTAAGGCGTTGCGTGGTGGGCCAGTGCCAGGTGCGGGTCCGCCTCGCCCGGTGCCGGTGCCGGATCGGCGTGCACCGTGGCCGCCGTCAGCCTGGCTACGGCGTGCAGCAGCGCGTGTTCCGCCGCGACCGCGACCGCGTGCGCCTGCCGTACGGTCGCCTCGCCGTCGACCACGACCGCGACCTCGGCCCGCAGCCGGTGCCCGATCCACCGCAGCCGCAGCTCACCCACCGACCGCACCCCCGGCACCTCGCGCAGCGCCCGCTCGGCCCGGTCCACCAACCCCGGGTCCACGGCGTCCATCACCCGCCGGAACACCTCACGGGCCGCGTCCCGCAGCACCAGTGCGATCGCCGCGGTGATCGCCAACCCCACCAGCGGGTCGGCGAGTCGCCAGCCCAGCGCCGCGCCGGCCGCCCCCACCAGCACGGCCAGCGAGGTGAATCCGTCGGTACGGGCGTGCAGCCCGTCGGCCACCAGCGCCGCCGAGCCGATCTCCCGGCCCACCCGGATCCGGTACCGGGCCACCCACTCGTTGCCGGCGAAGCCGGCCAGCGCGGCCACCGCGACCGCCGGCAGGTGCGCGACAGGCCGCGGATCCAGCAGTCGTTCGACCGCGGTCCACGCGGCGAAGGCGGCCGACGCGGTGATCGTCAGCACGATGGCGATCCCTGCGAGATCCTCGGCCCGCCCGTAGCCGTAGGTGAAGCGGCGGTTGGCCGCACGGCGCCCGAGCACGAAGGCGATGCCGAGCGGTACGGCGGTCAGCGCGTCGGCCGCGTTGTGCACGGTGTCCCCGAGCAGGGCGACGGACCCGGACAGGACCACGACGACCGCCTGCACCAGCGCCGTCACCCCGAGGACGGCCAGCGAGACCCAGAGCGCCCGCATGCCCCGCGCCGAGGCCTCCAGAGCGGAGTCGAGCTTGTCGGCCGTCTCGTGGGAGTGCGGTGTGAGGAGGTGGCCGATGCGGTGGCGGAGACCCCCTCGCGGCGCGTGGGAGTGACCGTGGCCGCGCTCGCCATGACCGTCGTGGACGTGCGCGTGCTCGTGGTGGTGCCGGTCGCTCATGCGGCTCCCCTCTCCGGTGCGGGACTCGGGACGTGGACATGCGACGCCCACAGGGCCATTATGTGCGTATGAGCGCACGCATGCACCTATCACCTGCGCAGCATGCGCATCCGCGCAGCCCGGGCGAGGAACAGTTCGCGCTCGCCGCCGAACTCCTCGCCCTGCTCGGTGACCGCACCCGGCTGACCCTGCTGCACGCCCTGACGGCGGGGGAGGCCGACGTCACCACGCTCACGGAGGTGTGCGGTGCCGCGCGCCCGGCCGTCAGCCAGCATCTGGCCCGGCTGCGGCTCGCGGGTCTGGTGGGCACACGCAAGGAGGGACGCCGGGTGGTGTACTCGCTGCGCCACGGCCATCTGCGCCGGCTGGTCGACGAGGCGCTGAAGGTGGCGGACCACCGGCTCACCGAAACCGCCGTCGAAGCTCCTGCCGAAGAGGGGGGTCGACAACGTCGACAACACGGTCCGGCGTAGCGTTCAGAAGGCGGCGGCCGAACCGAGGTACTGCTCGGCGAAGGCCGTCGCCGCCGCACGTGAGGTGAACAGTCTGCGCAGCCGGGCCAGCGTGGTGCCCGCGAGGAACGGATCGCCGGACGAGGTGCCGTGGTAGATGCCGGACAGGAACTCGGAGAACTCCTGGTAGTCCCAGACCCGGCGCAGACAGGCGTGGGAGTAGCCGTCCAGGCCTGAGGCGTCGCCCTTGGTGACGTGCGCGGCGATCGCGTCGCCCAGCAGGAAGGCGTCGTGCAGGGCGAGGTTCATGCCCTTCGCGGCGATCGGCGCGGTCAGGTGCCCGGCGTCGCCGGCCAGGAAGAGGCGGCCGAACACCAGGGGTTCGACCACGTAGTTGTGCATGTCCAGCACGCGCTTCTCGATCAGCCGCCCCTCGTTGAGCGGCGGCGCCCCGGCCGCGCCGAGCCGTTCGCGCAGTTCGGCCCAGATCCGGTCGTGCGACCAGGTCTCCGGGTCGTGGCCCGGCGGGCACTGCAGGTAGTAGCGGGTGACCTCGGGGCTGCGCGCCATGTGCCCGGCGAAACCGTTGGGATGGACGCCGAACAGGACACAGTCCGAGGACGGCGGCGCCTCGGCGAGCAGCGCCAGCCAGCCGATGCCGTAGTCCTGCCGCGAGACCCGCACCCGTCCGTCCGGTATCGCGTCCCGGGTCACCCCGCGCGCCCCGTCGCAGCCCGCGACGAACTCGCAGTGCAGGACGTGCCGTTCGCCGGTCGCGGGGTCGAGATAGGACACAGCGGGCCGGTCCGTCCCCAGGTCGTGCAGCGTGACGTCCCGCACCCCGAACCTGATGTCCCCGCCGCGGACGTCGGCGTACTCCCGCACCAGGTCCGTCACCAGCAACGGCTGCGGATAAACGTAGTGATGATGGCCCGTCAGCTCGCTGTAGTCGAACCTGAAGCGCTCACCGGCGAAGCGGAACTCGCACTCGCCGTGCACCTGCGCCCGGGCCAGCAGGGTGTCGGCCAGACCGCGCTGCTCGAGGCCGCGCACCGCCCCTTCCTCGATGACCCCGGCCCTGGGCCGGGTCTCGATGAACTGTCTGCTCTCGGTCTCCAGGACCACACAGTCGACGGCGGCGGCCCGCAGGATGTTTCCGACGGTCAGTCCGGCGGGTCCGGCACCGATGACGACGACCGTACGGCGTTCTTCAGAGGGGGAGTTGGGGATCACCCCCCGCATTATGACGGTGTCCCGTCAGCCACGGCAGGGCCGCCGTGGCTGACGGGACGCGCGACATGGGCGTCGGGTGGGGTCAGTGCGCCGGGGCGTCGGTGACCACGACCTCGTCGATGCTGCGCTCGATGTCCTCGGCCGGGGACGAAGTTGCCTTGGCCCAGTAGTAGATGACCATCGAGAAGGCGGCGATGACGACGATGTCCCACCACAGCGGGAGGTTCCCCTGACCGCCGAAGCCGCCCTGCCAGGAGATCAGGCCCATGCCCACAAGGTAGACGGGCAGCCATTGCGCGGCCTTGAAGTCCAGCCGGGGCGCGTCGGGCAGGTTCTTGCTGTGGGCGTACCAGGCGTAGCTGCCGAGCAGCAGATAGCCGAGGACGATCGCCAGGCCGAGCCGCCAAAGGGTGCCCCAGCCGGCCCAGTAGATGATCAGGTTGGCCACCACGAACGCCACCGGCGAGACCAGCTTGCCGCCGGGCAGCCGGTACGGGCGCTCATGGCCCGGCAGCTTGTCGGCGAAGACGCCGTACGCCAGCGGCGCGCCCGCGTACATCAGCACGCTCGCGGAGGTGATGAAGCCGACCAGCTGGTGCCAGCTCGGGAACGGCAGGAAGCAGATCACGCCGGTCACGAAGGACATGACGAGCCCGAACCACGGCACACCGCGCGCGTCGGTCCTGGTGAAGATCTTCGGCGCGTAGCCGTTCTTTGCCAGGCCGTACGAGACGCGGGAGGTGGCGGTGGTGTAGATCAGGCCGGTGCCGCCGGGGGAGATGATCGCGTCCAGGTAGAGGACCCAGGCCAGCCAGCCGAGGCCCACCATGGTGGCGACGCCGGCCCACGGACCGCTGTCGCCCTCGTATGCCAGGTGGGCCCAGCCGTGCGCGAAGGAGCTGTGCGACAGCGCGCCGATGAACACGACCTGGAGCAGGACGTAGATGACAGCACCGATCGCGACCGAGCCGAGCGTGGCACGCGGCAGGTCCTTCTTCGGGTTGCGGCTCTCGCCCGCCAGCTGGATGGCCTGCTCGAAGCCGAGCAGGGCGAAGATGATGCCGCTGGTGCTGATTGCGGCGAGCACGCCCTTGGCGCCGAACGGCGCGAAGCCCTCCGAGTGGAAGTTGGCGGGGTGGAAGTTGCCGATCGCGATGATGAAGATCGCGGCCAGCGGCACGGCGATCTTCCACCAGGTCGCGGCGCTGTTGGTGTGCGCCAGCACCCGCACGCCGAAGAAGTTCACGCCGACGAAGACCGCCATCAGCACGATCGCCACCAGCAGGCCGCTGGCCGTCAGGGTCTTGTCGGCGTGCTGGAAGTGCTGTGCCCATGACCAGTGACCGGCATAGCCGATCATGGCCTCGACCTCGATCGGCGCCACCGTCGCCGCCTGGAGCCAGGAGAACCAGCCGAAGGACATGCCGGCCAGGCCGCCGAACGCGTAGTGCGGGTAGCGGGCCGTACCGCCCGCCACCGGGAACATGCCGCCGAGCTCGGCGTGCACCAGTGCCAGCAGCACGATCGCGACCGCGCCGATCACCCACGAGATGATCGCCGAGGGGCCGGCCTGCATCACCGCGTCGTGCGCGCCGTACAGCCATCCGGAGCCGATGATCGAGCCCACAGAGGCCCACATCAGGCCGATCAGCCCGACGTCCCGCCTCAGACCGCCCGAAGGTGTGTTGTCCTCCGTCGCGGTTTTCTCGACGCTCACCATGTCAAGTGGCCTCTCAGTTTCTGAACGCAGATTTAACGAGCAAGAGGGCACAAGCTAAGGGTGCGTGCCGCAATCGGAGAAGAGTGTTGCCAAAGATTTGACCCTCGATCTTTCCTGTCTTGGCCAGAGCTTTTGCACAGGTCAGTGAGGGTAACGGAATGTCCGTATTCAGCTGCGACAAGTGAGAAGAGGGTGAGGCAGGCAAGCTCAGATCTTCCTCAAATCCAGCGCTCAGTCCCGGGCCAGGCGGGGAATTTCGATGGCCGGGCAGCGGTCCATGACCATGTCCGCACCCGCGGCCCGCACCCGCTCGTACGCCGCCTCGTCGACCACCCCAAGCTGGAACCACACCGCCTTCGCGCCCTTGGCCACCGCCTCGTCCGCGACGGCACCGGCCAGTTCGCTGTTGACGAAGACGTCCACCACGTCGACGTCGAAGGGGATGTCCGCGAGCGAGGCGTAGCCCTGCTCCCCGTGCACCGTCTCCGCCTTGGGGTGGACCGGCACGACCCGCTTGCCGAACCGCTGCAGCACCTGTGCCACTCCGTACGCCGCGCGCCCCCGGTTGGATGACAGGCCGACCACCGCCCAGGTGTCACCCTTCTCGGTCAGGATTCTGCGGATCGTCGCTTCGTCGCCGTACACCGTCGGCCTCCTCGGCTCGGGGGAACATCCGTCGTGACCAACAGCGTCCGCCCGGACCCTGATTCCCTGGCCTGGGCCGGAGCCGCGCAGTACCGTCGGAACAGTCTTCGCGGCAGAAGGTGTCCCATGTCCCGCATGTCCCGCCACGGTGACCGGAATCGGTGCAAGGTGCCTGCATACGGCCTTCCACCCGCCTACGCTCAGCCCGTGCTGCGCATCCTCGACGCCAAGACCGGTGACACCGTCCCCGCCGCCCCCGCCCGCCGCGCCCTGACCCGGGTCGAGGCCCATGCCTCCGGGTACGACCTGACGGCGCTGCGGGTCCTGCTCACCACCGACCTGCTCCTTCGCGCCCTGGAGATCGGCGGCACCCCGGTCCTGCCCCTGCTCACCGCCGACCACCACCAGGCCGAGCTGCACGCCGCCGCCACCATCCTCGGCATCCGCCCCTTCGAGGACGGCCGCGACCTCGCGTCGGGACTGGGTGAGGCGCAGGTCGTCCACGTGGCGGCGGACGGCGTGACCGTGCCCGGCGCCGGGGTGACCGTCACCGTGGCCCCCGCCGGCGGCCCCGACGCCGGTGTCCTCAACGCGCTGGCCGACCCCGCCGCACTCCGGCTCGCCCTTCTCGACGCCCCGCGCGGCACGGCCGTACACCTCGGCGCCGGTGCCCTCGACGCGGCAGGGCGGCGGCTCGGGCGACTGAGGCAGGCCGTGGCCCAGTGGTCGCGCAGCCCCTCCCGGCCGGTGCCCGAGAAGGTGCGAGGGCGGCTGCGGGACGCCTGGGAGGACGACCTCGACGTGCCCGGGGTGCTCGGCGTCCTGCGCTGGATGGAGAACCAGCCCGAGATCCCCGACGGTGCCCGCTTCGAGACCTGCGCCTACGCCGACCGGCTGCTCGCCCTCGACCTCACCCGCGACATCGGGAGCGCCGCGTGATGGCCCGGGTGGGCGCGGGGCCGCTGCGCCGCCTGGTCGTCCTGCGGCACGCGAAGTCGGCCTGGCCCGAGGGCGTACCCGACCACCTGCGCCCGCTCGCGGCCCGCGGCCGCCGCGACGCCCCCGCCGCCGGCCGCGCCCTCGCCGAGTCCGACTGCCTGCCCGACCTCGCGATCTGCTCCACCGCGGTACGCGCCCGGCAGACCTGGGACCTGGCCTCCGGCCAGTGGGGGACACCACCGCCGGTCCGCCACGACCGGCGGGTGTACGCGGCCGACGTACCCGATCTCCTGGAGGTCGTGCGCGAGGTCCCGGCCGAGGTGGAGACGCTGCTGCTGGTCGGGCACAACCCGGGACTGGAGGAACTGGTCCTGGAACTGGCGGGGGACGGCCTGGACGACACCCTGGAGCAGGTGCGGAAGAAGTTCCCGACGTCGGCGATCGCCGTCCTGGCCTGGCACGGGGCGGGGTGGGCGGCGCTGGGCCCGGGGACGGCACTGCTGACGGAGGTGAGGGTGCCGCGGGGCGGGAAGGAGTAGTCCCGCCTCGGGCCGGACGGCCTCGCGGGTCCGCATAGGCTGGGCGGATGCAGGACGAGTACCGCACAGTCGCCCGCGCGGGCACCCATGAGACCGAGGTCAACCGCTCCCGTTTCCTGTGCGCCCTCGCCCCGGCGGCCACCGAGCAGGAGGCCCAGGACTTCGTCGCGCGCGTCCGCAAGGAGCACGCCGACGCCTCGCACAACTGCTGGGCCTACGTCATCGGCGCCGACGCCTCCACGCAGAAGGCGAGCGACGACGGTGAACCGGGCGGCACCGCAGGCGTCCCCATGCTCCAGATGCTGCTGCGCCGGGACATGCGCTACGTCGTCGCCGTCGTCACCCGCTACTACGGCGGGGTCAAGCTCGGCGCCGGCGGCCTCATCCGCGCGTACGGCGGCGCGGTCGGCGAGGCCCTCGACACTCTCGGCGCGATCACCCGCCGCCGTTTCCGGCTGGCCACGGTGACCGTCGACCACCAGCGCGCCGGCAAGGTCCAGAACGACCTGCGCGCCAGCGGCCGCGAGGTCCGGGACGTCCGCTACGGCGAGGCGGTCACCCTCGAGATCGGATTGCCGGACGCCGACGTCGACACGTTCCGCGCCTGGCTCGCCGACGCCACCGCGGGCACCGCGAGCCTCGAACTGGGCGGCGAGGCCTACGGAGACGCGTGACGATCCGAACCAAACGGAAATAACCCCCGTATTTCATTCGGCTCATGACGGGCTGATACGGGAGTAACCGTCCGTGATGTCAGACCCGGCCGTTAACCTCGGGGATCATGAGACTCCTGCACACTTCCGACTGGCACCTCGGCCGGGCGTTCCACCGGGTGAACATGCTCGGCGCCCAGGCCGAGTTCATCGGCCACCTCGTGGCGACCGTGCGTGAGCACGCCGTCGACGCCGTGGTCGTGTCGGGAGACGTGTACGACCGCGCGGTCCCGCCGCTGGCCGCGGTCGAGCTGTTCGACGACGCCCTGCACCGGCTCGCCGACCTCGGCGTGCCCACGGTGATGATCTCCGGCAACCACGACTCGGCCCGCCGGCTCGGCGTGGGGGCCGGCCTCATCGACCGCGCGGGCATCCATCTGCGCACCGAACCGTCGGCCTGCGGCACACCCGTCGTCCTCCCCGACGCCTTCGGCGACGTCGCCTTCTACGGCCTGCCGTATCTCGAACCCGCCCTGGTGAGGGACGAGTTCGCCGTGGAGAAGGCCGGGCACGAGCCGGTGCTGGCCGCCGCCATGGACCGGGTCCGTGCCGACCTCGCAGCACGGGCGCCCGGCACGCGTTCCGTCGTCCTCGCGCACGCGTTCGTCACCGGCGGCGAGGCCAGCGACAGCGAGCGGGACATCACCGTCGGCGGGGTGGCCGCCGTCCCGGCCGGGGTCTTCGACGGCGTCGACTATGTCGCGCTGGGCCATCTGCACGGCTGCCAGACCATCACCGAGCGCGTGCGCTACGCCGGATCCCCGCTGGCGTACTCCTTCTCCGAGGCCGACCACCGCAAGAGCATGTGGCTCGTCGACCTGGCCGCCGACGGCACCGTCACCGCCGAGCGCCTCGACTGCCCGGTCCCGCGGCCGCTGGCCCGCATCCGCGGCACGCTTCAAGACCTGCTCGCCGACCCCGCCCTGACACGGCACGAGGAGGCCTGGATCGAGGCGACCCTCACCGACCCGGCCCGCCCCGCCGACCCGATGGCCCGCCTCACCGACCGCTTCCCGCACACCCTCAGCCTGGTCTTCGCCCCCGACCGCGCCCCGGACGACCCCGACGTGACCTACGCCCGCCGCCTGGCCGGCCGCACCGACCGCCAGATCGCCGAGGACTTCGTCGCCCATGTCCGCGGCGCGGGCCCCGACCAGCGGGAACTGACCGTGCTGGGCGAGGCGTTCGACGCCGTGCGCGCGGACGCCGCGGTGCGGGAGGTGGCGCGGTGAGGACGTACGCGCGACGGAACACGGAGGCCGCCCAGTGAGGCTCCACCGGCTCGACATCACCGCCTTCGGCCCCTTCGGCGGCACCCAGAGCGTCGACTTCGACGCACTCTCCGCCGCCGGACTCTTCCTCCTGCACGGCCCGACCGGCGCCGGAAAGACCTCCGTCCTGGACGCGGTCTGCTACGCGCTCTACGGCACCGTCCCCGGTGCCCGCCAGAGCGGCCAGGGCCTCACCCTGCGCAGCGACCACGCCGACCCGGCAACCCGCACCGAGGTCCGCCTCGAACTCACCGCCGGCGGACGCAGGTTGGAGGTCACCCGGCAGCCGCCCTGGGAGCGCCCCAAGAGACGCGGCTCCGGGACGACCCTGGACAAGCCCCAGACCTGGCTGCGCGAGTACGACACGACAGGCGGCGCCTGGAAGGACCTCAGCCGCTCGCACCAGGAGATCGGCGAGGAGATCAGCCGGCTGCTCGGCATGAGCCGCGAGCAGTTCTGCCAGGTCGTCCTGCTGCCCCAGGGCGACTTCGCCCGCTTCCTGCGCGCCGACGCAGGCGCCCGCGGTCAGCTGCTCGGCCGCCTCTTCGACACCCAGCGCTTCGCCGACGTCGAGAAACGCCTCGCCGAGCGCCGGAAGGCGACCGAAGCCCGGGTGCGTGACGGCGACTCCGCGCTGCTGGCCGACGCACACCGCATGCAGCAGGAAGCCGGCGAGGCGATGGAGCTGCCGGAGCTGGCCCCGGGCGAGCCCGGTCTCGCCGAGGCCGTCCTCACCGCCGCCGCCGTCGCCCGCAGCACCGCGCGCGAGCGCCTCACCGTCGCCCAGTGCCGCCTCACCGCGGCCGAGTCCGCCCAGTTCGCCGCCGACCGTGCGCTGGCCGACGTACGCGAACTGGCGCGGTTGCAGGGCCGTTTCGCCGAGGCCAGGGAGCGGGCCGTACGGCTGGAGGAGCGGGCCGGGGACCGGGACGAGGCGCAGGCGCGGATGGAGCGGGGGCGGCAGGCGGCGGCGGTGGCGCCGGCGCTGGAGCTGCGGGAGGCCGCCGAGGCCGGGCACCGCAGGGCGGCCGCCGCCGAGGCACGGGCACGCGGGCCGCTGCCGGAGACCTTCGCGGGAGCCGGTGCGGCAGGGCTCGCCACCGCTGCCCGCCGGGCCGCCGAGGAGCTGGGCGGGCTGGAGTCCGCGCGCCGGGCCGCGCGACGGCTCGCCGAGGTCGTCGACGAGTGCGGGCGGCTGGACCGGCAGGAGCGGGACGACCAGGACGCCCTGCGCGAGGCCGAGGGCTGGCTCGCCGACTGGGACGCCGTGCGCGCGGGGCTGCAGACCCGTATCGACTCCGCCCAGGAGGCCGCGACCCGCGCCGAGCAGCTCGCCGTACAGCGGGAGCCCGCCCGCCGGCGGCTGGAGGCGGCGCGGCTGCGGGACGAGCTGGGCCGGGACACCGACGAGGCACAGCGCAGGGCCCTGGCCTCCGCGCGACAGGCCGTCGACGCGCGGGCCCACTGGCTCGACCTCAAGGAACAGCGGCTGAACGGCATCGCCGCCGAGCTGGCCGCCGATCTCACCGACGGCGAGCCCTGCGCGGTCTGCGGCTCCACCGAACACCCGGCGCCCGCGCGGAAGTTCGCGGGACACGTCGACCGGGAGGCGGAGGAGCGCGCGCTCGCCGACTACCAGCGCGCCGACGAACAGCGCGCCCAGGACGAGCGGCACCTCGGCACCGTCCGCGAGGCACTGGCCGCCGCCACCGCCGAGGCGGCCGACACGCCCACCAGTCAACTCGCCGCCCAGGTGGACGAGTTGGAGCAGGAGTACGCGCGGCTCCGGCGAAGTGCCTCCGCCCTGCACGCGGCGCACGAGGAGCTGCGGCTCGCCGAGCAGGAGCGCGAGCGCCGGCTGGCAGGCCGGCAGCAGGCCGAGGTCCGGGCCGCCACCAGGCTGACCCGGCGTGAGGGCCTCGACGCCGAACAGGCCTCCCTGGAGGAGGAGCTGGTCAAGGCCAGGGACGGCGCGGTCAGTGTCGCCGCCCGCGCCACACAGCTGGAGCGGCAGGTGGCACTGCTCACCGACGCCGCCGACACCGCACGCGCCGCCGACGACGCCGCCCGGCATCTGAAGGACGCCGACGCACGGCTCGCCGACGCCGCCTACCGGGCCGGCTTCGACACCCCTCAGGACGCGGCCGCCGCCCTCCTCGACGACAACGCCCACCGCCAACTCCAACGGCGCCTGGACGAGTGGCAGTCAGAGGAGGCGGCGGTGCGCGCGGTGCTGGCGGAGACCGACACCGCGGCCGCCGCCCAGCAGCCGCCCGCCGACCTCGACACGGCCGAACGCGACGCCGCCACGGCGGCCCAGCGCCTGCGCGACGCCGCCTCCGCCCGCGACCGGGCCGCCCGCTGCTGCGCCGAACTCGACCGGCTGTCCGCCCGCGCGACCGAAGGCGTACGCCGGCTCGGGCCGCTGCGCGAGGAGTACGAGCGGGTCGCCCGGCTCGCCGCCCTCACCGCGGGCACCTCCGCCGACAACGAGCGCCGGATGCGGCTGGAGTCGTACGTCCTGGCCGCGCGCCTGGAACAGGTCGCCGCCGCCGCGACCGTACGCCTGCACCGCATGTCCTCCGGCCGCTACACCCTGGTCCACTCCGACGACCGCACCGGCCGCGGCCGCAGCGGCCTCGGGCTGCATGTCGTCGACGCCTGGACCGGACGGGAGCGGGACACCGCCACCCTGTCCGGCGGCGAGACCTTCTTCGCCTCCCTCGCGCTCGCCCTCGGCCTCGCGGACGTGGTCACCGACGAGGCCGGCGGAATCCGGCTCGACACCCTCTTCATCGACGAGGGCTTCGGCAGCCTCGACGACCAGACCCTGGACGAGGTCCTCGACGTCCTCGACTCCCTGCGCGAACGCGACCGCAGCGTGGGCATCGTCAGCCATGTCGCCGACCTGCGCCGCCGCATCCACGCCCAGCTGGAGGTGGCGAAGGGCAGATCCGGCTCGGCGCTGCGGCAGCGCGGGGTCTAGGTGCTCCAGGTGCTCTAGGTGCCGATTGCCCGGCGGGGGAGGGGCGAGGAGTAGACGACGCTCGTCGTCACCGAGCCCAGGGTGCCGATCTTGCCGGAGATCTCCTCCAGGTGGCGCATCGAGCGGGCGGTGACCTTGATGACGAAGCAGTCGTCGCCCGTGACGTGATGCGCCTCCAGGATCTCGGGCGTGGCGGCGACCAGGTCGTGGAACGGCTTGTAGTTGCCGTTCGGGTAGCGCAGCCGGACGAAGGCGAGGACCGGCAGCCCCAGCCGCTCCGGGTCGACCACCGCCGCGTACCCCTGGATCACGCCCGCCTCCTCGAGCCGGCGCACCCGCTCGGTCACCGCGCTCGGGGACATCGCGACGGCACGCGCCAGCTCGGCGAAGCTGGCCCGGCCCTCGCGCTGGAGGACATCGAGGATGCGCCAGTCGGTGGCGTCCGGGGAAAACACGGTCATGGGGGATGGATAACAGGGAATCCCCGGCCGGACAAGGTCGCGGCCGGGGATCGTACCTTCAGGGCGGTCGGTCACCGGCCGTAGATTTCCGGTCATGGAGAACCGCCGACACCGGCGGCCGGCGAAAGGCCCGACATGACCGTCACCACCACCGACAACCCCGTCCTGCGCGTCGCTCCCGCCGCACCCGCCGAGGCCGCCGCCCACTTCCGGGCGAGCCTCGTCTTCCACGCCGACGTCTCCGACGTGGCCGCCGCCCTCGCCGCGGACGGCGACCCCGGGTTCGTCGTCCTGGACTCCCGCTCCACCGAGTCCTGGGACCAGGGCCACATCCCCGGCGCCGTCCACCTGCCGACCGCGCTCATCCCCGAGCATGCGGCCCGGCTCCTCGACCGCGACGTGCCCGTGGTGACGTACTGCTGGGGTCCCGGCTGCAACGGCGCGACCCGTGCCGCCCTCGCGCTGGCCGAACTCGGCTACCGGGTCAAGGAGATGCTCGGCGGGTTCGAGTACTGGGTGCGTGAGGGCTTCGAGTTCGAGACCTGGCAGGGCCGGGCGCACCGGGCTCCGGACCCGCTGACCGCACCCGTCGAGGGCGACTGCGGTTGCTGATTCCCGGGGGCGAACTTGTGCCGTCGCTGTACGTGTAGGTTCACCCCCATGACTCGTTATGCGGATTCAGGCGCGGTGGAGTGGGTGGAGTCGGGCGGCGGCCCGCTGGTGGCGGTCCCGGAGACGGTCCTGCCGTTCTGGGCCGGAGCCGACAGCGAGGAGCTGGCCACCGACTACGACCGGGCCTGCGAGGTCGACGGCTATGTCGGACTGCTCCCGGTCGGGGACAGCGCGGCCCTGGTCCTCGGCGACGAACCCGCCTCGACGTCCTTCCTGCCGGACCACGGCACCTTCGTACGCTGGTCCGCCGCCAACTCCGAGGACGAACTCCTGGCCCAGGTCCCCGCCGCGCTCGACAGCGCCGTGTGGGAGAACGAGATCCACTGGCAGGTCCCCGGCCCCGTCGTCCTGTTCGACTCGGCATGGCCGGGCGACGAGGCCGAGGGCGGGGACCATCTGCGGGTCCCGCTGGAGCCCGGCACCTACGAGGTGCGCGCCGCCTACACCAGGCCCGGCCCGGAAACCTGGCTGGGACTGGTGCAGTTGCGTCGGGTCGAATCCTGACTGGGCGTCACTTCACGCCGTCGACGGCGATGTTGAGGTGGCGAGGGCCGCGCAGTACCGCGTTGGGACGGTAGGGCGGCGGGTCCTCGACCAGCCGAGGATTGTCGAGCCGGCGGGCCAGCTGGGTCAGCGCGAGCTGGGTTTCCAGGCGGGCCATCGGGGCGCCGAAACAGCTGTGGATGCCACTGCCGAAGCCCAGGTGCCGGACGTCCGGGCGGTCCGGGTCGAAGCGCTCGGGGTCGTGGAACCGCTCGGGGTCCCGGTTGCCGGCCGCCAGCATCAGCCAGATGCGCGAGCCCTTGGGAATGGTGACCCCGCGCACCTCGATGTCCGTGATGCAGGTGCGCTGCGGCACCATCTGCACCGGCGGCTCGAAGCGCAGCAGCTCCTCCACGAGGTTCGGGGCCAGACCCGGTTCCTCGCGCAGCCGCTGGAGGACGTCCGGGTTGCGCAGCAGGGTGAGCATGCCGTTGGTGATCAGGTTCACGGTCGTCTCGTGACCGGCGATCAGCAGCAGGACCGAGGTGCTGAGCACCTCCATCATCGTCATCGGCCCGTCCGGTCCATGGCTGTTGACCAGGTCGGACAGCAGGTCTTCGCGGGGTTCCTTCTGGCGCTCCTCCACCAGCCCGGCCAGATACATGCCGAGCTGCATCCGGGCCTCCTGCGCGGCCTTCGAGAACGAGGTGTCCGCGTTCTTGGTGGTGTCCGGGTCGAGGTTCGCGACGAGCGGGTCCACCCAGGCGCGGAAGCGCGGTTCGTCGTCGCGCGGCACCCCGAGCAGCCGGCAGATGACTGTTACGGGGAAGGGGTAGGCGAACCGGTCGACGAGGTCGATCTGCCGGGCGTCCCCGAAGCCGTCGATCAGTTCGGTGACGACCCGCTCCATCTCCGGGAGCAGTTCGTTGATCCGGTGTGGCCGGTGGGGCGGGCCGAAGCCGCTGTTGGTGATCCGCCGCAGCCGGTCGTGCTCCGGCGGATCGAGCCGCAGGAAGGAGGGCGGCAGGCCGGTCTGCTCCGCCTGGGAGCGTTCGTCGGTACTCGCCGCCGCGAGATTGGCGGCGTCGGAGCTGATCCGCGGGTCGTGGAGCAGCGCCTCGATGTCGTAGTACGAGCTGAAGACGTACGGGCCGCCCTCCTCCTCGTGCAGCACCGGAGTCTTGCGGAGCTCCTCGTACAGCGGGTACGGGTTGGCGCGGTTGGCGAAGTCGGTGATCTGGCGCACCAACGAGGCTTGCGTCATGAGAGGTCCTTGGCGGTGACGTACGGCTCAGTGGCGGGCGGGGGTGAAGAGCAGCTGCCGGTCGGCCGGCGAGTAACCCGTGAGGGTCACCGTCGCGCCGTGCGTCGGCAGGGCGGGGTCCGGGAAGTCGGAGTCCACGGGGACCCGGCCCTCGGGACGGCGGTCCATCGTCGGGTACTCCACCGGGAACGGGGCGCCCCTCTCGATCTCCCGCTGGTAGAACTCCAGCCACCGCGTGTTGTCGAAGCTCACCGCGGCGATCATGCGGCCCTGGTGGCCGTACACCCCGACGAAGCGGCGTTCGGCCAGCGAACCCTGGGTGATCATGAGCTGCTCGCCCATCGTCGGCACGCCGACGGACTTGATGCTCACGCCGAACTGCGACGACCAGAACGCCGGCACCCACAGATGCGGCCTGCGCTCGGCACTCGGGCTGATCATGTTGTGCGCGGCGATCTCGGCCTGGGCGACCGCGTTGCCCCAGTGCTCCAGGGACAGGAACTGGTAGCCGAACAACGCGTGCGGGGACCGGGCGACATCGCCGGCGACGAAGACGTCGTCGGTGACGATGCCCCGGAAGTCGAAGGCACGGCAGCCCGCGTCACAGGCGATGCCCCGGGGGCCCGCACCGAGACCGGAACCGGCCAGCCAGTCGGTGTTGCGGGTCGCGCCGAGCGACACCACCACCACGTCCGCCGCGACGATGCTCCCGTCGGACAGGTGGACGGCGCGCACCCGGCCCGCCGGATCGCCCTCCAACGCGGTGACCATGATCCCGGTGCGCAGGTCGACCCCGTTCTCGCGCTGCATGTCGGCCGCGACCGCGCCGATCACCCCGCCCAGTGCGCCCACCAGCGGCGCGCCCGCGCGCTCCGCCACGGTGACCGAGATGTCCTGGTCCCGGCAGGCCGAGGCGATCTCCGAACCGGTGAAGCCGGCGCCGATGACGAACACCCGGCGGGGCCCGGCCTTCATCCGCCGCAGCAGGGCGGCCGCGTCGTCCCGGGTGCGCAGGGTGAACACGCCGTCCAGCCGGGCCTCGTCATCCTTGGGCCACGGCCGGGCGCGCACTCCAGTGGCGATCAGCAGCCGGTCGTACTCGACCTCGTCGCCGTCGGCCAGCCGTACCCGTTTGGTTTCGATGTCCAGACCGGTCGCCGCGACCCCCAGCCGCCACTTCGCGTCGATCTCCCGGCGGTGGGGCAGCTCGGTGTGGTGCGGGGACGCCTTGCCGAGCAGCACCGCCTTGGACAGGGGCGGCCGGTCGTACGGCTCGTGCGGCTCGTCGCCGATCATGGTGAGTTCGCCGGTGAAGCCCTCGTCGCGCAGCGTCTCGGCGCCGCGCAGCCCGGCCAGCGAGGCACCCACGACGACGATCCGGCCCTCGCGCCGGAGCCAGTCGAGATAGTCAGTGGGTGGCATCCGAGGTCCTCCCCGCGGCGCCGTTCAGGCCGTCGGCCGTGATCGCCTGCACGGGGCAGGCGGCGACGGCGCGGGCCAGCCGCTCCCGCTGCTCCGACCCGGCGTGCGGGTTGTAGACGAGCGATTCCTCACCGTGCATGGCAAAGACGTCCGGAGCGAGGAACGCGCACTGCGCGTATCCCTGACATCTGTTGAGATCGACGACAAGGCGCGTCATGGCTTCGCCCTTCCGGTGGCCAGGTGTCGTGCGTACCGCCAGTGCGTCCGTCCGGTCTCGGACGGCGGAGAACTCCCCGCACGCCAGCATGGGAGCCCGTGCCCGGCGCCGCCCGCCGAGGCCTTCCGAACGGGTGAGCCCTCAGGACGCCGGTGCCGCGGTGGCCCGGCGGAAGCCCACCGCCACGATGTACAGGCTGAGCAGCAGCGACCAGCCCGGGAACACCAGCTCTGCCCAGGGCACCTCGGACGAGACGAACAGGAGGACCAGGGTGCTGAGGAAACCCAGCACCGTGAGCCAGCGCGGCAGGATGCCCAGTCGGTGCCCGATCAGCGATGTGGAGCAGACGAAGACGGCCGCCATCCGCATCGCGTACCCGGTCATCAGCGTGTACGCGAAGTGCTGGCCGAAGTCCCAGGTGGGCCGGGAGGGCGAGGTACCCGCCGGATGCGCGGTGTCCAGCACGGCTGTGGCCGCCGCGGCGGCACCGAACATCGTGGCCGTGAAGACCAGCCCGCTGCCGAGGAACACGGTGGCGAGGAACCGGTCCTCGCTGTCACCGACATGGCTGCGCACCGCGCCGACGAACCAGAGGAAGAAGATGCCGGCGAACGGCACCAGCGTGAGGGCCCAGTGGACGGCGCTGCGCTGGGCGGGGTCCGGTGCCTGGGTGGTGACCGCGTCGGCGCCCTGCGGGATGCCCAGCCGGATCAGTATGATCGCGGCGGCCAGCAGCAGGGCGAAGACGATGCCGGCCACACCGGCGGCACGGGGAGTCTGCAGCGACTGCCCTGGGGGCGTGGAGGTCTGCATGCGCGGCTCGCTTCCTGTCCGATGGCCCCCGCACCAGCAAGCCGCCTGCGCCCGGCCACCGCCACCGGAGCACACCCGAACGGCACAGCGCCCTCAAGCACCGCGCCTTTGTTCGGTCGCTTATTCGGCAGCACGATCCGGCGACCGGGCTTCGCCTGCCGGGCGTACGCCTGCACGAGCAGCAGCACCGAGCGGGTGTCCACCGCCCAGTGGGCGTCCAGCATGGCCGCGGATGACCTCCGGCCAGGACCAGGGCGGCGGGATGCCCGGCGAGTCGCCTACGCCCTCCAGAAGGGCGCCCTGGCCTCCGTCACCCGCTCCCTGGCCACCACCCTCGCCGAGCGGGGGATCACGGTGAACGCCGTCACCCCGGCCCCGTGGACACGGGTTATGCGACCGGCGAGGTCCACGCGGCCGTGGCCGCGCGGTTCCCGGCCGGACGCCGGGGCCGGCCCGACGACCCGGCGCGGCTCATCGCATGGCTGGCCACGGACGAGGCACGCTGGGTCACCGGGCAGGTCGTCAACTCCGAGGGCGGCTTCCGCCGCTGACGTACCGTCAGAGCTGTGACAGCTCGTCCACCAGGTCGTCCAGGCCCAGCGAACCCTGTGACAGGGCCGCCATGTGCCAGGCCTTGAGGTCGAAGCCGTCGCCGCGCCGCTCGCGGGCCTGCTCCCGGCCCAGCAGCCAGGCCCGCTCGCCCAGCTTGTAGCCGATGGCCTGGCCCGGCATGGACAGATAGCGGGTCAGCTCGCTCTCCACGAAGTCCGCCGGGCGGCTGCTGTGCGCGCCGAAGAACTCCTGCGCCAGCGCGGGCGTCCAGCGCTCCCCGGGGTGGAAGGGGGAGTCGTCCGAGATCGTCAGCTCCAGGTGCATGCCGATGTCGATGATGACCCGCGCGGCCCGCATCATCTGCGCGTCCAGGTAGCCGAGCCGGCGCTCGGGGTCCGTGAGGAAGCCCAGCTCGTCCATGAGCCGCTCCGCGTACAGCGCCCAGCCCTCGGCGTTGGCGCTGACCATGCCCACGCTGGCCTGGTAGCGGGAGAGGTTCTCGGCGATGTGCTTCCACTGCGCCAGCTGGAGGTGGTGGCCGGGCACGCCCTCGTGGTACCAGGTCGAGACCAGGTCGTAGACCGGGAACCGGGTCTGTCCCATGGTCGGCAGCCAGGTGCAGCCCGGGCGCGAGAAGTCGTCCGACGGAGGCGTGTAGTACGGCGCCGCCGCGCTGCCGGGAGGGGCGATCCTGGACTCGACGCGGCGGACCCGCTCGGCCAGGTCGAAGTGGGTGCCGTCCAGCTTCTCGATGGCCTCGTCCATCACGGACTGCAGCCAGCGCTGCACCTCGTCGACGCCCTCGACGTGGGTGCCGTGCTCGTCGAGGTGCGCCAGCGCCACCCACGGCGTGGCCGCGCCGGGCAGGATCCTCTCGGCCTCGGCCTTCATCTCGCCGAGCAGCCGGTGGTACTCGGACCAGCCGTACGCGTACGCCTCGTCCAGATCGAGGTCGGTGCCGTTGAAGTAGCGGACCCAGCGGGCGTACCGCTCGCGGCCCACCACGTCCGGGGCACCCTCGATCGTCGGCGCGTACACGTCCTTCATCCAGTCGCGCAGCGCCACGACGCCCTGCGTGGCGGAGCGTGCCGCCTCGTCCAGCTCGGCGCGCAGCGCCTCGGGCCCGGACGCCGCGAACTGCTCGAACCAGCCCCGGCCGTCGCCCGTGTCGGCCCATTCGCCGAGCTGACGGACGAAGGTGGCGGTGGCGCGCGGACCGGCGTGCAGTTTCCGCTCCAGGCCGAGTTCCAGGGACTGCCGGTAGCCTTCCAGCGCGGCCGGCACGGCGCGCAGCCGCTCGGCGACCGCCGCCCAGTCCTCCTCGGTGGCCGTGGGGGTCACGGTGAACACCTGGCGCACCGCGTGCGCGGCCGAGCTCAGGTTGCTGACCGAACGCAGGCTCTCGTCCGCCTCGTGCACGGCGAGGGAGGCGGTGAGCCGCTCGCGCAGCAGACGTGCGCAGCGACGCTCGATGTCACTGTCCGCGCCGGGCTGCCGCTCGGCCTCGTCGAGCTTGGCGAGCGTGTCACGCTGGAGCCGGGCGAGTGCCTCACCGCCGGCCGGCGAGGTGTCGGGCAGACGGCTCGAACTCTCTTTGACGCCGAGGAACGTACCGGTGATCGGATCGAGGGCGATGAGCTCGTCGACGAAGGTGTCGGCGACCTGGCGGGGCAGCGGGCTGTTGGTCTGTGACATGCGCTCCATCCTCGTACGACGGGCCGCCGCACGTCACTGGGATTGAGCTGACGGCGTAGGCGGGAGCAGCGGTCCGCACTCCCACTGCTGGAAGATCAACCGTGTCTCCACCCGGGCCACTTCGCGCCGGGACGTGAACTCGTCCAGGACCAGCCGCTGCAGGTCCGCCATGTCGGCCACCGCCACATGCACCAGATAGTCGTCGGGACCGGTCAGGTGGAACACCGTCCGCGACTCCGGCAGCGCCCGGATCCGCTCCACGAACGGCCCCACCAACTCCCGCCGGTGCGGCCTCACCTGCACCGACAGCAGCGCCTCGAGGCCGCGCCCGAGCTTGGCCGGATCGAGCTCCAGCCGATGCCCGAGGATCACTCCCGAGCGGCGCAGCCGGGTCACCCGGTCCAGACAGGTCGACGGTGCCACGCCCACCCGGGCGGCGAGATCGCGGTAGGTGGTCCGGGCGTCGTTCTGCAGCAGCCGCAGCAGATGCAGATCGACCGGATCCAGTACGACAGATTCGGCCATATCGCGAACGTAACACGGTGTTGGTCTCCCGTACCCCGCTCGATGTTCACCCTTCGCCCATGGACTCGATGAGCACCCACGACGACTCGGTGAGCCTCCGCCACGGCCGGACGCGGGTGTCCGGCGCCCCGCGCGCCCTGGACACCGAGGCCGTGCACGCCGGCCGCGACGACCTCGCCCGCCAGGGCCTGCACGCCCCGCCGATCGATCTGTCCACCACCTATCCGTCCTACGACAGCCGCGCCGAGGCCGCCCGCATCGACGCCTTCGCCACCGACGGCGCGGACCCGGCCGGACCGCCGGTCTACGGGCGCCTCGGCAATCCGACGGTCGCCCGCTTCGAGACCGCCCTGGCCCGTCTGGAGGGCACCGAGTCCGCGGTTGCCTTCGCCAGCGGCATGGCCGCCCTGAGCGCCGTCCTGCTCGCCCGCGCGGCGACCGGCCTGGGCCATGTCGTCGCCGTACGGCCCCTGTACGGGTGCAGCGACCACCTTCTCACCGCCGGTCTCCTCGGCACCGAGGTCACCTGGACCGACCCGGCGGGCATCAACGACGCGCTGCGCGCGGACACCGGCCTGGTGCTGGTCGAGTCCCCGGCCAACCCGACCCTCGCCGAACTCGACCTGCGGGCCGTCGCCCACGCCTGCGGCACGGTCCCGCTGCTCGCCGACAACACCTTCGCCACCCCCGTGCTCCAGCGCCCCGCGGAACTCGGCGCCCGGCTGGTGCTGCACAGTGCCACCAAGTATCTCGGCGGTCACGGCGACGTGCTGGCGGGGGTGGTCGCCTGCGACGAGGAACTCGCCGGGCAGCTCAGGAAGATACGTTTCGCGACCGGGGGCGTCCTGCATCCGCTGGCCGGCTATCTGCTGCTGCGCGGCCTGTCCACCCTCCCGGTACGGGTCCGGGCCGCCTGCGCCACCGCCGCCGAACTCGCCCGCCGTCTCACCGCCGACCCGCGCGTCGCCCGCACCCGCTACCCGCGCCTGGGCGGCGCGATGATCGCCTTCGAGGTGTACGGCGACCCGCACGAGGTCGTCTCCCGGTACGGCTGATCACCCCGGCCGTCAGCCTCGGCAGCGTCGACACCCTCATCCAGCACCCGGCCTCCATCAGCCACCGCGTCGTCGACGCCGAGGACCGCCGGGGAGCCGGGGTGAGCGACCGACTGCTGCGGCTTTCGGTGGGGCTGGAGGACGTGGACGATCTGTGGGCAGACCTGGACGCGGCCCTGGGCCACGGGGTGTGAAACCGACCCGCACGGACGAACGGCCCGGCGTCCGTCGAACGCCGGGCCGCTGTCCGCCTCCTTCTCAGGCCTGACCGGACCGCCCCCGCGCACCGCTGTCATACGGCAGCCGGGACACGACCGGGGTGGCGTCCAGTCGCGCCGTGATCACCAGCGTCCCCTCCTCGATCTGATAGTCCAGCGGCAACCCCAGTCCCCGCATAGCCGCGACCATGCCCGTGTTGGACGCCTGCGTGACGGCGTACACGCTCTCGCAGCCCGCCTCAACGGCCATGCCCACCAGCCGGCCCAGCAGCTCGCTGCCGATACCGCGCCGCTGCCAGTCGTCCTCGACGAGCAGCGCGACCTCCGTCTCGTCCCCGTCCCACAGCAGATGCCCGAGGCCGACGATCCGGCCCGAAGCGGTCTGCACGGCCAGCGTCCGGCCGAAGCGCGGACTGAGCAGGTGGTTCAGGTAGCGGTCCGCGTCCCCGACCGGACCGTGGTAGCGCAGCCCGAGGGTCCGCGCCGAGCAGCGCTCGTGCATCGCCTTCGCCGCCTCCACGTCACCCGTGTCGGCCCGGCGCACGGTGATCTCCCTGCCCTCGGGCAGGGTGAGCACGTCCTGGCTGCGCGGGATGCGCGGCCCGAGCCGGGCGTCCAGCTCCACCAGCGCCCGCGCCCGCGCGAACTCGGTCGGGGTGAACGGCAGATACGGCCGCTCCACGGTGATCACCCCACCCTCCGGTGCCCGCAGCCGCATCACGGTGTCCTCCAGCACCCCTTCGACAGGAACCGTCTCGGGGCTCCGGGCCCCGCCGACCGGATGGGCGGGGAGTGAGCGGATCGTGCACCTTCCCAACAACTGCCGGAGGGCCAGCGGAAGTTCCGCCGCGTCCAGGGCGGTTCGGGTCGCCAGGCCCAGGACCCTGGTCGGGGCGTCCACCAGATCGTGCGCGTCGGCCCGCTCGATCCAGGTGTCCGTACCCCCGGCCAGTGCGACCGCCCGGGTGATCTCGCCGGCCGTGAGGCGGCCCGGGGCCCGCAGCAGGAACTCGTCCACCGTGCCGTCGGCCAGCGGATGCGTCTGCAGGTTCAGGATGTCGACCGCGTGCCCGGCGAGCGCGCTGCACAGCGCCGCCAGCGAACCGGGCGCGTCCCGCACGGTCGTCCGCAACCGCCACAGCGTGCTGTCCGCGCCTTCGGCCGACGGGCCCTTCACACCGGGCCCGGTCTGCCGTGTCTCGCTGACGGCCGGCCGGGTGCCGGTATCGGTCACCGGTGGTGCGTGACCTGGGCGCCTCGCCCACCAGGCGTGGAAGCCGGCTGTCGCCGCCAGTACCAGTGCCGAGATCACCAGCAGCGCCGGACCGTCTGGCCCGTGCCCGATCAGGTTCGCCACCGCGTCGGCCACCGCCACCGCCGTGAACAGGGCGGCGAGTTCGACGATGTCCCGTCGCCAGTGGTGCACGGGGCGTCCGTCCCTCGTGCGCCTCACATCAGACATGTCTCGATTCATGCAACCACTGTGAACGAAGGGTGTTGCGTGATCACGAACGCTCTGTGACCGATGGGTAAAGCATGCTTATGTTCTTTTTGCAACTATTTTTACCGTTACCCAGATCCCTGAAATGACTGGTTTTGGCCCTGTCAAGCGGCCACCACCTCACCCAGGGCGTCCCGCAGTCGGCGGGCCCGGACCACCGGACGTGACGAGCCGCGCCGGGCGGCCGCCCGGGACAGATGGGGCAGCGCACCGCGAACCCCGGACCGCTCGGCGCACTCGGCGGTGAGCCGGAGCATCTCCCATATCGTCGTGTTGGCCCCGGTGGCCGCCGCCGTCCCTGCCGACTCGGCCAGCCGCAGCGGCTTCACCGCACCGCGCCGGACCGGCTGGCCCAGGTCGGCGCCCAGCCGCTCGGCGTCGAGCTGCCGGCGTGCGGCGAGCACCAGAAGGGCGTCCACCGCGGCGAGCCGGTCCTCCGGCTGCCGGGCACCCAGCCCGTAGGCGACACACAGATGGGTGCCTGCGCCCGCGGTGCCGCCCGACCCGGCGAGCAGCGGCACGGCGGCGGCCACCTGAGGCGAGGTCAGGAAGCCCGCGAAGAACCGCGGACGGTCCTCGACCCCGGTGGGCGTCGCACCCCGGGACGTCTCCAGCCCGAGATGGCGTCCGTCGGCGGCGGAGCGCAGCACGGAGGGTTGGCGATGGGCCACGGCCGGTGAAGATCGCGTCATGGGAAAAACCGTAGCGGCGGCCACTGACAATAGGCGCTGACCTGCGAAAGCGCCCTACAGGTAAGGGAGTTCGGGAAGCGGCGATACCCGCACCGGGACGCCGAGAGACCCGGACCGGGGAATGCGACAGGGCCGCACACCGGGGGATGACGCCGGTGCACGGCCCTGGGAAAAGCCTACGGGAGTTACTGGCCGACCCGGCCCGGCTGCAGGGTCTGGGTGAACAGCACGGTGCCGTCGTACTCGCGCAGACGAACCGTCAGCTCCCCGCTGTCGCCGTCGATGTCGACCTCGCCGAAGAACTGGTAGCCCTCGGCGGGAGACACGTTCGCGGCGGTCGGCGCCTTGACGAACACCCGGTCGGGGCCGAACGTGCCGTCCAGGGCGCTGGCCGGGAAGGCGCCGGCGTTGAGCGGGCCGGAGACGAACTCCCAGAACGGCGCGAAGTCCTTGAACGCGGCCCGCGACGGGTCGTAGTGCTGGGCCGAGGTGTGGTGGACGTCGGCCGTCAGCCACACCGTGCCGGTGATCCTCCGGTGCTTGATGTACCGCAGCAGCTCCGCGATCTGCAGCTCGCGGCCGAGCGGCGCGCCCGGGTCCCCCTGGGCGACGGCCTCGAAGTTCGCCAGACCCTCGACCGGGTCGGGCACGACCAGACCGAGCGGCATGTCCGCGGCGATGACCTTCCACACCGCACGCGACCGGGACAGCTCGCGCTTGAGCCACTCCAGCTGCTCGGCGCCGAGGATGCCCTGCGGGTCGGTGGTCTGGTTGTCGGGCGAGTTGGCGTTGCGGTAGGTCCGCATGTCAAGGACGAAGACGTCGAGGAGCGGGCCGTGGTGGTGGACGCGGTAGATCCGGCCGTCGGGGCGGCCGCTGATCGTGGAGATGGGGAAGTACTCGGAGAACGCCCGTCGGGAGCGCACCGCCATGTCGTCCAGCTTGGTGCCGGCCGGGTAGGGGGTGCCGGTGCCGATGACCTCGCCCGGGTACCAGTTGTTGCGGACCTCGTGGTCGTCCCACTGGATGACGTTCGGCACCTGGGCGTTGAACCGGCGCAGCGCCTCGTCCAGCAGGTTGTAGCGGAAGTTGCCGCGGAAGTCGTCCAGGGTGAACGCGACGTGCGACTTCGCCTCGCTGGTGACGTTGCGGTACAGGCTGCCGTCGGGCAGCGCCTGGGTCGCCGTGATCACACCGTCGGCGTAGATGTTGTCACCACTGCACAGGAAGAAGTCCGGGTCCAGCTTCGCCATCGCGTCGAAGATGCGGTAGCCGCCGATGGACTCGTTGATGCCCCAGCCCTGCCCGGCCAGGTCACCGGACCACAGGAACTTCACGTCGTGTCGCCGGCGCGTGGACGCGGTGCGGAAGGTACCGGTGACCGGCTCGCCGGTGCGGCGCGGGTCGTCGGGGTCGGCGAGCAGCACGCGGTAGTGGATCTGCTCGCCCGACGGCAGCCCGTGCAGCCGCGTGGTGCCGGTGAAGTCGCTGTCCGCGCCGAGCAGCGGGCCGCGCCATCTGTGGGGGTTGCGGAACGACTCGGTGGCCGAGGTCTCCACGATCATCCGGGCCGGCCGGTCCGAACGGACCCACACCAGGCCGGAGTCGGCGGTCACGTCACCCGCCTGCACACCCCAGTCCGCCCGGGGGCGTCCGGAGAGCGCGAACGCCGGAGCCGAACCGAGCGCCGTGGGCAGGGTCAGGGCCGCCGACGCGGCGAGGGAGCCGCGCAGCACGCTGCGGCGGCCGGGGAGCGAAAGGGACATGAAGGGCCTCCAGGACGGGATCCGGCCAGTTGTGCACAGCCACAACTACTGGTGCGCCGCAGCGCTCACGGAAACCACAAGTGAACAACTGACCGGCCCCGCAAGGTCACCCGTCGACCGCCTCCGCCATCACCCGCACTCCCTCCCGGATCCGCGCCGGCGGCAGCTGCGCGTACCCCAGCACCAGCCGTACGACGGATTCGTCGGCCCCAGCCCCAGCCGTACGCAGGCGTCGTCGCCCCACGCGTGCGCGCACGCCACCGGCGGAGACACCGCGACCTGGGTCTGGCCATCCACTCACCGCCGTCGCCCACCGCTCCGTTCGCCGGAACGGCCTCCTACGGCCCGTCCGGCGTCGGCGGCCCCGTGGCGGCGCGAGGGTCGCCATGGCCTCGGGGCCCTGCCATACGTCTGGCGACGCTGGGCGGTGGGTGTGGTGCCGTGAGCCGGTGGGTGTGGGTGCCGTGCGTCGTATGGGCCGTCGGGCGGGGGGTGTCCGCGCCCTGCGCCGTTTCAGTCGCCGTTCAGCGGCTGCCGGAGCCCGGTTCGGAGTGAGCCGTCGGCCGGGGGTCGCCGACACCGCACCCGGCCTCGGGTGACGCTGAGCGGCTGCCGTCCAGGATGACCCGGGCGACCAGCGCCGGGTCGTCGTTCATCGGGCAGTGCCCGCAGCCGGGCAGCCGGACCAGGCGGGCCTTGGGGATGATCTGCTTGGCCCGGATCCCCTGACGGCGCACCAGCAGCATGTCCCGGGTGCCCCAGCCCACGGTGACCGGGATGCCGGAGATGTCATCCGTGAACTGGACGGCGGAGCCCGCCCGCAGGGTCTCGGCGAACCCGGTGGCCTGGGCGAGCGCGAGCGTCTCGGCGACCACGGCCTCGGGTGTACGGCGCGCCGGGCGGGCGTAGATGGTGCTCGTCAGGGCCGTCCGCCCGGCGGCCGTCCGGGACAGCCGCTCTACCAGCGGGAGCGGCAGCCGTTCCGCGATCCGCCGCATGGCGATGAGGACACCGAAGGCGTAGCGCCGCTCGGCCTGCGACCAGAATCCGGCGGGGGAGAGGGCGGTGACGGACCGTACGAGCTTCTCGCGGCCCAGCTCCAGGGCCAGCAGCCCGCCGAGCGAGTTGCCGGCCACATGCGGCCGGTCCAGCTCCAGCGCCTCGAACAGGGTGGCGAGCACGGCGTTGGTCGTCGGCAGGTCGTAGGCGAGGCCCGCGGGAAGCCCGGGGGAGGCTCCGAAGCCGGGCAGGTCCACGGCGATCACGTCCCGCTCGGTCGCGAGGATGTCCACCACCGGGTCCCAGGCCTGCCGGTGATGCCCTATTCCGTGGATCAGGACCAGCGGCTCGCCGCGGCCCACGCGCGCGTAGGAGACGGTCACGTCCTGCTGGCCCTGCGCGGCCGGGACTTCGAGGGAGACGGTGGCGGACATGGGGGCTCCTCGTCTGTGACATCGGCTGACGCCGTAGACAGCTTGTCAGCAATTGCTACTGGCGGGTAGTCCCCGGGGGTGGCGTGTCGCGCCTCCGTGGCAGATGGCGTAGCTCAACGCGCCCTGCGCGGCGGCAGGTTGAAATCGGCGCGCCCGAAGCGCTGCGCGAGGGTCAGTCAATGCGGCAGCCACGTCTCCACGGATCATTCTGGGCCGCGCGCACGGTGGACGTGGTGATTCCGCCCGGTCATGGAGGAACGTGTCGGGCGGGACGAGGACCTGATCGCGTCAAGACGGCCGGCCCCGTTCGGGTCATCCGAAAACCGGGCCAACAGCGATCCCTCGCCGACCTCCGACAGCCGACTTCTGATGTCCGGCGCCCCACGGCTCCCGTCGTACGGCGGGAGCCTTGCCGTCATGTCACGAAAACGCCCCCGTGCGAACGCCTTGTGAACGCTGCATGGCACCGCTTTCTATGCGCTTTCCATGGGATCGAGGATTGGTCTTGACCAAGGGTGTGCACCGCCCTATGGTCGCAGATAAGTACAACAACCTTTAATAAACAAGGGCGCTAAAACGCCGCCGGACCACGGCGATTGCGGAGGACAGGGTGGGGACCACGCAGCTGGAATCGGTGCCGGAACCGAAGTACTGGCATCTCAAGACCGTGCTCAGTGAGGCACTGGACTCGGAGTTCTCGGTCGGTGAGATCCTGCCCAACGAGCGCGACCTCGCCGCCCGCTTCGGCGTGGCCCGCGCCACCCTCCGGCAGGCCCTCGAACAGCTCGAACTGGAGGGCCGCCTCCAGCGCCGCCGCGGTGTCGGTACGACGGTGGCGCCCCCGCGCATGGGCGTGGCCGTGGGTACCGACCAGGACGCCTGGCCGGGCGCCCCCGGCGACGCCTGGCAGCCGGTCGACTGCACCCTCGCGGTGCCGCCCGCCGCTGTCGCGACCGCTCTGGAGACCGGCGCGGAGGAGCCGGTGCACATCGTGCGCCGCTCCCGCGTCTCCCACGGCCAGCCCGTCGCCGCCGAGCTGCTCTACATCCCGGCGCCCTCCGTCCCGGACCTGACGGCGATCGACGCGCCGTCCGGATCGGCACGCGCGCGTGCGGTGCTGCGCGAGCTGCAGCGCCTGGAGCTGGAGGGCCAGGACCGCGCCGTGGAGCTTGGCTCGGCACGCGCGGACGACGCCAAGGAACTCGACCGCCTCCCCGGCGCCCCGGTCCTCGTCGTCACCACCCGCTTCCTGGCCGCCGGCCGTACGGCCGCGCTCTCTGCCGCCACGTACCGCGCGGACACCTGCCGGCTGACCTTCGGCGACTCCGGCGGAGTGGAGATCCACCACGGACCGGAGCGCCAGGCTTCATAGCCACCGAGCCGGAACAGGACGCGCCCCGAAACTCCTCCGGGGCGCGTCACGTCTCTCAGCGCAGCTCAGGTCGGCTGCTCAGCGGCGTGCGGTGACCGTTCCGTCCACCGCGAACAGCTGCTCCTCCACATGGTCGAGGGCGAGCCGCAACGCGCCGGTCGCCACCGCCGCCTCGCCGAGGAGGGAGAGAGCCACCCTGGGCGGGCGCAGACAGTAGCGGGCGAGTTCGCGGCGCAGCGGCTCCAGGACGCCGTCGAGTCCCGCCGCCCAGCCGCCGATCACCACCAGCTCCGGGTCCAGGGCCAGCACGAGCGCTGCCACGTCGTGGACCAGCCGCTGGATGAACCTGTCGACCGCGGCCCGCGCCCGCACGTCCCCCTTGCGGGCCAGCGCGAACACCTCGGCGACCGCCTGCTCGTCCAGCGGGTGCAGTGGTTCGTCGGTGGTGGACAGCAGTGTCTCGGGGGTCACCTCCCGGCCCAGCAGATGCAGCGCGCCGATCTCCCCGGCCGCCCCGCCGTAGCCCCGGTGCAGCCGTCCGCCGATCAGCGAACCGGCGCCCGGACTCAGCCCGGCCAGCACCATCACCACGTCGTCGGACTCGGTGGCGGCGCCCTTCCAGTGCTCGGCGACGGCCGCCGCGTTGGCGTCGTTCTCCACCAGCACCGGGCACTTGAAGGAGCGGCTCAGCCGTTCGCCCAACCGCAGTCCCGTCCACTGGGGCAGCGCGGTGCCCAGCCGCACCCGGCCGTCCGCCTCGACGATGCCCGGTGTGCCGACCCCGACGGCCCGCAGCGAACTACGCGGCACCCCGGCCCGGCGCAGCAGCTCGGCGACCGCGGTGCGCAGCCGCTCCAGCCGCTCGTCCGCGTCGGCCGTCTCGTCCACGTCCTTGGCCTGCGCCCCCAGGACCCGGCCGTCCAGATCGGCCAGGAGCGCGGAAACGCGGTGCGCACCGACCTCCAGTCCCAGCAGATGCCCGGCCTCGGCCCGGAACCGGAACCGCCGCGCGGGCCGCCCCTGCCGCCGGGTGGCACCCTCCTCGGCCGCCTTCTCGACGACCAGACCAGCCTCGATGAGCCCTTCGACGACCCCCTCGACGGTCGGCCGGGACAGTCCGGTCACCCGGGTGATCTCCGTGAGCGTCGCGCAATCCGTGGCACGCAGCGCATGCAGCACCACCGCGGAATTGATCCTTCGCAGCAGAGACGGATCACCACCGGTCAGCCCCGCCAACGTCCGTCCTCCCAGCTAGCTCCGCGTGTTGGCCGGATCGTACTTCGGTAACGACGACCCCGGCGAGTGCCCGGAGCCCCCGACCTGCCGAAGATCCGCGATCACCGGGGCACGACGAACCCCGACTCGTACGCTGCGACCACTGCCCGACCGGTGGCGCTGGTTCGCGGCGCAGGCCACGGCGATCACCTTGCCGGTGCTCGCCGTCGGTCTGCTCACCGGCCTCGTCACCCTCGTCCTGGGCAAGTACCACCTGACGCCGCTCTGCTGCCCGACCGAGCGGGTCAAGTCGTCCTCACAGCGACCGGGACGGGGTGCCCTGGGCCCGTGGACGGGGCTGGCGGTGACCGTGCTGTGGGCGGCGGCCGCGGTGCTCGCCGGAGCCCGCAGTGCGCGCCGACGGATCGCCTGACGGCCGCAACCGCCCTTTCAGCGGTGACCGGCTAGCCCTCCGCCGCCTCCCGCAGCCGCCCGAACTCCTCCGCCATCGTCGCAGCCGTCCAGTGCGCGTTCAGCCCGCTGGGGTTCGGCAGCACCCACACCCGCGTGTCCCCGATCGTCCGCTCCTGCGGTCCCACCTGTGCCGTGCGGTCGCCGAACGCGGCCCGGTAGGCCGTGACGCCCACCACCGCCAGCCACCTCGGCCGTGTCCGTGTCACCTTCGCCGTCAGCAGCCGGCCGCCCTCGGCGTACTCCGCGGCCGTCAGCTCGTCGGCGCGTGCGGTCGCCCGCGCCACCACGTTCGTGATGCCGAGCCCGTACGACAGCAACTCGCCCTGTTCAGCGGGCTTCACCAGCCTGGGGGTGAACCCGGACAGGTGCAGCACCGGCCAGAAGCGGTTGCCGGGACGGGCGAAGTGATGGCCCGTGGCCGCCGTCATCAGGCCGGGGTTGATGCCGCAGAACAGGACGTGCAGGCCGTCCGCGATCACGTCCGGGACGAGACGGTCGCGGGCGGCCTCCAGTTCCGCCGCTGTGAACCGGGTCAGAGGATCGCTCCGGGGGCGTAACCGGCGGCCTCGGGGTGCTGCTTGACGATCTCCTCGATCCGGCCGACGACGGCCGCGACCTGGTCGGCGGCCGCGCCCGTGAAGGACAGCTTGTCGGCCATCAGGGCCGCCAGCTGCGCACGGTCGAGCGGCAGCCGCTCGTCGGCGGCCAGCTTGTCGAGCAGGTCGTTGCGCTCGGCGCCCTGCTCACGCATCGCCAGTGCGGTGGCGACGGCGTTCTCCTTGATCGCCTCGTGCGCGACCTCACGGCCGACGCCCGCGCGCACCGCGCCCATCAGCACCTTGGTGGTGGCGAGGAAGGGCAGGTAGCGGTCCAGCTCACGGGCGATGACGGCGGGGAACGCGCCGAACTCGTCGAGGACCGTCAGGAAGGTCTCCAGCAGACCGTCCAGCGCGAAGAACGCGTCGGGCAGGGCCACCCGGCGCACCACCGAACAGGACACGTCGCCCTCGTTCCACTGGTCGCCCGCCAGCTCACCGGTCATCGAGGCGTAGCCGCGCAGGACCACCATCAGGCCGTTGACGCGCTCGCAGGACCGCGTGTTCATCTTGTGCGGCATCGCCGAGGAGCCGACCTGGCCCGGCTTGAAGCCCTCCGTGACCAGCTCGTGCCCGGCCATCAGCCGGATCGTCTTGGCCAGCGAGGACGGCGCGGCCGCCAGCTGCACCAGCGCGGTCACGACCTCGTAGTCCAGCGAGCGCGGGTACACCTGGCCGACCGACGTGAACGCCTGCGAGAAGCCCAGGTGCCGCGCGATCCGGTTCTCCAGGTCGGCCAGCTTCACCGCGTCCCCGCCCAGCAGGTCCAGCATGTCCTGGGCCGTGCCGACAGGACCCTTGATGCCACGCAGCGGGTAGCGGCCGAGCAGTTCCTCGACCCGGCCGTACGCCACCAGCAGCTCGTCGGCGGCGGTCGCGAAGCGCTTGCCGAGGGTGGTGGCCTGCGCGGCCACGTTGTGGGAGCGGCCGGCCATGACCAGCTCCGCGTACTCCCCGGCCAGCTTGCCCAGCCGCGCCAGGACGGCCACCGTACGGTCGCGCACCAGCTCCAGCGAGAGCCGGATCTGCAGTTGCTCGACGTTCTCCGTCAGGTCGCGGGAGGTCATGCCCTTGTGCACGTGCTCATGGCCGGCGAGGTCGTTGAACTCCTCGATCCGCGCCTTCACGTCGTGCCGCGTGACCTTCTCGCGCTCGGCGATGGAGGCCAGGTCGACGGTGTCGAGGACCCGCTCGTAGTCGGCGATCGCCGCGTCCGGCACCTCGATCCCTAGGTCCTTCTGCGCCCGCAGCACGGCGAGCCAGAGCTGCCGCTCCAGCTTCACCTTCTGCTCGGGCGACCAGAGCGTGGCGAGCTCGGCGGAGGCGTAACGTCCGGCGAGGACGTTCGGGATGCGGGGCTTGGCGGGGGCGGCAGAAGTCACGTGTACGGATTCTACTGGCGGTTTCTGCAGTCCAGCGTCGCGGGTCCGCTCGTGCGAAGCTACGAAAGCCGTGCCCGCGGTCAGGACGAATCGGCCGGACCCGGCTGCGCGTGGGAGACCTCGGCCAGCTCCGCCAGCACGTCCGCGTGGCACAGCTCGGGCGCGCACCAGCACGCCAGGGTCTTCCCCCGCAGCTCGGCCACCAGCTCCAGCAGCTCGGGACGCTCCAGCAGATACGCCCGGTACATCGCCATCACCTCGGCCCGGGTGCCGTCCCGTTTCTTCTTCGGGGTGTCGTAGGCGAAGGGGTTGTAAAGCGGGTGGCGGGGCAGGTCCCAGCCGCCCATGGTCCAGCGGCGGCCCACGTGGACGACCTCCTCCGGGGCGTGTTCCAGCCGGGGGCCGAACTCATGGATCCGGCCCCTGACATTGATCACCCGCGTGGACACAGGCCTCAGGCTATGCCCGCGCTATGCCTCGTAGGGCAGCAGCTCCGGCCGCTTCGGCGTGCGCCCGTCCCCCGAGGAGCGGCCGGTCAGGCGGCGGCCTATCCACGGCAGCAGGTGCTGCCTGGTGAACCGGGCGTCCGCGACCCGGCGCGCGACCCAGCCGGGCGGGGGCGTGGCCGGCATCGGTGTGTGCCACTCGCTGTCCTCGGCCTCGTAGCCGAGGGTCTGCCAGACCGCCTCGGCGACCCGGCGGTGCCCCTCGGCCGTCAGGTGCAGCCGGTCCACGTCCCACAGCCGGGGGTCGGCCAGCGAGGGGGCGCCGTACAGGTCGACCACCAGGGCGCCGTGCCGCCCGGCGAGGTCCTCGACGCAGGCGAACAGCTCCTCCATGCGCGGCCGGAACCGCTCGAGAACCGGGCCCTGGCGGCCGGGGCTGCGCATCAGCACCAGCCGCTCGCAGGCCGGTGCCAGCCGCTCCACCGCCTCGGTCAGCAGGTCCCGGACCCGGCCCATGTCGCACTTGGGCCGCAGGGTGTCGTTGAGGCCGCCGACCAGCGTGATCACGTCGGGCCGCATCGCGACCGCCACGTCCACCTGCTCCTCGACGATCTGCCCGATCAGTTTGCCGCGCACCGCGAGGTTGGCGTAGCGGAAGCCGGGGGTGCGGGCGGCCATCCTGGCGGCGAGGACATCGGCCCAGCCCCGGTAGGAGCCGTCGGGCTGCAGGTCCGACATGCCCTCGGTGAAGGAGTCGCCGACCGCGACCAGGCTGGAGTGTGCGGGAAGCGCAGGGTTCACAGGGTTCTTCTGCATGGCGACAGAGATGGTATCCCGAGGCGCATACCCGTCAGTCGGTCGCTCCCCCGGAGAGGGCTACGCATGTTGCCCGAACAGCTCCCGCAGCACGTCCTCCATCGTCACCAGCCCCGCCAGCCGTCCGTCGTCGCCCAGCACGCCCGCCAGATGGGTGCGGCTGCCGCGCATCGCGGTGAGTACATCGTCCAGCGGGGTGTTCTCCCGCACCCGCGCGATGGGCCGCATGTCCCGCAGCCGGAACGCCTCGTCCCGGGGCGAGGCGTCCAACGCGTCCTTGACGTGCAGATAGCCGACGATCCGCCGCCCCTCGTCGACCACCGGGAACCGGGAGAAGCCGGACTCCGCGGACAGCCGCTCCAGTTCCTCCGGGGTGACGCCCACGCGCGCGTAGACGACACGCTCCAGTGGCACCACCACGTCCCGCACCGGCCGGCGGCCCAGCTCCAGGGCGTCGTGCAGCCGTTCCTGCGCCCGGTCGTCGATCAGGCCCGCCTCGCTGGCGTCCTTGACGATCTCGGCGAGCTCGGTGTCCGTGAAGGTCGCCGCGACCTCGTCCTTGGTCTCCACCCGAAGCAGTTTGAGCAGGCCGTTCGCGAAGGCGTTGACGGTGAAGATCACCGGCCGCAGCGCCCGGGAGAGGGCCACCAGCGGCGGTCCGAGCAGCAGCGCGCTGCGCACGGGCTCGGCGAGTGCCACGTTCTTCGGAACCATCTCGCCGAGCAGCATGTGCAGATAGGTCGCCAGCGCCAGGGCGATCACGAAGGACACGGCGTGGCCGGCGCTCTTGGGTACGCCGACCGCGTGGAACACCGGCTCCAGCAGATGCCCGATCGCCGGTTCGGCGACCACACCCAGCACCAGCGTGCACAGCGTGATGCCGAGCTGGGCGGCGGCAAGGAGCGCGGACACGTGCTCCAGGCCCCACAGCACGCTCCTGGCCCGCCGGTCGCCCGCCTCGGCGTGCGGCTCGATCTGGGAGCGGCGCACGGAGATCAACGCGAACTCGGCGCCCACGAAGAAGGCGTTGACGACCAGCGTGGCAAACCCGATCAGCAGCTGTACGACGGTCATCGGTGCCCCTCCTGTTCCTGCCTCTGTTCGTCGGCGAGCGGCGCGTGCAGCAGTACCCGGGCCGCGCGCCGCCCGGACGCGTCGACCACGTCGAGCCGCCACCCGGCGACCTCGACGCTGTCCCCGGTCTCGGGTATCCGGCCCAGCTCGGTCGCGACCAGCCCGGCCAGCGTCTCGTACGGCCCCTCGGGCGGCCTCAGGCCCACGCGCGCGAGCTGGTCCATGCGGGCCGCGCCGTCCGCCGAGTAGAGCGCGCGGCCCTGCTCGTCGGCGCCCGCGGGGGCGAGGTCGGGCGTCTCGTGCGGGTCGTGCTCGTCGCGGACCTCGCCGACGACCTCCTCGACGATGTCCTCCAGGGTGGCGACCCCGGCCGTACCGCCGTACTCGTCGATGACGACGGCCATGGTGCGCCGGCCGCCGAGGCGGTCCAGGAGGCGGTCGACGGTGAGGGACTCGGGGACCAGCAGGGGCTCACGCATCACCTCGTCCACCCGGACGCGGGCCCGCTCCGCCACGGGCAGGGCCAGGATGTCCTTGATGTGGGCGGTGCCGACGACCGAGTCGAGGCTGTCCCGGTAGACCGGGAAGCGGGACAGCCCGGTCGCCCGGGTCGCGTTCGCCACGTCCTCGCAGGTCGCGTCGACCTCCAGGGCGACGACCTGGACGCGCGGGGTCATCACGTTCTCCGCGGTGAGGTCGGCGAGGTTCAGCGTGCGTACGAACAGCTCCGCGGTGTCCGCCTCCAGCGAGCCCTCCTTGGCGGAGTGCCGGGCCAGTGCGGCCAGCTCCTGGGGGCCGCGCGCGGAGGCCAGCTCCTCGGCGGGCTCCACACCGAACCGTCGTACCACCCGGTTCGCGGTGTTGTTCAGATGCGTGATGAACGGCCGGAAGGCCGCGCTGAACCAGCGCTGGGCGTTGCCCACCCGCTTGGCCACGGCCAGCGGCGAGGAGATCGCCCAGTTCTTGGGCACCAGCTCGCCTACGACCATCAGGAACACCGTGGACAGCGCGGTGCCGATCACCAGCGCGAGCGAGCTCGCCGCCGACCGCGCGATGCCCACCGCCTCCAGCGGACCGGCCAGCAGCTTGCCGATCGACGGCTCGGCGAGCATGCCGACCACCAGATTGGTGACCGTGATGCCGAGCTGGGCCCCCGAGAGCTGAAAGGTCAGCTGCCGTACGGCCTTGAGGGCGCCCGCGGCACCGCGCTCGCCGCGCTCCGCGGCCCGCTCCAGTTCACCGCGTCCCACCGTGGTCAGCGAGAACTCGGCCGCGACGAAGGCACCGCAGGCGAGCGAGAGCAGGATCGCCACCAGCAGGAGGAGCACTTCGGTCATCGGGTCACCTCCGTCCCATGATCGGACAGGGTGGACGGGACCGCGCGGTGTTGCCGGGACAGAGGACTGGAAGGCTCGCCCATGGGCGGACGCTCACACACCTTTCATGGAGGAACGGGACGACTCCCCAATGGTAAAGGATCGGCAAAGCCGGCTACTCGGGAGTCTCCGTCAGCGGCGTAACCCCCCGTCGCCACCTCTCCTACGACTCGTACCCCACCGCCCCCAAGGCATGGTGCGCGGTCTCGTTGCGCACGAAGTCCTGCTTGCTCACGAACATCGCCTACAGCGGTTTGACCCAGCGCCGCCAGTGGTCCTACAGTGCCGTTCCGCGACTGGCAGCGTCACGCCTCGCTCCCGGACCCCGACCACCGGGACGCCGGAACCGACCTGACCCGGGTCGCCACCCAGTCCTGGGCGCTGCGCGGCGAAGGCCGGATCATCCTGATCGACACCGGCGCGGGCAACGGCAAGTACCGCCCGCTCCAGCCGATCTGGTCGTATCTGAACACCCGTTACCTGGACAATCTCGCGGCGGCCGGTATCCAGCCGGAGGATGTCGACCTCGTCGTCACCACGCATCTGCGTCGTCACCACGCATCTGCACGACGACCACGTCGGCTGGAACACCCGGCTCGAAGGCCGTGACTGGGTGCCCGCCTTTGCCCACGCGACCTCCGCGAGCACCGGAGCGAAGTCCCCGGACCCGCCCGACGACCTCCTCCAGGTTGCCGACGAGGACGGTGGGCAGGGCGAGGGCCTGTGTCAGCGTCAGCTCGGGCCGTCGCTCCAGGAGCGGGCCGAGTGCGGACTTCGGGGCGTCGGTGATCGCCGGCCACTCGTCGGCCGGCGCGCGCGTGAGCAGGTTGACCCCGAAGCGGAACTGACGCGGCATGACCTTCTCCTCAGCGGTCCGGGACGTGAGCGTCACGCCTGCATCACTCGTGCGCGATGGCCGCCAGCACATTCATGCGCGACGCACGCAACGCCGGCAGCAGCGCCGCCACGATGCCCACGACCGCCGAGCCGATCACGACGGCCACGATCGTGCCCCATGGGATCGCCAGCGCCTTCATGCCCTGGAGAGCCAGCACCTGCTGGGTGCACACGCCCCACACCAGGCCGAGCGCGAGCCCCAGCACCGCGCCGAACACCGCGATCACCACCGACTCCAGCCGGATCATCCGGCGCAGCTGCCGCCGGCCCAGCCCGATCGCGCGCAGCAGCCCGATTTCCCGGGTGCGCTCCACGACCGACAGGGCCAGGGTGTTGACGACCCCGAGCACCGCGATCACGATCGCAAGGCCGAGCAGCGCGTAGACGAGATACAGCAGCACGGCGATCTGATCGTGGACCAGCTTCTTGTAGTCGGCCTGGTCGCGGACCTGCACCTGCGGATACGGGGCGAGAGTCTTCTCCAGGTTCGCGCGGAGCCGGTCGACACTCGTACCCGGGGCGTGGTTGACGTACAAGGACGAGTCCTGGCCGTCGGGGACGTACTTCTCCACGGTGGCGATGCCGAGGAACAGCCCGCCCTGGGTGCCGAAGCCGCTGCCGCCGTCCTGGTCGGTGAGGGCGCCCACCTTCATCTCGGCGCTTTTCCCGCCCTGGAACTCGACCGGGAGCACGCTGCCGAGGCGCACCTTGTGGTCCGCGGCGAAGGTGGCGTCCATGCCGATACTGCCGTCGGCGAGCGCGGCCGCGGTGTCACCGCCCTTGTAGGCGACATGGGCGACGTCGTCGACCTGCGCGTCGTACCCGGCGGCGGTCGTGGTGACCCGCTTGCCGTCCGGCAGCCGCAGGGCCACCGGCGCGAACCGCTGCCGCACGACAAGACCCACGCCCTCGGTGCCGCGCACCTTGTCGGTGACCTCCCGGGTGAACGGAAGGAAGTTGCCGTTCTGGACGATGAAGTCGGCTCCCAGCGTCTTGTCGATCTGCTGGTCGAATGACTTGGACATGGAGGCGCTCGCCACCGACATCCCGCCGACCAGGGCCAGCCCCACCATGAGCGCGGCGGCGGTGGCGCCGGTACGGCGCGGGTTGCGCAGGGCGTTGCGCTGGCTCATCCGGCCGACCGACCCGAACAGGGCGGGGAAGGCCGCACCCAGGACGCGGATCACCGGGCGCACCAGCAACGGGCCCGCGATGACCGTGGCGAGCAGCGTCAGCACCACCCCGAGGCCCAGCAGCGAGGCGGCCGAGGCGGTCTTCGTGGCCGCCGCACAGCCCGCGAGGGCCGCCACCCCGAGCACCCCGACGACCGCGCCCACGATCGCCCGCACCGTCAAGGGCTTGCCCACGCCGGCGATCTCGGCGTCCGCGAGCGCCGCCATCGGCGACACCGTGGCCGCGCGCCGTGCGGGCAGATAGGCGGCGACGAAGGTGACGCCGACGCCCACGACGTAGGCCGCCACGGGTGTGCCCCAGCCGACGACCATCTCGGTGGTCTTGAGGTTCATCCCGAACGCGCTCATCAGCTTGATCAGCCCGAGCGCCAGCCCGATACCGGCGCCCAGACCCAGCGTCGAACCGACCAGCCCGAGCAGCACGGCCTCGGTGAGCACGGACCGCCGCACCTGACGCCGGTCGGCGCCCAGCGCGCGCAACAGGCCCAGCTCACGGGTGCGCTGGGCGATCAGCATGGAGAAGGTGTTGACGATCAGGAAGACACCCACGAGCGTGGCGATGCCCGCGAATCCCAGCATCACGTACTTGATGACGTCGAGGAATCCGCCCAGGTCCGCGGCGGAGGTCTTCGCCTGCTCGTCGGCGGTCTTCAGGTCGTACGTCCCGGTCCCGATCGCCTCGCCGACCCGGCGCTTCAGCTCGGCGTCCGTGACACCCTGCGCCGCGTCCACCGAGATGCTGGTGGCCCGGTCGGCGGAGCCCAGCAGTTCCTTCGCGGCGACCGACGGGTCGAGGAAGACCAGGGCCGCACCGGGGTTGGTGGTGGTGAAGGTGGCGATGCCGACGATCTCGACCCTGAAGGTGCCGGGCTGGGCCTGCACGGTCAGTGTGTCGCCGATGCGCACGTGCTTCTTGCCGGCGGTGTCCGCGTCGAGGAGCGCCTGGCCCGCACCCCGCGGGACGTGCCCCGAGGTGAGCTTCACAGGGCTGCGGTGGGTGAGGTACCAGTCGGTGGCGATGGTCGGGGCGCCGGTGGTCGGGCCGACCGACTTGTTGTGGCTGTCGACCACCACGATGTTCTGCACCGAGACGTCCGCGTGGGCGTCCGCGACCCCGTCGACCTTGGCGACCCGCTCCTTCAGCGCGGCCGGCACGGTCTGTACGGCGCCGGTCGCCACCGACGACTTGAGGTCCTCCTTGGGCTCCACCGTCACATCGGCGGAGGTGGAGGCGAACAGCCGGTCGAAGGTACGGGTGACGGTGTCTGAGAAGATCAGGCTGCCCGCGACGAACGCCACGGACAGGACGATGGCCAGCGCGGACAGCAGCAGCCGTCCCTTGTGGGCCAGGAAGCTCCGCAGGGTTGCCTTGAGCACCGGGTCAGTCCTCCCCGGGCCCGGAGGACCCGCGTCCCACGTCGAACCGCTTCATCCGTTCGAGCACGGCGTCGGCCGTCGGCCCTTCCATCCGATCCACTATTCGGCCGTCCGCGAGGAAGAGCACCAGGTCGGAGTGGGCGGCGGCGCCCGGGTCGTGGGTCACCATGACGACCGTCTGCCCGAGCTGGTCGACCGCGTCCCGAAGAAAGCCCAGCACCTCGAGACCGGCCCGCGAGTCCAGGTTGCCGGTCGGCTCGTCGGCGAAGATCAGCTCCGGTCGGGAGGCCAGCGCCCGTGCGCAGGCCACCCGCTGCTGCTGCCCGCCGGACAGCTGCGCGGGCCGGTGCTTGAGCCGGTCCCGCAGCCCCAGCGTGTCGATGACCTGGTCCAGCCACTTCCCGTCGGGCTTCTTGCCCGCGATGTCCATGGGCAGGGTGATGTTCTCGGCCGCGTTCAGCGTCGGGATCAGGTTGAACGACTGGAACATGAACCCGATCCGGTCCCGGCGCAGCCGCGTCAGCTCGCGCTCCCGCAGACCCGTTATCTCGGTGCCGCCGAGCCAGACCTGGCCGGCCGACACCGTGTCCAGTCCCGCCAGGCAGTGCATCAACGTGGACTTGCCGGAGCCCGAGGGGCCCATGACCGCGGTGAAGCGGCCGCGCGCGATGTCCACGTCCACCGAGTCCAGTGCGAGCACGGCCGTCTCGCCCGCGCCGTACGCCTTGGTCAGCCCGCGTGCGCGGGCCGCTGTCCCGTCCGCGGCCGGTCCCTCCGCAGCTGGTGTGGACAACACTGCCTCCTCGCTCGCGCGATCTAGCCGTGATCCTCTTTGTCGGAGCCTTGGCCGAGCTTTGTCCGGGACGAGCGTAGTGTGACGCGCCCCACAGGCGGTATCACTTTTCGATTCCGATGCGCGCTTGCCGCTGCTAGCACAACCGCGCTAGCGTCTAGGTATGGCGAAGACCCAGCTGAACGTGCGCGTGGACGAGGGGACCGTCAAGGCGGCCCGCGAGCGTGCTCTCGCGCGCGGGATGAGCGTCAACCGCTACATAGAGGAACTGGTCATGCAGGACACAGGTGAGGCGGGCCGTACGTTCGTCGAGGCGGCCGCCGACTTCATGAAGCAGTACGAGTCCGTCTTCGCGGAGGAGTTCGGCGAAGCCCAGGGTCCCGATACCTCTGACAAGACCGAAGGCCGTCACTGATCCCTTGAACGACCTGACCATCGATCTCGCCTGGCTCCTCATGCTCGCCGAACAGAAGACCCCGGGGGACCCCCAGGTCACCGACTGGGGTGCGCTGATCGCCGCCGTCGCCCGGCACCGGGCCGAGATATTCGACGTCCCCGTCTACGACACCTCGCACGCCCGCGCCGCCGCACTGCTCCAACTCCTCATCCACGTACCGGCGCTTGAGCGCTCGAACGCCCTCTTCGCGTCCTCGGTCGCCTACGCCTACCTGGTCGCCAGCGGCCTCAAGATCGCCACCTCGCCCGAACAGGTCCGAGATCTGGCCCGGTTGGTGAAGACGGGCGAGGCGAGCGTGTCCGACATCGCGGAGGAGCTGCGCCGCTGGAGCCTGTGATCACGGTTGCTGTGGTCAGGTCTCCGGGGCCTTGCGCGCGACGCCCAGCACACAGTAGGAGGTCGGCAGCCGCAGGCCGTTCTCCGGCAGGAACACCCGCCGGTACGGGCCGAGTTCGAACCCGGCCGCGCGCAACTCGGCAACCGGCTCCCGGGACAGATGGCAGCCGCCGCTCAGCAGCGGCCACACCGTCCGGTCCAGCGCCCGCTGGGTGAACAGCATCGCCGGGCCGCCGCCCCGCCCGTGCTCGAAGAACCGCAGCTCGCCGCCCGGCCGCAGCACCCGCCGTACCTCCGCGAGCGCCCGTGGTACGTCCCGCACACTGCACAGCACCAAGGAGAGCACCGCCGCGTCGTATGCCTCGCTCTTCACCGGCAGCGCCTCCGCCGCGCCCGGCACCACGTCCACCGGGACATCGGCGCGGACGGCGGCCTCCGTCGCCAACTGCCGCAGGGTGCGTTCCGGTTCGATCGCGACGACCTCCGCCACCGACCCGGGATACCGCGCGAAGTTGAGACCGTTGCCCGCGCCGATCTCGATCACTCGCCCGGACAGCCCGGAGAGCAACCGCTCCCGGACGGCGGCCATACCGAGCCTGGTCTCGGCGGCCACGCTGCAGCGGGCGTAGAAGCGGGCGAACAGCGGGTGGTGGACGGGATCCCGCACCGGATTCCCGGCAGCGGTGGACATCAGCCGCATGACGATACCTCCCGAGGGGAGCAGGTCTACGGTGATTGTCCCCCGCGAAGGGCCGTCGCACCCCCCGCCGCCCGATCAGGCGATGAAGTCGCGCACCTGCTGGTAGACGCCGTAGTCGTTGTTCATGTCGGTGTGCGAGATGCAGCCGACGCCGACGTTGGTCGCCCCGCTCAGCAGGGCCGAGGAGTCCGGGTCGATCGCCGCGTCGCAGTTCGACCAGTACGCCGCGTAGGAGACGCTGCCGGGCGTCTCGTCGCCGGAGTTCAGCGAGGTCAGGAAGGAGCTGCCGGTCTGCATCTCCTTGCAGGACGTGTACAGCCACCCGCACAGCGAGGCGACGCTCGTCCCGTGGTTCACCCCGGCGACCGACACGAAGTCGTCCACGTACGAGGTCCCGCCGAGGTTCTTGAGGTAGTAGCGGCTGTTGAGCGCGCCCATGGAGTGGACCACCAGGTCCACCTTCGAGGCACCGGTCTGCGAGAGGACGGTCTGGATGTAGCTCGACAGCTGCGAAGCCGTGGTGACGTTCGACTTCGTCCAGTCGTACGACCACGCGAACAGCTGGGAGGACGAGTAGCCGTCCGCCTCGAAGTCCGCGATCCAGTCGTCCCAGCTGCTGGAGTCGCTGCTGAGGCCGTGCACGAAGACGACCGGGTTGTGGCTCGCCGCCTGCGCGGGAGTGGTGGCCAGGGGGAGTGACAGAAGGAGCGAACCGGCTATCGCCGTCAGAGCGGTTGCGATGCGACGCTTGGCGCGTTGCATGATGCCTCCTGAAACGGGTGGGGTTGTTCAGGAGTGTCGGGACGGGTCTACGCGCGCCGCATCGGTGAAGTCGCCAGTCTTTACGAGTCAACTAACTCGCCAGTAACGTCTTTCGTGTGGTGATACCGGTGAATCCCCCACCTCTTGACCGCACTTCGCCACCGCAGACGACCGACGCGGGGCCATGCCCGGCTTCGGCGCTCCCCGAGGGCGTACGCGCCCGGGTGCGACGCGTCGTATACGAGGATCAGCGCGCCGAGGCCGAACTCGTGCCGCGCCTCACCGACCGGCAGACGGCGGGCCTCGACCCACTCCCGGTCGAACCGGCCGAACTGGCCCCGCGGCTGCTCCATGCCCTGCGCCGGGAGATCCGCGCCCTGCCCGACGACACCCGCCGGCTGCTGCTCCTCGCCGCGGCCGACCAGTACCCGGTCGCCACCCACGCCTTCCTGCGCGCGGTCACGGCCGGCCGGCTCGACACGCGCCCGCTGGAGGCCGCCGAGACCGCCGGGGTCGCCCACGCCAGTGCCGGCGGGGTGTTCTTCCGGGATGCCTGGACCCGGATCGCCGCGTACGGGACCGCCTCACCGGCCGACCGGCGCGAGGCCCACCAGCTGCTCGCCCGGGTACTGGGCGGCAAAGGCGAGACGAGTTGCCGCTCCTGGCACCGGGGCGCCGCCGCGCTCGGCCCCAGCGCCCGGCTCGCGGCGGAACTCCGGGTCGCCGCCGACCGGGCCCGTACCGAGGGCAGACCCGCGCTCGCCCGCGCCCTCGCCGAACGCGCCGCCGACCTCTGCCCGCACCCGGTTGAAGAAGCCCGGCTCCTAGCCCTGGCCGCCGCCGACGCCTGGCGCTCCGGGGAACCAGACCGGGCGAGACGGCTCGCCGCCCGTACGGACGACTCCGCCCTCAACGGGATCCTCGCCCTCAGAGCCGGCAACGCCTCCGAGGCCTTCGACGCCCTGCTCACCGCCGCCGTCCGGCAGGAACGTTCCGCTGACTCCGCCGAACTTCTCGCCCTCGCCACGGAGGCCGCCGTCTACACCGGCGACCTGAGACGCTGCCGCGAGGCCCATGACCTCGCCCAGTGGCTGGGCCTTTCCCCGCCCGGCGTCCTCCCCGGACTCGCCGCCGCCGTCGAGGGCCGCTACGACGACGCCCGGATCCTCCTCAAGGGCACCGCCGGCCGCTGCGGGCCCGGCGGGGACCCCGGTTTGCTGATCCACTCCGGCATGGCCGCCCTGATGCTCGGCGACCACACCCGCGCCGCCACCGCCACCCTCCGGGCCGCCGCCTCGGCCCGCGCCCTCGGCACCCCGGCGACGGCCGCGCAGGCCACGGAGTTCCGGGCCTACGCCGACTTCTGGACCGGCCGCACCCGGGCCGCCGAGGCCGCCGTCCAGGAAGCCCTGAGCCAGGCGCACGCCACCGGGCAGGACAACGGCGCCTGCCATCTCCAGGCCGCACTCGCCATGTTCGCCGCCGTCCGAGGCGACCAGGAGGCCTGCCGTGAGCGCTCCGCCGCCGTCCGCTCCCACGCCCTGGCGCACGGGCTCGGCCTGCCCGCCGCCCTCGCCCAGTGGGCGCTCGCCTTCCTCGACCTGACCAACGGCCGCTTCACCGCTGCCGCCGCCCGGCTCCGCGCCCTCGCCGGGTTCGGCCCCGGACACGGCCACCGGGCCATCCGGCACCTGGCCACCCCGCACTACGTCGAGGCCGCCGTCCGCACCGGAGACACCCGGGTCGCCCGCGCCGCGCACGCCGACTACCACCGGTGGGCCACCGCCGTCCGCAGCACCGACGACCTCGCGCTCAGCGCCCGCTGCCGGGCCCTGCTCGCCCCCGGCGCCGAGGCCGTCCAGCACTACCGCACCGCACTCGACCTGCACGCCCGGGGCACCCGCGACTTCGAACGCGCCCGTACCGAGCTGCTGTTCGCCGGAGCCCTGCGCCGACTGCGGCACCGCGCCGAGGCCCGTGACCGGCTGCACAGCGCGCTGGCGGCCTTCGAGTCCTTCGGCGCCCCGCACTGCGCCACCCAGGCCCGCGCCGAACTCCGTGCTCTGGGCACGGCGTTGACACCTGCCACCGGTGCGCCCGACCCGGCCGCCGTCCTCACCGCCCAGCAGCTCATGGTCGCCCGGATGGCCGCCGAGGGTGCCACCAACCGTGAGATAGCCGACCGGCTCAACCTCAGCCCGCGCACCATCGACCACCATCTGCGCGGTGTCTTCGCCCGGTTGGGCATCCGGTCCCGGATCGAACTGGTCCGGCTGCTGGCCGACGGCACGGCTTCCTGAGCGGGTGATGGAGCGCCCCGAAGGGGCGCGGGGCTGTATCGATATGCGGCTCCGCCGCGTGGGCGCGACCAGCCGAAACGGCGCCGCGGACGGCCGACGGCCTGTCTCGGCGTTCCCGGCAGCGCGCTCAGCCGGCCTCGCGCGCCCGGAACGCCTCCGCGTCCCAGCTGCCGTCCAGTCGTGCGGACAGCCAACTCGGTGCCGCCGCACGGAAGTCCGCGGGCGCGAGCGCTCCGGCCCCGGCCGGCAGTGCACCGAGCAGCGGGGCTCCGGCCACCTCAGGAAGATCGGCGACATTGCAACGCGACGCAAGATCAGGCAACTCGGGCCAGCTTCCGATCACCACTCCCAGCAACTCCAGCTCACTACGCCGCAGTTCACGGGCCGTCAGCTCGGTGGTGTTGAGGGTGCCGAGTCCGGCCGACGCCACCACCAGCACCGGCGCGGCCAACAGCCGGGCCGCGTCCGCCAGCGTGCCGCCCTCCGAGTCGAACCGCACGAGCAGCCCGCCCGCGCCCTCGACCAGCACCACTTCGTGCTCGGTGGCCAGCTTGGCGGCGGCCTCCGCCACCTCGTACGGACGCACGGGCGCCATCCCGGCCCGGCGAGCTGCCGTGCCCGGCGCCAACGGCTCGGGGAAACGGGCGAGTTCGGCGGCCGTCACCGCGCCCGCGAGCCGCGCGACCTCGTCGGCGTCCCCGCGCTCGTCCGGTCGTACCCCGGTCTGTGCGGCCTTCAGGACCGCCACCGAGCGGCCCGCCGCGAGCGCCGCGGCGGCGACGGCGGCAGTGGTGACCGTCTTGCCGACCTCCGTGCCCGTCCCCGTGATCATCAGGATCGGCATGTTCATCCCTCCCGCGCGGCGGCGCACACCGCGCGCGCGATCCGTGCCACGTCCGCGTCGCCCGTGACGTACGGGGGCATCGTGTAGACCAGATCGCGGAACGGCCGCAGCCACACACCCTCGCGCACCGCGGCCGCCGTGGCGGCCTTCATGTCCACCTCGTGGTCGAGCTGGACGACCCCGATGGCACCGAGGACGCGGACGTCCCGCACGCCGGGGACGTCCCGGGCCGGCGCCAGTCCGTCCCGCAGGCCCGTCTCGATCCGCTTGACCTCCGTCTGCCAGTCCTGGCCCAGCAGCAGCCCGATCGAGGCGCACGCCAGGGAAGCGGCGAGGGGGTTGCCCATGAACGTCGGGCCGTGGGCCAGCACCGGCACCTCACCCCGCGAGATGCCCTCGGCCACCCGGGGAGTGCACAGGGTCGCCGCCATCGTCAGATAACCGCCGGTCAGCGCCTTGCCCACGCACATCACGTCCGGGGTGACGGCCGCGTGGTCCGCCGCGAACAGCGCGCCGGTGCGGCCGAAACCGGTCGCGATCTCGTCGAACACCAGCAGCACGTCATGCGCGTCGCAGGCCTCGCGCAGCACCCGCAGATAGGCGGGGGAGTGGAACCGCATCCCGCCCGCGCCCTGCACCACCGGCTCCACGATCACCGCGGCCAGTTCGGGCGCGTGGTGCTCGATCAGCGACCGCAGACGGTCGGCGTACGACTCGTCGTACTCCGTCGGCGGCGCGTCCGCGAAGACCTGGCGGGGCAGTACCCCGGACCAGAGCTCGTGCATTCCGCCCTCGGGGTCGCACACCGACATCGGCTGCCAGGTGTCGCCGTGGTAGCCGCCCCGCCAGGTCAGCAGGCGCTGTTTCGCGGGGCGGCCCAGGGAACGCCAGTACTGCAGACACATCTTGACCGCGACCTCGACCGACACCGAGCCGGAGTCGGCGAGGAATACATGCTCAAGCCCGTCCGGCGACATGTCGACAAGGAGCTTCGCCAGACGTACGGCGGGCTCGTGGGTGAGCCCGCCGAACATCACATGGCTCATCCGGCCGAGCTGGTCGCGCGCGGCCTCGTTGAGCACCGGGTGGTTGTAGCCGTGGATCGCCGACCACCAGGACGACATCCCGTCGACAAGATCGCCCGCGCCACCAGCCAACCTCAACCGGACCCCGCTCGCCGACTCCACGACGAGCGGCTCGGCCCGGCCCGGCATCGGTCCGTACGGATGCCAGACGTGCCGCCGGTCCAGCTCCAGCAACTCGGGGACGCTCAGATCAGGCATTGGGCGCGAGATCCGTTCCGGCGCCCCGGCGGCGGACGGCGACCAGGTCGGTGCGCGGCTCGTTGGCGGCGGCGGTGCCACAGCCCCCTTCATGAGCACCGCACCCGGCCTCGGCGTGCGACCCGCAGCCGGCGCCCCCGACCTCCGCCCGGTGCTGCGGCAGAGTCACCTCGTCGGCGCCCTCGACCACGAACCCGGCGTCCGCGATCATCTCCAGGTCGGCCTGGCCGGCCTGGCCCTCGGTGGTGAGGTAGTCGCCGAGGAAGATGGAGTTGGCCAGGTGCAGCGCGAACGGCTGCATGGTGCGCAGATGGACCTCACGGCCGCCGGCGATACGGACCTCGACGTCCGGGCAGACGAACCGCACCATCGCCAGGATGCGCAGACAGCGCTGCGGGGTGAGGTTCCACTCCTTGGCCAGCGGGGTGCCCTCGACCGGGATCAGGAAGTTGACCGGCACCGAGTCCGGGTCCAGCTCGCGCAGCGCGAAGACCACGTCGACCAGGTCCTCGTCGGTCTCGCCCATACCGGCGATCAGACCGGAGCAGGCCGACAGACCGGCCGCGTGCGCCTTGGTGACGGTGTCCACCCGGTCGGCGTACGTGTGCGTGGTCGTGATGTCCCCGTACGTTCCCTCGGACGTGTTGAGGTTGTGGTTGTAGGCGTCCGCGCCCGCCTCGCGCAGCCGCTCGGCCTGGCCGTCCGAGAGCAGGCCGAGGCAGGCGCACACCTCGACGCCCTCGTTCTGCTCCTTGATCGCCTTGATGGTGCCGGCGACCCGGTCGACGTCCCGGTCGGTCGGGCCGCGTCCGCTCGCCACCAGGCAGACCCGCTTGGCGCCCCCGGCCAGACCGGCGGCGGCCGCCTTCGAGGCCTCGTCGGGTTTCAGCCAGGTGTACTTGAGGATCCCGGTCGAGGATCCGAGGCGCTGCGAGCAGTAGGAGCAGTCCTCCGGGCACAGGCCCGACTTGAGGTTGACCAGGTAGTTGAGTTTCACGCGCCGGCCGAACCAGTGCCGGCGCACCTTGCCGGCCGCGGCCACCACATCGAGCACGTCGTCGTCGGAGGTCGCCAGCACGGCGAGCGCTTCCTCGCGGGTCGGCAGCTCGCGCCGAAGCCCCTTGTCCACCAGCGTGTTCAGCAGGTCCATGAGAGCCGATCCTGTACTACGAGGCTGCTCCGGGCCAAGGAGAGTTTGCACAACCCTGTCAGTTCGACGTGTGGGTATTGCCACACAGTGGGTGGCTGCCGGTGCCGCTAGGGTCTGTCCACTGCCTACAAAATGACCGGAGGAGCCATGGCGTTCGGCTGGATCGACGAACAGGCGGAACTGCGCCGCCGCGCCGGACTGGTACGGACCCTGCGCCCCCGCCCCGCCGACTCCCCGCTGCTGGACCTGGCGAGCAACGACTACCTGGGCCTCGCGCACCACCCGGAGGTCGCCGAGGGCGCGGCCGGGGCGGCCCGGACCTGGGGCGGCGGCTCCACCGGCTCCCGGCTGGTGACCGGCACCACGGAACTCCACACCGAGCTGGAGCGCGAGCTGGCCGAATTCTGCGGGTCCGAGGCGGCCCTGGTCTTCTCCTCCGGCTATGCCGCCAACCTCGCCGCCGTCACCACCCTCGGCCCGCACGGCTCCCTGATCGTCTCCGACGCCCTCAACCACGCCTCCCTGATCGACGGCTGCCGGCTGGCCCGGGGCGCCACCCAGGTCGTCGGACACGCCGACCCGGACGCCGTACGCAAGGCGCTCGGCACCCATGAGGGACCCGCGGTCGTGGTCTCCGACTCGGTGTTCTCGGTGGACGGCGACGCGGCACCGCTCGCCGCACTGGCCGAGGCATGCCGGGAGCGCGGCGCCGGGCTGCTCGTGGACGACGCCCACGGGCTCGGGGTCCTCGGGGACGGCGGGCGGGGCGCGCCGTACGCGGCCGGGCTCTGCGGCGCCGACGACGTGGTCGTCACGGCGACCCTGTCCAAGTCGCTGGGCAGCCAGGGCGGGGCCGTGCTCGGCCCGGCCCGGGTGATCGACCATCTGGTGAACGCGGCCCGGACCTTCATCTTCGACACCGGCCTGGCCCCGGCCGCCGCGGGCGCGGCCCTGGCGGCGCTACGGCTGCTGCGCCGCGAGCCAGAACGAGCGGTGCGGGCCCGCGAGGTCGCCGCGGAACTGCACGCACGGCTGACCGCCGCGGGTCTGGAAGCGGTACGTCCGGACGCCGCGGTGGTCTCCGTGCGGGCACCGTCCCCGGAGGGGGCCGTGCGGTGGGCGGCCGACTGCCGTACGGCAGGCCTGGCCGTGGGCTGTTTCCGTCCGCCTTCCGTGCCGGACGGCATCTCACGGCTCAGGCTGACCGCCCGTGCGGACCTCTCCGGGGCCGAGATCGAACGCGCTGTACAGGTGATCGGCGAGACACGACCATGAGTCGGCGTGACACGGCCGGGCCTTGCCCATATGCGGATACGGAGTCGGTTACGGGCTGATCAGCCGGTGAGCGCCGACACGAAACCCGCCCAGCTCCCGGAGGAGAAGAGCAGCGCGGGTCCGGCCGGATCCTTGGAGTCGCGCACGGCGAGCAGTCCGGTCAGCGGACCGGAGAGCGGCCGTGCCGTCTCCACACAGTTGTTCGCTCCGGTGCTGTAGCTGCTGCGCAGCCACCGCAGTCCGTGCAGATCAGCACTTGAAGGTACGTTCCGAGGCAATGCAGTCATGGTGCCTCCTTACGCGCCGTCACCTATCCCGGCGATGTAATCCAACGAGTCCTCGGTCGAAAGGGCGTGGATCTGAAGGGTGTTGAAGGCCTCCGAGTACGCCTGGAGGTCTTCTTTCCGTTCGAGGTAGAGGCTACTCGTCAACTGGTCGAGAACAACCACGTCCAGATCAGAAGTGCTCGGGAATGAGAAGATTACGAAAGGACCGGTGATGCCGACATGGGCTCCGGCCGAGAACGGCAGCACCTGGAGCCGTACCTGGGGCAACCGGGCCGCCTCCACCAGCCGCTCCAGCTGTCTGGCCATCACGCCCGGGCCGCCGACCTCCCGGCGCAGCACCGCCTCGTCAAGGACCGCGCTCAGTTCCAGCGGCGGACGGTTTCGCAGCACGTCCTGCCTGGCCAGACGCACCTTCACCAGGGCGTCCAGCGCCTCGTCGTCGAGCCCGTCCACGGCTGCCCGGGTCACGGCACGCGCGTACTCGGGGGTCTGCAGCAGCCCCGGTACGACCGAGGTCTCCAGCGTGCGCATCACGCTGGCCTGCGACTCCAGACTGATGAAATCCCGGTAGGTGGGCGGCAGCACCCCGCGATAGGCATGCCACCAGTGGTGCCGCCCGGCGGTGTCCTCCGACCCCGCCAACACCAGCAGCAACTCCCGCAGTTGCCCCTCGGACACGCCGTAGGCGTCGAGGAGTAACCGCACATCGGCCGGTTTCACACCGCTGGCGCCGGTCTCGATCCGGCTCACTTTCGACTGATGCCAGCCCACCAGACGGGCGGCCTCGCCGCTCGTGAGGCCGGCGCCGGTGCGCAGCGTGCGCAGTTCGGCGCCCAGTTTCCGGCGGCGTACCGCGGGACCGTTCTGCATGGGCTACTCCTTACTCCTTCCGAGCCGCCCAAATACGCTCTGAGGTCGCAGAGTTCACCGCATCGAGCGACAGATATATGCATATCCTGGTGGATCGCTCCCCTGACCGCCCTGGTAATGGCAGTCTGACGAAGAAGCACCAGTCCGGGACCGTACTCGAACCATCCGCACCGTGTCGGGCTCCGGTCCCGTGGGAAAGGGACGACGTCGCCATGGCAGACCACCTGGAAGCATCCGTCACTCTGCCGAGCGATCCCGCCTCGGTCTCCGCGGCCCGCTCCTATGTGCTGGGCACCCTCGCGGAATGGGGGCTGCCACCGGAGACGGAGACCGCGGACACCATCCGCCTCATTGTCTCCGAGCTCGCCACCAACGCGGTGCAGCACACCTTCGGGCAGTCACCCACCTTCACGGTGGACCTCGTCCTCCACCGCGACGAACACCTGCGCATCGGCGTCACGGACAGCCACCCGCGCTTCCCCAAGAGACTCCCCGCCGCGGTGCAGCAGGACAACGGGCGCGGCATGGTCATCATCCGCTGGCTCACCGCGGAGTGCGGCGGCAAGCTCCGGGTGCGCCCCACCCGGGAGGGCGGCAAGACCGTCTTCATCGAGCTGCCCTGGGCAGTCCCGGCCGGCACGGTCACCGTGGCCGGCCAGCAGGAACCGTAGCCCTGAGCTCCTGCCGACCGACTCTCGGCGGGGTCAGCTGACCCGGCCGTACCAGACGCTCCGCGTCCAGATCTTCTGGAGCTTCACCACGTCCCCGGACTTCGGGGCGTGCCAGATCCGTCCCTTCCCGGCGTAGATGCCGACGTGGTACACGCTGGAACCCGAGTGGAAGAAGACCAGGTCCCCGGCCTTGCGGTTGCCGGCCGAGATGTGACGGGTCTTGTTGTACTGCTGGGCCGCCGTACGCGGGAGCTTCTTGCCCGCCTTCTTGAACGAGTACAGCGTGAGCCCGGAGCAGTCGAACCGGTTCGGCCCGGTGGCGCCCCAACTGTAGGGCGAGCCCTTTTTCGAGGCAGCGATCTGAAGTGCCTTCGTCGCTATCGTGGCGGCCGAGGCGTCGGAGGCGACACCCGGGATCACGATGGAGCCGCCCACGGCGGCGATGGTGAGCGCCGAGGCCGTGCCGGCCCGTGCCATCAGTGACGGAACACGATTGAGCGCAGTCATGCGCAACCCTTCGTCAGCCGCCTGTGAAAGATGACCTGTCGGATTCGGGCTGGCGAAGTTGCCCGGCCGCGTTGCCGCGGCTTCACCCCAAGGGCTGCTCGGCCCGGTCATGGTGCGACCGTTCCGGCGACCCGTCGTGCTTGGGTCCTCCACTCCTGCCGATCCACTTCCGTCGACCGGTCATCCGGGCGGCGGCAGGACTCGGCGTCCGCCCGGACCGCCCCGCCGTTTTGGCGGGGGCTTGTCGTCGACAGGGATCTTCACTCACGCCTGTCCGAAAATCCCAACGGAATCGGCGATTTGTGGGGTTACTCACCACCCACCCGTTCGGGTGGACAGTGTTGTGTTCGATTATCCGTCAACTGCCCTGCGTAGCCCCGGACCTGCGCCGAAGCCTTCCGCGGGCACCTCCGGGCGCGCACGTCGAGCGGCCTCGGCGGTCAGGTAAAACCACGCCAACCTCCGCCGAACGGCGGTAACCCCTTTGGGTCGTTTCGACTCCGGCCCGGTCGGCCGGTGGACGTGTCGCACCGGACTTCCGCGGGCGTCACCGTACGCAGTCGGGCGGGAGTGCGACGCGAGCGGTCCGGCGCTCACCGTCGAGTACCCGCAATGCCCTTGCCAACGTGTCCCCGTGGAGCTCCGTCTCACCCCGTCGGTGCATCAGGGCCAGTGCGTCGCGCAGCTCGGACGCCGCGCGCACCAGCGCCTGCGCGGCGCGCAGCCCACGATAGGTGTCCTCGTTCTGCGCCGGGTTGATACGGCCCAGCAGATCGACCACGTCCAGGTAACGGTCGATCAACTCGCCCTCGGCGCGGGTCAGCGCGGGCAGCGGCGGAAGCTCCGGTGGCAGCATCGGCCGCTCACCCCGCGTCCGGCAGACCGAAGGAGGTCCTGCGGCTGGGCACGACCCGGTCCACCAGCCCGTACGCCAGCGCCGCTTGCGCGTCCAGGACCAGATCCCGCTCCAGGTCCTGGTGGACCTGGTCCGGCGTGCGGCCGGTGTGCCGGACGAGCATCTCTTCGAGCAGCGCGCGGATCCGGTCCAACTCCGCCGCCTGGATGACCAGATCGCTCGGCTGGCCCTGTACCGGTTCCGGCAGCGACGGCTGCTGGAGCACGATGCGCGCACCCGGCAGCACGGACCGCTTGCCGGGTGTGCCCGCCGCGAGCAGCACCGCGGCCGACGCGCCGGCCTGCCCCAGGCAGATCGTCTCCACGTCACAGCCGACGTACTGGACCGTGTCGTAGATCGCGGCCATAGCGCTGAACGAACCGCCCGGAGAGTTGATGTACAGCGAGATGTCCCGCTCAGGCGCCGCGTGCTCCAGGTACATGAACTGCGCCATCACATCGTTGGCCGAGGTCTCGTCGACGGGCGTGCCGAGGAAGACGATCCGCTCCTCCAGCAGCTTCGAGTACGGATCAAGGGTGCGCTGCCCGGCGCTGGTGCGTTCGGTGAACTCGGGCAGGACGTAGCGGGCGGACGGTCGGGTCATGGCGTACCCCTCCTCGCGGCTGAGGCGTCTCAGCGGCCGGACTCTCGCTACAAAATGTACAGGACGTACAGAGCCTCGCGAGGGTATTGCGTGGGGATTCCGCTCTCGCCGAACAAGATGTGATGTCCGGGGTGCCCCGTAAGCTGGAGACATGGCCTACGAGATTCCGGTGACGCAAGCCAGGGCTGAGCTCGCCGAACTGATCAACCGGGTGGTGTACGGCGGTGAGCGCGTCGTCGTGACGCGGCACGGCAAGCCTCTGGTCGCCCTCGTCTCCGCCGCCGACCTCGAACGCCTCGAAGAGCTCCCGGAAGCCGCCGAGGACCAGGTGGTCAGCGCGGTCTCCACGGTCCGCGAGACCGCCGCCGTACGCCCGGAGCGCGGCCGCTTCGGCATCACGGCCGAACACCGGGGCGCCACGGGCTCCTAGGCCCTGTCGTCACATTCCGGTCGGCCCCGGGATGCCGCCGCACCGGGCCCGTCCGGTACGAGGGCGAGGGCCCGGCACTCCCCCGGCCTCCGGCCTGGGGACCCCCAGAACACGCACCTGACGCCGCGAGGCCGCCGTCCGGGCGACGACGGGAATGTGACGACAGGACCCAGCCTCCGTCATGACTGACATCGGCCCTCCCGCGGAACGTCCGGGGAGGGCCGACGGGTGTGCCGAGGGCTGTCAGGCGACCGTGAAGCCGCCGTCGACGGGCAGGGCCGAGCCGGTCACGGAGGTGCCGTCCATGAGATGGCGGCGGCACCGGAGACATCCTCGGGGCGCCCGACGGCACGGCGTCTGCCGCCGCCGCGAACCGCGTCCACCGTTGCTCCTCCGCAAGGAAGTCCCCCAGCGCGTGTCGACGGCGCCGGGCGACACGGCGTTCACCCGCATGGGCGCGAGCGCGGCGGCGAGAGGCGACACCATCCTTTCGACGGCACCGTTGACCGCCGCAGAGGCCACCGTCCCGGCCGGCGCCGACCGCGCTGCGGAGGCGGAGATCAGCGTGATCGGTCCGGTGGACGAGGGGGCGGGGCGGCAGTTGGCGGTGCCGGTGGTTCGCGCCGTGCGCTGAGACTCGGCCCCCTGTGCCGGTCTTCAGATGATCAAGGTCCGGTTAACGTCGTCGAAACTCCGGCAAACTAGCCTGCCGATCCACGCCACCAGGGGTTTTCGTATCCGGATCGGGTTCCTGCGCCCGATCTGTCGCGGTGGCTGCGGCAACCGGGCCCCGCACGGTCCGGAGCGAGGACTGTGAGGTGGGACGTGCAACTGACCCCGCACGAGCAAGAGAGGCTGCTGATCCATGTGGCGGCCGACGTGGCCGAGAAGCGCAGGGCCCGTGGGCTGAGGCTGAACCACCCCGAGGCCGTCGCCCTCATCACGTCGCACATCCTCGAGGGCGCACGTGACGGCCGTACCGTCGCCGAGCTCATGGCCTCCGGGCGCAAGCTGCTCACCAGGGACGACGTCATGGAGGGCATCCCGGAGATGGTCCATGACGTCCAGGTCGAGGCGACCTTCCCGGACGGCACCAAGCTCGTCACCGTCCACGACCCGATCGTCTGAGGGGGCCGCGAGTGATTCCCGGAGAGGTTCTTTTCGCCGACGGGCCGGTCGTATTCAACGAGGGGCGCGAGGTCACCCGGATGACCGTGCTCAACGCCGCCGACCGGCCTGTCCAGGTCGGCTCCCACTACCACTTCGCCGAGGCCAACCCCGGACTGGAGTTCGACCGGAGCGCCGCGCGCGGAAAGCGGCTGAACGTCGCCGCCGGCACCGCCGTCCGCTTCGAGCCCGGCATCCCCGTCGACGTCGAACTCGTCCCCCTCGCCGGGGCCCGTGTCGTACCGGGGCTGCGCGGGGAGACCGGAGGTGCCCTCGATGCCTGAGATCTCCCGTTCCGCCTACGCCGACCTGTTCGGACCAACCACCGGTGACCGGATCCGGCTCGCCGACACCGACCTGATCGTGGAGATCGAGGAGGACCGTTCCGGCGGGCCCGGGCGCGCCGGGGACGAGGCCGTCTTCGGCGGCGGCAAGGTCATCCGCGAGTCCATGGGCCAGTCGCGCTCCACGCGCGCAGAAGGCGCCCCGGACACGATCATCACCGGCGCGGTGATCATCGACCACTGGGGCATCGTCAAGGCCGACGTCGGCATTCGCGACGGCCGGATCACCGGCATCGGCAAGGCGGGCAACCCCGACACCATGGACGGAGTCCACCCGGACCTGGTGATCGGCCCCGAGACCGAGGTCATCGCCGGCAACGGGCGGATCCTCACCGCCGGCGGCGTCGATGCCCACGTCCACTTCATCTGCCCGCAGATCGCCGACGAGGCGCTCGCGGCGGGGATCACGACACTGGTGGGCGGTGGCACGGGCCCTGCCGAGGGCTCCAAGGCCACCACCGTGACGCCAGGTCCCTGGCACCTCGCCCGGATGCTGGAGGCGATGGAGCACTACCCGCTCAACATCGGCTTCCTCGGCAAGGGCAACACCGTCTCGCACGAGGCGATGCTCTCGCAGATCCGGGGTGGGGCACTAGGGCTGAAACTGCACGAGGACTGGGGGTCCACCCCGGCGGTCATCGACGCCGCCCTGATTGTCGCCGGCCGCACCGGCATCCAAGTGGCCATCCACACGGACACGTTGAACGAGGCCGGGTTCGTCGGTGACACCCTCGCGGCGATCGGCGGGCGCGGGATTCACGCGTACCACACCGAGGGTGCGGGTGGCGGGCACGCACCGGACATCATGACGGTCGTCTCCGAGCCACACGTCCTGCCGAGTTCGACGAATCCGACGCGGCCGTACACCGTGAACACCGCCGAGGAACACCTCGACATGCTGATGGTGTGCCACCACCTGAATCCGGCGGTGCCGGAAGACCTGGCCTTCGCCGAGTCACGGATCCGGCCGTCGACCATCGGCGCCGAGGACGTCCTTCATGATCTCGGCGCTATTTCCATCATCTCCTCCGATGCGCAGGCCATGGGGCGCGTCGGCGAGGTGATCCTGCGGACCTGGCAGACCGCGCATGTGATGAAGCGGCGGCGGGGCGCGCTGCCGGGCGACGGCCGGGCCGACAACCGCCGGGTACGGCGGTATGTCGCCAAGTACACGATCAACCCGGCGCTAGCCCAGGGACTCGCCCGTGAGATCGGGTCCGTCGAGAGCGGCAAGCTCGCCGACCTCGTGCTGTGGGAGCCCGCGTTCTTCGGGGTCAAGCCGCACCTCGTCCTCAAGGGCGGGCAGATCGCCTATGCACAGATGGGTGACGCCAACGCGTCGATCCCGACGCCCCAGCCGGTTCTGCCGCGTCCCATGTACGGGGCGATCGGACGGGCGCCGGCCGCCAACTCCTTCAACTTCGTCGCCCCGCTCGCCATCGAGGACGGGCTGCCGGAGCGGTTGCAGCTCGGGAAGCGGTTCGTCGCCATCGAGTCGACCCGCGGGGTGACCAAGGCGGACATGCGGGAGAACGACGCGCGTCCGAGGGTGCGGGTCGAACCCGACAGCTTCGCCGTGTACATCGACGGCGAGCTGGTCGAGGCGACACCGGCCGCGGAACTGCCCATGGCCCAGCGCTACTTCCTGTTCTGAGAGCAGGTGTCTGTGATGTCTCGGGCAGCGTTGTTGGTACTGACCGACGGCCGCTTTCCCGCCGGAGGGCATGCGCACTCCGGCGGGGCGGAGGCTGCCGTCAAGGCCGGGCGGATCACCGGGGCGGCGAGCCTGGAGGAGTTCTGCCGGGGGCGGTTGCACACGGCAGGGGTGATGGCGGGTGCTCTCGCCGCGGCCGCGGCACTCGGTGTGGAGGTAAGGGAGTTGGACGCGGCGGCGGACGCACGGACGCCGTCGCCCGCGCTTCGGGGCGCGGCTCGCAGGCTCGGGCGGCAGCTGCTGCGTGCCGCGCGGGTGACCTGGCCCTGCTCCGAACTCGACGTTCTGGCAGGCGAGTTCCCCAAGGGAGCCCATCAGCCCGTGGTGTTGGGGGTGGTGGCCCGGGCCGCGGGGCTCTCGGCCGAGGACGCGGCGTACTGCGCGGCGTACGAGTGTGTGAGCGGGCCGGCCACGGCGGTGGTGCGGCTGCTGAGTCTGGACCCGTTCGAGGCGACGGGGGTGCTGGCGCGGCTGGCGCCCGAGGTGGATCGGGTGGTGGACCGGGCGGTGGAGGCGGCGCGGGTTGCGGCCGCGGGGGGTGGGGCCGATGCGCTGCCTGCCGGTTCCGCGCCGTTGCTGGAGATCGGGGCGGAGTGGCATGCGGGGTGGGCGGTGCGGTTGTTCGCGTCCTAGTTCCCGCGGCGGAGCCGCTGATGGGCGCAGTGCCCCCGCAATCCCCAAACCGCTTCGGCCTGAACGGCCTCGTCTGATGGGCGCAGTGCCCCGGCAATCCCCAAACCGCTTCGGCCTGAACGGACTCGTCCTCAGACGCCGCCGGACGGGCAAGATCTACGAAGGAGCCGTATATGCATCTCGACCACGACCACCACGGGGCCCTCGCCGTCAGCGCCGACGCCCATCGTCCCGACGGGGCCCGGCGCGCCCTCCGTATCGGGCTCGGCGGGCCCGTCGGGTCAGGTAAGACCGCCACCGTCGCCGCCCTCTGCCGGGCCCTGCGCGACGAGCTGTCCCTCGCTGTCGTCACCAATGACATCTACACACGGGAGGACGCCGAGTTCCTCCTGCGGGAGGCCGTGCTGCCGCCCGAGCGGATCACCGCCGTCGAGACGGGAGCCTGTCCGCACACCGCGATCCGGGACGACATCTCGGCCAACCTCGAAGCCGTTGAGGATCTGGAGGACGAGGTCGGGCCACTGGACCTCATCCTCGTCGAGTCGGGCGGGGACAATCTCACGGCCACTTTCTCGAAGGGGCTCGTGGACGCGCAGATCTTCGTGATCGACGTGGCCGGAGGCGATGACATTCCGCGTAAGGGCGGCCCCGGTGTCACCACGGCCGATCTGCTCATCGTCAACAAGACCGACCTCGCTCCCCATGTGGGGTCGGACCTGGCGAGGATGGCCGCCGACGCGAAGGCGCAGCGGGCCGAACTGCCCGTGGTCTTCCAGTCGTTGCGCGGCGATACCGGTGTCGCGGACGTGGCCCGGTGGGTGCGGGAGCGGATCGCCGCGTGGACGGCATGACCGTCACCGGGGTGCGCGCGAACGCGCGGATCGTCGCCAGGGGGGATGGACGGGGCGGTACATCCCTTCCCGTGCTGGAGGGGGAGGGGCCGCTCGCGCTGAGGCGTGTCCGGGGGAGCGGGGACGAGGCCCGGGTGATGGTCGTCGGGGCGATGAGCGGGCCGCTCGGCGGGGACCGGTTCGGGATCGAGGCCCGGGTGGAGGGCGGGGCGCGGCTGTGTGTCGGATCGGCCGCGGCGACCCTCGCGCTGCCGGGACAGCTGAAGGGCGAGGCCCGGTACGAGGTTCGGCTCGATGTCGCCGACGGTGGTGAACTGCGCTGGCTGCCCGAGCAGTTGATCTCGGCCAAGGGCAGTGATCTGTACGTCTCCACCCGCGTCGACGTCGGGCCGGCCGGCCGGCTCGTGTTGAGGGAGGAGCAGGTGCTCGGGCGGGCGGGGGAGGAGTCCGGTCGGCTGAGCAGCCGGCTCACCGTGCGCGTTGCCGGAAAGGCGCTCCTGGACCAGGAGTTGGCCTGTGGGCCCGGGGCGCCCGGTGGCTGGGACGGGCCCGCCGTGCTGGCGGGACATCGCGCGGTGGGACAACTCGTCGTCATACGGCCGGAGTTCGCGGTGGAGCCACCGGCGGCGAGAATGCTGGGGGAGTGTGCCGCGCTCACTCCGCTCGCCGGGCCCGCCGTGCTGGTGAGCGCGGTGGCAGGCGACGCACTACTGCTCCGGCGGGTGCTGGACGAGGCGTTGGACCATCTCGGCGATTGATCCGCTCAGCGGGATGTGATCGTCCGGTTATCGGATTGGTAAAGACGGCTGCCACCCCCTGTTCTCAGGAGGCTCACAGCCGGAAGGATCCCCCCTGACTATTCGTAACCAAGAACGGGGAGGGCCCACTTGAGGGACAACTTCAGATCGAGGAGCCGGGTGCTGGCACTCGGTTCGGCCGGGGCGCTGGTCACCGCGAGCCTGATCACCGGTGCGCTCGCGGCCCCCGCGTCCGGCGCCGAGGCCCGGCACGGGCAGGACCGTGAGCAGTGGGGCGCGGCCGTCGCCGCCGAGCATGCCGCAAAGGCGGGGATCGACTGGGCGGACTGCCCGGCCGACTGGGCCCTGACGAAGCCCGTCCAGTGCGGCTGGGTCAGCGTGCCGCTCGACTACGCGAAGCCCTACGGCAAGCAGATCAAGCTCGCCGTCGACCGAATAGGGAACACGGGGACGAAGGCGGAGCGTCAGGGCGCGCTGGTCTACAACCCCGGCGGCCCGGGTGGTTCGGGGATGCGCTTCCCGCTCCGGGTCACCACCAAGAACCCGCTGTGGGTCAACGCCTCGAAGGCGTACGACTTCGTGGGCTTCGACCCGCGTGGCGTCGGCCACTCGGCACCCATCTCCTGCATCGACCCGCAGGAGTTCGTGAAGGCGCCCAAGGCCGACCCGGTGCCCGACACCGAGGCCGACAAGACCGCCCAGCGCAAGCTCGCCAGGGAGTACGCGGACGGCTGCGCCGAGCGTACCGGCCGGGCGATGCTCCAGCAGATGACCACCGCCAACACCGCCCGTGACTTGGACGTCATCCGGGCCGCGCTCGGCGAGAAGAAACTCAACTACCTCGGCGTCTCCTACGGCACCTACCTCGGCGCCGTGTACGGGACGCTGTTCCCGGGGCATGTGCGCCGGATGATCGTCGACAGCGTCGTCAACCCGTCGCGGAAGAACATCTGGTACCAGGCCAACCTGGGCCAGGACGTCGCCTTCGAGGGCCGCTGGAAGGACTGGGAGGACTGGGTCGCCGCGCACGACGCCGCCTTCCACCTGGGGACCACGCGTGACGCCGTGCAGGCCAAGTGGCTCCAGTTGCGCGCCACCGCCAAGAAGAGCCCGATCGGCGGGGTCGTCGGACCGGCCGAGCTGATCTCCTTCTTCCAGAGCGCCCCGTACTACGACTCCTCGTGGGTCCCGGTGGCCACGGTGTTCGGCAAGTACTTCGCCGGTGACACCCAGGCCCTGGTCGACGCGGCCGCCCCGGACCTCTCCGACACCGCGGGCAACATCTCCTCGGAGAACGGCAACGCGGTCTACACCGCCGTCGAGTGCACCGACGCCAGGTGGCCCACCAGCTGGCGGAAGTGGGACCGCGACAACACCGAGCTCAACAAGCAGTACCCGTTCATGACCTGGGCCAACGCGTGGATGAACCTGCCGTGCGCCACCTGGCCGGTCAAGCAGCAGACCCCGGTGAACGTCACCACCCACAAGGGACTGCCGCCGGTACTGATCGTGCAGTCCACCCGTGACGCCGCCACCCCGTACCCGGGCGCCGTCGAACTGCACAAGCGTTTCAAGGACTCCCGCCTCATCACCGAGCAGGGCGCCGGCTCGCACGGTGTGACCGGCCTGGTCAACCCGTGCATCAACAGCCGTGTCGACACCTACCTGCTCACCGGGAAGCTGGACGGCGCGGACGTCACCTGCACACCGCACGCGACACCGCAGCCGTAACCCTTCCGGTACGGCGCCGAGGGGCGGCGGGAACACCTCCGCCGCCCCTCACTCGCGTCAACTGAGCGGCGTTCGCGGGAACTTGCGCTCCTTCGCGCCCTTCGCCGCCGTCTGTGTCGCCTTGACGACGGCCGCGTACTCGTCGACGTACTCCTGCTCGGAGAGGGTCAGGACGGCGTACATGATCTCGTCGGTGATCGCGCGCAGGACGGCCTTCTCGTTCTCCATCCCGGCGTAGCGGGAGAATTCGAGGGGCTTTCCGAAGCGGATCACCACGGGGTGGACGTGCGGGATGACCTTGCCGGGCGGCTGCGCCTCGAAGGTGCCGATCATCGCGCAGGGGATCACCGGGACACCCGCCCGCAGCGCCATCACGGCCACGCCGACCTTGCCCTTGTAGAGCCGGCCGTCGTGCGAGCGCGTGCCCTCCGGATAGATGCCGAGCAGCTCGCCCTTGCTCAGCACTCCGAGCCCCTCCCGGATCGCGGCCTGGCCGGCCTCCTTGCCGGAGCGGTCCACCGGGATCTGCCCGGCGCTGCGGAAGAAGAAGGCGGTCAGCCGGCCACGAACCCCGGGCCCTGTGAAGTACTCGGCCTTGGCGAGGAAGGTGATTCGCCGCTTGAGGACGGCCGGCATCAGGAAGTGGTCGGCGAAGGAGAGATGGTTGCCGGCGACGATGGCCGGGCCCGACGCGGGCACATGTTCGAGACCTTCGATCCGGGGCCGGAACACCAGTCGTAGCAGCGGCCCCAGTAGTACGTACTTGAGCAGGTAGTAGAACACGACTCGCCCCTCACTTTGCCAGCTCCCCTGAGAGCTGGTGTTGTCCCAGGTCAGTGTCGGTTTCCCGGCGGTTCGGTCATGTGTGCCTGTGGCCATCTGCCGCCACGTTCAGTCGGCTCATACTGACCCTTTGCCGACTTGTCTGACGATTGGTCAGATTATGCGACGTTGCAGCGCTGGTCGACAGACTGCAACCTCGCCGGTTTCGGCGCTCGTAGGGGCGACGTAAGCGAGGATCTCAGTGATCTTGCCGATTTCCCCGAGCGCCTATCTGTTTCCCTCGTCGGTGCACGTGGCTCCCGTATCCTTACGTCATCGGCTGGTCGCAATGGGTTGAACATTGGCGGCGGCTCTCATCGCCTCTGCCGGACATGGGGTGTTGGCCCGTTCGGGGGAGCTTCAATGTACCTGGGACACACACGGCCGAGTGTTTTTCGACGTTCAACTCAGTGCCTCGACGGCAACGAGACGAGGACGAGTCGCTACGCATTGACGGAGTGGTGTAACGACGGCCACTCGGCGATCTCGTATTCGAGGCTATGCGGGGAGTTCGGTCGGGAGGACGGTCGCGTCGGTTTCTGACTCGATCGGGTGGAGGCGGGCCTTGGCCAGCAGGTCGAGTCCCGCGTAGCGGCGGGCTCGGTCGATTCGTCGCTCTGCTCGGCCAGGACCGCGCCGACCAGCCCCGTGAGCCGTGAGCCGTGAGCCGTGAGCCGTGAGCCGTGAGCGGAACGGGTCCGGCCGCGCGTGCCGGGGCACTGCCCGAATCCTGTTGAGCGCGTACCGCGCTGCCTGGGCCACGCCGGCGAGCCGTAGAGGCTGCCTGCGCCCTGCACCCGCAGGGACTGGAATCGGTGGGCCACGAAGCCTGCAGCGCCTTCGACGGGGAACCAACCGACGGCCTCACCAGCGGCGGCCCGCTGCCGGCCACGGACAAGCGGGTGGCCGGGGCTGCGCGCCTGGGTGGTGCAAGCGGGGTACCCGACCGTTGGGACGACAGTGAGGAGGAACGGACGATGGGCATCCCGACGAAACAAGCCGCGCTGAAAACGGCCAAGCAGCTGCTCGCCGGAAAGGCGACGGCCAGGGCCGCGACAACCGCTCCTGATGGCGCTTGCTCGGTCTGTGCGTCGGCGCCCCGTGCTGCGCCGCGACCCATCGACCGGCTGCTCGCGGGCGGCACACTGCGCGTTGCGGGCGGTGAGCACCGGGCACGCCCGGCACATGACCGGACGCTCTACGCGACGCCGACTTGACGCGGGAAGGGAAGGAGGATCGCGGAAACGGGTTCTCGCGGACGGCGCGCCGGCTCTGGCGCCCCCGCGCTGGACGAGCCCAGTACGTCCCGACGGCGATCCGTACGTAACGCTGCGAACTTCCGGTGGCGACGTTGTGAGCGATGCCCGCACACCCGAGGACCTCCCGGGGTAGCTCCAAGCAGTTGTTCGCGCACAGTGTGGAGCGGGGTGTCGGCGAGGTGGAAGGTCATCACCGAGGCCGGCATGTTCCCGTGGCGGCAGCCATCACGCGGGTGTAGCGTCGAGGTTGAGCAGTCGTGGTTCCGAAGGTCGTTCGCCCGTGATCGCATACACGGGCGTTCTTGCTGTTCAGCGTCTCTCCGGGCCAAGGCGGCTACTGCCGGGTGCCGAGGACGCGGTCCCGGTTCGCTCGAAGGAGAGAGTCATGGCCAGGGGCACGGTCAAGTGGTTCAACAGCGAGAAGGGCTTCGGCTTCATCGAGCAGGAGGGCGGCGGTCCTGACGTGTTCGCCCACTACTCGAACATCGCCAGCCAGGGCTACCGCGAGCTGCAGGAGGGCCAGAAGGTCGAGTTCGACGTCACCCAAGGGCAGAAAGGTCCCCAGGCGGAGAACATCCGCCCCGTCTGACCCAGCCGGCTCGGCAAGGGGCGCCGACTTCGCGGGTTGAGGGTCCGTCGCAGCCCGTGGCCGGTCCGGTGGATCATGCCACGAGCGTGGGTCGGCGGACCCTCTTCCCGTCGGCGTCACACGCTTCCGGGCGCCTGATGGGTCACGTGCCGTCCGGCGCCGGCCGCACATGGACACTGCGGCCGTCGAACCGTAGTGACAGTCGCGCAACGGGCGTGCGGCTACGCCGGACGCCGCGGTCGGCGCGCTGGCGAACGACATCAACAGCCTCACCGACGCGGGTACGGCGTGGGTGGTGCGCGGTACCACCCACGGGCTCACCCCGCGAGGCATCGCCGGCTACAGCCAGAGCACGCCGTCCGTTCCCGGGGACAACGACAACGGCGACCGGTTCGGCGGCGCCCTCCGGTTCATCGACGCCAACAATGACGGCAAGGCCGAGCTCATCGCCTGGGCGCCTGGCGAGGACACCAACGACGGCGCCGCCTGGGTCTTCCCCGGCAGGAGCAACGGCCCCGCCGGAAGCGGATCCTGGTCCTTCAACGGCGGCACCCTGAGCGCCCCCGTGCCCGACGCCCGCTTCGGAGAGACCCTGGCCCCGTAGCGGTGGCGGTCGCTCGATCAGAAACCGCACTTGGGTCGAGGCCCTGGTGACGAGGTGGCCTCCCGTGTCGTGTTTCCGGGAGGCCACCTTCCCCGGTTCGCTCTCAGGCTGTGCATAGGATGTCCCCGATGCGCCCCACCGAGCAGCCCACCCCGCCACCGCCGCACCGGCGGTGGCGAGCCCTGCTCGTGCTCGGGTTGCTGGCCGGACTGCTCGGCATGCATGCGCTGGCACCCGGCGGAGTCATGGGCCACGCCGGGCATGGCGGTCATGGGCGGGTCTCGCTCTCCCACATGACCGTGATGGTCACCGCGTACGACGGCTGCTCCGGCGACGACGGCCACTGCGGCGGCAACCACGTCCACCACGCCGACGCGACCTGCGCCTCGGGCGCCGTGAGCGGCGGACCTGCGCTGCCGGCACTGGTCCCTGACCCGGTACCCGTACCGGCGGCCGTCCACCCGGTCGGCTCCCGCCCGGCCACGGCACCGGACGGCGCCCGCGCACCCCCCGATCTGGCCGAACTCCAGCTCCTGCGGATCTAGAGGAACCCCGAGCCGGCCGTGCGCTACCGCGCCGCGGTCGTGCTCCCGCCCGCCCTCTCACACCCACCGCAGGAGATCCAGCATGACCATCACACGTACCCGTGCCGTCCTCGTCGCCCTGACCGCGACTGCCGCCCTCGCTCTCACCGCGTGCGGCAGCGGCGACGACACCGCCCACGCCACCCCGCACAGCGGCGCGCACGCCACCGCGTCCGCGTCGGCCACCACCCCCGGCGCGCACAACGCGCAGGACGTGACCTTCGCGCAGCGCATGATCCCCCACCACCAGCAGGCCCTGGAGATGGCGGAGCTCGCCGCCGGCCGGGCCGCCTCGGCCCGGGTCGAGGCGCTCGCCGCCCGGATCGAGAAGGCCCAGGACCCGGAGATCAAGACCATGTCCGGCTGGCTCAAGGCGTGGGGGGAGGACGTGCCCATGGCGGGCATGGACCACAGCGGCCACGCCGGCGAGACAGGCATGACCGGGATGATGGACGAGAAGGACATGTCCGCGCTGAAGAAGGCCCAGGGGAAGGACTTCGACACGATGTTCCTGACCATGATGGTCGAACACCACCAGGGCGCCGTCGAGATGGCCACCGCCGAGCGGTCCAAGGGCGAGTACGCCCCGGCCACGGGCATGGCCGGCGACATCGTCACCGCCCAGAACGCCGAGATCAAGGAGATGAACAAGCTGCTCGGCAAGAGCTGATCAGGGGCGGGGCGGCCGCACCCACCGACGCGGCCGCCCCCTCGCTCAGACCGCCAGCACCTTCTCCAACGCCCCCAGTGCCGACCGCAGTTCGTCCGCCGTGACGGTCAGCGGCGGGGCCAGCCGGATCGTCGAGCCGTGCGTGTCCTTGACCAGTACGCCCTCGCGCATCAGGCGTTCGCTGATCTCGCGCCCGGTGCCGATCGCCGGGTCCACGTCGACGCCCGCCCACAGCCCGCGCGAGCGGAATCCGACCACGCCCCTGCCGACCAGCTCCGTCAGACCGTCCCGCAGGACCACGCCCAACTCGGCTGCCCGGCGCTGGAATTCGCCGTCCTCCAGCAGCTCGACCACGGCCGTGCCAACCGCGGCGGCGAGCGGGTTGCCGCCGAACGTCGAGCCGTGCTCGCCCGGCCGCAGCACCCCCAGCACCTCGCGCCGGGCCACCACCGCCGACACCGGCACGATCCCGCCGCCCAGCGCCTTGCCGAGCAGCAGGACGTCCGGGACGACGTCCTCGTGGTCGACGGCGAGGGTACGGCCCGTGCGGCCGAGGCCGGACTGGATCTCGTCGGCCACGAAGAGACAGCCCGCCCGCCGGGTCAGTTCGCGGACCCCGGTCAGATAGCCGGTGTCGGGGATCATGACCCCGGCTTCGCCCTGGATCGGCTCGATCAGCACGGCCGCCGTCGTCTCGTCGACCGCCGCCTCCAGCGCGGCCAGGTCGTTGTACGGCACGATCCGGAACCCCGGCGTGAACGGGCCGAAGCCCGTGCGGGCGGTCTCGTCCGTGGAGAAGCTGACGATCGTGGTCGTACGGCCGTGGAAGTTGTCCGCCGCCACGACGATCGTCGCCCGGTCGGCCGGGACGCCCTTGACGTCGTAGGCCCATTTGCGGGCCACCTTGATGCCGCTTTCCACCGCCTCCGCGCCGGTGTTCATCGGCAGCACCATGTCCAGGCCGGTCAGCCGCGCCAGGCGTTCGGCGAACTCGGCGAGCCGGTCGTTGTGGAAGGCGCGGGAGGTGAGGGTCAGCCGGTCCAGCTGGCGGTGCGCGGCCTCGATGAGGGCCGGGTGGCGGTGGCCGAAGTTGAGGGCCGAGTAGCCGGCCAGCATGTCGAGGTAGCGACGGCCCTCGACGTCCTCCACCCAGGCGCCCTCGGCGCTCGCGACAACCACGGGCAGCGGATGGTAGTTGTGCGCGAGGACCGGCTCCTCGGCCTCGATCAGCTCGGCGGAGGTACGGGTGTGCGCGGGTGCGGTCATCGATGACTCTCCTCGGACCTCAGCGGATTTCCTGGGTGCAGCACTTGATGCCGCCGCCGGCCTTGTGGAACTCCGACAGGTCGACGGGGACCGGTTCGTAGCCCTGGTCGGCGAGCCGGGCGGCGAGCGCCTCGGCCTGCGGTGCGATGAAGACCCGGCGGCCGTCGGAGACGGAGTTCAGCCCCCATGCCATGGCGTCGTCGCGGGTGGCGAGCACCGCGTCCGGGTACAGCCGGCGCAGCACCTCCCGGCTGCCGCTGGAGAAGGCCTCGGGGTAGTACACGATGTTCTCGTCGTCGAGGACGAACAGCGCGGTGTCCAGGTGGTAGAAGTACGGGTCCACCAGGGTCAGGCTGATCACCGGGTGGCCGAAGAACTCCTGCGCCTCCCGGTGTGCCTCCCGGGTGGTGCGGAAGCCGGTGCCGGCGAGCAGATACCGGCCCGTCCAGACCAGGTCGCCCTCGCCCTCGACCACCGAGCCGGGGCGGTACACGTCATAGCCGGCGGTCTTGAACCAGAGGTCGTAGTGGGAGGACTCGGGGCGCCGCTCGGGCGCGTGGAACAGGGAGCCGAAGACGCGGCCTCCGACGACGACCGCCGAGTTCGCGGCGAAGACCATGTCGGGCAGGCCGGGGACCGGGTCCAGACGGTCGACGCTGTGGCCATGGGCACGGTAGGCGCTGATGAGCGCGGTCCACTGCTCATGGGCCAGGTCGACGTCGACCCTGGTGTCGGGGTGCATCCAGGGATTGATCGCGTACTGCACGGCGAAGTGTCTGGGTTCGCAGACGAGGAAGCGCCGGACGCGCGGCACACGGCTTTCGGGCACAGAGGTGTTCCTCCGCTTTCCTGCGGTGTCGACGAGGGTTGACACCAAGGTAGGAAGCGTCGGATCGGGCGACAAGAAATTAATGTTGCGTCTCTGCGCAGCATCGCTGCGTCTCTGATCGCACAAACGCAGCATCGGTGCGTTTACTCCAGCCTATTGCGGCGCCGCGTGTGTCGCACCCGCCTCGGGGCTCTCCGGGAGCAGATGCGACAGCACCATCACGCTGATCGTCTTCCGGATGAACGGCTCCACCCGGATCCGCTCCAGCACCTCCTCGAAGTGGTCCACGTCCCGGGCGCGGACATGCAGCAGGGCGTCCGCGCCGCCGGTCACCGTCATGGCGGCGGTGATCTCCGGATGGTTGCGGACCACCTCCGCGAGCCGCCTGGGCGGGGCCGCACCCTCGCAGTACACCTCGACATAGGCCTCGGTGCGCCAGCCGAGGGCCGACGGTTTCACGGTGGCCGTGAAACCGGTGATCACTCCGGTCTCGCGCAGCCGGTCGACCCGCCGTTTCACGGCCGTCGCGGAGAGCCCGACGGCCGCGCCGATCTCGGCGAAACTGGTTCGCGCGTTCGCCATCAGGGCAGTGGTGATCTTCCGGTCGAGGTCGTCGAAGGGGGCGGTGCCGCTGTTCATGTCCGCACTGTATCCACGGGGAAAGACACTTCAGGCACACCACTGCGTCCGGCGTGAACGTCCACGTCCGGCACATGTCCAGCGCCCCGTTCCGCCGCCTACACTCCGTTCATGCTGCGAGCCCTCGCCGTCGACGACGAACGCCCCTCGCTGGAGGAGCTCCTCTATCTGCTGAACGCCGATCCGCGCATCGGCAGCGTCGAGGGCGCCGGGGACGCCACCGAGGCGCTGCGCCGCATCACCCGCGCCCTGGAGTCCGGACCCCACGGCCCCGAGGCCATCGACGTCGTCTTCCTGGACATCCAGATGCCCGGCCTGGACGGCCTGGAGATGGCCCGGCTGCTCACCGGCTTCGCCATGCCCCCGCTGGTCGTGTTCGTCACCGCCCACGAGGACTTCGCCGTACGGGCCTTCGATCTCAAGGCGGTCGACTACGTCCTGAAGCCGGTACGGAAGGAGCGGCTGGCGGAGGCGGTACGACGGGTCGCCGAACTGCGCGGCGCCGCACCCCGGATACCCGTGCACGAACCCGACCCGGACCACCTACCGGTCGAACTCGGCGGTGTCACACGGTTCGTGGCCGTCGACGACATCACCCATGTCGAGGCCCAGGGCGACTACGCCCGCCTGCACACCGAGCACGGCAGCCACCTCGTGCGCATCCCGCTGTCCACCCTGGAGGACCGCTGGCGCTCCCGTGGCTTCGTCCGCATCCACCGCCGTCACCTCGTCGCCCTCGGTCACATCGGCGAACTCCGCCTGGACGCCGGCACGGTGAGCGTCCTGGTCGGCGGCGAGGAACTCCAGGTCAGCCGGCGCCATGCGCGAGAGCTGCGGGACCTGCTGATGAGGAGGGTGTGACGGTGCCCACGGACCCCGCCGAACGCCGGGTCACCGTGACCGGGCCGCCCCGCCGCAGCCGCCGTGCCCGCCGTGGCTCCGACTACTACCGCGCGCGCACCGAGATCGACGAACAGACCACCCTCGGCCACACCTACGTCCGCTCCCTCATGCGCTCCCAACTCCGCGTCGCCCTGGTCGTGTTCGCGGTCCTCGTGCTGCTCGTCGGCCCGCTTCCGCTGGTGTTCGCGGCCGCTCCCGATGCCCGCCGCCTGGAGTGGCTGGTGCTCGGCTTCTGCCTGTACGCCCCGCTGATCCTGCTGGCCCGCTGGTACGTGCGCCGCGCCGAACGCAACGAGGAGGACTTCGTCCGCCTCGTCGAGGACCGATGAACCCCCGTCGCGACGAGGCCCCATGAACTCCGGTTACGCCGTCCCGGCCGTCGCCCTCGTCGTCGTCGCGACCGTCCTCGTCGGCGCCTTCGGCCTGCGTGTCTCCCGGACCACGTCCGACTTCTACGTCGCCTCACGCACCGTCGGCCCGCGCCTGAACGCGGCCGCGATCAGCGGCGAGTACCTCTCCGCCGCCTCCTTCCTGGGCATCGCGGGCCTGGTCCTGGTGCAGGGCCCGGACATGCTCTGGTACCCGGTCGGCTACACCGCCGGCTATCTGGTCCTCCTCCTGTTCGTCGCCGCCCCGCTGCGCCGCTCCGGCGCCTACACCCTCCCCGACTTCGCCGAGGCCCGGCTTGCCTCGCAGACGGTACGACGGCTGGCCGGGGCGTTCGTCGTCGGCGTCGGCTGGCTCTATCTTCTGCCCCAACTCCAGGGCGCCGGACTGACGTTGACGGTGCTCACCGGCGCCCCGGACGCGCTGGGCGGGCTGATCGTGGCCGTGGTCGTGGTGGCCACCGTCGCGGCCGGCGGCATGCGCAGCATCACCTTCGTCCAGGCCTTCCAGTACTGGCTGAAACTCACCGCCCTGCTCGTCCCTGCCCTCTTCCTCGTCCTCGCCTGGCAGGGCGCAGGGGCTCCCACCCACGCCTTCGACGAGCCGGCCACCTTCCGTGACCAGCGCACCGTCAGCGTCCAGGACACCCTCGACCTGAAGCTCGACCGCCCCCTCACGGTCACCGTCACCGGTACGGTGGACGGCCGCCCGCACCAGGACACCAGGGTCACCCTCCCCGAGGGCACCCACCGCATCGCCGCCGGCACCCGGCTGACCTTCGCCAAGGGCACCCGCGTACCCGCCACCGACCGGGTCACCAACGGCGGTATGTCCACCTCGCTCGCGCAGAGCCGGGAGGAACGCCCGCTGTACGCCACGTACGGGCTGATCCTCGCCACCTTCCTCGGCACCATGGGCCTGCCGCACGTCGTCGTCCGCTTCTACACCAGCCCGCACGGTGTCGCCGCCCGCCGCACCACGGTCGCCGTCCTCGCCCTGATCGGCCTCTTCTACCTGCTGCCGCCCGTGTACGGCGCCCTCGGCCGGCTCTACACCCCCGAACTCACCCTCACCGCCAACGCTGACGCGGCCGTCCTGCTGCTGCCCGACCGGGTCATCGGCGGCCTCGGTGGCGATCTGCTCGGCGCCCTGGTGGCTGGCGGCGCCTTCGCCGCGTTCCTCTCCACCGCCTCCGGACTGACCATGGCGGTCGCCGGAGTCCTCACCCAGGACGTCCTCCCAGCGCGCGGCGTACGGCACTTCAGACTCGGGACCGTGCTGGCCATGGCCGTACCGCTCGCCGCCAGCGTGCTGGTCGGCGGGCTGCCGGCCGCGGACGCCGTGGGGCTCGCCTTCGCGGTGTCCGCCTCCTCCTTCTGCCCGTTGCTGGTCCTCGGCATCTGGTGGCGGCGGCTGACCCCGCCCGGCGCGGCCGCCGGGATGCTGGTCGGCGGCGGCTCGGCGTTCTGCGCGGTGGCCGCGACGATGGCCGACTTCCCGGGCACCGGGAACCTGCACGCCCTGCTCGCCTGGCCCGCCCTCTGGTCGGTGCCGCTGGGCTTCCTCACCATGATCCTGGTGTCCCTGGCGACGCCGGGCCGGGTCCCGCCGGGAACGGCCGCGATCCTCGCCCGCTTCCACCTCCCGGAGGAACTGCGCGCGGAGGTGAAGGCGTGACCGGCTTCCTGGCCGGCCTCCTGGTGGCCGTACTCCCGCTGCTGGCCGCAGGCTTCTGGCTCGGCCGCCGCACCGCACGCCCCGAGAGCCTCGGCGGTCTCGGCACCCCCGTCGAGCACGCCACCTTCGAGACCCTGCACACCGCGTCCCTCGCCGCACCCCCGCTGCGCGCGGGCCTGACCGAGGAGACCGCCCGCCGCTCGGCCCGCCGGCTGCGCACCCTGCTCGGCACCGACGCCCTCTGCCTCACCGACCACGAGAACCTCCTGGTCTGGGACGGCGTCGGCGACCACCACCGCACCGAGATCATGGAACGGCTCGCCGGACCGCTGGAGTCCGGCCGCGGCGAGGCCTTCCGGCTGCACTGCGAACTCCCCGACTGCCCGGTCCGCTGGGCCGTGATCGCCCCGCTCACCGTCGACGACCGCGTCCACGGCACCCTGGTCGCCTGCGCCCCGCGCGAGTCCGCCGTGCTGGTCCGCGCGGCCGGCGAGGTCGCCCGCTGGGTGAGCGTGCAGCTGGAACTGGCCGACCTGGACCGCTCACGCACCCGGCTCATCGAGGCCGAGATCCGCGCCCTGCGTGCCCAGATCTCCCCGCACTTCATCTTCAACTCGCTCGCGGTGATCGCCTCGTTCGTACGCACCGACCCCGAGCGGGCCCGCGAACTGCTTCTGGAGTTCGCCGACTTCACCCGCTACTCGTTCCGCAGGCACGGCGACTTCACCACCCTCGCCGACGAACTCCACGCGATCGACCACTACCTTGCACTCGTCCGGGCCCGCTTCGGCGACCGGCTCACGGTCACCCTCCAGATCGCCCCCGAGGTACTCCCGGTCACCCTCCCCTTCCTCTGCCTCCAGCCCCTGGTCGAGAACGCCGTCAAACACGGCCTGGAGGGCAAGACCGGGACCTGTCACATCCAGATCACCGCGCAGGACGAGGGCGCCGAGGCCCTGGTCGTCATCGAGGACGACGGCGCCGGCATGGATCCCGGGCTGCTGCGCCGTATCCTCGCCGGCGAGATCAGCCCCTCCGGCGGTATCGGCCTGTCCAACGTCGACGACCGGCTCCGCCAGGTCTACGGGGACGACCACGGCCTCGTCATCCAGACCGCCCCGGGAGCGGGCATGAGGATCACCGCCCGGATGCCCAAATACCAGCCCGGGGTCCACCAGGCGGCGCGCCTCACACCCGAGTGAGCACCCCAGCCCCTCAGCCGCTCTGGGTGACCACCATCGCGAGGGTCAGCAGCCCCAGCACCACCCAGCCGAACCAGAGCCAGCCGTTGCTGCCGAGCGCCACCGTGTAGGCCGTCACCACCACGAGTCCGCCTACGGTGAGGACCCCCATCGCCTTGGTGGAACCGTTCGTAGAACCGGGCATCGCGACACCCTCCTCATGGTCCGACTCCCTCCATGGTGCCCCCGTTCTGCCTCCGCACGGTGCACACGGCGAAATGAGCGCCGGTCTTCCACATCCCCTCGCTGCTCCAGGAGGTCGCCTGATACCCGGAAGGATCGTGTCTGCGCACTGCCGGGGCGGTCCGACTCCGTCCGTACCTGCTTCCCGGTCGGTACGACGGCCACGGACCGCACATCCGCGAGTTTCCCCGGCAGCTCCGCGCAGGTCGGATCGAGACTGGGCCTGAGGGTCCCCGGGGAGCGCGCCCGGCCGGGCCACTCGGCTGGGACACAGTCACCCTTGAGCGGGCGCGAGAGGCCCACCGAGCTGCCGTACCACACCAGCCCCCGCACCAGGCCCAGGGCGGCGACGGCGATGGCGCCCGCAGGACGTGGGGGAGTGGCCGTCGACGGTGGCCGGGCGGCCGTCCCGGGTCCTCGCCCTCATCCCGGAGCGGCAGGGAACCCGGCCCGGTGCGGGCCCGCGCATACGCCTCCGCCTGTCCCCTGCGAAGGGTCGCGGCGGATTTGCGTACGCCCGGGCGTGTCCTCTTGCCGCAGACTGCCGCGTTCCGGCAGGAACGGACCTGGGCGTCCTGGCCGTGCCCCTTGTACCCCGGTGGCGACCGCCTTGACGACGGATGGGGGCGGAGCTCAGCCCGCATCCGCTGGGCCTTTCAGCCCCTGCGTGCGTTCAGCGAGGCCAGATAGGCGTTGTACGCCTCAAGTTCCTTGTCACCGTCCCGGTCCGCGGCGCGGTCCGTGCGCCGGGCCTGCCGCTGCTCGGAGCTGTACCACTGGAACAGCAGGGCGATCAGGACCAGCACGGAGGGGACTTCACTGAACGCCCAGGCGATACCGCCGGCCGCGTTCTGGTCGGAGAGCGCGTCGATGCCGAGCGAGGCGGGCGGGTTCTTGAACGTCTCGACCATCGGCTCCGACGCCATCATCAACGCGATACCGAAGAACGCGTGGAACGGCATGCCCGCGAACAGTTCCAGCATCCGCATGAGATACCCCGGCCGGTGCGGTCCCGGGTCGACGCCGATGATCGGCCAGAAGAAGACGACACCGACGGCGAGAAAGTGCACCATCATCGCGATGTGGCCGGCCTTCGATCCCATCAGGAAGTCGAACAGCGGAGTGAAGTAGAGCGCGTAGAGGCTCGCGATGAACAGCGGGATCGTGAAGGCGGGATGGGTGACGATCCGCATGTACCGGCTGTGCAGCAGGGCCAGCAGCAGCTCACGCGGCCCCTTGGGTCCCTTCCCGGCGACGGGCAGCGCGCGCAGCGCGAGCGTCACCGGGGCACCGAGCAGGATCAGGATCGGCGACAACATGCTGATGATCATGTGCTGCACCATGTGCACGCTGAACATGACCATCCCGTAGTCGTTCAGCCTGGTGCACATCACCAGCATGATGGTGAGCACACCGAGGACGTACGAGACGGTACGCCCCACGGGCCACGCGTCCCCGCGCCGCCGCAGCCGCACCACACCCCACCCGTACAGCGCGAGCCCCGCGACACAGGCCAGGAGAAAGAAGGGATCCGTCGACCACTCCAGCCCCCGCCCCAGCGTGAACGGCGGCAAGTCCAGGGTCATGCCGTGCCCGCTGTGATCCATCCGGTGGCTCCTGATTCGTGGGGGGTTGTGCGTTTCTGCCGCCCACAAGACTAGAACCGGCCGGGGTCATCTCTGTGACCGGGTCCCTAAAGCACGGTCTCCGCTTCCTCGTACCGCTCCGCGGGAACCGTCTTCAACGTCTCCACCGCCTCCGCGAGCGGCACCATCACGATGTCCGTCCCCCGGAGCGCCGTCATATGACCGAAGTTCCCCCGGTGCACGGCCTCCACCGCATGCCATCCGAACCGCGTCGCCAGCACCCGGTCGTACGCCGTCGGCGTCCCACCCCGCTGTACATGCCCGAGGATGACCGGCCGCGCCTCCTTGCCGAGCCGCTGCTCCAGCTCGATGGAGAGCTGCCGGGCGATCCCGGCGAACCGCTCGTGGCCGTAGATGTCCTTGCCACCCTCGTCGAAGGCCATCGTGCCCGCCTTCGGCTTGGCCCCCTCCGCCGCGACGACGATCGCGAACCGCTTCCCGGCCTCGAAACGCTCGCCGACCCGGCGGGCCAACTCCTCGATGTCGAAGGGGCGTTCCGGCACGACGACGGCGTGGGCGCCGGCCGCCATGCCGGAGTGCAGGGCGATCCAGCCGGTGTGCCGGCCCATGACCTCGACGACGAGGACCCGCTGGTGGGACTCGGCGGTGGTCTTCAGCCGGTCGAGGGCCTCGGTCGCCACACCCACGGCCGTGTCGAAGCCGAAGGTCACGTCGGTGACAGCGATGTCGTTGTCGATGGTCTTCGGCACGCCGACGATCGGCAGACCGGCATCGGACATCAGCCGGGCCGCCTTCAGCGTGCCCTCACCGCCGATCGGGATGATCGCGTCGAGTCCGAGTTCGGCGACATGGCCCCTGGCCCGCTCCACGCCGTCCCGCAGATGCGAGGGCTGGACCCGGGAGGAACCGAGGATCGTGCCGCCGCGGGCCAGGATGCCGGCCACGGCGTCGAGGTCGAGCTTGAGATAGTCGCATTCCAGGAGGCCCTTCCAGCCGTCCCGGAAGCCGATGACCTCGTCGCCGTGGTCGACGACGGCACGGTGCACGACGGACCGGATGACGGCGTTCAGGCCGGGGCAGTCGCCGCCGGACGTGAGGACACCAATGCGCATAGCCCGAAACAACCTTCTCCACGTGGGCCGAAGGCCGGACCACGCTGTCCGGCTGTCATCGCCGTCACCCTACCCGCGCGAGGGGGTCTCGCCGTACCGTGCGTCCGCCTGCTGGACGCGCCCGCACATGTGAGCGGACACCCCGTCAGGCGGGCCCGTAATCGACCACTCGGGTACGGTCAGGCGGGCTGCTGCGCGGACGCGATCCGCTCGGTGCGCAGGGCCTCGTACCACCGGTCGTCGATCGGCGGCAGGGCGTTCACGTCGAGCGCCAGCTTCAGCAGCAGGTCGGCGATGAGCGGGTTGCGGGCGAGGACCGGCCCGTGCATGTACGTGCCGAAGACGGTGTCGTTGTACGCGCCCTCCGTGCCGTCGCCGGTGCCGTTGCCCCGGCCCAGCTGGACGCGGGCGAGGGGGCGGGCGGTGGGGCCGAGCTGGGTGATGCCCTGGTGGTTCTCGAACCCGGTGAGCTGGGGCAGCCCGAGGCGCGGGTCGATGTCGGCGAGGACGTCACCGACGCACCGCTCGCCGGTGCCGCGCACGGTCGTCACGTCGAGCAGGCCGAGGCCCGGCTCACGCTGGCCCAGGTCGTTGATGAACTCGTGCCCGAGGATCTGGTAGCCGGCGCACACCGAGAACACGATCGCGCCGTTCTCCACGGCCCGGTACAGGTGACCGTCGCGGCGCAGCCGCTCGGCGGCCAGCCGCTGCGGACGGTCCTCGCCGCCGCCGATCAGGTAGATGTCGCCGGAGGTCGGGATCGGCTGGTCGCTGCGCACGTCCAGCCGGGCCACGTCGAGACCGCGCTGCCGCGCCCGGCGCTCCACGACGAGGGCGTTGCCCTGGTCGCCGTAGGTGCTGAGCAGGTCCGGGTAGATCCACACCAGCCGCAGTTGGTTGTCGCTCATCAATGATCGTCCTTCGGGGTCAGTCAGTTGCCGACGCGGCGGCGCAGATCCTGGAACGCGGTGTAGTTCGCGATGACCTCGATCCGGCCGGGCGGGGCCATCTGCACGGCCTGGTCGAGGGAGTCGCAGACCTGGAAGTGCTGGTTCGCGACCTCAAGACGCACCGCGAGGTCCAGCTTGCGGTCGCCGAGCACGAAGATCGGGTGGCCGGTGAGGCGGGTGTAGTCCACGTCCCACAGCCAGGAGGTGTCGGTGCCGTCCGCGCCGCGCGCGTTCACGGAGAGGATCACCGGGGTCGGCGGCGGGTCGATCAGCGAGAACGTCTCCAGCCAGCCGGCCGGGTTCTTCGCGAGCAGCAGCCGCAGGTCGCGCCCCTGGAACTGCACGACGTCGTACCGTCCCGCGACGGCCTGCACCTGGTACATCCGTTCCAGGGCGACCTGCGGCGGCACTCCGAAGACGGCGGCGACGGCGGCCGAGGAGGCCGCGTTGGCCTTGTTGGCGCGCCCGGGCAGCTGGAGATGGATCGGCCAGGCGGACCCGTGCGGGTCGAGCACATGGTCCCCGGACAGCACCCAGCTCGGTGTCGGGCGCCGGAACCCGCACTCACCGCAGAACCAGTCGTCGCCAGGGCGCTGCATCACACCACCGCAGGACGGGCAGGACCAGGCGTCGTCCTTCCACATCTGCCCGGCGGCGACCCAGATCACATTGGGGGAGGAGGACGCGGCCCACACCACCAGCGGGTCGTCGCAGTTCGCCACGATGACAGCCTTCGACCCGGCCAGGCCCTCCCGCCAGTTCTCGGCGAGCATCCGGGTCTCGGCGGCCCGGTCGAGCTGGTCGCGGGAGAGGTTGAGCAGCGCGATGCACTTGGGGTCGGTGTCCCGGGCCACCCCGGCGAGGTACTTCTCGTCGACCTCGATGACACCGAACTTGGCGTCGGAGCCGCCGGCCAGCGCCGAGGTGATACCGGCGGGCATGTTGGCGCCGAGCGCGTTGGAGACGACCGGCCCCGCGGCCTTCAGTGCCTCGGCGATGAGCCGGGTCGTGGTCGTCTTGCCGTTGGTCGCCGAGACGAGCGTGACGTCCAGGTTCTGGGCGAGCCGGGCGAGAAGGTCGGGGTCGAGTTTGAGTGCGACCCGGCCGCCGATCACGGATCCGCTGCCGCGTCCCGCGGCACGGGACGCCGCCGCGACCGCCTTGCCCGCGGTCACGGCGATCTTGGCCCGCGGCGTGAGCGGGTCCGAGTTGCCTGCCATCAGTTCTCGATCCTCCTTGCGTACGCGCCGCGCCTCAGCCATTCGGCAGCGTGGTGTGCACCTCAGCCTATCGAGATCCATTCGCACACCCGAATTCCGGCCCTCGCCTGCGCGGCGGGCAGGGGCCGATTCGAACCGTACCCTTGCGGCCATGCGACACGGTTCCATTCCGGGCGCCCACGGGCGGGTCCGGCCCCTCACCCTGCTCGGCGACCCCGTCCTGCACGCCCGCTGCGCGGAGGTCACCGACTTCGGCCCCGAACTCTCCCGTCTGGTGGAGGACTTGTTCGCGACGATGTACGCGTCGGAGGGTGTCGGCCTGGCGGCGAACCAGGTGGGTGAGCCGCTGCGGGTTTTCGTCTTCGACTGCCCCGACGACGAGGACGTACGGCACCTGGGCCATGTGGTGAACCCCCGTCTGGTGGAGACGGACGGCGTGACGGTCCGCGGCCCGGAGGGCTGCCTGTCCCTGCCGGGCCTGGAGGCGGGGACGGAACGGTACGACCAGGCGGTGGTGGAGGGCGTCACGGCAACGGGAGAACCGGTCACGATCCACGGCACGGGCTTCTTCGCGAGATGCCTGCAGCACGAGACGGACCACTTGGAGGGCAGGGTGTACGCCGACCATGTGACGGGCTGGCGAAAGCGGAGGCTGATGCGACAGGTGACCAAGGCTTCCTGGCGCCGATGAGGACATCCACCGCCTTCAGACCTTCAGAACCCCGGACCGCCGATCTTGTCCCCCGCAGCCGCCAACCGCCCCCACAACAAGTCCGCCAAACTCTTCACCAACTCTGCACGAGAACAGGGCCGCTCTCCCAGCCACCAGTCCCCGGCCGCATGCATCATCCCGACGATCCCATGCCCCCACACCCGAGCCAGCTGCTGACTCCCGGGCCCGAGGTCCAGACGGTCCTCGATGACCTGAGCCAACTCCTCGCCCATCCGCCGCAGCAGCGGAGCACTGTGCTTCCCGACGTCAAATCCTTGATCGGTCCCCGTGCCGCCCTCGGCAGGATGCATCAGGAACCGGTACACCTGGGGCCGCGCCTCGATCGCCGCGAGGTAGGTGTCCAACGTGGCCTCGACCCGCTCACGTCGGTCCGCGGGCGCGTCGAGAGCCTCCCGCAGCGAGTTCAGCAACGCGTCCGTGTGCCGCTTGGCAAGGGCCGCGTAAAGCCCGCCCTTGTCGCCGAAGTGGCGATAGAGGATCGGTTTGGTGATGCCGGCCTCGGCCGCGATCGCGTTCATCGAGGCTTGGGGGCCGTCGCGCAGCACCACGCGGTCCGCGGCCTCCAACAGCTCTCGCCGTCGGCGGTCGGCGGACCGCTGCTGTTCGGTCCGCTGTGTGGTGTCCATGTGCTCTCCCCACCCCGTGCTGTTTCGGTGACGCCTGCGAAAACTAACACCTGACAGCAGTCCGCCATCGAACTGGCTGCCGAGGTGACCTTGGGAGTTGACTTTTCCTACTGACGAGTAACAGACTGTTGTTACCGCTAGTAACACATTTTGCGCCGCCGCTGGAGGGGTCATGGCCGAGTTCACCATGGAGCTCAACGACGAACAGAAGGAGGTCCGGGACTGGCTGCACGGCTTCGCCGCCGACGTCATCCGGCCCGCGGCCGCCGAATGGGACGAGCGTGAGGAGACTCCCTGGCCGGTCATCCAGGAGGCCGCGAAGGTCGGCATCTACTCCCTCGACTTCTACGCCCAGCAGTACTTCGACCCCACCGGCCTCGGCATCCCGATGGCCATGGAGGAGCTGTTCTGGGGCGACGCGGGCATCGCCCTCTCCATTGTGGGCACGGGTCTCGCCGCCGTCGGCGTCCTCGCCAACGGCACCGAGGAGCAGATCGGCACCTGGATCCCCCAGATGTACGGCGACACCGACGACGTCAAGGTCGCCGCGTTCTGCTCCTCCGAGCCCGACGCCGGCTCCGACGTGGCCTCCATGCGCACCCGGGCCGTCTACGACGAGGCCAAGGACGAGTGGGTGATCAACGGGACCAAGACCTGGGCGACCAACGGCGGTATCGCCAACGTCCACGTCGTCGTCGCGGTCGTCGACCCGGAGCTCGGCTCCAAGGGCCACGCGTCCTTCATCGTCCCGGCGGGCACCCCCGGGCTCGCCCAGGGCCAGAAGTTCAAGAAGCACGGGATCCGTGCCTCGCACACCGCCGAGGTCATCCTGGACGGCGTCCGGGTGCCGGGCTCCTGCCTGCTCGGCGGCAAGGAGAAGCTGGACGAGCGCCTCGCACGGGCCCGTGAGCGGGCGAAGACCGGCGGCGAGCGGGTCAAGAACGCGGCGATGGCGACGTTCGAGGCCTCGCGCCCCGCCGTCGGTGCGATGGCCGTCGGTACGGCACGTGCCGCCTACGAAGTCGCCCTCGACTACGCCAAGACCCGTGAGCAGTTCGGGCGGCCGATCATCGACAACCAGGGCGTCGCCTTCCAGCTCGCGGACATGCGTACGTCCATCGACGCGGCCCGGCTGCTGGTGTGGCGTGCGTCCTGGATGGCGGTGAACGGTAAGCAGTTCACCGCCGCCGAGGGCTCGATGTCGAAGCTGTTCGCCAGCGAGACCGCGAAGAAGGTCACCGCCCAGGCGATCCAGATCCTGGGCGGCAACGGCTACACACGGGAGTACCCGGTGGAGCGGATGCACCGCGACGCCGCGATCTACACGATCTTCGAGGGTACGAGCGAGGTGCAGCGGTTGGTGATCGCTCGCACACTGTCGGGGATGCCCATCCGGTAGCCCCCAGGGGCAAGTCTCCTCACTGGTGCTTCAGAGGCGTCAGTTGCTCGATGTCGTAACGCCTGCGTAGTTCCTCGATCGCCTCGTGGTCCGGGGGACCGTCCGCGCCCAGGATCTCCAGCAACTCCTCGAAGTAGCGCTCGTGATCCGGTGGGGGAGACGCCTGGAAGAACATCCGCGCCGGTGTCTCCGTAGGGTTGGCGAAGGCGTGCGGGCACCCCGGTGGTACGACGATCACCGTGCCCGGGGTCGCCCGCACCACCCTCGTGCCCGAACTCGACTCCCACTTCTGCCAGTTGTCGGGAGTGCGGATACGGGGCTCGAAGGCGAGGACGTCCAGCTCGCCTTCGAGTACGTAGAACAACTCCTCGCTGCGGGTGTGCACATGGGCGCCCACGTCGAAGCCCGGCGGGACCTCCACCTCGAAGGTGGAGGCCGTCCGCGAGTGCGTGCCCGTCACCTTGAACGTGACACGCTGGGCCGGCGTGTGGACCACGCGCCCGTGGCCCGGCGGTACGAGGAGTCCCTCCATCGCCGTCACCGGGCCCTCACCAGGTCACCGGAAGGGCCTCGGGTCCCCGGATCAACGCGCCCTTCCTGAACGGGACCTGCTCCGGGGGCACGGCGAGCCGCAGCCCGGGCAGCCGGTCGAGGAGGGCGTCGACCAACAGCTCCTCCTCCAGCCTGCCGAGCTGGCCGCCGGGGCAGTAGTGCGGGCCGAACCCGAAGGACACATGCGGGTTGGGACTGCGGGTGAAGTCGATCGTCTCCGGGTCCGGGAAGACCTCCGGGTCGCGGTTGGCGGCCAGGTACGAGACATAGATCGGGTCGCCCGCGCGGATCCGTACGCCCTTGATCTCCACGTCCTCCGTGGCGACCCGGGACAGTCCCACCGCGCTGCGGTGCGGGATGTAGCGCAGCAGTTCGTCGATCGCCCGGGGGCGGATCTCCGGCTCGGTGCGCAGCCGGTCAAGGAGGTCGGGGCGGGTCAGCAGCAGGTAGAACATCTGCCCGCTGTTGTTGGTGACCGCCTCGCCGCCGATCTGGAGGAGGACGGCGAGACCGACGGCCTCCTCCAGGGTGACCTCGCCGCGGCCCACGGCCGCGCCCAGCAGGGAGGCCACGTCCTCGCCCGAACTGCCCTCGCGCAGCGCGACAAGGTCGCCGAAGTAGGCGCTCATCTCGCGTTTGGCCTTCTCGCTGACCTCCTTGCCGTGGCTGGAGGACAGGATCAGCTGGGTCCAGATGTGCATGGTGTGCCGGTCGGCGGCCGGAACTCCCATCACCTCGCAGATCACCGCGATGGGGAAGGGGCTCAGCACCGTCGCCGTGAGGTCGGCGGGCGGGCCGTCCTGGACGAGTTCGTCGATGAGTTCGTCCAGCATCCGGCGCGCCTTCTCGCGGACCCGTTCCACACCCTTGGTGGTGAGCGCGGAGGCCACCGACCGGCGCAGCCGGGTGTGGTCGGGCGGGTCGAGGAAGCCGACCGCGCCGCGGTCCGGGATGAAGTGCGGGGCGAGCCGGGTGACCGGCTGCTCCATCACCGCCTCGCGGCTGAACCGGGGATCGTTGGCCACCATCCGTACGTCGTCGTACCGGGTGACCAGCCAGGCCCAGCCCTCGCCGTTGGGGAGCTCGATCCGGGTGACCGGGCCCTCGCGCATCAGCTCGGCCAGAGTGGGGTCGAAGTCCACCCCCGCCAGGTCCGGCACCTGCCAGTGCCGGACCGGACAGGCGGACTCGGCGGCCGGGTCCAGGGGTTCGGTGAGCGTCTCTTCGGTCATGCCGCCTCTTCGTCCGAACGCCGCCAGCGACCCAGCGACATTTCCGCGGTGATGCCGGGACCGAAGCCGGCCAGCAGGCCGCGCGCCTGGTGCTCGGCACCGCCCTCGTCGAACATCCGGCGCAGTGCGTCCAGGACGACGGCGCTGGCGATGTTGCCGTACTCGGTGAGCGTGGACCGGCTGAACCGGAACGCGTGCGGATCGACCTGGAGGAACTTGCTCAGGTCGTCCAGGATCCGCGGCCCGCCCGCGTGGACTATGTAGAAGTCCAGGTCGGACGCGTCCCAGCCGTGCAGCCCTGCCAGGTCCTGGAGAGCCGGCGCGAGCGGTTCCATGGTCGCCGGGACCCGCTTGTCCAGCAGGAAGTGGAACCCGGTGGCCCGGACGTCGTACATGATCCACTCCTCGGTCTTGGGGATCAGGTACGAACCGTTGCGCTCGAGCTCGACGCCGGTGCCGCCCTTGCCGCGGACCACGGCGGCGGCTATGCCGTCACCGAAGAGGCCGTTGGAGAGCAGCGAGCCGACGCCGAGGTCGGTCGGCTGGTAGCACAGCGAGCAGAACTCGCAGGCCACGATGAGCGCGTTGGCGTCCGGGTACGCCGAGCAGAAGTCGTGCGCCCGGTTGATCGCCGCTCCGCCGGCCGCGCAGCCGAGCTGCGCGATGGGGAGCTGGCGGGTGGTGGAGTCGAAGTCCATTTCGTTGATCAGCCACGCCGTGAGCGAGGGCATCATGAAGCCCGTGCACGAGACGTAGATGATCACGTCGATGTCGCTGGTGAGCAGTTCGGCGTCGTCGAGCGCTCGCTGGATCACTGCGGGGACCCGGGCCTTGGCCTCGACCTCGTAGAGCTTGTTGCGCTCCTCGAAGCCGGGGTGCTTGAGGGTTTCCTCGATCGGCTGCACGATGTGCCGGGTGCGAACTCCCGTGTTCTCGATCAGTCTCAGCGCCAAAGGCAGCTGCGGGTGGTTCTCGTGGTGGGAGCGCGCCAGTTCGAGCGTCTCCTCCATCGTGATCACGTACTCCGGGACCGACACTGAGGGTTTGCACAAAGTCGCCATGAACCGTGCCTGCTTTCAGCCTTCCGGCGGGTTTTGGCCCGACCGGTCAGAGAGGTGGTTCACCTCAGGAGGTGGTCCCCTCACGATCACCCGTGAGAGCGACGATCTCTCGCCGGACTACTCCGAACCGGTGACCCCGTGTCAGGGTCGGATCAGCACAGAGGTATCCAGACGAGGAGGACGCGATGCCCGGCACGGCCACCGAAATGCTGGAAACGGCCAGGTCAGAGCTTGCCCCGGACCCGAACGCCAATCCACTGGTCCCCCTCGTCGCCAGCGGCCGGGCGAGCCTGGAGACACTCGCCGCACTTGCCCTGGAACAACTCCACGTGATTCCCGCCGACCACCGCGCGTTCCTGCATCTGGCGCAGCGCGCCGCCGAGGAGCCCGCGGCCGCCGGGTTCTTCACCATGCTGGCCGAGGGCGAGGAACTGGCGGCAGAGCGGCTGGGCGCGCTCACCGCGGCGTGCGAAGTGGATGATCGGCGCCTGCAAGCGTACGAACCCCTACCGGGCTGCCAGGCATACCCGGCGTACATCTCCTGGCTCGCCCTGAACGCGACCCCGACGGACGCCGTCCTGGCCGTCACGGCCAACTTCGCGACCTGGGGGACCTATTGCGCCCGCATCGCCGAGGGCCTGCGCTCGCACTACGGCTTCACGGACGAGGCCTGCGCCTTCTTCGACTTCTTCGCGGAACCGGCCCCGGCCCTGGAGCGGCAGGCGGAGGCGGCGGTGGAAGCGGGACTCGACTCGGGCCGCCTGGACGAGAAGCGGGTGTACACCTACGGCAGGTTGCTCCAGGCGTACGAGGAGATGTTCTGGACGTCGCTGCCCGGACTTACGTAACGGGGCCCTGCCCGCTGCTGTGGGCGATACAAGCCACGTCGATCCGGTCGGCGAGCTTCGCCAGCTCGATGGTCAGCGCGGCCACCGTGTCCTCGTCCAGCCCGCTCTCCCCGGCCTCCACCAGCCGCACCCACCGCCCGCCCACGGTCCGCAACAACTTACTCACGTCGGCCGCGGCCACCTGCAAGGTACCGCGGTCGTCGACGATCAGAGGCAGAGTCACTTCCCGGTTCACACACGGATCGTAGCCGCGCGACCGTCACGCACCCTGCCAAACGGTGGTGATGTTGCAGAACTCCCGGATTCCGTGCCCGGACAGCTCACGCCCGTATCCGGACCGCTTCACACCTCCGAACGGAAACGCCGGGTGGGAGGCGGTCATGCCGTTGACGAACACGCCACCGGCCTCCAGATCCCGTACGAACCGGTCCACCTCGGCCTCGTCCCGCGTCCACACGTTCGAACTCAGTCCGAAGGGCGAGTCGTTGGCGATGAGAACCGCCTCGTCCAGGTCCGCGGCCCGGTAGAGCGTGGCCACCGGCCCGAACGCCTCCTCGCGGTGGATGCGCATATCGCGGTGGATCCCGGCGAGCACGGTCGGCGGGTAGTACCAGCCGGGCCCCTCCGGCCGCTCCCCGCCGCACAGCACCCGCGCACCCGACCGCTTCGCGTCCTCGACGAGCTCCTCCAGGTCGGCCCGTCCCTGTTCGCTCGACAGCGGCCCGACGTCCGTTTCCTCGTCCATCGGGTCGCCCGTCCGCAGCGCCTCCATGCCCGCGACGAACCGCTCGGCGAACGCGTCGTAGACATCCGTGTGCACGATGAACCGCTTCGCGGCGATGCACGACTGCCCGTTGTTCTGCACCCGCGCGGTCACCGCGATCTTCGCGGCGCGGTCGATGTCCGCCGACGGCATCACCACGTAGGGGTCGCTGCCGCCCAGTTCCAGCACCGTCTTCTTGATCATCTCGCCGGCGGTGGCGGCGACCGCGCGGCCCGCGGGTTCGCTGCCGGTGAGCGTGGCCGCCCGCACCCGCTCGTCGCGCAGGATGTCGTCGACCGCTCCGGAACCGATCAGCAGGGTCTGGAAGCAGCCCTCCCGGAAACCCGCCCGGTGGAAGAGGTCCTCCAGATACAGGGCGGTCTGCGGAACGTTCGACGCGTGCTTGAGCAGGCCCACATTGCCGGCCATCAGCGCCGGCGCGGCGAACCGGACCACCTGCCAGAGCGGGAAGTTCCACGGCATCACGGCCAGCACCGGCCCGAGCGGGCGGTAGCGCACCCGCACCCGCGACGCCCCCGACTCCTTCACATCCGTCTCCGCCGGCTCCTCGTCGGCCAGCAGCTCCTCCGCGTGGTCGGCGTACCAGCGCATCGCCTTCGCGCACTTCGCGGCCTCCGCGCGGGCCTGCGCCAGCGGCTTGCCCATCTCCGTGGTCATCGTGCGTGCGATGTCGTCCTGGTCCGCGTCCAGCAGGTCGGCGGCCCGGTGCAGCAGCCGGGCGCGCTCGGCGAAGCTGGTCGTGCGGTACGTGCGGAACGTCGCCTCCGCGAGTTCGAGCCGGCGTTCGAGTTCGTCCTCGTCCATGGCGTCGAACGTTTCGAGCGTCTCACCGGTCGCCGGGTTCACCGTCGCGATGGGCATGGCTGACCTCCCTGGGAGCGGGCTTGCTTCGACCTTCGCGCGCGGTCCGGTGAACCGCAACGCGTACGCATCTGTTCAGTCCGTGTGCTCAGCCAGCCGGTCGAGAAACGCGGCCTGCGCCTTGACGATCACCTCACGGGCCCGGTCGGGGCGGAGCCAGGCCACGCGGTCCAGCTCGGGGAACTCCTGGATCCGGCCCGACCGCGGCGGCCACTCCATCGTGAAGGTGCCGGGTTCGATCGCGGCCGGGTCCAGGTCCGCCTCGATCGCCCACGCCGTCACGATCTTGCCGTTGGTCTGCCGGACCTCGCCGAGGTCGAGCGCCTCGCCGTCCGGCGGCAGGCCCAGCTCCTCCTGGAACTCACGGCGGGCCGCCTCCCAGGCGGGTTCGCCGGGCTCGTACTCGCCCTTGGGGACGGTCCACGCGCCCGCGTCCTTCTTCGCGAAGTAGGGGCCGCCCATATGGCCGAGCAACACCTCGACGCCGTCGTCGGTGTGCCGGAACAAGAGCAGTCCGGCGCTTCGCCTCGGCTCCGTCAAGGCCGTACCTCCGGGTGGGCGGCCAGCAGGGTCTCCACCGTATCGGCCTCCTCCGGCCGCTTGTCCTCGCGATAGCGGACGACCCGGGCGAAGCGCAGGGTGACGCCGGCCGGGTAGCGGGAGGACCTCTGGATGCCGTCGTAGGCGATCTCGACGACGAGTTCGGGGCGTACGGTCACCACCCAGCCGTTGTCCGAGACCTCCAGCTCCCGGAGCCGGGCGGTCTGCCACTCCAGCATCGCGTCGGTCATGCCCTTGAAGGTCTTGCCGAGCATGGCGAAGCCGCCGTCCGGGGTGCGGGCGCCGAGGTGGAGGTTGGAGAGCTTGCCGGTGCGCCTGCCGTGCCCCCACTCGGCGGCCAGGACGACCAGGTCGAGGGTGTGCACCGGCTTGACCTTCAGCCAGGAGGCGCCGCGCCGGCCCGCGCTGTAAGGAGCGTCCAGGGTCTTGACGACCACGCCCTCGTGGCCGCGGGCCAGGGTGGCGGCGAGGAACTCCTCGGCGGCTGCCGTGTCCTCGGGCCCGGACACCAGCGCCCGGCGGACCCGCATCGGCTCGGGGACCAGACGGGCCAGCTCCGTGTGCCGTTCGGCGAAGGGGAGGTCGAGGAGATCGTGGTCGCCGACCGAGAGCGCGTCGAAGAACACGGGGGAGACCGGGACCTCCCGGGCGACCTTCGCCACGTCCGTCCGGGAGCCGACCCGGCCCGCCGTCTCCTGGAAGGAGCGGGGGCGGCCGTCGGCGTCGAAGGAGATCACCTCGCCGTCCAGGATGAACCGGTCGCCCGTCAATTCCAGTGCGGCGGAGGTCACTTCGGGGAGGCGGTCGGTGATGTCGTCCAGCGTGCGGGTGTAGATCCGTACCGTGTCGCCGTCCCGGTGGACCTGGACCCGGATGCCGTCCAGCTTCTCCTCGACCGCACAGGCGCCCAGTTTCCCGACCGCCTCGGCGACCGAGGAGGCGGTGTGCGCCAGCATGGGCAGCACCGGGCGGCCTACGGTGAGCCGGAAGCGGTCGAGGGCCGGCGGGCCGTCCGCGAGCAGCGCCTCGGCCACCGTCTGGAGGGACCCGGCGAGCATCACCGCCCGGCGCACGTCGGCCGCGTCCGCGCCGGTCGCCTGCGCGAGCCCCTCGACGGCCACCGCGTCCAGGGCGCCCTGCCGTACCTCACCGGTGATCAGCCCCAGCAGGAAGCGCTGCTCGTCGGCCGTCGCCGCACCCATCAGCTCGGCGACGATCCGGGCGCGTTCGGCCTGCGAACCGGGCCCGGCGACCTTGCCCAGCTCGGTGAGCCGGGCATCGACCTCGCGGACGGTGAGGGACGGCTCGGCGGCCGGCGGGACCGGCCGGCTCAGCACCTTCCAGCCGACGCCGAGGCGGCCCTGCGGGAGACGGCCGGCGAGATAGGGGATGACGATCGGTACGTCGTCCGGGGCCGTCTCCCGGAAGAGGCCGGCGAGCAGCGCGGTCTTTCGGGACCGGGCCGCGGTGGCGGCGACGTCCCGGGACACTTCGGCGAGCCGGGTCAGCAGCATGCAGCCAATGGTGCAACGGGTGGGTCCGGACTACACCCGCACGACGGCGTCCAGGTCCGCGAAGAGCAGCTCGCCGTTGATCGCCGCACCGGCGCGGTAGCCACGGCTGACCGCGTTGACCACCTGCTCGGCGAACCCGCTCGCGTTGCCGGCCGCCCACAGCCCGGGCACGGTCGTCAGGCCCCGCTCGTCGATCACCGGGTAGGCGCCGAAGGGAGTCTCCCGCAGCTCCGCACCCAGCTTCAGCAGCAGGTCGTTCTGCGGAACCGGGCGCGGGGCGACGAACAGGGCCTCCCGCCGGTGCACGCTCCCGTCGATGAGCCGCACACCCGTGAGCCGGTCGTCCTCGATCCGCAGTGCCGCGACCTCGCCGGGCACCACCCGGACCCCGGCCACGGTCAGCCGCCGCAGGTCGTCGTCGGTCAGCTCCGACTCGGGGACCCGGTGCAGGAAGAGGGTGACGTCCTTGGACCACTGGGTGACCATCAGTGCCTGGTGCACGCTCATCGGGGTCGTGGCCAGCACGCCGAAGGCCTGGTCGCGGACCTCCCAGCCGTGGCAGTACGGGCAGTGCACCACATCGCGGCCGAACCGCTCGGCCACGCCGGGCACGGGTGGCAGCTCGTCCCTGAGGCCGGTGGCCACCACCAGCTGCCGGGCCCGGACCTTGCCTCCGCTCGCCAGCGACACCGTGAAGTCGCCGTCCCTGGCAGCGTCCACCGCCCGGTCCCGGACCAGCTCCACGCCGTATCGCGCGATCTCCTCGCGGCCGACGGCGAGGAACTCCGCGGGCGGCATGCCGTCCCGGGACAGAAAGCCCTGCATATGGGCGGCGGGGGCGTTGCGCGGCTCGCCCGTGTCGACGACCAGGGTGCGGCGCCTGGCCCGGCCCAGGACCAGGGCCGCGGACAGCCCGGCCGCGCCGCCTCCGACGACGACCACTTCGTACGTATCGGTCATGGTGACCACCTCCGTTGGCGACGGTCGCGCACCCCCTGCCGTATTGACAAACGTCTTTGCCGAAACTGCAATGCATCCATGACTACGGACGACGTTCTCGCGGGAGTGGGCCCCCGGCTGCGCCGGCTCCGCAAGGAGCGGGAGGTCACCCTCGCCGCCCTCTCCGAGACCACCGGCATCTCGGTCAGCACCCTCTCCCGGCTGGAAGCGGGGCTGCGCAAGCCCAGCCTGGAGCTGCTGCTGCCGATCGCGCAGGCCCATCAGGTGCCCCTGGACGAACTGGTCGGCGCCCCGCCGGTCGGGGATCCCCGGGTGCGGGCCAAGCCGATGGAGCGGTACGGCCGTACCTTCTTGCCGCTGACCCGGCAGCCCGGCGGCCTTCAGGCCTTCAAGGTGCTCGAACCGAAGCGGAAACTCGATCCCGAGCTGCGGACCCACGAGGGCTACGAGTGGTTGTACGTGCTGTCCGGGAAGCTGCGCCTGGTGCTCGGCGAGCATGACGTCGTCCTGGGCGCGGGGGAGGCGGCCGAGTTCGACACCCGGGTGCCGCACTGGTTCGGGTCGACGGGCGACGGGCCGGTGGAGTTCCTCAGCCTGTTCGGGCCGCAGGGGGAGCGGATGCACGTGCGGGCGCGGCCGAGGCGCACGACGTGACGCGTCCGCTGTGCCGCCGGCTGTTCCCTCAGTGGCAAGCGACCGCTTAGTATGCGGTGGACCCTGACGCAGCAGTCTGTGGAGGCACCGCATGCAGGCATGGCAAGTGCACGAGAACGGCGAGCCGAGCGAGGTGATGCGGCTCCAGGAGGCGGAGCGGCCCACGCCGGGCGACGGCCAGGTCCTGCTGAGGGTGCGCGCCGCCAACATCAACTTCCCCGATGTGCTGATGTGCCGGGGCCACTACCAGGTGCGCCCCCCGCTGCCGTTCACCCCCGGTGTGGAGATCTGCGGTGAGACCGAGGACGGGCGCCGGGTGATCGCCAACCCCGCGCTGCCGTACGGCGGTTTCGCCGAGTACGCGGTCGCGGACGCGGCCGCCCTGCTGCCGGCGCCGGACGCGCTGGACGACGCCGAGGCCGCCGCTCTGCACATCGGCTACCAGACGGGCTGGTTCGGACTGCACCGCCGGGCGGGACTCCAGGCCGGCGAGACGCTGCTGGTGCACGCCGCCGCAGGCGGGGTCGGCAGCGCCGCCGTACAGCTCGGGAAGGCGGCCGGGGCGACCGTCATCGGCGTGGTGGGCGGCGCCGACAAGGCCGCGGTGGCCCGCGGGCTGGGCTGTGACGTGGTGATCGACCGGCGCGCCGAGGACGTGGTCGCCGCCGTGAAGGAGGCCACCGGTGGCCGGGGCGCCGACGTGATCTACGATCCGGTCGGCGGCGAGGCGTACACGCAGTCGACCAAGGTCGTCGCCTTCGAGGGCCGGATCGTGGTCATCGGCTTCGCCAGCGGCACCATCCCCAGCCCGGCGCTCAACCACGCCCTGGTGAAGAACTACTCGATCATGGGCCTGCACTGGGGCCTGTACGCCACCAAGAACCCCAAGCTGATCCTGCACTGCCACGAGCAGCTCACCGAGCTGGCCGCGAGTGGTGCCATCAAGCCGCTGATCAGCGAGCGGGTCCCGTTGTCCGAGGCCGCGGCGGCCGTGCAGCGGGTCGGTGACGGCGTCACCACCGGCCGGGTCACCGTCGTACCGAAGGGAGCCGGCGCATGACCGACGCCGCCGAACTCAGGCGCCGCACGGCCGAGTTGCTGGCCGCGCACCCGCCGGCCGACACGGACAGACTGGACTTCCTCAAGGCCCGCTTCGACGCGGGACTCGCCTGGGTGCACTACCCGGAGGGCCTCGGCGGCCTGGGCGCCCCTCGCTCCCTCCAGGTCGTGGTGGACGCCGAACTGGAGGCGGCGGGCGCCCCCGACAACGACTCGCGGCGCAACGGCATCGGGCTCGGCATGGCCGCGCCGACCATCCTGAAGTACGGCACTCAAGAGCAGAAGCAGCGCTATCTGCGGCCGCTGTGGATCGGCGAGGAGGTCTGGTGCCAGCTGTTCAGCGAGCCCGGCGCCGGCTCCGACCTGGCAGCGCTCGGCACCCGGGCCGTCCGGGAGGGCCAGGACTGGATAGTCAACGGGCAGAAGGTGTGGACGTCCGGTGCGCACAACGCCCGCTGGGCCATCCTCATCGCCCGCACCGACCCGAACGTGCCCAAGCACGCCGGCATCACCTACTTCATCTGCGACATGACCGACCCGGGCGTGGACGTCCGCCCGCTGCGGCAGATCACCGGCGAGGCCGAGTTCAACGAGGTCTTCCTCACCGATGTCCGGATCCCCGACTCCCGCCGCCTCGGCGGGATCGGTGACGGCTGGCGGGTCGCGCAGACCACGCTGAACAACGAGCGCGTCGCCATCGGCGGGATGCGGCTGCCCCGCGAGGGCGGCATGATCGGCCCGGTCGCCAGGACCTGGCGTGAACGCCCCGAACTGCGCACCCACGACCTGCACCAGCGGCTGCTGAAGCTGTGGGTCGAGTCCGAGGTCGCCCGGCTCACCGCCGAGCGGCTGCGCCAGCAGCTCGTCGCCGGACAGCCAGGACCCGAGGGCGCCGGAATGAAACTCGCCTTCGCCCGCCTCAACCAGGAGATCAGCGGCCTGGAGGTCGAACTCCGGGGCGAGGAAGGCCTGTTGTACGACGACTGGAGCATGCGCCGACCCGAACTGGTGGACTTCGTCGGCCGGGACGCCGGCTACCGCTACCTCCGCGCCAAGGGCAACAGCATCGAGGGCGGGACCAGCGAGGTCCTGCTGAACATCGTCGCCGAGCGTGTACTGGGCCTGCCGGCCGAGCCGCGCACCGACAAGGACGTCGCCTGGAAGGACCTGGCCCGATGACAACGCAGCCCGACCTGCTGTACTCGGAGGAGGAAGAGGCGCTGCGGGCCGCCGTACGGGACCTGCTCGCCGACCACTGCGACGCGCCCGGTGTCATCGCGCGCACCGAGTCCGGCGCCCCGCACGACCTGAAGGCCTGGGCGGCCCTCGCGGACGGCATGGGCCTCGCGGGGCTGCTGGTGCCGGAGAAGCTGGGCGGCCAGGGCGCCTCGCACCGCGAGGTCGCCGTCGTCCTCGAGGAGCTGGGGCGGGCGGTGGCGCCCGTGCCGTATCTGAGCAGCGCGGTCGTGGCCACGGAGGCGCTGCTGGCCTGCGGTGACGAGGAACTGCTCGGGAAGCTGGCCTCCGGCCGGACCGTCGGTGTCCTGGCAGTGGGGCTGCACATCGCTCCGGGCGCCGGCTTCAAGGCCGTGCGCGTCGAAGAGAACCGTCTGCACGGTGAGTTGACCGGGGTCGCGGACGCGGTCGCCGCGGATGTGCTGCTGGTGCCGGGAGACGACGGCGGACTGTACGCCGTCGAGGCGACGGCCGTCACGGTCACCCCGCAGGTGTCCTTCGACCCGACCCGGCCGCTCGCCACGGTCACCCTCGACGGGGCCGTCGGGCGTCGGGTGGGCGACGCCGAACCCGCCGTACGGCGCGCGCTGCGGGCCGGGGCCGGGCTGCTGGCCTCCGAGCAGTTCGGGGTCGCCGACTGGGCGTTGACCGAGACCGTGCGGTACCTCAAGGAGCGCAAGCAGTTCAACCGGCCGGTGGGTGGCTTCCAGGCGCTCAAGCACCGGCTCGCGCAGCTGTGGCTGGAGGTCGTGAACGTTCGGGCCGCCGCGCGGGGAGCCGCCGATGCGCTGGCCTCCGGCGAGGATGCCGATGTGCTGGTGGCCGTTGCGCAGGCTTATGCGGGGCCGGTTGCCGTGCATGCGGCGGAGGAGGCGCTGCAGTTGCATGCGGGGATCGGGATGACCTGGGAACATCCGATCCATCTGTATCTGAAGCGGGCCAAGGCCAATTCCATTGCCTTTGGTACGGCGGGGGTGCATCGGGGGGCCTTGGCCGAACTGGTCGATCTTCAAGCGCCGTGACGTGGCGGATCTCGGCTGCGGGTGCGTGGGAGCTGGTCGCGCACCCGCGGCGAAGCCGCGTATTCGATACAGCCTCGCGCCCCTTTGAGCGCGCCTGAAGTGAACCTGGGGTGGCAGTCCCGCCAATTCCCCTCACGCCCACACCATTTGGGCTCTGCTCGCCCGCATACTCCCTTGGGTCCCTCATGGCCCTACAAGGGAGGCAGAGCACATGGCCCTCACCACCCGTCGCAGAGCCCTCACCACCCTCGGTGCCGCCCTCGCCGGTGCCGTCGTGCTGCCCGGCGCGCAGGCCTGGGCGGGCGGCGGCCACCGCGGCCCGCGTCCGCTGTGGCGTGCCCACGCCCACAACGACTACGAGCACACCCACCCCCTCCTCGACGCCCTCGACCACCGCTTCGGCAGTGTCGAGGCCGACATCTTCCTCGTCGGTGACCAGCTCCTCATCGGCCACACCGAGGACGACCTCGACCCGAGCCGCACCCTGGAGTCCCTCTACCTCGACCCGCTGGCCCGGATCGTGAAGGCCAACCACGGCTGCGTGTACCGGGGTTGGCACGAGCCGTTGCAGCTGCTCATCGACATCAAGACCGAGGGCTCGTCGACGTACCTCGAACTCGACCGGCACCTGCGGCGCTACAAGCACCTGTTCACGACGTACGCCCACGGCCGGGTCATCCCCGGTGCCGTCACCAACGTCATCTCCGGCGACCGCGCCGCGCGTACGCCGATGGAGGCGCAGACCGTGCGCCGGGCCTTCTACGACGGCCGGCTCACCGACCTGGGCACTTCGGCGCCCGCCTCCTTCGTCCCGCTGATCAGCGACAACTGGACCCTCAACTTCACCTGGCTCGGCGAGGGCGACTTCCCGGAGGCCGAGCGGCAGAAGCTGCGCGGCATCATCCAGGACGCGCACGCGCACGGGCAGACGGTACGGTTCTGGGCCACCCCGGACGTGGCCGGACCGGCGCGCGACGCGCTGTGGAGCGAACTGCTCGCTGCCGACGTCGACTACTTCAACACCGACGACCTGGCCGGCCTGGAAGCCTTCCTGGACACCCACCGGGCGTCGTAACACCACCCGAACGGGGCACGTGTCGACCGCCCGGACCTACCCTCTGCTACGCCACACTTACGGCCGAACGCCCCGAAACGGGCGTGGCGGAGGAGGTTCGCGATGGCCGTTTCCATCTCTGTGGTGCTGCTGCTTCTGTTCCTGGCCGTGCTCTTCATGCGCCAGGGCGCGCTGAAGATCTCGCACGCCCTGGTCTGTATGCTGCTCGGCTTCTATCTGGCCAGCACCAGCATGGCGCCCACCATCAGCAGCGGGCTCACCGCGACCGCCGACCTGGTGAGCAGTCTGCGGCCCTGAGCCGGACGCTCAGGGCCGCGGACGGGGCAACCCGGTCAGTGGCTTCCGGTCAGGGTTTCCAGAAGACCCCGATCCCGTTCGCCACGGCGCGTTCCGGGCTCTCGGTCGGGTGGTTGAGCACGCTCACCGTCTTGTCGCCCGCGGTGCGGGCCACCAGCGTCGTGGAGCCGCCGCCGTCCAGGCTGAACGCGTCGATCGCTCCCAACCCACGCATCTCGTCGGCGACTTCGGCGATGGTCATACCGCTACGGTAGGCCGCCGCGCCGTCGAGTGCGAACAGCAGCAGCTTGTGCCCGCCGCTCGCGTATCCCACGGCGGTGCGTACGGCGGCGGTGGTGTCGTTGAGCCCGGCCAGCGGCTCGCCGCCGCGCAGCACGGGGTAGCCGCCGACCGCGAAGCTGTAGGGGACCCTGGAAGCGGACGCCACCATCTGCTTCCCTACCGTGACCCGTTCGCCCTTGGTGAGGTCGCGCAGCTTGTCCGCGCCCGCCTCCCGGCCCAGCAGGACGGTCGTACCCGGCGCGATGGCGCCGCTGCCCGGGCTGGTGGAGGTGGCGACGACCTTGCCGCCGCGGATCCGCACCTCGTAGGTGTCCGTGCTGCATCCGGCCGCCCGGTTGGTGTCCGAGCCGCAGGTGGCGCGCTTGCGGGAGGCCGAGCCCCAGACGGCGGTGTAGGCGCCGATGGAGTCCTGTGCCAGCGCGTACTGGTTGAGCCCCCGCAGCGCGAGGTTCCCGGCCGGGGTGCGGACGGTCCCGACCAGCGTCAGCCGGTCGAGCCGGGCCCGGCGGTCCACGCCGACGCCGAAGACGTCGGTGGTGTCGGTGCCGGGCGGCAGCGAGGGGCCGAACCGCTGGGCCTTCGGCACCGCCGCCTTGAGCAGCCGGCCTTCGGCGATCGCGGGGCCGACGCTCGCGCCGGTCGCCTCGACGCCCGGGTGCTGGGTCTCGGTGATGTTGAAGAAGTCGCCGTTCACGCCCGCGACCGCGCCCGCAGCGTTCGCCATCGTGGACACCGGCGACCGTGCGGCCACCGCGCCAGGGTGGAGGAGGTCCACGTGGACGTGCGGGTTGGTCAGGTCGACGGTCAGCAGATGGGCGTGGACCGTGCCCTTGGCCGCCGTGACGTCGAACTGCCGGTAGGTGACGCCGGACGCGAGCCGTCCGGTGCCCGACACGGCGCCGGCCGGTGCCGCCCCCGCCAGGGCCGCACCGGCCAGCACGCCGGATGTCGTGAGAATGGTGAACACAGTTCGGGTCGTCGCTGCAAGTCGTCTCTGACGATGCGTCACCGCACCCCCTGATGTCTCGTCAAGTACCTCAGGACTCAGGGAAGTGCAGCAGACGAGAGTGGCCGGCGGGGCGGCTAACCGTCGACTACGCGAGAACGGGTGAGAAAACGCACCCCCTCGGGTGCCTCCAGGGAGAAACCGCCACCCCGTCCGGGTACAACGTCCACGATCAGCCGGGTGTGGCTCCACGCCTCGAACTGGCTGCGGGACATCCAGAAGGTGACCGGCTCCTCGACGCCGTCCACTGCCAGCTCGGCCAGCAGCACGTCCGAGCCGCCGGTGCGGAACTCGCCGTCCGGGTAGCACATGGGTGCGCTGCCGTCGCAGCAGCCGCCGGACTGGTGGAACATCAGCGGGCCGTGCTCGGCGCGCAGCCGGCGCACCAGCTCGGCGGCCTGCGGGGTGAGTTCGACGCGCGGGGGTGCTGTCTGGTCGTCCATGGTCACCGTCCTGGGGCCGGGGCGTCGGATCCCCTCAGTCTCACCCCTGCTCACCGGACGGTCCAGAGGCGGTCGTTGACCACTCGGTGGGCGGAGCCGCCGCGGTACGGGCGCCGGTCGCCCGGTTCGCGGGGAGCAGCGGGCCGAGGGCCCCGGCGGGCACCCAGCAGCCCGGCGCTGTCGCCCACGGCGGGCCCGACCGCGTGCACGGTGAGACCCGGCGGGACCCCAACGCCCCTCCCGGCGGACCTGACAGGACGGCCGAGGCGATCACCGGTGTCGGCGCACCCGCGGCACCGACCGGAGACGGCAAGGGCGGAGGTCCGTTTCCCCTGACGGAACGCGTCAGCCGCTGACGGCCGGAGCCTCACGGCCGCCGTATCGCGTCCGCGATCCTCTTCTCCAGGGAGGGCAGGACGCGCTGGCCCCAGATGGCCAGGGCGATCGACGCGGTCACGGCGGTCAGCGCCATCGGGCCCAGTGGCGTGCAGCCGAAGAAGTGGCTGACTCCCGGTGTCTCGATGAGCGCGACGAGGACGGCGGCCGAGCCGAGGGAGGCGAGGCGGACCAGTGTGCTGTCACGTCGGTCCAGCAGGGTCTGGATGAGCTGGGTGCCGACCACCGCGGTCAGGGCCATCGTGCTGGAGCGGCGGGCCGTTCCGGGTGTGCCGCGGCCGATGAGCCAGGCCATGAGCGCGCCCGCGCTGGTCGTCAGCGCGCGGTGCCGGATCTGGCCGAGCAGCGGCGCTCCGAGCACGGCCGACGGCGAGTCGGGGTCCGACCGCTCTGCCGTCTCCTTCGGCGTGACCGCCACCGCCATCGCCGGGAACAGGTCGGTGAAGAGGTTGACCAGCAGCATCTGGCGGGTGGACAGCGGAGCCCGGCCGGCGAGCAGGGTGCCGAGGATGCCGAAGCCTATCTCGCCCGCGTTGCCGCCTATGAGGATGGCGACGGCGTCCGCGACGCTGTGCCACAGCGAACGGCCCTCGCTGACCGCGTCGATCAGGACCGTCAGGTCGTCGTCGGTGAGGACGAGGTCGGCGGCGTTGCGGGCGGCGGCGGATCCGCGGGCGTTGATGCCCACGCCGATGTCGGCGGCGCGGATCGCCGCCGCGTCGTTGGCGCCGTCGCCGACCATGCCGACCACCCGCCCCGCATCCCGCAGCGCTTCGACGACCTGCAGTTTCTGCTCCGGCGCCACACGTGCCACGACACCCGCGTCGCGCAGCATGCGGGCCCTGCCCGACCGGTCCGCGTCGGCGAGCTCGTCCCCGGTCACCACGACCGTGTCCTCGGGCCAGCCCAGCTCGGCGGCGATCGCCCGGGCGGTCTGAGGGTGGTCGCCGGTGAGCATCACCGGTCGTATGCCCTCCTCGTACAGGCCTCGCACCAGAGCCGTGGAGGTCTCCCGCGGGGTGTCGGCAAAGCCGACCAGTCCGACGAACTCCAGCTGTTCCAGAGGCGGTTCGAGGACGTCCGGGGCGGTCTCGGCGTCCCCCAGCCGACGCTGGGCGACCGCAAGGACCCGCAGTCCCTCGGCGGCCAGCGCCTGGGCCGACTCCGAGGCGTGCTCGGGGAGTTCGGAGCATGCGGGCAGGACGGTCTCCGGTGCTCCCTTCACCACCAGCAGGTGGGGATCATCGCCGGATCGGCCGACGGCGGCGGCGTATCCGCGGGCCGCCTCGAACGGAAGGTCTTCCGACTCCTCCCAGTCGGGGTCGGGTTCCGCCGCGTCGAGGACGGCCGCGTCCGTGGCGTGCTCCGGCGGTCCGTCGGTGTCACCGACCTGGGGGCAGGCCCGGGCCGCCACCCGCAGGGTGTCGGCCGCCCCCTCGTCGCCCGCCGGGCGGCTCCGCCCTTCGGTGTCGGTCACTTTCACCAGGCGCAGGGTGTTCTCGGTGAGCGTCCCGGTCTTGTCGAAGCAGATGGTGTCCATCCGGCCGAGCGCCTCCAGCGCGCGGGGCGCCCGGACCAGGACTCCGGCCCGGCTCAGCCGCCGGGCGGCGGCCAGCTGGGCCACCGTCGCCACCAGCGGCAGCCCTTCCGGTACGGCGGCCACGGCGACGGCGACGCCCCCGCTGACCGCTTCTCGGATGGGGGTACCCCGCAGCAGGGCGAGACCCGTGATCGCGGCGCCGCCGCCCAGCGTCAATGGCAGGGCCTGCGCGGTGAGTTCGTGCAGCCTGGCCTGTACTCCGGCGGCCGGGGGCGTGCGCGCGGCGAGGTGGACGGCGCGGGCGGCCTCGGTGCGCTCGCCGGTGTCCACCACGACCGCACGTGCGTGACCGGCGGCCACCGTCGTGCCCTCGAAGACCATGGAGTGCCGGTCGGCCACCGGCACGTGCGGGGTCGCATCGGCCGTTTTCTCCGTCGGCACCGACTCCCCGGTCAGCGCGGACTCGTCGACCTCCAGGCCGTCCTCCGACAGGACCCGGGCGTCGGCCGGTACCACGTCGTCCGTGTGCAGGTCGATCACGTCGCCCGGTGCCAGACGGGCCGCGTCCACGGTGTGCGTGTCCGGCTCGTCGGGCGAATCGGCCACCCGGGCCTGCCGTTCCTGATCGGCGAGCAATCCGGACACGGCCTTTTCGGCCCGCAACCGCTGGATGCCGCCGACCAGCGCGTTCAGGTCGAGCGCGCCGACCACCAGCAGGGCGTCCACGGCCGAGCCGACGATCGCGGACGCGGCCGAACCGACCGCCAGCACCGGGGTCAGCGGGTCGTCCAGTTCGCTCAGTACTGCTCCGGCTAGCCGCCGCGTCCACCTCACCGGCGCGAGCAGGGGGCTCCGGGACGGCCCGGCGGTCCGCTCCCGCTCCTCGGGCGGTTCCGTCTCCCGCTCGTGCTCAAGGCGCTCCAGGGTTTCCCGCGGGCCGAGTTCGTGCCAGTGCACCCGGGCCCTGGGATGCGGGGCCTCGGCCCTCGTCACCCGCAGGGCCGCCCCGGCTCCCGACAGCAGCGCGGTCGCGGCGGCGCCGTCCACCGGTGCGTGGCGCAGTCCTGGCAGCGCGGCCAGCCGGCCGCGCCGGGACTTCGACTCGCCGACCGCCACGAGCAGCCCGGAGAGTGCGGCACCCGACCTGGCCAGGGCCTGCGAGCGCCGCCCCACCCGGCGTGCGGCCGGTATCGCCGTCAGCAGCCGCCACACGTCGGGCAGCCCGTGCAGGGCGAGGGCGTCGGCGCTCCAGACGACCGTGCTGCCGTCGTCGGTGAGCGCGAGCGCGATGTCTCCGGCGAGCAGCCCGGCCAGCACCCCGTGGTCCCTTACGGACCACAGCCGGGCCACCGTGATGACCGCGCCGGCGTCATCGGGCAGGGAGCACACCACGTCGTCCAACGGTCGCCGTGCGTCCACCACCTGGTCGGCGAGGCCGGTGAAGTCCTCCAGCGCCGGATCGTCCACAAGGACGATCCGCAGCCCGGCGCGCCGGGCCGCGTCCAGCACCGGCTCCGTCCAGGGATCGGGTTCCCCGTCCTCGCCGCGCACCGCGCTCGGATGCAGGACGATCGTGCCGGTCAGTTCCAGCTCCCGCAGCCGCTCCGGGTCGCGCACGAGCAGCCCTGACCGGGCCAGTACGGCGCCGAGCACCGCCTCGAAGGCGGTCGGCCCGTACCGGGCGGCCTTCGGCGAGCCGGCGAGCACGGCCTCGGCCGCCTCGCTGACATCATGTTTGACCAGCAGGGTGGCCGCCGCGCCCAGCACACTGCCGGTGAAGGCGTGTGTGGCGTACTCCTGGGCCGGAGTGGTGCGCAGGGCCGGACGTGGATGGTCGGTGGCACCGACGCTCGGCCGGTCCGGGTTGCACAGTTCGTCGTGGAAGAGCTCGAAGGCGGCCGCCCGCGCCATCGTGTCCGCGAGTTGGCAGCCGCGCAGCGCCCCGTCGAGGAGCAGCGCGGTGGGTGTCTGGCCCGCCCCGTGGGCCGCGGCGTTCGCGCAGGTGAGCAGAAGGTCCATGGCGTCGGCGCCCAACCGGGCCCGCACCAGGCCACGGAAGCGCGGGTTCTCCCGCAGCACCGTCACCACCGCGGTCACGGCACGCGGGGACGGCGGCAGTCGCAGGGCATACCCGGCGACGCCGATGCCGGTACCGACCAGGTCGGCCGCGAGCGTCGCCAACGCCGCCCGGATGCCCTCCGGGTCGGCCGGATGCGTGACCTCCTCGGCGGCGTCACCGGCCGCGACAAGACCATGCCGGGCAGCCAGCTCGGCCGCCCGCTCCACGACGTGGTCGGCGACCGTCTCCTCGGCCACGGCCACCACCAGGCGGCCGAGGCCCTCGTCCCAGTAGGCGAACAGGACGTCCGGGTGCTCCGAGAGCGCCGCGGCGACATGCCCGGCGAGCTTGTGCAGGCCGCCCGCGGCCCGGGCCTGCTCGGGGTCGGCCGCCCGCAGCGCGAGGTGCGCCCGGGAGCCGGACCGCCACTGCCGCTCCGCGCCGAGCAGTGCGTTGCGCGCCGCCCGCGTCATACGGGTGGCCGTGTCCAGGCTCCTGACGCCGGCCCGCGCGGTCCCGGCAGCCGCCCCCGCGACAGCGCCGACCCCCGGCGCGGCCGCCCGGGCCAGCAGCCGGGGCGCCACGGACACGGCCCGCGCGGCGGCGGACGACACCGTGGGCAATCCGAGCGCCATCGCGCATCACCCCCGGCCCACGTCAGCTGGTGGGTGGTGCGGTCGGGGCGGTGGGCGGTGCGGCCGCGCCCGTGGGCGGCGTCTCCGCGACGGTCGGGGGCGGTTCGGTCGGTTCGGCGGCTGCGGTCGGTGCGGTCGTCTCGGCGGTTGTCGGTGGTGCGGTCGGCTCGGTTGCCGGTGCCGCCGGACCACCTGGTATCTCGCCCTCCCGTACCGGGCCCGGCGCCGCGGCACCCTCGCCCATGGCCACATAGGCACCGCGGCTCGCGCCGTCCGTGGTGTCCTCGACCGACTTCAGCGGCTCGTTCTCCGTTCCCTGGCCGGGCCGGGGCTGGGTGAGCCAGGCCACCGCAGCACCGGTCAGCGCGACAGGCCACTCCACGACTCCGGCCACCCCCAACATCCCGGCTCCGGCGTACACGGCCAGCCGACGGCTCCGGGGCGAGACGGCTCCGATCTTGTCCAATGTTCCCTCGGCGGCCTTGGCCACGGCCCCGGCGCCGGGCACTCTGCGCACCGTCGAGACCGCGTTCCGCAGGGGCGCGGCGAACGCCGAGGACGACTTCTGCTCAGCCATGACTACTCCTCGTCAATGCCGGGATTTCTCTCTCTGTCTCCTGAGTGCCCCTGAACACACGGAACATCCCGGATCTACAGGACATATCGGAAGACGAAGGCTCGGCGGGAGATGTGCTTCGTGCGGCCCGGGAAACGGGGCGACCGGATCAGCCCAATCCCACCGCGGTATCCCGTGCCTTGGCCGCACGCGCCCGGAATCCTCCTGCGCACCCATTGACCCGAGCATGTCCGCATCCACGGCTCCGTCTTCATACCCTCGCTCGTCGCACGGACCCCCACCGCGCCCGGATCCGTGTACCGCGTCGTGCGCACACGGGCCGTCCGCAGCCCGGCCGGGGCGCTCGCCGAGAAGGCACCGGCGACGAAGTCGGCCGCCGCCCGCCCCTCGCGCCCGGTACTCGGCCGGCCGTGCCGCGTGCGCGGTGCGCGCCGTGCGCCGGATCGAGGGCGACGGGCGGCCAGGTCGTCAATCTGCCGGCGGTACGGCATCCGGGGCTGGTCCGCTCGGTCACCGGGACGGCGCCCGGACCGCCGGGCAGCGCGGCGAGGTCGTCGGCCGTCCCCGCCCGAGCCGTGCACCAGAAGCGCGACCGGCGCGCCCGGGCGCGGTCAGGTCGAGGTGTAGCCGAGCCGGCGTCTCATATAAGGGGTCATGAGGGTCTTCGCCTTGGCCGTGGCGGTGGCCCGGGTGCCGAGGACCGCGCTCTCGCCGAGCGGAACGGGCGGCACGGTCACGCCGTCGGCCGGACCGAAGGGCACGATGAGCGGGGTGCGGCGGACGGCCCGGTAGGCGCGCGGCTTCTCGCTGTGGCGTCCCGAACTACGCAGGTGGGCAACGTAGAGGTGCCCGTGGCCGGTGCGGTTCGGCTGTCGACGGTTCGGCGATCCGACGGTTCGGCAGCTGACGGGATGCCGGCGGCTGCTCTCCGTCTGGGTCGCCGTCAGGGGGCGGCCAGCGGGCTCAGCGGCGCTGGGGGTGTCGGGCGGCCGCCGTGCAGTCGGTGGGTGACCTCGGTCAGGTCGGCGACGAACATGCCCGCGAGTTCGGCCGTGAACCCGGTGCGTACGACGAGACGCAGGACGGAGACGTCCTGGCAGGGCGCGGGGAAGGTGTACGCGGGCAGGTGCCAGCCGCGGGCGCGCATGGCCTGGGAGACGTCGAAGACCGTCATGCCCTCGGTGCCGGGGGCCAGACGGAAGGCGAAGGCGGGCAGTTCCGAGCCGTCGGTGACCAGCTCGTAGGGCGCGATGCCCTGGATGCGCGTGGCCAGGGCACGGGCCGTCGTACGGCTCTGGGCCGCCAGGTTCCGCAGCCCCTCGAAGCCGTACCGCAGGAAGCTGTAGTACTGCGCGACGACGTGCGCGCCCGGGCGGGAGAAGTTGAGGGTGAAGCTGGGGGAGCGGCCGCCGAGGTAGTCGACCTCGAAGACCAGGTCGTCGGGGAGGGCCTCGGCGTTGCGCCACAGGGCCCAGCCCAGTCCGGGGAAGACATGCCCGTACTTGTGCCCCGAGGTGTTGATGGAGGCGACGCGTTCGAGCTGGAAGTCCCAGAGCAGGCCCGGGTCGAGGAAGGGGGCCACCAGGCCGCCGGACGCGCCGTCGACATGCACGGGGATGTCGGTGCCGGTGGCGGCCTGGTATCCGTCCAGGGCCAGGCAGATGTCCGAGACGGGCTCGTAGGAGCCGTCGAACGTGGACCCGAGGACGGTGACGACACCGATGGTGTTGTCGTCGCAGTACGCGGTGAGCGTGTCCGGCGTGAGGTGGTAGCGGCCCGGTTCCATCGGGACGTAACGCGGTTCCACCTCGAAGTAGTTGGCGAACTTCTTCCAGCACACCTGGACGTTCGCGCCCATCACGAGGTTCGGGTGTGCGGTGTCCTTGCCCTGGGCCCGCCGGCGGGCCTGCCAGCGGCGCTTGAGCGCGAGGCCGCCGAGCATGGCCGCCTCGCTCGAACCGGTGGTGGAGCAGCCGCGGACCTGCTCCGGGTACGGCGCGTGCCAGAGCCGGGCGAGCATCCGCACACAGCGCTCCTCCATCGCGGTGATCTGCGGGTACTCCGCGCGGTCCGCGAGGTTCTTCTCCGCGGTCTCGGCCATCAGCTGCCGTGCCTGCGGTTCCATCCACGTGGTCACGAAGGTGGCGAGGTTGAGCCGTGCGTTGCCGTCGAGCATGAGCTCGTCGCGCACCCGGCGGCCGACCAGGTCGGGCGAGGACGCGTTCGCGGGCAGTTCGTCGACCGGCAGGAGCAGGTCGTCGACGGGCGGGCGGTCGGGTCCGGGCGAAGCGGTCAGGGTGTCGAACTCGGGTGCGGTCATGACGTCGGTATGCGGGATGGGCATGAGTGCCTCGATGCCTTTCTGGTCCGTACGGCCCCCGTGCACTCCGAAGCTAGATCGCTTTTGGGTCCGGCATCTGTGCCGATTACACCGATCCAGTGATCGATTTGCGGACTGATGAACTGGATTTTCCCATCCACATACTGGCCGGACCGGCACCGTGCCCCAACAGGCCGAGCGGGGGCGGGGCGCTCACACGACGGCTGAGGGCGAGCGGCCGCTGCTCGGGCAGCGCCGCCGGCTTCTCGCCGCAGCGCACCACCCGTACCGGGAAGCCGGACGGGTCGAGCAGGTGCACGGCATTCCGGCCACCGGGAACGTCCGCCTCCCGCGGCCTTTGCGGATCACCGTGCACGGGAGCCGGCCAAGGTGCCGCGCAGCCACAGCTCACCCTCCGTGCGGGCGGCGACCTCCCGGCGCCGTCCGGGGCCGTGCGCCGCTGAGGCACGGCCCGTCTTCGGGGAGCGACGTGGACGATCCGCAGCGCGGTCTCGTCGACCCGGCCGCCCATCACCGAGCCGCCCACGAAGATCAGCAGGCCCAGGCAGCGGGATCGAGGCCCGCTGCGCGGGCCGCTCGGTCCACCTTCGGCCCCGGTTCGTCATCCACGTAGGGGCGGTGCCGGAGGATGCTCAGACGAGGTCGGGGAGGGGGCGCCGGGCGACCTCGTGGGCGTCCGCCGGCGGGACGCCCAGCATGAGCAGGGCCATCTCCGCGAGGCTCACCGCGGCCTCGTCACCGTCCAGGTCGGGTCGGGAGAACCGCAGCTCCACCAGGGACAGCAGGAGGCCACCCAGACCGGAGAGGGCGATCGTCGGGTCCAGGGCGTTGAAGCGGCCGGAGGTGATGCCGGCCTGAAGGTCCCGCGAAGCCCGGTTGGCCAGCCCGTTGTCCGAGTGGATGTGACCGAGGCCGCGCCGGCGCAGCACCTGCATCAACTCCGGGTGAGACGTGGTCAGGCGTGCGCTGAGCCGGAAACCCGCCGCGACGAGTTCCGCCGGGTCGTCGATGCCCACCAGGCGCTCATCGAACGTCTGGCCGAACTCCTCCAGGGCGTCCTCCACGGCCGCCTCGAACAACTCGGTCTTCGACTCGAAGTGGTTGTAGAAGGAGCCGAAGCCGACGTCCGCACGTTCTGCGATCGCCTGAATGCTGGCGCTGGTGTCACCGGTCTCGGCGAGGATCTGCCGGGCCGCACGGACGAGCGCCTGACGGGTCTCGGCGCGGCGCCGCTCGAACCGGTTGCGGGGCGGGGCTGACGTGGGCATGTGCAGAGTCTAACGGTGCGGCGATGGTCATCGCAGTCCTGATGGAACCGTCATCCTTGCCGTCTCCGGGCGCGGCGATGTCGACGGGGCGCTGGTCACGGCGATCGACGGGGCCGCGCGACGCGTACTTCGCCGGGCATGCCGAGTTCTCCGTCATGGATGCCGGTACGTCGGTCAGAAGCAACCGGCCGTTCGCCGGGGGCGGGCCCATGTGATCACGTGAACCGAGACCGGTTCGTGGCGGCAGACCCGAACCGGCTCTGCCCGGCGACGCCGGCGGCGCGCCGGGGTCGGTACCCGCTCTCATCGGAGGTGACGGTGGCCGCCACCGTCCGAGTCCGGACGCACACCCCGTTGCGGCGGCCGTACGACACGGGCTCGCGCCTCGGCCGCCGCGCTGTCCGTCAGGCGGCTGTGCCCAGCGCCGCTCGTCCCGTGACGTCGCCGTCCTTGGCCGGCAGGATCACCGGTGCCGGCGTCCGGCGGGCACGGAGGACGAGGCCCGCTCCGATCGCGCCCGCGATGATCAGCCCGCCCGTCACCAGTGCGCCACGGGCACCGGCCCGTTCCATCAGGAGGCCCAGCGTCGGCGGGCCGCCGAGGCCCCAGACGGTCCCGATGCTGCTCCACACTCCGAGGACCCGCCCCCGCAGGTGAGCGGGCGGGTCCGTCTGCAGCACGGCGGTTCCGGCGGTGTCGGAGACGGATTCCACGACGGCCATCGGCAGCACCAGGACCAGCAGCACCGCCAGCGACGGGGACAGGCCGGCCGCCACCTGAAGCAGGGCACCGGCTGCCGCGAGCGTACCCACGAGCCGGACGGACGGCCGGCGCAGCCGGGCGCCGAGCACCGCGCCCAGGATGCCGCCGACGGCGAGCACCGTGGACACCGTCCCGAAGGAGCCGGCGCCGCCCGCGAGCGGGCCGGTGACGAGGACGGCCAGCGTGAGGCCGTAATTGCGGCCGAAGACCGAGCTGAGCCCGGTGACGGCGGCGAGCGCGACCAGGCGGGGGCGGCGCGCGAAGTAGCGCAGGCCCTGGCGGACGGACAGGTCGCCGCCTGCCTCGGCGCGGTCGCCACGGGGAGCGGCGCGCACGCGGGCGGCGTGGCGGACCGCGCCGGGTGCCGGACGCAGAAAGGGGATCACCGAGGCCACGACGAGGAAGGACAGTCCGTTGGCGGCGTACGCGGCGGACGTGCCGAGGAAGCCGACCGTCACACCGGCCAGGGCGGTGCCCACGAGCCGGCCCGCATTGTACACCAGCGCGCCGACGCCGATGGCGGAGGGAACGTCCGCCACGGGGACGAGGTCGTTGCCCAGCAGGGCGCACGCCGGTCCGTCGACGGTGGCGATGATGCCGGTCACGGCCGCCAGCACCATCAGGGTCGTCATGTCGAGCTGGTCCAGTGCCACCAGTACGGCCGTGGTGAAGGCGACCGCGCCGAGCAGCGCCTGGCTCACCGCCGCCGTCAGCTTGAGGGGCCAGCGGTCGACGGCGGTCCCGCCCAGCAGGCTCATGAACAGGGCGGGAGCGGCCTGGACGGACATCGACAGGCCCGTCGCCGCGGCGGAGCCGGTGATCTGGAGGACGAGCAGGTTCTGCACCGTGAGCTGCATCCACGTACCGGCGTTCGACAGGAAGTTGGCGACGGACCACCAGCGCATGCTGCGGTGCCTCAGCGACCGCCACGTCGAGCGGGACACTCCCTCGGAGGGGACGGAAACGGATTTCGGCGCAGGCGTGGGCCGGGCGGGGGCGGAAGACACAGTGCGGTACTCGACAACCAGGAGGAGTCACAGGAGGGACTGGGGAACCAGAGATCACCGGCTGCGTTGCGCGGCGGTTCCACCGAGTCGATGACGGCGAGGACCATCGTGACAGACCGGACCCCCGGGGCGGCGGCACGTGCCACTGCCGCATCGCCGCCCCGGGGGTCAACAGCCCCGTGAACCCGTCTATTTGGTTGATCGAGTGTGGTTGCTCACAGCCCCCGCAGGACCGGACCGCCTCACCTTCCACCCGCGGGCGATCAGTCCTTCTTGCCGCGGCCCGTCAGCGCGTCCCGCAAGCGGTCCACCAGGCCGGCTCCCGGGGCCAGCAGCTTGTTGGCCGGCGGTGTGTCCGGGGCCGACGGGTGCGGGCGGGTCGGTGCCAGCTTCTTCGCCCGACGGACCTTGTCGCCCAGCTCGTCGAGCGCTTCCGGCGGGCACGCCGCGCGCAGCCTGGGGAAGAGGTTCTGCTCCTCGTCGGCGACGTGCGAGCGGATCTCCGTCATCAGCGTCGCGATGAGCCGGTCGAATTCCGGGTCACCGGCCTCGTACCCCTCCAGGTCCTTCATGATCTGCTCGGCCCTGGAGTGATCCTCGATCTCCTTGTCGGCGAGGGCGTCCCCGCCCGCGATGTGCTCGCGCACCGCCGGATACAGGTACTCCTCCTCGGCCACCGAGTGCCGCACCAGCTCCATCGTGACCTGGTCGGCATACACCTTGCGGTCTTTGTCGCCGGGCGGAAGCGCCGCGATCCGGCCGAAGAGCTCCTCGACCTCGCGGTGATCCGTCACCAGCTCGTCGATGACATTCCCACCATGACCCACCTTCGGCACCTCCAGAACTGTGTGGCCCTCCGGTCGGGGCCGCCGGAGCTCCGGGTGCCCGCGGCCGGCGGACTCACACGGAAGTCGCGAGGCGCATGGAACCACCGCATAGTAGAGATCAGTGTGTGAAAACAACTGACTCGGGAAACCCGTGTCACTGCGGCGGCAGGAAGTGGCGACTCGCCCGGGCGGCTCGCCGCTCATCGCCCTGTTCCTTCACTCCTGCGAAACGGAGCGGCGACGGCTCTCCGGGGCCCGCCGAAGCCCTCACTCCCCTCTTGGACCGCGCACACAGGCGTGCCGGGGGCCACCCAGCCTCGGGCCCCTGTGCGTGGACGAAGGATGCTCCATGGACGAAATCTCATCATGTACATGGCAACGCGCACTGGTGACCGGCGGGGCCGGCTTCCTCGGCAGCCACCTCTGCGAACGCCTGCTGAATTCAGATGTCGAAGTCGACTGCGCCGACAACCTGGCCTCCGGAGCGCGGGAGAACGTCGCGCACCTCGAAGGCCGCCGCGGATTCCGGTTCGTCGAGTGCGACGTCTCGGCGCCCGACGCCCTGGAGCGGCTGCCGGGGCCGTACGACCTGGTCCTGCACTTCGCCTGCCCCGCCTCGCCCGCCGACTACCTCCGGCTGCCCCTGGAGACGCTCGACGTCGGCAGCCTGGGCACCCGCAACGTGCTGGCCGTGGCGGAGCGCGACGATGCCCGGTTCCTGCTGGCCTCCACGTCCGAGGTGTACGGCGACCCGCTGGTCCATCCGCAGCGCGAGGACTACTGGGGCAACGTCAATCCGGTGGGCCCGCGCAGTGTGTACGACGAGTCCAAACGGTTCGGCGAGGCACTGGTCACCGCCCATGCGCGCGTCAGGGAGGCGAACGCCGGCATCGTCCGCCTGTTCAACACCTACGGTCCGCGCATGCGCGCACACGACGGGCGCGCCGTCCCCACCTTCGTCAGCCAGGCACTGGCCGGCGAGCCCCTGACCGTGGCGGGGGACGGACGCCAGACGCGGTCCCTGTGCTACGTGGACGACACGGTCGACGGCATTCTGCTCGTCGCGGCGAGCCACTCGGTCCGCCCCGTCAACATCGGCGGCAGCGACGAGGTCACGGTCCGCGAGATCGCGCACCGCGTGGTCGAACTGACCGGATCCTCCTCCCGCATCGTGTACATCGACCGGCCGACCGACGATCCGCAGCGCCGCCGCCCGGACACGGGCCTGGCGCGGGAACTGCTGGGCTGGACGCCCCGTGTGCCCTGGGAGGAGGGCATCAAGCAGACCATCGCCTACTTCGCCACGGCGCAGCCCGCCGGCGGCACGGCGCCGTAGGCGACAGAGCCCAGCCCCTTCCCGTACGCCGCACGGAGGCTTCGCATGCGTGTCCTGGGAATCAACGCCCTCTTCCACGACCCCGCCGCCGCCCTGATCATGGACGGCAGGATCGTGGCAGCGGCGGAGGAGGAGCGCTTCAGCCGGCGCAAGCACGGCAAGCGGCCCGTCCCCTTCTCCGCCTGGGAACTGCCCGAACTGTCCGCCCGATGGTGCCTGGACCAGGCCGGCCTGACCCCATCCGACCTGGACGCGGTCGCCTACTCCTACGATCCCGAACTGGCTCTGCCCGCAGACCAGTTGGGCCTCAACGATCCCTGGGACCACCTGCGCCAGGAGTACGCCCGCCAGGCACCGGGGTTCCTCGCCGAGGCGCTGCCGGGGCTCGATCCGGACAAGGTCCGCTTCGTCGCCCACCATGTCGCGCACGCCGCCTCGGCCGGCCAGGCCGCCCCCTACCCCGACAGCGCCGTACTGGTCCTGGACGGCCGCGGCGAATGCGGCTCCCACCTCGCCGGCCGCTACACGGACCGCGAACTCACCGTGCTGGCCTCGCAGTCGCTGCCCGACTCGATGGGTCTGTTCTACGAGGACCTCACCCAGCACCTCGGATTCCTGCGCAGCAGCGACGAGTTCAAGGTGATGGCGCTGGCGTCCTACGGCAAGCCCCGCTTCCTCGACCAGTTGCGCGAGTACGTCCACCTGGACGGCCACGGCGGGTTCCGGGCCCGCCCCGTTCCCTGGGCGTCGCTGGTCCCGCCGCGGCCGAAGGACAGCGCCTGGACGCAGGACCACGCCGACATCGCCGCCAGCGCGCAGGCCTGCCTGGAGGAGGTCCTGCTGGGCCTAGCGCGCTGGCTGCACGACCGTACCGGTGAGGACGTGCTGACGCTCGCGGGCGGTGTGGCGCTCAACTGCGTGGCCAACACCCGGCTCCACCGGGAGACGCCGTTCCGCCGGATCTGGGTGCAGCCCGCCGCCGGAGACGCCGGCACCGCGCTCGGCGCCGCGCTCCATGTCGCCCACCAGAAGGAAACCGTGGAGGCCATGCCGACCGCCGCCCTCGGACGTGGCTGGAGCGACGACGAACTGCGCGCCTGGCTGGAACGCGCCGCCATACCCTACGAGGAACCCGACGACATCGCCGAGACCGTCGCCGCCGAACTCGCCGGGGACGGCATCGTCGCCTGGTTCCAGGGCCGCAGCGAGTACGGACCCCGGGCGCTCGGCCACCGCTCACTGCTCGCCCATCCCGGCCATGAGGGAAACCTGGAGCGCCTCAACGCCGTGAAGGGCCGCGAGGAGTTCCGCCCCGTCGCGCCCATGGTCCTGGCCGAACGGGCCGCGGAACTCTTCGACGGGCCGCTGCCCAGCCCCTACATGCTGTTCGTGCACGAGGTGGCCAAGCAGTGGCGGGACCGTATCCCGGCCGTCGTGCACGTGGACGGCACGGCCCGTATCCAGACCGTGGACCGGCAGGACGAACCCCTGGTCGCGCGCATGATCGAGGGGTTCGAGCGCCTCACCGGCCTGCCCGTCGTCGTCAACACCAGCCTCAACACCGCGGGGCGGCCCATGGTCGACGACCCGCGGGACGCCCTGGAGTGCCTTGGCTCCGCGCCCGTGGACCTGCTCGCCCTCGGGCCGTTCGCGATCCGGCGGAAGAGGGTGTTCGCATGACGGACGCCCCCGCCTACTCCGTCGTCATACCGACGATCGGGCGGCCCTGCCTCGCCGACTGCCTGCGCGCGCTCGCCGCCGCCGACGGCCACCCACCCGAGGAGGTCGTCGTGATCGACGACCGCCCGGATCCCACCGGCGCACTGCCCCTGGAGGCAGCCGGCGAACTGCGCGCGCGGCTGCGCACCCTGCGCACCGGCGGCCGCGGGCCGGCGGCCGCCCGCAACGCCGGCTGGCGCACGGTCCGTACCCCCTGGACCGTCTTCCTCGACGACGACGTCCAGGTGCTGCCCGACTGGTCCCGCCGCCTCGCGGACGACCTCGGCGCGGCCGCCGTCCGCGCGGGCGGCATCCAGGGGAGGCTGTGTGTGCCTCTGCCCGAGGACCGCAGGCCCACCGACTGGGAACGCGGCACGGCCGGACTGGAACACGCCGCCTGGGCCACCGCGGACATGGCCTACCGCACTGCGGCACTGACAGATGTCCAGGGCTTCGACGAGCGGTTCGGCCGGGCCTTCCGGGAGGACGCCGACCTGGCGCTGCGCGTGTGCGAGGCAGGCTGGTCGCTGCACCGCGGCGGACGCACCACGCGCCACCCGGTGCGGGCGGCCGACCCCTGGGTGTCGGTACGGGCCCAGCGCGGCAACGCGGACGACGCCCTGATGACCCGGCTGCACGGCCCCGACTGGTGGGCGCGCGCCCAGGCACCCCGCGGCCGACTGCCCCGGCACGCCCTCGTGACGGCCATGGCACTCACGGCACCCCTGCTCGCGCTGGCCGGCCGGCGCCGGGCCGCCGGGATTGCGGGAGCCGTGTGGGCGCTCGGCACGGCCGAGTTCGCGCTGGCCCGTATCAAGCCGGGGCCTCGCTCCCCACGCGAGATCACCACCATGATCGCCACCAGCGTGGTCATCCCGCCGCTGGCCGTCCGCCACTGGCTGCACGGCCTGATCCGGCACCGCCGGGCCACACCCCTGAGGAGCACGCCGTGACCGCGCCGACCGCGGACCGTACGCGTGTCGCCGCCGTCCTCTTCGACCGCGACGGCACCCTGGTCGAGGACGTCCCCTACAACGGCGACCCGGCCCGGGTACGCCTGCTGCCCGGCGTCCGGCAGGCACTGGACCTGCTGCGCGCCGGCCGTATCCCGACCGGCGTGGTCAGCAACCAGTCGGGCATCGGCCGCGGCCTGCTCACGGACACCGACGTGCGCCGCGTCAACGACCGCGCGGACACCCTGCTCGGCGGCCTCGGCACCTGGGTCTACTGCCCGCACCCGCCCGAAGCCGGCTGCGGCTGCCGCAAGCCCCGGCCGGGACTGGTCATCGAAGCCGCACGACGCCTGGGCGTGCCGCCCTCGCAGTGCGTGGTGATCGGCGACATCGGCGCCGACGTCGAGGCCGCCCGTGCCGCGGGCGCCCGCGGTGTCCTCGTGCCCAACGCGGCCACGCTGCCGGAGGAGGTCGAGACAGCGCCCACCACAGCCCCCGACCTGCTCACGGCGGTCCGGCGGCTCCTCACCGAGACACGGGGTGAACGCCCGTGAAGACAGTGGTGGTACGCCTCGACAGCTTCGGCGACGTGCTGCTGGCCGGACCCGCCGTCCGAGCGGTGGCGGGGCACTCGTCCCACGTCACGATGGTGTGCGGCCCCCGCGGCGAACCCGCCGCGCGACTGCTGCCCTGCGTCGACGACGTGATCGTGTGGGAGGCACCCTGGGAGGGATTCGACCCGCCCACCGTCCATGAGGCCGACGTGGACGGCCTTGTGCGGCGCCTGCGCAACGCCGCGTTCGACGCCGCGCTCGTCCTCACCTCCTTCCACCAAAGCCCCCTGCCCACCGCCCTGTTGCTGCGCCTGGCCGGCGTGCCGCGCATCGGCGCCGACAGCGTCGACCACCCGGGCAGCCTCCTCGACGTACGGCACCGGCGACTGCCCGGCCGCCACGAGGCCGAGGCCGCCCTGGACACCGCGGCCGCCATGGGCTTCCTGCCACACCCCGAGGACGACGGCCGGCTGCGCGTGCTGCCGCCGCCCGACACCGTCGCGCTGACCGGCAACGGCCCGTACGTCGTGCTCCACCCCGGCGCCAGCGTCCCCGCACGTGCCTGGAGTCCCGAGCGCTGCGCCGAGGCCGTCGAGGCGCTCACCGACGCGGGGCACCGGGTCGTCGTCACCGGAGGCCCCGACGAGGCCGTCCTCACCCGGAAGGTCAGCGGCGACACGGCCGTCGACCTCGGCGGCAGGACCCCGCCGCGCACGCTGGCCGGAGTGCTGCGCACCGCCGATGTCCTGGTGTGCGGCAACACCGGCCCCGCCCATCTGGCGGCGGCCGTCGGCACACCGGTCGTGTCGCTGTTCGCTCCCGTGGTGCCGGCCGAGCGCTGGGCGCCGTACGGCGTGCCGAGCGTGCTCCTCGGCGACCAGCGAGCGCCGTGCGCGGACACCAGGGCCCGGCACTGTCCCGTACCCGGCCATCCCTGCCTCGACGAGATCACGGCGCACGACGTGGTGGCCGCGGTGCAGAAACTCCTGGGGGAGTCCACATGAACGTCCTTGTCTGGCATGTGCACGGTTCCTGGCTGACGTCGTTCGTCCAGGGCGCGTACACCTTCCTCGTTCCCGTGACACCCGACCGCGGCCCGGACGGCCTGGGCCGGGCGAGAACCTGGCAATGGCCGCCGAACGTACGGGAGCTGAGTCCCGACGAACTGCGGGAGGCCGACATCGACCTGATGGTGCTGCAACGGCCGCACGAGCTCGAACTGGCCCGGCGGTGGACCGGCCGCCGCCCCGGCGCCGACGTGCCCGCCGTCTACGTCGAACACAACAGCCCGCACGAGACGCCCGTGGACACCCGGCACCCGCTGGCCGGCCGCGCCGACGTCACCCTTGTGCACGTCACCCACTTCAACCGGCTGATGTGGGACAACGGCCGTGCCCCGACCACCGTGATCGAGCACGGGATCATCGACCCCGGCCACCTGTGGACCGGAGAGGAGCCGCGCGCCGCGGTCGTCGTCAACGACCCCGTACGGCGCGGCCGTACGACCGGAACCGACCTGTTGCCCGCGTTCGCCCGCACGCTGCCGCTGGACGTCTTCGGCATGCGCACCGAGGGCCTCGCGGACCGCCTCGGGCTGCCACCGGAGCGGTGCCGAAGCCGCGATCTGCCCCAGAGCGGCCTGCACCCGGCGATGGCTCGCTGCCGTATGTACCTGCACCCCGTCCGGTGGACGTCCCTCGGACTGTCCCTGCTAGAGGCCATGTTCCTGGGGATGCCTGTCGTGGCGCTGGACACCACCGAGGTGCGCGAGGCCGTTCCGGAGGGGGCGGGGGTGGTCTCGAACCGGCTCGACGGGCTTCAGGACGCCATGCGCGGATTCCTCGCGGATCCCGAGCACGCCCGGCTGACAGGGGAGGCCGCCAGGGCCGCGGCACAGACCCGCTACGGAGAGCGGCGTTTCCGGGACGACTGGGAGCGCCTGATCAAGGAGGTCACCCGATGAGCACCCACCCCTCGGCCGGCCGCGTCGCCATGGTCTCCGAACACGCCAGTCCGCTGGCCGCGCTCGGCGGACCGGACGCGGGCGGGCAGAACGTGTACGTGGCACAACTGGCCGGGCAACTGGTCCGCCGGGGGCACGAGGTCACCGTGTACACACGGCGCGACGATCGCCGGCTGCCCGAACGGGTCACCACGCCCGACGGGTTCAAGGTCGTCCAGGTGCCCGCAGGACCGGCGGCTCCGATACCGAAGGACGAACTCCCGCCCTACATGCCGGAGTTCGGCGACTTCCTGGCGCGGGAGTGGGCGGCGGAGCCACCCGATGTGGTGCACGCCCACTTCTGGATGTCCGGTTGGGCGGCCCTCGCCGGTGCGCGCGGCCTCGGCGTGCCCGTCGTGCAGACCTACCACGCGCTCGGCACCGTGAAGCAGCGCCACCAGGGCGCCGCCGACACCAGCCCGCCCGACCGGATCGCGATCGAGAGGGCCGTCGGCCGGGAGTGCGGCCGCATCATCGCCACCTGCGAGGACGAGGTGGCCGAACTGGAGGCCATGGGACTGTCCCGACGGCACATCTCCGTCGTCCCGTGCGGTGTGGACCCCGTGCAGTTCGCCCCGGTCGCCGAGGCCCGCCGCCCGGCCTCCGCGCCCCGGCGGCTGCTGGCGGTCGGCCGCCTCGTCCCCCGCAAGGGCTTCGACCGCGCCATCCGCGCCCTCGCCGGCGTCCCCGACGCCGAACTCCTCATCGCCGGCGGCCCCGAACCCGCTCTGCTCCTCGCCGAACCGGAGGCCGAGCGACTGCGCGCGATCGCGGACGAGTGCGGCGTGGCCGACCGGGTGTCGCTGCTCGGCGGGGTGAGCCGGGAGCGCATGCCGGCGCTGATGTCCAGCGCGGACCTGGTGCTGTCTCTTCCCCGCTACGAGCCGTTCGGCATCGTCCCGGTCGAGGCCATGGCCTGCTGCGCCCCGGTCCTCGCCACCGCCGTCGGTGGCCAGCTCGACACCGTAGTGGACGGCAGGACGGGCGTCCTGGTTCCGGCGGACGACGACCACGACATCAGCGGGACCATCCGCCGCCTCCTGGCCGACCCGGAACTGCTCGCCCGCTACGGCGGCGCCGGGCGGCGCCGCGTCCTCGCCCGCTACACCTGGGACCGCGTGGCCGAAGGCGTCACCCGTGCCTACAGTGCCGTCTCCTCCGTCCCCTCGCTCTCGGGAGCCGTCCGATGAACATCGCCACCGGTGTCACGCACTGCGACGATCTGATGAAGGCACTCGAAGGGTTCCGCGGCTACGCCGCCCCGGTGGTACGGCGCTGGGGCACCTCCCTCGCCTCCCGTCTCGGAGCGGGGTCCCGGCTCCTCGTCGCCGGCAACGGCGGCAGCGCGGCCCAGGCCCAGCACCTCACGGCCGAACTCGTGGGCCGCTACCGCGACGACCGCCCGGCCTTCTCCGCCCTGGCGCTGCACGCCGACACATCCGCCACCACCGCCATCGCCAACGACTACGGCGTCCAGGAGATCTTCGCCCGGCAGGTCGCCGCGCACGGCCGGGCCGGGGATGTCCTCGCGCTGCTGTCCACCAGCGGCGCCAGCGCCAACCTGCTCGTCGCGGCGAACGAGGGCCGCCGCCTCGGCATGTCCGTGTGGGCCCTCACCGGCCCGGCGCCCAACCCGCTGGCGGGCGCCGCCGACGAGGCCCTGTGCGTCGAAGGGGCGACCGCCGCCACGGTTCAGGAGCTGCATCTCGTGGCCGTGCACATGCTCTGCGAGGCGTTCGACCAGGCGGTCGAGGAGAGGGAGGCGGCGCACCGGCGGCGGTCCACCGACGACCAGCGCCCGGCGGCCGACCGGCAACGGCCGCGGGAACGCTGGGCAGTACTGCGAGGGGAGGACGCATGACCCTCCCGGCCGCACTGCTGGTCGTCGGGGACGCCCTGCTCGACCACGACGTCTCCGGCCGCGTGACACGGCTGGCTCCCGACGCGCCCGTACCGGTGGTCAGCGAGCCCCGGCGCACCACCCGCCCCGGCGGTGCCGCACTCGCCGCCTGCCTCGCCGCGGCCGACGGCCGACCGGTCACGCTGGTCACCGCGCTGGGCGACGACCCCGACAGCGCCGAACTGCGCCGGCTTCTGGCCGACCGCGTCGACCTGGTGGAACTCCCTCTCACCGGGGCCTTGTCCAGCAAGACCCGCGTCCTCGCGGACGGACGGCCGCTGCTGCGCCTGGACGACGGCGAGGGCAGAGCCCGGGAGGCGACCGAGGAGGCGGCCCGGGCGATCGCCCGGGCCGGAGCCGTCCTCGTCGCCGACTACGGCCGGGGCACCGCCGAGGTGCTGCGCGAGGCACTGGCCGATGCGGCGACGCGGGTACCGGTCGCCTGGGACCCGCATCCGCGCGGCCGGCCACCGGTACCCGGCGTCCGGCTGGCGACGCCCTCCGCCACCGAGGCGCACGCCTTCGCGGGCCGCGCCGGCGACGCCGGGGAAACCGCCCCCGGCAGTGAGTTGCACAGGGCGGCACAGGACGCCGGCCGGCTGGTGCGGGTGTGGCGGGCGGCCTCCGTGGCCGTGACGCTCGGCGGGCGCGGGGCGCTGCTGTCGCACGGCGAGACACCGCTGCTGGTGCCGTCGCCGGTCACGGCCGAGGGCGACGCCTGCGGGGCCGGGGACCGGTTCGCGGCGACCGCCGCCGGGATTCTGGCGGACGGCGAGCTCGTGGAGACCGCCGTACGGCAAGCAGTGCACGCCGCCACCCGTTACGTCGCCGAAGGCGGCGTCCGCTCGCTCGCCCCGGAGACCGCGCCGAGCGAACGGACGGCTTCGTCCTCCGGCGCCGAGCCGACGGACGACGCCCTGCGCACGGCCGCACGGGTGCGGGCCGCGGGCGGGACCGTGGTCGCCGCCGGCGGCTGCTTCGACCTGCTGCACGCCGGCCACGTCGCGCTGCTGCAGGCGGCCCGCCGCACCGGGGACTGCCTGGTGGTGTGCGTCAACTCCGACGCGTCCGTACGCCGCCGCAAGGGCCACGGCAGGCCGCTCGTCCCGGAGGCGGACCGCATTCGTGTGCTGCGCGCCCTGGAGTGCGTCGACGCGGTCGCCGTGTTCGACGAGGACACCCCGGAACGGCTTCTCGCCGAGCTGCGCCCGCACATCTGGGCCAAGGGCGGCGACTACGCCAGGACCAGCCTGCCCGAGACACCCCTCGTGGAGAGCTGGGGCGGCCAGGTCGTCCTGTTCCCCTACCTCGACGGCCGTTCCACCACCGGCCTCGCCGAACGAGCGGCCCTCGCCCCGCGCGGGGCGGCCCCGCGCCCGGAGGCCGCCGGCGGTGGACGGAGGCCACGGTGACCGCCCTGCCGCAGCGGCCGCGCCGCGTGCTCGTCCTGCGTGCCCTCGGCCTGGGCGACCTGCTGACGGGAGTGCCCGCCCTGCGGGGCATCCGGCGTGCGTTCCCCCAGGATCAGATCGTCCTGGCGGTGCCGGCAGCGCTCACCGAAGCAGCCCTGGCCACCGGAGCGGTCGACCGGGTTCTGCCGGCCGAGTCTCCAGGCCGGGGCGTGCCCTCGCTCGGTCACTGGGCCGGGCCGCCACCGGACGTCGCCGTCGACCTGCACGGCAACGGACCCGAGAGCCGCGACGCCCTGGCCGCCCTCGCACCACGCCGGCTGCTGGCCTTCGCCGCCGGACCAGGACCCGATGGCGTCCGGCCGCCCGAGTGGCGGGCGGAGGAGCATGAGCGCGACCGGTGGTGCCGCTTCCTTTGGGCCTACGGGATCGCCGCGGATACCGACGACGTACTACTGCCCCCGGCCGCCACGCCTTCTCCGGCGCCGGGCGCCGTCGTCGTCCATCCCGGGGCCCAGTCCACCGCCCGTCGCTGGCCGGCCGAGCGGTACGCCGTCGTCTTACAGCGGCTGCGGGCCGCCGGTCACCGGGTCGTCCTCACCGGCGGGCCGGCCGAGGACGCGCTGGTCCTGGACCTGGCGGAACGCGTCCGCCTGCCCCGGCGGGACCTGTTGCGGGGCGGGCTGAAATTCGGCGAACTGTCGGCGCTCGTCGCCCACGCCCCGCTCGTCATCAGCGGAGACACCGGCCTGGCGCATCTCGCGGTCGCGCACGCCACCCCGTCCGTGACCCTCTTCGGACCGGTGGCGCCCCGGCTGTGGGGCCCGCCCCGCACTGAGCGCCACATCGCATTGTGGAAGCCCGGTCCGCCGGGTGATCCGCACGGTGACGTCCCCGACCCGCAGCTGCTGCGGATCGGCACCGACGAGGTCGCCGCCGCGGCGCTCGGCCTGCTGCGGCCTGCCGGGGCCACCGCGTAGCAACCGGAAGGAGATGAAGCTCGTGGCCCGTCAACCCGCCCCCGAGGCGCCGCCCGCCCGCTCGGAAGGTCCCGACGGGCGCGTCACGGTGGCGATGATCACCCGCGACCGCCCCAGGAGCGTCCTGCGCACGCTGGACGCCCTGGCCGCCCTGCCGGAGCGCCCGGACGTGATCGTCGTGGACAACGGTTCCGACGACACGACCTCGGCCGCGGTACGTCGGCACCCCGTGGCCGCCCGGCTCCTCAGGCCCGGTGAGAACACCGGCGCCCTGGGCCGCAACCTCGCCGTGCGGCACGCCCGGACGCCCTACGTCGCGTTCAGCGACGACGACTCCTGGTGGGCCCCCGGCGCACTGCGGCGGGCGGCCGACCTGCTCGACGCCCACCCCCGTCTCGGCCTGCTGGCCGCCCGCACACTGGTCGGCGCCGACGGAGCCGAGGACCCCCTCAACGCCGTACTCGCGGCTTCACCGCTGCCCGAGGAGCCCGACCTGCCCGGCCGTCCGGTGCTCGGCTTCCTGGGCTGTGCCTGCGTGGTACGCCGTGACGCCTTCCTCACGGCAGGGGGCTACCACCCTCTGCTCTTCTTCGGCGGGGAGGAGACCCTGCTCGCCTACGACCTCGCGGCCGGCGGCTGGGGAGTCACGTACGAGCCCGCACTGACGGCCCGCCACCACCCCGATCCGGCAGGCCGCGCCGGCCGGAGCCAACTGGAGCGCCGCAACGAGGTGCTGACCCTGTGGCTGCGCCGGCCGCTCCCCGTGGCCCTGCGGGCCAGCGCGCGCCTGACGGCCGCCGCGGCCGGTGCGCCCGAGGCCCGCCGGGCACTGCTCGGAGTGCTGACGCGGCTTCCCGCCGCACTCGCGAGGCGCAGGCGGCTGCCGACGCACGTGGAACGCGCGGCCCGGTTGCTGGACGGCGGGACGCCGGCCGCCCAGGAGGGGACCAGCCACTCATGAACGTACGCAGCACAGCACCCGCCCCTCCGGACCGCCGTACGACCGTGGTGGTGATCACCCGCAACCGGCGCGCCGAGTTGCTGCACACGCTCCGGCGGCTGCGAGCGCTCCCCGAACGACCGGAGGTCGTCGTCACCGACAACGCCTCCACCGACGGAACCGCCGAAGCGGTCCTGCGCCATTTCCCCGACATCGTGCTGCTGCGGCCCGGCCGCAACCTGGGCGCGGTCGGACGCAATCTGGCATTGCCCCGGATCCTTACCCCGTACGTCGCGTTCTGCGACGACGACACCTGGTGGGAACCGGGCAGTCTGCGGCGGGCGGCGGACCTGCTCGACGAGCGGCCCCTGCTCGCGGCGGTCACCGCACGCATCCTCGTGGAGCCGTTCGGCACGGAGGATCCGGTCGTCCGGGAGCTGAGGGAGTCCCCGCTCACGGGCCCGGACTGGCTGCCGGGGCCGGCCCTCGGGTCCTTCCTCGCGGCCGCCACCGTGATGCGCACCGACGCCTTCCGGGCAGCGGGCGGCTTCCATCCGGGGCTGTGGTTCGGCGGCGAGGAGGAGCTGCTGGCCACCGATCTGCAGCGGCAGGGCTGGTGGCTGAGCTACGCCGAAGACCTGACGGTCCATCACAAGGCGTCCGTACTGCGGGACAGCAGGGCACGCAGGATCCTGGGGCTGCGCAACACGCTCTGGTTCACCTGGCTGCGCCGCCCGCTCGTGCCCGCCCTCAGGCGTACCGCCCACCTGATGGCCACCGTTCCGCGCGACCTGGCCTCCGCCCGTGCCTTCGCCCACGCGGCGGCCGGCCTGCCGTGGGTACTGCGGCAGCGCGATCCGGTGTCCCCGGAGATCGAGGACCGGCTGACGGCGCTGGAGCGTGCCCGGCGGTCGTCGTCGGCCCGCAGCTACGTCGGGTGAGCGCGGGCCGCACGTTCACAGGGCCACTGCCATGGCGATCAGCCCGATCGCTATCAGGGCCACCACCACCATGATCAGGACCAGGGGCATCGTGCTCCATCCCTTGCGCAGTTCGGGTGGCTCCGGGTGGGAGATACCGGAGGTGCTCCCTTCCCCTGGAGGGGTCTCGCCGGGAGATACCCCTCCGCCTGGTTCGAGTCCGGGGGTGCGTTCGGGTTCGGGATCAGGAGTCGTCATGTCGCCCTCCTCGGCTGTTGACCGGGCCACGGCCGGTTGCCGCCCCGAACCGAGTACCCGCAGCGCACCGGCCTCACGTGATCACCCCGGGCGCGTTTCCGGTGCTTCCCCGGGGGTACGCGCCGCGGCCGATCGTCACGTACCGCCCCGAAGGCGCAGTCAGCGGGTGAGTCCTGGCCCTGATGTGGCACTTGGTGTGGCATGGAGTGGATGTGCAGGCCGACAGGGGCGGTGCGGTCGTGGGCCGGGGCCGCCGTATCTGCGGTGCGGCGGGCGTGGGCCGGTCCGGGCCCCGAGCGGGATCTGGTGGTGCAGGCGGCCAAGGCGGCGCTGGCCGCCTGGGTGGCTTGGGCGGTCGTGGGCTGGTGGCTCCAGGCTCCGATGGCGTTCGTCGCGCCGTGGGTCGCGGTCGTACTGGTGGAGTCGACGGTCTACCGGTCGGTCGCGCACGGGCTGCAGCAGCTCGCGGCGATCGCGGTGGGCACGGCGGTCGCGACAGCGGTGGCGCTGCTGCTGGACAGCACGATGCTCACGATGGCCCTGGTTCTTCCGGCAGTGCTGCTGCTGGGCCAGTGGAAGCGCCTGGGCAGCCAGGGCATCTACGCGGCCACCGGCGCGCTGTTCGTGCTGACCGCCGGCCAGGTGACCGTCGCTTCGTCGGCCGCCCGTATCGCGGAGGCGGTCTTCGGCGCGGTGGTCGGAGTGGTGGTCAACGCCTTGATCCGGCCTCCGGTGTATACGCGTGACGCCCGCCGTGCGCTGGAGTACGCGGCTTGCGAGGCGCAGGAGATCCTGGAGGTGGTGGCCGACGGCCTGGCCACCGGTGAGTGGGACGGCCGGGCCGCCCGGGACCGGCACGAGCGCGCACTGCGTCTGGGGCGCCTTGTCGACCAGGCTCGTTCGGCGATCGGCTGGAGCCACGAAAGCATGCGCGTCAATCCCCGTGGGCGCCGCAAACGCATTCCGGCCCCGCCCGACAGGGCGTACGCCGATGCGCTGGCCGTGCTCGACTACGTCGCCGTCCACACGGCAGGGGTGACCCGGACGGTACGGGAGATCGCGGACAGCGGGAAGGACGCCCGGCCGGCCACGGGGATCACCCATGCCTACGCGGACTTCCTCCGCAGTACCGCGCATGCCATCCGTCTGTACGGTCAGTCCCGGTGCGCCCCCGGCGGCCGTGACGACCGCGCCGCGGAGCGGTTGCGCGAGGAGGTCGGGGAGCTACACCGCGCGCTCGGCGAGTTCCGTCGACAGCTGCCGGGAGCCGTGCCCGACGATCCGGACGCGTTGGTGGTCTACGGAACACTGCTGGCCCAGGCGCATCGCCTGGCCGACCAACTCGTCCAGGACTAGTACTACAGGGCTAGATCTGGATCATCTGGAGCCTTAGCCGCCTTCGGAAATGGTGGCGTCGTGCCTCCGCCTGATGCGCGCGCCGCCAGAT
>NZ_JBVKCG010000016.1:0-231592 GCF_055634995.1 Streptomyces sp. NPDC111744
GCGATCTCGGTCGTGGCGGCGTGCTTGTCAGCGCCGTGGACGTGCAGGACGTGGTGCTCCATCGTCGTGACCGCACCGGCCGACGGGTCGACCGAATGCACGACCGGGTCGGTCAGATAGCGGCGCACCAACAGGTCGACGTTACGGTCCAAGGTGGCGGAGAACAGCATCCGCTGCCCCTCCGGACGCACCTGGTCGAGCAACGCGGTGACCTGCGGCATGAACCCCATGTCGGCCATCTGGTCGGCCTCGTCCAGCACCGTGATCCCCACCTGGTTCAGCCGGCAGTCACCACGGTCGATGAGGTCCTTGAGCCGTCCGGGCGTCGCGACGACGACCTCGGCCCCGCCGCGCAGCGCGCCGGCCTGCCGGCCGATCGACATCCCGCCCACCACCGTGGCCAGCCGCAGCCTGACGGAACGAGCGTACGGCGTGAGCGCATCGGTCACCTGCTGCGCCAACTCACGCGTCGGTACGAGGATCAGCCCCAGCGGCTGGCGCGGCTCAGCACGCTGCCCGGCGGTACGGGCGAGCAGGGCAAGGCCGAAGGCCAGGGTCTTGCCGGAACCGGTGCGCCCGCGGCCCAGTACGTCACGGCCCGCCAGGGAGTTCGGCAGCGTCGCTCCCTGGATCGGGAACGGCGCGCTCACACCCTGCCTGCCGAGTTCGGTCAGCAGGGGCTCGGGCATGTCGAGATCGGCGAAGCCCTCCACGGCGGGCAGCGCGGGGGTGATCGTCGTGGGGAGCGCGAACTCCCCCTGCACCGCGGCGGGCCGACGGCCGTAACCGCCGGAACGGGCAGGGCCGCCGGAACGGCGCGGTGCCGGCAAGCCCATGCGACTGCCGCCCTTTCCGGCGGTGGTACTGCCATTACGGGTGCGGGCGGAGCGGTCGTTCGTACGTGTGCGGTCCATGCGGAACCTTCCTCGATGTGGCACATATCAAGGAATTCCCGCAGCAATGAGCGGTGGAGAATTACAAGTATGGACCGGTGGCAAAAGAAAAAGATTTGGGCCGGCGGAAATATCCGGGGGCACAGGTGCTGAAATGGGGGACGCGATGGGGAGTTAAGATCCGGGCATCGGCTGCGGCGCAGCTCTTCAGGACGCTCCTGCATCACTGAGGAGGAGCCGCGCGGGGTGAGACTGCGGATTCGTCGTCCCGCAGGTGAAACCGCTCCGGGAAATGCGTGCAGCTGGGGCCCGCACCCCGAAGGATGCGGGCCCCAGCTACAAAGTGTGCGTCAGCGTCAGGCCGGAACGATGTTCTCGGCCGTCGGGCCCTTCTGGCCCTGCGCGATGTCGAAGTTCACCTTCTGGCCTTCGAGCAGCTCACGGAAGCCCTGCGCGGCAATGTTCGAGTAGTGGGCGAACACGTCAGCGCCGCCACCGTCCTGCTCGATGAAGCCGAAGCCCTTTTCCGCGTTGAACCACTTCACGGTACCAGCAGCCATGTCACATCTCCTTTGGGGCAGTGCACCGGAATCCGCACTGTGCGGACGCCGTGTCGCCGCGATGATTACCCCGCCCGGAAAATGACCGGAAACACAAGAGCGCTCCCGACCGACAGAACCGGATGGGGCACTTGGAGTTTCGGGAACCACAACTGCAACTGAGATCGACAGTAGCACACTGGAATGGCCCGTGCACATTACGCAATTCCGCTCTACTCAGTGCGGCAAAATCTCTCACGACGCGGTCCGCCAAAGCCTCACTTCGCGAGCACAGATATTGATCCACTCGGAGTGCTACGTTTCAGTAAGAGCGGTCTCACATAGTGCAACCCTGACCGCCAGGGGGCGACGACGTACGCAGCTGTGACGCCTTCGAAAGGCGTCCAGCAGCACCCTCGCCTCGCTCCTGATGCGGGCGGGACATTCGAAGACAAACGCGAGCTGAGGGGTGCGCGATTTCGATGGCCCTGGGAGTGCCGAGGTGAGGGAGTCGCCGGGAGAGGCCGCAGGCGCAGACGATCACTGAGAGTGAGCCGGGCCGTCCCGTTGTCCTGGTCAGGCGGGGAGGTAGCAGCGAATGGTGGTGCCGTCAGGGCCGGTGTGGACACGGACGAGGTCGGCGAGTTGGTGGACTAGTAGGAGTCCACGGCCACCGGGCTGCGTGGGATTCGGCGGGCGGCGGCCGGCCAGGGGATCGGTCAACTGTCCGCCGTCGTGGACCTCGCAGACGATCCGGCCACTCTCGGGCCAGATCCGCAGTGTTCCCGAGCCGGCGCCGTGGACGACACTGTTGGTGGTCAGCTCCGCCACCGCGAGTTCCAGATCCCCCAGCCTCACGCCGGACACGCCCAGGGACCGCGCCTGGGACACTGCGAAGTCGCGAGCGTCGGGCAGTGTCTGCGCGGCGAAAGGGCGGGCCGCGGCGCCGAGTGGGGCGAGCAAAGGCTCGTTGTAGCGGGCGATGATCTGCTCGGGGCTGTAGGCGGTGGATCGCCTTTCGCCACCGGCGTCGATGACGACCGGGTGGGTCGCCAGGGCGTCACTGAGGGCCTGCTTCTCCAGCCGGTCGGCGTCGTAGGGGCACAGGATGGTTACCCGGCGCCCGGTGAAAGCGGCGTTGATCAGCGCCTCGTGCTGGACGCACGCCGGGTACTCGACGGCGGAACGACCCTGCCAGATCGGCTCGCCGATGATGCGCACCCGGCGGGCTCCCGTGTGGGCGTCGGCGAACTTGCGCAGCACGCTGGGGATGATACGGCCGGGGTTGCGGCCGGCCTGGGTCATGTCGATGAAGCGCACCTCCGCCGCTCGCTCACCCAGCCCCTCGCGGATCAGCTCCAGGCGATCCGGCGGGGCGGCGACGGCTGCGGGCTCACCGGCGTCCAGCCCTTCCCTCAGGAAGGGAACCGTCCCCGTGATGTACTGGTCCGTGCCGCGGTAGAAGAGCGCCGGGTGAACGAACGGCTCGTGGGAGGTAGCTGTGCTCGTCACGCAGCCACCTCGATCGCGGCGAGCCCGGGCCAGAAAAGCTCAAGGATGCGGGGCAGCTGCGCCGGAGGCCGGTGAAGCACGATCCGCTGCCCTTCGGGGAGACTCTGGGCGGTGACCGCCAGGTCTGTCACACCGGCCATATCGACGAACCTCACCTGGGACAGATCCACATGCAGCACGTCCGTGCGACGCTCGACCAATTGCTTAAGCGCCTGCTGCCAAACAGTCCGTGTGATCATGCTGATCTCCCCAATCGCCCCCAGCCCGGAACTGTCAGGCAACGGATTGATCTGCAGTACCGCGCGACGTGGGGGCGCGCCGGGGGACCCGCCCACGCCAGGTGGGACATCCACGCTCTTCCCCCAGTTCCCCGGGCCGGCCGCACGGCGGCCTCCTATCGATCAGTTGACACGATACCCGGCCAGACACCGAGGACGCTCAGCCTGGCCAAGAGATGGAATGCCGCCTGCAGTCCTCTCACGTCCGGCGCGAACTGTGGTCCGCGCCTCTCATCCCTGTGAGGGTTCCTGATCGCGTCTTGACCTTCGACCTGGAAAACCCGGCCGCACGGCCCGGCAGAGTCAGCATGGCTCCCGGTGAGGCGAGCTGCTCCCAGTGAGGCGAGCTGTGGCGGGTCAGGGGACTCGCTCCGTCGGAGTCTTCCCGTAGTGGCGATCCGCGCCTGGAAGGGGCGGGCTCAGGAGTCGATGCTGAGTTCCGCCCAGACCGTTTTGCCGGGGTGGCGTGGGGTGACCGCCCAGCGTAGGGCGAGTCGTTCGAGGAGCTGCATGACGAAGCCGCCGGGCTCGGTGTTCGGAGTGGCGCGCATGCGGGGCTGGCGGTCGCCGTGATCGCTGACCGCGATGCGCAGCAGCCGACCGGTCCAACGTTGCGACGATCATGCGAATCCGCCGTCCCCCTTCCGGTCCCATGGCGGGTCACGTTGCCGGTATCAGGCCGCATCGGGCCGGTTGGTATCGCGAGGGCGCCACAACTGGAAATACTGAGCATTACAGGCACCGTGAGCCGGGGGCGAACTCGGAGGCCACCGGGCCACATCGGGCTGCCCGCCATGAGCACCCCGTCCGTCCGACCGGCTCGGGACGGCCGGATACAGTGCGCGCGACGGCAGCCTGGTTGCTCAAGGAGGGGAAGCGTGACCGACACCAGCGAAACCCGATCCGCCGACAGTGCAGCGCACGCGACTCAGCAGAGCCGACTGCACCGCCTGATGCGCTACCTCCCCCTGATCGCCCCCGTCCTGCTGTGGACCGTGCCCTGCTGGCTGCTGCTGCACACCGGCCAGCACTGGCCGCTCCCTGTCACGCTCGCCGGCACCGCCCTCTTCGTCCTCGGCCTGATCGGTATGCCGCTCGCGATGGTGCGCGGCCACGGCCGACGCCAGCAGGACTGGGCGGCGATCGTCGGAGACACCCTGCTGGGCACCAGCCGGACCCTGTTCACCTGGTCCGTCGTACTCGGCGTCCCGCTACGGCTCGCCCTGACCGTGACCGGCGTCGGCGACGGCCAGGACCGGGCCCGGATCGTCACTTGGGCCGTCCTCGGCGCAGCCGCCGTGCTGCTCACCTGGGGGTACGCCGAGGCCCGCCGGGTACCACGGGTACGCCGCCTGGACGTGCAACTTCCGCGCCTGGGAGCCGGGTTGGACGGCACGCGCGTCGTCCTCATCACCGACACCCACTACGGCCCGCTCGACCGCGCCCGCTGGTCGGCGCGGGTCTGCGAGACGGTCAACACGCTGAAGGCCGACCTGGTCTGCCACACCGGAGACATCGCGGACGGCACGGCCGAACGCCGCCGCGCCCAGGCCGCCCCACTCGGCACCGTGCAGGCCACCCGGGCCCGGGTCTACGTCACCGGCAACCACGAGTACTACAGCGAGGCCCAGGGCTGGGTCGACCTGATGGACGAGCTGGGCTGGGAGCCTCTGCGCAACCGCCATCTGCTGCTCGAACGCGGAGGCGACACCCTCGTGGTCGCCGGCGTAGATGACGTCACCGCCGCATCCTCCGGCCTCGCCGGCCACGGCGCCCACCTCGCCGGAGCCCTGCACGGCGCCGACCCCGACCTGCCCGTCCTGCTCCTGGCCCACCAGCCCAAGTTCGTCGATCGGGCGGCAGCCGGCGGCGTCGACCTCCAGCTCTCCGGCCACACCCACGGCGGCCAGATCTGGCCCTTCCACCACTTGGTCCGCATCGACCAGCCCACCCTCGCCGGCCTCAGCCGCCACGGCACCCGCACCCTCCTCTACACCAGCCGCGGCACCGGCTTCTGGGGCCCGCCCTTCCGCGTCTTCGCCCCCAGCGAGATCACCCTGCTCGTACTCCGCTCCCCGCAGCGGCCCCCCACGCCGTAGGGCTGGGCGGGCCGGCGGTTCCGCCCGGAGATGCTGCAGTGCGCCGCCGCCCCGAAGGAGGGCATCGCACCCCAGACCGTCCGGCCGAACGCCGCCGCGGACTCCCCCACCGGCTACGGCCCCAGCGACCCGCAGTCGGCCTACGGCCTGAACTCCGCCGCCTCCGCCGCCTCCGCCGCCTCCGCCGGCGACTCCGGCAGGACCTCGCCATCGTCGACGCCTACGACGACCCGAACACCGAGTCGGACCCGGCCAACGCCCACGGCAGTCAGGCTCTGATGCCCCTGTCCGGAGCCTCCCGCCGAGCCGCTCCACCGCGGGCCGCACCGACGCCGGTCGACCAACCTGCACGGGGCAGGGGCTGTGACTACTTCCACTTGCGCTGATGGCTGCACCGGCAAGGCACCACCCCCTTCAGCGCTGACGGGAGTGCCGGAGACGAGGGAGTCGCCGGGAGAGGCCGCCGGCGCAGGCGATCCCCCACCAGGGCAGAGATGTCGGCACACAAGGAGCGCGCGGCCTCCAGCGGCTCCTGCACGACGGCCACCATGCAGGCGAAGCCAGTGCCCTGCGAACCGGCACACCGCGTCATTCCGAAGGAATGCGAAACTCCAATTCGGGACGGTCCCACGGCACGACGGGCGGGTTCGCGAGCGCGGTCCCGGTCCGCACCGCACCGACGCGGTGGTAGAAGTCCTCGGCGGGAACATGCGACACGACCTTGACACGGTCGAGCCCGGCGGCACGGGCCTCGGACTGCATATGTGCGACGAGCAGCCGTCCAATACCACGCCCTTGCGCTTCGTCAGCGACGAACAGCAGGTCGAGCTCCGGCGGATCGAGGACGAGCGAGTAGAACCCGAGGACCCTGCCTCCATGCTCGTCGGCGCCGACGGCTACGAAGACGCGGTGGGCCTCGATGTAATCAGGACCGACCCGGTACCCCGCGACTGCGGCTGCGTACTTACCCTCGTAGGCGCCTGAGCCACGCACGAGCCGCGTGAGCCGTTTGGCATCCCGCGCGACGGCCCTCCGTATCGTGATCGGCCGGCTGATCGGAGAAGTGCGTGAACTCATCGGGAGAGTATTTCGCACCCGAGGGTGCCTTCCTGCGGCGGGTCGGCTGCTCGGGCAGGCGTTCCCGCACCGCTCCTGGGAACCGCTCACCCAGGCGGGGACGCGGCAGGGTCGACCTTCGTGCACTGGCCGGCGGCCGCCAGGGTCTTCTCGGCGAAGGCGCCGATGCCCAGCGCCGGGGACGGCTCGGTGCCGTCGGTTGGTCGACGAGTTCCTCGGCCACGACCTGCCACGTCTCGCGCAGGCGGCGCAGGGCAGGCGGGGCAAGGATCTCCCGCAGCACCCGGCGCGGGGCGTCATGGAGGGGCGGATCGGCCTCCAGCAGCAGGCTCGGCGGACGCCACGGCTCCTCGTGACGGAAGTTTGCCAGGCCCACGCCGGAGCCCGACTCGAAGTGCTGCCAGTCCACCAGGACAGCGTGCACCTGCTCGTAGCGGGCCAGCGCGTGGACGTCGTAGCGCGACAGGTACACGACCGGACCGGCCTCGCGGAGGGCCTGGTGCAGCGGTTCGGGGCCAGCAGGATCTCGTGGGCGAACGGGTCGGCGTCACTGACGGGCGGCACGACGGCACGCTCCAGTGCCTCGGTCATCGCGGCCGCGCAGGTCCGCCGGACCGAGTTCCCCCAGCACCAAGCCTCCGCCGGCCCGCAAGGCAGGCGCGGACAAGCCTGCGCGCCCTGCACACGCCTCCGCCCGCAGGATGCGCCTGTTTCGGCTATAGGGCTTGGTCGTCTGGGTGCCATGCTGGTCCGGCGTGTTGAGCCAGGACACGGCCCATGTGCACCGGGTCGGCGGCTACCCCGTCGTCGTCAAGGTCAACAATCCGAAGACCACCGGAGTAGGGCTTGAAGCAGGATTGCCAGCACCACTTGCGGGGAGGCACCGCCCCACGGGGGAAACGCCGCAGCCGACGTGACATGGGTCCGGGCGCCCGCTGGTCGGGCACCCGGACCCATCCTTTGTTGTCAGGGGTTCACGTCACCGGTGGTGGTCAGGGGCCGCCGTCAACCTCCCCAGCCCCAGCCGCCGTGGTTCTGGCCCCAGCCACCGTGGTTGTCGCCCCAGCCCCAGCCACCGTGGTTGTCACCCCAGCCCCAGCCACCGCCGCCGTGGTCATGTCCCCAGCCCCAGCCGCCTTGGTTGTCGCCCCAGCCCCAGCCGCCGTTGTCCTGGTGCGTGGCGGTGACCTCGGCGGGAGCGGCGTTGGTGGCCGCGCTGGCGACACCCGCTCCGGCCGCGAGGGCGAGGATGGGCGCCGAGCAGACAGCGATAGCCACTCTCTTGATACGGGTGGTGTGCGCGCGCATGATGAGCCCCTCTCCGAGGGTGCGATTGATTTTCCGGACGGCCCCGACGGGGCCGTCCGCCTGCGCCCGGAGCCTGCGCGTTGCTCCGCGCGCGTCCGCCATACGCGATGTGCAGGAGGTGTCGCCTCCTATGAGTTCATACGCAGATGCCTCTTGCCGGGATTGCGTGCGAGGGCGCGTCACGCGTAATGACTTCCCCAAGTTTTCGCTTGAGCGGACACCTTCTCTTGTTAGGTAAGGCTTTCCTGCCTTACGTTCTGTGCGCTTCCTATGCACGTCAGACCGGAGTCCCATGTCCAGCGGCAATATCGCCCTGCTCGGAGCCATCGCAGGCTTCACCATCTACCTCGGCCTCCCCCTCGGCCGCCTCCGCACGCCCACGCCCCGGCTCAGGGCGGCCCTGAACGCCGTGGCCATCGGCATCCTGATCTTCCTCGTCTGGGATGTGCTGGCCCACGCCTGGGAGCCGGTCGACGAGGCGCTGGGCAAGCACGAGTGGGGCACGGTCGCCTCCGGGGGCGCCACCCTGGTCACGGGCCTGACCATCGGCCTCGCCGGGCTCGTGCACTACGACGGCTGGATCGCCCGCCGTCGCGAGGCCGCCGCTGTCCGGCCCGCCGGCCTCGGCCCCGGCGCCGCTGCCTCCGCCGAGACGGCGCCGCGCACTCACACCCAGGCGGGCTCGCTCGCCCTGATGATCGCCACCGGCATCGGTCTGCACAACTTCGCCGAGGGCCTCGCCATCGGCAACTCCGCCGCCCAGGGCGAGATCTCCCTCGCCCTCCTGCTGATCATCGGCTTCGGCCTGCACAACGCCACCGAGGGCTTCGGCATCGTCGCCCCGCTGGCCGCCGAGGGCGAACGTCCCTCCTGGCTCACCCTGCTCTGGCTCGGCCTGATCGGCGGTGGCCCCACCTTCCTGGGTACCGTCGTCGGTCAGCACCTGGTCAACGACACCCTGTCCATCGCCTTCCTGGGCCTCGCCGCCGGCTCGATCCTCTACGTCGTCATCGAACTGCTGGCCGTCGCCCGCAAGACCGGCCTCAAGACACTCACCACCTGGTGCGTCCTCCTCGGCCTCCTACTCGGCTTCGCCACCGACGGCGTCGTCACAGCCGCGGGCGCCTGAGACGCCACCACGCCAGCCGTTCACGGACACACCGTCGCCACCCACCACACGCAGAGCCCCCATCGGCATCAGCCGCCGGTGCAAAGCGGCTGGGTTGTCCCCGACAGTGGTCAGCAGCGTGACGGCCGGAGGGTAGCGGGTTGCTGTCGAATGCAGAGCCCGCCGGGCCGTCCGCGGCGCGGCCTTGCAACTGCCCTCGGCTGCCGCGTCAACCGTCACCCTGCTTGATGTCCAGATGGATCGGACCCCGAAGAACGGGGCTGGGCCGGTACGGCGGCGGGTCGGCGACCAGTCCGGGGCGGTCGAGCCGGCGTACCAGTTCGGTCAGCGCGATGTGGGTTTCCCGCCGGGCCAGCGGGCCGCCGAAGCACAGGTGGATGCCGCTGCCGAACCCCAGGTGCTGGTTGTCACGGCGATCCGGGTCGAAGCGGTCCGGATCGTGGAAGCGCTTCGGATCGCGGCTGCCTGAGGCCAGCATGAGCATGATCTGGGAGCCCCGGGGGATGACGGTGTCGGCGACGGTGATGTCGCTGTACGCCGCTCGCCAGGGAATGATCTGCACGGGGGGCTCGTAGCGCAGCAGTTCCTCGACCAGCGGTACGACGAGGTCCGGTTCGTCGCGCAGTCGCTGCAGCACCTGCGGGTGGCGCAGGAGCGTCAGCATGCCGTTGGTGATGAGGTTGACGATGGTCTCATTGCCGGCTATGAGGAGCAGTTTGGCGGTGGCGACGATTTCGGCGTCGGCCATCCGACCGTCGGGCCCGTCGTCGTTGGCCAGCCGTGACAGGAGGCCGTCTCCCGGCCGGCCGTGGCGCTGTTCCACCAGCTCGCCGAGGCACTGGAGCAAGTCCTTGCGGGCCTGTAGGCCCTTGTCCAGTTTCTCCTTCGGGTCGGTCTCGGAGTCGTAGTCGACCGAGTTCATGATGTCGTGCACCCAGAGGTGGAACCTCGGCTCGTCCTCGCGTGGCACGCCGAGCAAGTGACAGATCACGGTTACCGGGAACGGCAAGGCGAAATCGTCGACGACGTCGATCTGCTCCCTGCCCGCCACATCGTCGATCAGGCTGCCGACGGCGGCGGTCAGGAAGCCTTCAAGTCCGGTCACCAGCCCCGGGGTGTGCGGGGGCCCGAAGTGACGCGTCGCCATACGCCGCAGGCGATCGTGCTCGGGCGAGTCCATGTGGATGAACGACGACGGGGCCCCTCCCCCGGCCGAGGGCATCGGACCCGACAGATTGCGCACGTCGGAACTCAGATGCGGGTCATTGAGTATGTCCGTGATCTCGCGATAGGTACTGATCACGTAGCTGCCGTCGTCCTGCCGAGCCACCGGCGTCTCGCGCAACTCGGCATACAGCGGGTAGGGGTCGGGCCGGGCGGAGTAGTCGAAGATCCTTTGCAGCGTGCCGGGCGTCCCGGTCGTGGTCGTCCGGCCTTCCTCCTGCCGAGGCCGGTGCACGGCCGTGACGCGGCGCTCATCCCTGTCATGGCCTGTGACGACCACCGTGGCGCCCTGCGCGAGCAGGGCGGGGCCGGGGAAGTCGACGGGCACCGGTTTCATGGCGGCCGGCTGGTCCGGCGTGGGACAGGGGGGCGGGAAAGGTGCGGCCGTCTCGATCAACCGCCGGTAGTGGTCCAGCCACTTGCCGTTGTCGAAGCTCACGGCAGCCGTGACGCGGCCCCGATAGCCATATGCGGTGACGAAACGGTGGTCGTCCAGCGATCCCTGGGTGACGACCACCTCGTCGGCGAAGGTCGGCACGCCGACGGACTTGATGTTGACGCCGAACTGGATCGACCAGAACAGCGGAATGGACAGGTGGGGCCGACGGTCCGCCTGGGCGCTGACCATGTTGTGTGCCGCGACCTCTGCCTGCTCCACGGCGTTGGCCCAGTGCTCCAGTGCGATGAGCCGGTATTCGTAGATGGGGTTCGGGCAACGTGCCACGTCTCCCGCGGCGAAGACGTCGTCGGTGACGCGGCCCTTGATGTCGAGGGCGCGGCAACCCGTGTCACAGGTGATTCCCCACACGCCCGCCGCCAGTCCCGACTCCCGCAGCCACTCGGTGTTACGGATGCTCCCGAGTGCCACCACCGCCACATCGGCGTCGACCGTACTGCCGTCGTCGAAGTGAGCACGGCGAAACCGTCCCTGCGCGTCACCCTCCAGCCGGGCAACCTTGACACCGCACCGCAGCTCGACACCATGAGCGCGCTGCATGTCGGCCGCGACCTCGCCGATCATGGCGCCGAGCGCCCCGACCAGCGGGGCCGGCGCGAGTTCGGCGACGGTCACCGGGATGTCCCGCTCGCGGCAGACGGAGGCGATCTCGGATCCCGTGAATCCCGCACCGATGACCAGCACTCGGGAGGGCCCGGCGGCGAGGGCCCGCTGCAGGCTCTCGGCATGCTCGCGCGTACGTACGACGTACACCCCGTCCAGGGCCGCCTCGGACTCGACGAACCACGGCCGCGCCCGTACCCCGGTGGAGATCAGCACCCGGTCGAAGGGAACCTCGCGTCCGTCGGCGAGACGCACATGGTTCGTCGCGAGGTCCAGCCCGCTGGCGGGCACGCCCAGCAGCCACTCCGCATCGATGCCACGACGGCGGGGCAAAGTGGTGCCCCCGGCCGGCACCCACCCGGTCAGTACTTGCTTGGACAAAGGAGGCCGGTCGTAGGGATCACCCAACTCGTCACCGATCATGGTCAACGATCCGGTGAAACCCTCGTCTCGCAGAGCCTCCGCGGCCCGCAGCCCCGCCAGCGAAGCCCCGACGACCACGATGCGGCCATCACGCTTGAACGCACGCAGGTTGTCGTTGTCGGCACCGGTCATGAGGGCGACGCCTCCGCCGGTGCGTGACGCGCCTCCAGCCGGTCGACCAGGATCGCCTGGACCGGGCAGGCCGCCGCGGCGCGTAGCACCTGGTCGCGCCGGATGTCGTCGGGGTTCGGGTCGTACATGAGCGCTTCCTCACCGTGCATCCGGAACGCCTCCGGAGCCAGGAACGCGCAGTGCGCATACCCCACACATCGGGAAAGATCGACGACAACTTTCACCCCGACCTCCACAGGGAGCGGGAGCTGCTGACCTTCAAGCCGGCGCCACTCCGGCGCGCAACGAGGGAGGACCCGGCCGCTGCCCACCCCTGCGAATAGGACGTATCCCTGGTTGCGGCTGCATTGCGGTCACGTAAGTGGCGCTCTTTTGGTTTTCCGTTTCGACGGAAATCCGTATGGCACGGTGCGCTGCAATACCGTCAGAGAATCAGCGTAACAGCGGCACCGATACCGGCGAGTCCAGCGTTGATCGATTGGATGGCCGCAGGCCAGAGGCCCAGCCCTTCACTTCTTCGGCTGCCGGGGGCACTCGTCCCGGTGTGCCTCTCCGGCTCGCGCACACAGCAGCGTGATCAAATAGGGTATGGCATCGTCCTGGACTGGTAATCGGGTACGCCTACGCGCTGTCGAGCCCGACGACTGGACAGCGTTCATGCGCTTCGCCGACGATGACGGGCGGCGAGGGAGCCGGCTGGATCTGCCGCGGTCCGCCGAGAGCTACCGTGCCTGGGCGAAGGAGCAGTCCGTTGCCAAGTGCGATGACGACCGCTTCCGGTTGGCAGTCGAAGCGACGGCCACGGGAGAGCTGGTCGGCACAGTCGGCTCGCATCGCACCGGCCCTCGTTCAGGCTGGTTCGAGTTGGATGTCGCGATCGGGGCAGACCACCGGCGCAAGGGCTACGCGGCAGAGGCCGTAGTGCTGCTGCTGCGCTTCATGTTCGCCGAGCGGCGCTATCACAAATGCCTGGCAGCGATCTTCGCCCACAACGAGGCGTCGCTGGCACTTTTTCGTCGGCTCGGCTTCACCGAGGAGGGGCGCTTGCGGGAACACGTTTTCTTCGCCGGCCGGCACCACGACCTCGTCATGATGGGCATGCTCGCCCACGAGTTCGACCAGCGGCACACGATGAGCGGACCATGAGGTGGCCATCCGGGACTGCCCTCAGCCGCGCAAGGTGGCGCGCAGGCGCAGGCCGGCAGCTGTGAGACCTTCGAGGGTGGTGACCTGGTAGCTGGGTTCCGGTCCGGGCGGCTCGCTCAAGTGGTAGCGGCGCGCGGTCTGCGCAGTCAGGAGCGTCAGCATCACCATGGCCAGAGCGGCTCCCTCGCAGCCGTGCGGCCCGGTACCGAAAGAGAGGAAGGCCCCGGGTTTCGCCGACGAGCCCGAATCATCGAGCCAGCGCTCGGGCTGGAACTGGTCCGGCTCGGAATATTCCCGTGCGTCGCGGTGGGCGGTGTAAGGGCAGACGAGAACGGTGGACCCGGCGTCGATGGTGTAGTCGGCGAGCTGAGTCTGTCCCGGGGCGCGCCGGGTCAGTAGCCAGCTGGGGGGGTACAGCCGGAGCACCTCACTCACCAGTGCCTGGGTGTACTGCAGGCCGCCGAGGTGGGTGCTGGTCGTCGCGGCCGGGTCCGCGGGCAGCGAGGCGGCTTCGGCCGCGACGCGGCCCGCTGCCTGGGGGTGCCGGGCGAGGTGGAGCAGGATCCATCCGGCTGCCCGGGTGGGGGTCTCGAAGGTGGCGACGGTGATTCCGGGGAGCGTGTCGAGGACGGCCTCTTCCGGCAGTAGGCCGTAGTGGGGGGAGGGCCGGAGCATCTGTCCCAGCATGTCGTCACCGAGCCGGCCCGATGAACGACGCCGGCGGACGATGGGCCGCAAAGCGTCGGTGAAGGCGACTTGCTGCCGTGTGCGGAACCGCCGTGCCGGTGTGGGGATCCACCGCGGCCATTCCCAACGCGAGGGGCGTACGAGCACCTCCCGGGCCAGGAAGAGCTGTGCGGCATAGGGCAGCAGGGTGGGAGCGTCTTCGGAGAAGAGGTAGCTCACACCGATCTCTGCCAGGGCGTGCCGGACCGGGGGCAGAATCTCGACGTCCTGGCCCGTGGGCCACTGGCCGGCAAATCGAGCGGTCTGGGGCGCAATCTCACCGATCCGGGCTGCAACCGCCTGCGCACGTAGTCCGCGCATGCGGGCGGCGTGAGCGTGTGCACGCTCCTCGGGTGTCGGTGCTCCGCTCGACCGCTTCAACGGCGGGAAGAGAGGCGAGGATGCCTTGGGGAAGTCCTGCGCGCGGCGCAGGACCGCTTCACACGGCCCGGCCGCAGCGGCTACGTAGACACCCGGCTCCAGCTGCCAGACGTCCCCACACTCTTCAGCGCCACGGCGCGCCATTACCAGCCGGTCACGGCTCCAGGCCCCGAAGCTGCCTTCGGGCAACCGCGGCGGCTCATTCCTTCGGCCCATGAGATCGTCCCTGGCTCTCCTACCGGTCCAGGCCGATGTCGTCGGCAGCGTGGCTGGGAACTGGCGGGCCCCCGGGGGCGCCCGCCAGCAGTGGGGTCAGTCCTGGTCGTCGCCGGCGTACGCACTCCATTCGTGGGCCCCGTACGCGCCGTAGTTGCGCGTGAAGGACAGCTTGCCGAGCAGCTTGGCGATCACGATGCACTCCTCTCGCCGGTCTTCAGCGTCAAAACCCACGCATGACATATTGCCACACACGGCATATCTAGGATATAGGGGATATTTGGGTCGTCAGTCGCACGCATTCACCACTGATCACCGCATGGTGCAACCCACCTTGCGGGCTCTGCGATCACGGTGGGGGTGTCGGCGTGTGTGGCGAAGCAAGTGACAAGACCGGTCAGGAATCGAGAAGCCCCGGCCACCGAGCAGCCCCTAGCGTGATGGCCATGGCAATCACCGCTTCCACCGCTTCCAGCACCTCCATCGCGTCCGTCACCCTTGAGGTGGCCGATCCCGAGGGCACTCGCCGCTTCTACGCCGCCTTCGGAGTGGACACGCGCATACGCCTGCGAGCGTCCGAGGCCCACTCCACCGGATTCCGCGGCTTCACCCTGGCTCTCACGGTGTCCAGGCAGGCCACCGTCGACAGCTTCGTCGGCGCCGCCCTGGACGCCGGCGCCACAGTGCTGAAGCCCGCCGCGAAGTCGCTGTGGGGCTACGGCGGCGTCGTTCAGGCCCCGGACGGGACGATCTGGAAGGTCGCGACCTCGGCGAAGAAGGACACCGGCCCGGCCACCCGTGATATCGACGAGGTCGTCCTCCTGCTCGGCGTCGAGGACGTGAAGGCCAGCAAGCAGTTCTACGTCGGCCGGGGCCTGACCGTGGCCAGGAGCTTCGGCGGCAAGTACGCCGAGTTCAGCTGCGACAAGTCCAGCCCCGTCAAGCTGGGGTTGTACAAGCGCCGCGGACTGGCCAAGGACCTCGGTGTCCCCGCCGAGGGCACCGGCTCGCACCGCATCGTCCTCGGCAGCACCACCGGCCCCTTCACCGACCCCGACGGATACGCCTGGGAGGCCGCCGGGTCGCTCGCCCCCACGCCGTCCACGGCACCTGCACTTTCCTGACTCACGGCCGCGCACTCCCGCCCCGCCCCCTCATTCCCTGTACGAGAGGAAACCCGCCACGCAGTCCACGAGGTCGTCCGCCGAGAACTCCGACATGACCGCTGAGCAGTACAACGGATTCACCGCCGAGGAGCGGGCCGCGATGAAGGAGCACGCGCAGGAGCAGAAGAAGGCGGCGGCGCGGCTCGGTTCGTCCCAGGCGGAGAAGGAGGCGGCAGCGGAACGGGACGCGCTCGCGAAGATCGCCGAGATACCGGAAGCGGACCGGGTCCTCGCCGAGCGGATCCACGACATCGTCAGGACCGCCGCTCCGGACCTCACGCCCAAGCTCTGGTACGGGATGCCCGCATACGCCAGTGACGGCAAGGTCCTCTGCCACTTCCAGAGCGCGCAGAAGTTCAAATCGAGGTACGCCACACTCGGCTTCAGCGACCAGGCGGCACTCGACGACGGCGCCATGTGGCCGACCTCCTACGCCCTGAAGGAGCTGACCGCAGCCGACGAACAGCGCATCAGCGCGCTGGTCACGAAGGCGGTGGGCTGAGGATTCAGCCGAGGCAGAACCAGCAGGGAAAGTGCCCGAGCCGCGGAAGGCGTTCACACGCTGGACACAGCGCGCCGCCACGGCCCGGCTGCGCGTTCGGCATTCGGTCGCCCAGCGGCATGCAGGCGCCAACCACTACGAACGACGCGGACACAGCCCCTGAAACTGCCCAGAAATCAGCACGGTGGATGGTGGCGGTCTTCTCGTAGCGGGTGGCGATGCCTCGCCGCTGCTTGAGGCGGTTGATGCACCGCTCGACGGCATTGTGCGGATGTTTGCGGTCTCGGGCGCGGTTGCGGTCAAGGTGTCAGGGGTGTGAGCACCTGGTTGTGAGTGTGCTGGTAGATCACGGAGGTGCGGAAGCCGATGACTTCCCGACGTTCGGTGAACTTGTCCATCAGGAAACCGTGGAGGTAGTCGACGCTGGGCACGGAGACATGCACGATCATGTCGTCCCCGCCCGTGACGACGTAGACAGCACTGACCTCGGGCAGTGCTGCGGCATAGGTTTTGAAGGTCTGTATGACCGCACGACTCAGCGGGCGCACCTGGAAGTGGATCAGTGCCTGCACGTGACGGTTGAGGGCTGCGGGGGCCACTGCTGCGTGGTAGCCGGTGATGACACCTCGGGCTCGCAGCGCTCGAGTCCGCTCAAGGCAGGTGGATGGAGCGATTCCCAACGTACGGGCGAGGTCGCGGTTGGTCTGCCGAGCATCGCGTTGCAGGTGCTCCACGATTGCCGAATCAAGTTCGTCCATGCGGCAAGTATGCGACCCCCGCCGAATCTTCTTCGGTCACGGGCCCGTCACTTCAGCGATGCGGATAGCTTCGGGCCATGAAGACCGCACATCACGCATCCTCGCCAAGCGAATCGACCGGCGCATCCCACGAGTTGGTGCAGGTGCTGCGCGGTCGTCGCAGCGGGCTGGCGATCACCCTCGCGATTCATTCCACCGCTCTGGGCCCGGCGGCCGGTGGATGCCGGATCGCTCACTACCCGAACCTTGCCGCCGCCATCGACGACGCTCTGCGCCTGTCGACAGCCATGACGGAAAAGAACGCGTTGGCCGGCCTGGAGCACGGAGGCGGGAAGACCGTCGTCGCCCTGCCCACCGAGGACCCGCTCACCGGAGCCGAACGCACCGCCCTGCTGCACGACCTCGGTGACGCCATCGCCTCGCTCGGCGGCAGTTACATCGCGGGCCCCGACATGGGAACCAGCGCCTCCGACATGGCGGTGATCGGTGAACGCACCTCCCACGTCTGCTCGCGGCCGGTGGAAGCCGGCGGCAGCGGCGACTCGTCCCGGCACACGGCGCATGGCACCCTCGCGGCACTGAGGGCGGTGGCCGAGGAGGCCTTCGGAAACCCTTCCCTCGCCGGCAGGACGATCGGAGTGATAGGCCTCGGTGCGGTCGGCAGCGAGGTGGCCCGACTCCTGCACGACGCCGGTACGCGGCTGGTCGTGACCGACATCGACCCCGCCAGACGTCGTCTTGCCGACGAACTGGGCGCGTCCTGGAGGCAACCGGAACAAGCCCTCACCATGAACGTCGACATCCTTGTGCCGGCCGCGCAGGGTGGCCTCCTGACCGCCCGGTCCGTTCCGCTGCTCCGGTGCGCCGCCGTCGCCGGCCCCGCGAACAACCAACTCGACGTACCCGCGACCGCCGAACTCCTCGCCGCCCGCGGCATCCTGTGGGCCCCCGACCCGGTCGTCAGCGCCGGAGGGGTCATCCACGCCACCAGCGTCGAACTCCGGCAGGAGCCCGAGGAGCGTGTCACCGAACGCGTTCAGGGCATCGAAGCCACCCTTCGACGCGTCTTCCGAGTGGCGCGCAGCCAAGGCGTCACTCCCGCTGCCGCGGCGACGCAACTCGCGGAGAGTCTCCGACTCAATGCGTCCGCCAGCGGAAGTGCGCAGACCGTCGCGGGCCCCCGCCCAGGTCCGGACGACAACGGTGACGGCCTGTCGCCTCGTTGGGTCGGGGTGACCGTGGACTGCCTCGACGTGGAGAAGGTGGCCGCCTTCTGGAGTGCGTTGCTCCACCGAGGCAAGGGGCCGTCCCAGGCGGGCTGGGTCTACCTCGGCCACGTCGACGACGCGCAGCCCCGCCTCGTCTTCCAGCCTGTCACCGAACCACAGCAAGGCAAGGTCCGCCTTCACCTGGACATCGCCGTCACGGACATCGAGAAGGGCATCGCCCGAGTCCTAGCCCTCGGCGGCCGGGAGACCGGTGAGCGCCACGAGTACGAGGAGGGCGTGGTCGTCGTCATGGCCGATCCCGAGGATCACGAGTTCTGTCTGAGTCAGTTCTACTGAGTCGCTCCGTGTCGAGGCAGTCCGTCTTCGTGCTCGGTCAGCCGAGTGAGGTGAGGTCGCCCGTCGGGGGCGGCGGCGGTGGAGCCGGGGACCCTCGGTCACCAAGGACAGCCGTGGCCTGTGTCCCGCCTGGTGGGCGCCCGGCTGTCTGCCGCGTGGGTCCTGACGCGGCTCACTGGTCGGCACGGGCTGGTCGGTCAGCACGGGCTACTGCGACGCGGCGCGGCGATCCGAGAACCCGCGCCCTCACCGGCACCTGCCGTAGCCCCTACCGCACCGCTCCCCCATCCTGGGCGGCCGAGGCGTACGACGTCGTCCGCTATGCCGCCCACGGGCCTGCCGCTCCCGGCGGCGACGAACACGACTCGCTGCGCGCGGAGTTGTTGCGCAGGCCGTCGCAGGCTCGCGTAACCCGCCGGTACAGGACGGCGGCTGGTTCCTCTACCGGGCGGAGGGCGCGAGCCAGGTTGGTGGCCCGGCACGACGATATCGGCAGGACCGCCTGGATCGGTGGGCCTCTAGAGGTCCTCCGGCGTCCCCAGTCCCGTCAGCGCGCCCACCGGGTCCAGGTCGGGGGTGCCTCTGGGCCACCAGTCGTCGTGGCCCGGTTCGGACTCGTAGGCGTACCACAGGCCGTCGCGGCCCAGCCGGAGCTGGACATGGCCGCCGGGGTGGGTCAGGTGGTTGCGCCACGGCCGGAATGCCGGGAGGTCGGCGGCCAGGAGCAGGGGTCTGGCCCGGTCGAAGCGGCCGGCCGGCGGATCCCAGGGTTCCTCCAGCACGGCCAGTCCCTCCGGGCCGCCCTGCCGCCAGGCGGCGACCGCACGCGCCAGGTCGCCCGGGGTACGGCCGACGGCGTCCGCGAGCGACGCGTAGAGGGCGCGGGTGGACGCGGTCAGGCCGGAGCCGGGGCGGGCCGCGGCGAGGCGTACCGCGTCCTGCCAGAGGGTCAGTTCGCCGACCGGGTCGCGTCCGGTGGCGAGCAGGGCGTGGGCGCGAGCGGCGGCGTCCGTGGCGAGCTGGTCCAGCGTGAAGGGGTCGGGTCCGCCGGGCACGCCTGGGTACACCGGAGGCTGCTCGGGGTGCGGCGGAACCGGCAACGGGGGTGGCAGCGGCGGGAGTTGACGCGCTACGAGGGCCTCGGTGGCCCGGACGCCGGGCAGGGACACCGGCTGCCGCTCCCGGGCCGCGCGGGCGGCGTTCCGCCTGGACAGCGCGTCGAGTACCTCGCGCTCCCCGCGGCCGCGCAGCAGAAGCAGCACGAACGGGTCGGCGTCCAGCAGTCGCGCGGTCTGGTAGCAGAGGGCGGCCGCGTGCTTGCAGGGATGACCGAAGTCCGGGCAGCTGCAATGGGGTTCGAGCTCACCGGGACCCGGCAGCAAAGGCACCCCGCTCTCGGCGAGGGCCTGCGGCAGCTCCTTGTCGAGCAACGCGGCGATGTCCGCGGGCCGGTCGGCGGCGGCCTCAAGGAACCGCTCCCACTCGTCCGCGCCGAAGGTACGCAGCCGAACCTGCACGCGATACGGCCGCGGCCGGCTCCCCTGCACATACGCCAGGACCAGCCCGGGGGTCACGGTGATGGCGTCCACATGCCCCCGCTCGGCATAACTCCGCCCCCGCGAGAGCCGCTTGACGTCCAACGCCCCCTCTTCCAGCGCCCGGACCCAGGCGTTACCCCACCAGGTCTCGGCGAAGTCCGGGCCGGAGGCGCCGACACGGGAGTGGAGGGTGGGGAAGGAGGGGAAGGTCCGGCGTAGTTCGGTGTCGCGGTGGGGGGTGGCCATGGTGCGGGGCAGGCGAGGGGTGGTGGAGGTCGCCGCCGGGTCCGGGTGGCCGGCAGCCGTGGTGGGTGCGGGGGTGGGCGACTCCGGGTGGTCGGAGGGCGTGGCGGACACAGGGGCGCCCGGCTCCGGGTGTCCGGGGGTCATGGCGGACGCGGGGGCCGTCGGCTCCGGATGGCCGGGGGCCGCGCCGCACACGGGAACGGCTGGCTCCGGATAGCCGGGAGCCACGGCAGACCCCGAGCCGCCCGACAACGGACGCTCAGACGCCCCAGCAGACCCGGGGGCGGTCGGCTCCGGACGGGCGGAGGCCGCGGCGGGCGTGGAGGGAGTGGGATCCGTTTCGTAGCCCTGCGATGCGGCGAGGTGCGCGCCGTCCTCGTCGAAGGGTTCCGTCGAAGTTCCTTGATCTGCCGGGGCGGTGGCCCGCCCCGGCTCGTTCGGCTCGGAATCCTCCTTCGGCATCAGGAACGCGGTGGCCAGGAACTGCCTCAGGTCGCGGGCGCGACCGCGAGCCGCATCCGCCGGGACGACCGGCGACGGCAGCCGACGCACCGCGCGAGCCGGGGCCTTTTCCGAAGCCTCTGCCGCTGTCGCCTCGGCCCGCCGTGCCTCCGCGCGCGCCGCACGCAGCGCCTCGCGCGCCACGTCACCGGGCCGGGCGGCGCCCGGCCGTACGGCAGCCGGTGCCGGAGCACCGGTGTCGACCACCCCGGCATCCTCGTCGGCCTCGGGTTCGGCGTCCCCCTTCTCCGCCTCCTTCGCCGCGGCAGCCGCCCGCAGCGCCAGCCGCGCGGCGTCACTCGGCCTGGGCACCCGCGCCTCCGAGGCATCCGCACCCGGCGGAGCCGAGCCTTCAGGCCGCGCCCCGGCCGGAGCCGCCTCGTCGGCCCCGGTCCCCGCACCGTGTCCCCGCGCCGCTCGCAACGCCCGCCGTGCCGCATCGCCCGGCCGCTGCCCGCCCTCGCTCATGACGTCCTCCGGAGCGACACCAGGTCGGACAGCTCGCGGTCCGTCAGTTCGGTCAGGGCGGACTCGCCGGAGCCCAGGATCGCGTCGGCGAGGGCGCGCTTGGCCTCCAGCATCTCGGCGATGCGGTCCTCCACCGTGCCCTCGGTGACCAGGCGATGGACCTGGACGGGCTGGGTCTGGCCGATGCGGTAGGCGCGGTCGGTGGCCTGCTCCTCCACCGCCGGGTTCCACCAGCGGTCGAAGTGGACGACATGGCCCGCGCGGGTGAGGTTGAGGCCGGTGCCCGCGGCTTTCAGCGACAGCACCAGGACCGGGGTCGCGCCGCTCTGGAAGCGGTCCACCATGCGCTCCCGCTCCGGGACCGGTGTGCCGCCGTGCAGGAGGTCGACCGGGACCGCGCGGGCCTGAAGGTGCGCGGTGATCATGCGGGCCATGCCGACGTACTGGGTGAAGACCAGCGCCGAGCCGTCCTCGGCGAGGACGGTGTCGAGCAGTTCGTCGAGCAGGGTGAGTTTGCCGGAGCGGGCGGCCAGGCCGTCGACTCGTGTCTCCTCTTTGAGGTACAGAGCGGGGTGGTCGCAGATCTGCTTCAGGGCACCGAGCAGCTTGAGCACCAGGCCCCGGCGCGCGATGCCCTCCGCCGTCTCGATGGCGAGCATCGACTCACGGACCACCGCCTCGTACAGGGCGGCCTGTTCGCGGGTGAGCGGGACCGGGTGGTCCGTCTCCGTCTTGGGCGGCAGCTCGGGAACGATGCCCGGGTCGGACTTCTTGCGACGCAGCAGGAAGGGGCGGACCAGGCGGGCCAGCCGGGCCACCGCCTCCTGGTCCTCGCCGTTCTCGACAGCGCGCGCGTGCCGGGCGCGGAAGGACTTCAGCGGACCGAGGAGTCCGGGGGTGGTCCAGTCGAGCAGGGCCCACAGTTCGGAGAGGTTGTTCTCCACGGGGGTGCCGGTGAGGGCCACGCGCGCGGGGGTCGGGATGGTGCGCAGCGCCTTGGCGGTGGCCGAGTAGGGGTTCTTGACGTGCTGTGCCTCGTCGGCGACGACCATGCCCCAGGGCTGGTCGGCGAGCCTGGCCGCGGTGGCGCGCATGGTGCCGTACGTGGTGAGGACGAAGCCACCGTCGAGGCCGTCCAGGGTGCGGCCCTGGCCGTGGAAGCGGCGGACCGGGACGCCGGGGGCGAACCGGGCGATCTCCCGCTGCCAGTTGCCGAGCAGCGAGGCGGGGCAGATCACCAGGGTCGGTTCGGTGCGGGCCCGCTTGAGGTGCAGGGCGATGACGGTGATCGTCTTGCCGAGGCCCATGTCGTCGGCGAGGCAGCCGCCGAGGCCGAGCGAGGTCATGAGGTCGAGCCAGGCCAGGCCCCGCAGCTGGTAGTCGCGCAGGGTGGCCTGCAGTGCGGCGGGCGGCTCGGCGGGCCGGATGCCGGCCGTGAGGCGGTCGCGCAGGGCCGCGAGGAGGCCGACGGGGACCGCCTCGACGGTCTCGCCGTCCACCTCGGCCTCGCCGGTGAGCGCCACGGAGAGCGCGTCGACCGGGTCGAGCAGGCCCAGTTCGCGCTTGCGGGCCTTGCGTACCAGGGCCGGGTCGACAAGCACCCAGCGGTCCCGCAGGCGTACGACCGGACGGTGGGCCTCTGCCAGGGCGTCCATCTCGGCGTCGCTGAGCGGGTCCCCGCCGAGCGCCAGCTGCCAGCGGAACTGGAGCAGTTCCTCGCCCTCGAAGAAGCCTGTGCCGTCGGTCGCCGATCCGGGAGCGGAGCGGACCACGGCGGCCGCGGTGAGGTCCTGGGCCAGGTCCCGGGGCCAGTGCACGGCGACCCCGGCCGCCGCGAGCCGGGTCGCGGCCACTCCGAGCAGATCACCCAGCTCTTCTTCGGAGAGGGCGAGCACATCCGGCACGTCCTGCTCGGCCAGCCGGTCCAGCGGTGGCCACACCCGCGCGGCCCGGCGCACGGCCAGTGCCGCGTCCACCCGCGCGCGGGGGCCGAAGGCGGCGTCGGACTGCCCCGACCACAGCGCCGCCGCGTCGGTCATCAGGGTGGGGTCGGCCAGGCTGTGCACCTGGACGATCGCCGCTCCCGCGCGGTGCGCTCCCTCACCGTCGTCGAAGAGGTCGTACGCCGAGAGGTCGAGGCGCAGTGAGATCCGCACGCCCGCGTCCATGCCGGCGGCGACCTCCGCGGCCCACTCCTGGGCGTCGGGCAGTGGCTGGGCCTCGCGGGCGGCGAACGGCCTGCCCGCGGTGTGGGGTGCGGCCGGGGTACGGGGCAGGGTGTCGGCGACCGCGTCCAGGAAGGAGCGGATCAGCGCCTCAGGCTGGGGCAGCCGGAGCGGGCCGTGGCCGGGCAGCGGCACGGCGTGGCCCTCGGCGGGCAGGGCGGCGGCCACCGCGCGCAGGTGGGCGATGTCTGCGGGCTCCAGAGGCCCGGCCCGCCAGGCGTCGTGTCCGGCCGGGGTGAGGCCGGGCAGCAGGCGGCCCCGGGCGGCGAGCCTCAGCGCGTGCTCGGCGGCGGCGCCCCAGCAGGCGGTGGCGGGGTGGGCGGCCGGGTCGCGGCGGGCCCGGACGAGCAGCGGGAGGGCCTCGCCGAGCGGCAGGGTCAGCGCCGGCACCTGCCGACGGCGAACACCGGCACCGTGCCGTCGTACGACCGTCAGGTCATCGGTCGCGGCGCCCGGCAGCGGGTCGCCGTCCGGGTCCCAGAAGGCGATGCGGCCCTGGCGCGGGAGGTCGGCGGGCAGATAGATCGCCGCCAGGCGCAGGGGGACGCCTTCAGGGGCCTCGGTCACCGTGCCACCCATACGTTCTGCCACCTCCTGCCCACATCTCGGATCAGACGTCTTCGACTGTACGGGCGGGGTCTGACAACCGGCCCCGGTGACCGGCCGGGGGCCGTCTCTACGGCACGGTGCGTGAGACGACGTAGATCATCGGGTAGTTCGGGTCGGCCGTGTTCACGACCACGTCCTGGGTGGGCGCCGGGTTCTTCTGCTTTTGCGTCAGGCCCGACCAGGCACCGGGGGCGGTGAACTTCCAGCCGGTGACCTTCTGGTCGCGGGTGCTGATGCTGATGTCGTCCTTCTTGAGGTCGTCCCGCTTGACGCCCATGCCCTCCAGGAAGCTGTCCAGTCCGGCGCTGTTGGTGCGGAACTGGACGTAGAGACGGCTGGTCTTCCAGTTGTTCGTCTCGTAGTACGCGATCTTGTCGGCCGGGTGCGGGACCGGCACCTGGTAGAGCCGCCGCTGCACCTTCGACGGCCAGCCCGCGCTGAGGCCGGTCGCCGAGTACTTGGACTCCTTGTCCTTGCCGCTGTTGCGGCTCTGGTTGGCGGAGATCACCAGATAGCCGGCGGGTACGCCGATGAGCAGCACGATGATCAGCAGCGTCAACGCCCGGCGACGCGCCTTGTGGCCGGGGGTCTCCGGCGGGTGGTGCGGTTCGTCCGGGGGCACGGCCTGGCTGGGCAGCGAAGCGGTCATGCGCTGTCCCGCGTACGGCGGGCCTCCGCGAACCGCTCGTAGCGCTCGTACCGCTCGACCCGGCGCCGCTTGGCGCGCCGGAAGCGGCGGGCGACAAGGCGGGCGAGGTCGGCGGCGCCGACCATGCCTGCCTCGGGGCCCAGCTGGGCGCGTGCGATCCGGGCCTCGGGGCGGTAGCCGCGGCCGGTCAGCTGGCGCTTGAACGCGTCCCGCGCGGGGCCGATCAGCAGGTCGTCGGCGGCGCTCACGCCACCGCCGATCACGAAGCAGGACGGGTCGAGGGCGGCGGCGAGGTTGGCGATGCCGACGCCGAGCCACTGGCCGATGTCCTGGAGCAGCTCGACGCACATGGCGTCGCCCTCGCGGGCCAGCTCGGTGATCATCGGGCCGCTGATCTCGTTGATGTTGCCCTTGACGTGCTCGATGATCCCGTACGCCACCGGGGAGTCGGCCGCGGCCAGCTCCTTGGCCTCGCGGACCAGCGCGTTGCCGGAGCTGTACTGCTCCCAGCAGCCGCGGTTGCCGCACGGGCAGCGGTGGCCGCCGGGCACGACCTGCATATGGCCGAACTCGCCGGCGACACCGTACTTGCCGCGCTTGACCTGGCCGTCCTCCAGGATGGCGCCCCCGATGCCGGTGCCGAGAGTGATCATGACCAGGTGGTCCTCGCCGCGGCCGGCGCCGAACCGCCACTCCGCCCAGGCGGCGGTGTTGGCGTCGTTGTCGACCAGGACGGGAACCGCCAGGCGGCCCGAGAGGCGGTCCCTGAGGGGCTCGTTGCGCCAGGACAGGTGGGGCGCGAACAGCACGCGGTTGCGGTCGGCGTCGACCCACCCCGCCGCGCCGACGCCGACCGCGTGCACGTCGTGCCGGTCGGACAGGTCCAGGACCAGCTCGACGATGGTGTCCTCGACGACCTTGGGGCTCTTGGACTTGTCCGGCGTCTCCGTGCGGAGTTTCTCCAGGATGTTGCCGTCGGCGTCCACTACGCCCGCCATGACCTTGGTGCCGCCGATGTCGATGCCGACGGTGGGGACACGGGGGGCCGTCAGGTGGGACCGGCGCTCCCTTGTGCCGACCGTTCGCAGGACGGGGGCTCGGCGGGAGCCTATGGGGGCGGTGAGGTCGCGGTAGGTGCTCATCGGGCTTGATTCTGCCGCACGAGAAAGGGTGGCGCCGTTCAGGGGAGATAAGGAGCGGGGCATCGCCGTCACCGGGTAACGGTCGTATGCGGCTGGTCGCGCCCACGCGGCGGAGCCGCACATGGATACGCCCCCGCCCCTTTCAGGGACGCTGCAACTCGTGGCGTAGAGCGTCGAGGTCGCTTCCACCAGCCATCTGGCCGGTCAGTTCTTCCAGCGTGATCTGGTCACGTGTGTAGCTCCCCACCATCGTGCCCCTCTTCAGCAGCACAAAGCGATCGCCCACCAAGTACGCGTGATGCGGATTATGGGTGATCAACACAACACCCAACCCCTGGTCCCGTGCCGCCGCCACGTATTTCAGCACCACACCGGACTGCTTCACTCCGAGTGCAGCCGTCGGCTCGTCCAGGATCAGGACCTTCGCGCCGAAGTAGACGGCCCTCGCGATCGCCACGCACTGGCGTTCGCCGCCCGACAGGGTGCCGATGGGCTGGTCGACGTCCCGGAGGTCGATGCCCATGCGGAGGAGTTCGGTGCGGGTGGTTCGGCGCATGAAGTCGACGTCCAGGCGCTTGAGGAGGCCCTTGCGGGGTTCCGAGCCGAGGAAGAAGTTGCGCCACACCGGCATCAGCGGGACCACGGCCAGGTCCTGGTAGACGGTGGCGATGCCGCGGTCCAGGGCCTCGCGCGGGGAGGCGAGGGTCGTCTCCTCGCCCTCGATGCGCAGGCTGCCGCCGTCGTGCCGGTGCAGGCCCGCGACAATCTTGATCAGGGTGGACTTGCCGGCTCCGTTGTCGCCGAGGACGCAGGTGATCTCGCCCGCGTGGACCTCCAGGGAGACCCCTTCCAGGGCGCGGACGGTGCCGTAGTGCTTGCTGACGTCGGTCAGCTGGACGAGGGTCATGCGGTGGCCTCCGCGCGCTTGCGGACCCAGGTGTTGAGCAGGGTCGCGAGGAGCAGCATCGCTCCGAGGAAGAACTTGAACCAGTCGGGGTTCCACTCGGCGAAGACGATGCCCTTGCTGGTCATACCGAAGATGAGCGCCCCGACCGCCGAGCCGACGGCACTGCCGTAGCCGCCGGTGATCAGGCAGCCGCCGATGACGGCCGCGATGATGTAGATCAGCTCGGTGCCGACGCCCTCGCCGGACTGGACAGCGTCGTAGGAGAAGAGCAGGTGCTGCCCGGAGATCCAGGCGCCGAGCGCGACGCCCATGTAGAGGCCGATCTTGGTCTTGGTGACGGGGACGCCGACCGCGCGGGCCGCGTCCTGGTTGCCGCCCACCGCGAAGATCCAGTTGCCGGCGCGGGTGCGCAGCAGGATCCAGGATGCGATCGCGACCAGGGCGAGCCACCAGAGGATCGTGATCTTGAAGTCGACTCCGCCGACGGTGAGCGTCGAGGCGAAGACCGCGCGGGCGGACGGAAAGCCCTCCATGTCGGCGATCGTCTTGGTCGAGACCGTCCCGTCGATCAGCTTGGTGAGGCCGAGGTTCATGCCGGTGAGCATCAGGAAGGTGCCCAGGGTGACGATGAAGCTGGGCAGCTTGGTGCGGGTGAGCACGAAGCCGTTGAAGGCGCCGATGGCGAGGGTCACCAGGAGCGAGACTCCCACGCCCACCCAGGTGTTCGCCGTCATCTGGTAGCTCAACATCGACGAGATGAGGGCGGAGGACGTCACCAGGACGCCCGCGGAGAGGTCGAACTCGCCGCCGATCATCAGCAGCGCCACCGGGACGGCCATGATGCCGATCGTCGAGGAGGCGTAGAGGACCGTGCTGATGCTGGACGCGCGCAGGAAGCCGTCGGCTGCCACCGCGAAGAAGAGGAAGACGGCGACCGCGCCGACGACCGAGCCCAGCTCCGGACGGGAGAGGAGTTTCCGCAGCGGAGAGCTCTGCAGAATCCTTTCGTCAAACGGGTGTTCCATGGTGGTGCTCATCGGGTGCCCCGCTCGGTGTACTTCGCCAGCGCGGCCGCCTGGTCCTTGGTGATGATCTGCGGGCCGGTGAGCACCGGCTGCCCGCCACCGAGGACGTCGCCGTTGTACCTGTAGAGCCACAGCAGGTCGACCGCCTGGTAGCCCTGGAGGTACGGCTGCTGGTCCACGGCGAAGCCGAGGGTGCCGTCCTTCAGTTCGGCGGCGACCTTGGCGTTGAGGTCGAAGGTGTCGACCTCGGCCGCGCTGCCCGCGTCCGTCTTCGCCTTCACGGCGGTGTCGGCGTACGGCGCCCCGAGGGTGACCACCGCGTCGATCGACCCGTCGGCCTGGAGCTTCGCCTCGATCGAGGACTGCACGTCGGGCATGTTGGTGCCGTTGACGTAGAGGTTCTCGACCTCACCGTCGAAGTTCTTCGCGACACCCGCGCAGCGCTGCTCGTGGCCGACGTTGCCCTGCTCGTGCAGGACGCACAGAGCCTTCTTCTTGCCGCGCTTGTTCAGCTCGTCGCCGACCGCCTGGCCCGCGATGGTCTCGTCCTGGCCGATATGCGCGAGGGCGCCGAACGCCTTGGACTCCTCGGAACCGGAGTTCACGGTGATCACCGGGATGCCGGCCTTCTCGGCGCGAGCGACGGCCGCCTTGAGGGCGTCGGGCTTGGCGAGGGTGACGATGATTCCGTCGACCTTCTTGTCGACCGCCGCGTCCACGAGCTGGGCCTGCTGCTGGGCCTCGTCGTCGTGCGAGTAGAGGAAGTCGACGTTGTCCTTGCGGGCGGCCTGCTCGGCACCGCTCTGCACGATGTCCCAGAAGGTGTCGCCGTCCCCCGAGTGAGTGATCATCGCGAAGGTCCAGCGGGGGGTGTTCACCGCCGCCCTCCCCTGGGCCGCCGCGGCGTTCCGGGCGTCCTCCGCCCGCTTGCCGCCGGTACTGCTGCATCCGGCGAGGGTGACGCTGAGCGCCCCCGCCACCGCGATGCCCACCCAGGTCCGAAACCGTGCCACGAGGCCGTGCCCTTCTTGCCGTGCTCATACGTGCGAGAGGGGCGGGCGAGCTCACCGTGGGTGACCACCGACGGCGACCGCGCCTGCCCCAAAAGCCTCAGTATCGAACATGGGGTACACCCCTTACGGCGGCGGGGGCACTCTACGGGCGCATTGTCCGGACATTGCGACTAACGGAACGTCGGGAGCCGGGCGGCGCGTTCAGGACCGTACGAGCAACTGGAACTCGAAGGAGTAGCGGGTCGGCCGGTAGATGTGGTCGCCGAACTCGACGGCGCGGCCGGTGTCGTCGTACGTGGTGCGCCGCATGGTGAGCAGCGGGGCGCTCTCCGGCTCGGCGAGCCGCTCGGCCTCGGCGGCCGTGGCACCGCGCGCGCCGATGGACTGGCGGGCGCTGTGCAGGGTGATCCCGGCGGCCCGCATCAGACGGTAGAGGCCGGTCGCCTCCAGTTGCCCGGTGTCCAGGTCGAGCAGGCCGGGCGGCAGGTGGTTGGTCAGATACGCCATCGGCTCGCCGTGCGCCAGCCGCAGCCGCTCGATGCGGTGCACCTCGGTGTCCTCGGCGACCGCGAGCGCTGCGGCGACTTCGGCGGACGCCGGGACGACGGTGTTGACCAGCACCTTCGTCGCGGGGCGCTGGCCGGCCGACTCCAGGTCGTCGTAGAGGCTGCTGAGCTCCAGGGGGCGTTTGACCTGACTGTGCACGACCTGGGTGCCGACACCCCGGCGACGGACCAGGAGGCCCTTGTCGACGAGGGACTGGATGGCCTGACGCACGGTCGGGCGGGACAGGCCGAGCCGTGCGGCGAGCTCGATCTCGTTGCCCAGCAGGCTGCCGGGGGTGAGCGAGCCGTGCTCGATGGCCGCCTCCAGCTGCTGCGCGAGCTGAAAGTACAACGGCACCGGCGAGCTCCGGTCCACACTCAGGTCGAGCGGCACGGTCGGGTCCACATCTGGTTTCGGCACGGGCCCGAGCGTATCCCCGTGACGGGTTGACGGGAAGTTGTGTAGTCCGATTGTCCGGACATACGGATTGACAGCGCACGGGGTGCACCCGCACCTTGTTCCCATGCGCATCGGGGTCATCGGTACGGGCCGCATCGGTACCATTCATGCGAACACGCTCAGCCGTCATCGCGAGGTCGGATCGCTGATCCTCACGGACGTGGATCCGGCGCGGGCCCAGGATCTGGCGCACCGCCTCGGCGAGACGGCGGCGCCCGGCGCGGACGAGATCTTCAAGTGGGGCGTGGACGCCGTGGTGATCACCACGGCCACCTCGGCGCACGCCGACCTGATCGGCCGGGCGGCGCGGTCCGGGCTCCCGGTCTTCTGCGAGAAGCCGATCGCCCTGGACCTGCCGGGCACGCTGCATGCCCTGGCCGAGGTGGAGAAGGCCGGGACGGTGCTGCAGATGGGCTTCCAGCGGCGCTTCGACAAGGGGTACGCGGGCGCCCGGGAGGCCGTGCGCTCGGGCCGGCTCGGACGGCTGCACACCGTACGGGCGCTGACCTCCGACCAGTCCCCGCCCCCGCCGGAGTGGCTGCCGCTGTCCGGCGGGCTGTTCCGGGACGCGCTGATCCACGACTTCGACGTGCTGCGCTGGGTCACCGGCCGCGAGGTGGTCGACGTGTACGCGACCGGCTCGGATGCCGGGGCCGCCGTGTTCCGCGAGGCCGGTGACGTGGACACCGGCGCGGCTCTGCTCACCCTGGACGACGGCACACTGGCGACGGCCACCGCGACCCGGCTGAACGGCGCCGGGTACGACGTGCGGATGGAGCTGGCCGGGGAGCGGGACACCGTGGTGGTGGGCCTGGACGACCGTACGCCGGTGGCCTCCACCGAGCCGACCGGGCCGCCGCCCGCGGACAAGCCGTGGCCCGGCTTCCTGGAGCGGTTCGGACCCGCCTACGAGGCCGAGCTGTGCGCCTTCGTGGAGGTGGTGCGCGGCGGCCTGGCCAACCCCTGCGACGGGCGTGAGGCGCTCCAGGCGCTGCGGGTCGCGGAGGCCTGCGAGGTCTCCCGGCACGAGCGAAGACCGGTGGCGCTCGCGGAGATCCCGGACCGGCTGGGCTGATGACCTGACCGCGCCCTCCGCCCGGCCACGCCCGGCGCCCGCGCCCGCCGCTACGGCTACCAGCGCACCGGAAGGCTGCGCACCCCCCTCATCAGCGTGCCCGGCAGCCACTCCCCGTGCGGGCCGTCCAGCGCCAGGTCCGGGGCGCGCTCCAGGAGGGAGCGCAGGGCGATACGGCTCTCCAGGCGGGCCAACGGCGCGCCCAGGCAGAAGTGGATGCCGTGCCCGAAGGCGAGGTGGCCACGGTTGTCGCGGCGGATGTCGAAGCGGTCGGGCTCGGGATAGCGGGCGCCGTCGCGGTCGGCGGCGGTGAGGCCGATCATCACCGGGTCGCCCCGGTCGATGGCGGTGCCGGCGATCTCCAGGGGCTCGGCGGCGTACCGGTACGTCGCGTTCTCCACCGGGCCCTCCCAGCGCAGGATCTCCTCGACCGCACCGTCCAGGAGGCTCATGTCGGCGCGCAGGGCGGCGAGTTGGGCGGGGTGGGTGAGCAGGGCGAGGACGCCGTTGCCGATCAGGTTGACGGTGGTCTCGTGGCCGGCGATCAGCAGCACGTAGGCCATACCGCGCAGCTCCTCGACGGAGAGCCGGTCGCCGTCCTCTCCGGTGGTGCGGATCAGGTCGCTGAGCAGGTCGTCGCTCGGGCCCGCGCTCCGCTTGCCCTCGATCAGCACCTTCAGAAAGTCGGCGAGCTCGGCGAACGCGTCGTACTCGTTGCGCGGACGGGCGGAGCCGACCACCTCGTTGGAGAGTTTCCGGAACCGCGCGCGGTCCAGCTCGGGGACGCCGAGCAGTTCGCTGATCACGGTGATCGGCAGCGGGTAGGCGAGGGCGTCGATCAGGTCGGCGCGGCCGCGCGGGAGCATCTCGTCGAGCAAGCGGTCGGTGATCTCCTGGATTCGCGGTTCCAGTCCGGCCACCCGGCGGGCGGTGAACGCGCGCGTGATGAGCCCGCGCAGCCGGGTGTGCTGGGGCGGGTCGGCGGCCAGCAGGTGCTTGCCGATCCGCTCCTCGTCGAGGAACTTGAAGCCGGCCTTCTCGGTGTCCTTGGCCAGTCTGGGGTCGGCGAGTGCCGCGCGGGCCTCCTCGTACCCCACGACCAGCCAGGTCTCGTGGTACGCGTCAGGCAGCGGCCAGCGCACCCGGTGCACCGGGCCGCGCTCGCGCAGCCGGGCGTACACCGTGTGCGGGTCCGTACGCAGACCGTCGCCGTACTCGCCGAGATCGGTCACCTGCATGCCGTACTCCCCCTTCAGGAGGTCCCCGAGGCCGTCCCGTATCCGGAGAACGCTCGGGGCCATCGACCGGTGCCCCTACTCCTCCAGCAATCCCGCGTCGTACGCAAGCAGCGCGATCTGGACGCGGTTGTTCAGGCCGAGCCTGGCCAGGATGCGAGAGACGTGGGTCTTGACGGTGGCGACGCTCATGAACAGGCCGGTGGCGATCTCGGCGTTGGCGAGGCCCCGGCCGACCGCGACGGCGACCTCCCGTTCGCGGTCGTTGAGTGCGGCGAGCCGCTCACGCGCGCGTGCCTGCCGGGTGTCGGCCTGCGTGCCCGCCGCGTGCCGCATCAGCTGGCGGGTGACGGCGGGCGACAGGACGGGGTCGCCGGCCGCGACCCGGCGCACCGCGTCGACGATCTCGGCGGGCGGGGTGTCCTTGAGTACGAACCCGGCGGCTCCCGCGCGCAGGGCGTGCAGCACCTGTTCGTCGGCGTGGAAGGTGGTCAGGACGACGACCTGCGGGGCGTCCGCACGGGCGCGCAGCCGCTCGGTGGCGGTGAGCCCGTCCACGGACGGCATACGGAGGTCCATCAGGACGACGTCCGGGCGGGTGCGGTCGACGAGCGCCTCGACCTCGTCGCCGTCGGCGCCCTCTCCGACGATCTCGATGTCCCCGGCGCCGCCCATCATCAGGGACAGCCCCGCCCGCACCAGGGGATCGTCGTCGACGAGCAGCAGTCTGATCGCGGTCATGGCTCCTACGTAATCACGCGGGTACGACATCGCGGGGTCGTTCAGCCTGCGGCCCAGGGCAGCCAGGCCCGCACCTCGAAGCCGCCGTCGCCGGTGGCCCGGTGTTGCAGCCGGCCTCCGGCCAGCGTCGCCCGTTCGGTCAGGCCGATCAGGCCCTGGCCGGAGCCGGGGACGTGCGGGACCTCCGTCTCGGGGGCCGGGTTGTGCACGGTGATGTCCAGGCCGTCGCCGGGGGCTCCGGCGACACGGACGGTGACCTCGGCGCCGGGGGCGTGCTTGCGGGCGTTGGTGAGGCCCTCCTGGGCGATCCGGTAGGCGGTGCGGCCTACGGAGGCGGGAACGGCCGCCGGGTCGCCCACGTGGTTGTCGAGGATGACCTTCATGCCGGCCTGGCGGGACTCGCTCACCAGCGCGTCGAGGGCGGCCAGTGTGGGCTGCGGCCGGCCGCCCGCCTCGTCGCCGTCGGCGGCGCGCAGCACGCCGATGATCTCGCGCAGGTCCTGGAGGGCCTCGTGGGCGCTCTCCCGGATCACCCCGGCCGCACGGACGATCTCCTCCCGGGGCGCGTCGGGACGGAACTCCAGGGCCCCGGCGTGCACGCTGAGCAGGGTCAGCCGGTGGGCGAGGACGTCGTGCATCTCACGGGCGATGGCCTCCCGGGCCAGCCGCTGGGCCCGCTCGGCACGCAGCCCGGCCTCGGTCTCGGCGCGCCGGGCCCGGTCGCGCAGGCTGAGCATCAGGTGCCGCTTGGAGCGGACGAACATGCCGAGGCTGGTGACCAGGAGGATGAACAGCGTGACGAGGGCGACGACAGCCAGGTAGGGCAGGTCGGGGTCGGGCCGGAGCCAGTAGAAGAACGGGATGATCGCGAGGTTGCCGGCGGCGATCCAGGCGACGTACCGGAACGGGCGGTGCACGGCCGCGGTGAAGAGGGCGACCATGGCGGCACCGCCCGCGGTGTCGGAGACGAAGCTGACCGGGATCATCGCGATGGCCAGGCCCATCGGCCAGCGGCGGCGCAGCCAGACCGCGCCGCAGGCCAGACCGCCGATCAGCTGGTCGGCGACCGCGAGGCCGTGCGAGACGTTCGGGTCCTGCCGCATGGTGTTCGCGGCGGCCGCGCCAAGGAGGACGGCGAGCACGAAACAGCTGAAGTCGACGAACCAGTCACGCGCGGTGCGCCGGGGCCGCCGGCCGGCCGGGCCGGCGTCGGGATCGAGTTCATGGATCACGGCGGACGGGAAAAGCCACCGTCGCCGCTCGAACGTCCGTACCGAGATGTCACCGCTCACGGTCGGCAAATCTACGCAGGACCGGTGCGTGCCACCTCCCCGAGCAGGGGATCGTCGACCAAAGTTGGGCCCCTGTGGACCTTCGGTACGGCACGCGCGCGTGCGGACAGACTTCCGGCAGGCACAACTCGCCCCACGGCCGATGGCATGGGGGGAAGCCGCGGGGCGAGAGTCGTGCTGTGAAACAGCCGCTGGAACTGCTCGGATTCGTCGCTCTGGTGCAGGGTGCGCTGGGCCTGCTGCACGAGTTCACCCACTGGCACGTGGGCCTCCTGCAACGGCTCGGCTTCCTCGACGGCTACGGCGTCTACGCGAGCGTCGCGCTGATCGTGCTGGCGTTCGCGCTGTTCGCCGTCGCGGGGAGCCGGAGATCCGGCTGAACGCGGACCGGACCTCCGGCTGGTCGCGCCGTTCCTGACGACCGACCGGTGGACTCGGCCAGGGGCTCAGCAGCCGAAGTCGACCAGGTCGAACGTGACGTAGTGGTCCGCCGTGTAGTAGTCCTCCTGGGTCTTCTTGCCGGTCACGATGCGACGTGCTCCGCGCGTAGAAGAACCGGGCGTCTTCACGGTGTACTCGTGGTAGTAGCCAGAGGCCTGGCTCGGCAGCACGCCCTCCTGGTTGCGGAAGACGACGCCGTCCTGCGAGTACGGGAACGGGCCGCCCGACGCGATCAGGTCGAGGGTGTCGTACGCCTGCGACGGCAGGTCGCTGTAGCAGATGCTGCCGACCGAGGCGGCAGCCGCGTCCGCCGTGGTGGCGGTGACCGTACCGCCGACGAGGAGGGCGGACAGGACGGCGCCCGCGGCGCCGATGCGGGTGATTCGTGGGGGGAATCTCATGGCTCCATGATGACGCGCGTAGACAGTGGCATGTCAATGACAAGTCTGGAGATTTTCCCGGCAAGTCCCTTTAGTTTTCGGGGAGTTAACCTGGGGCCCGCGGCCTTCACGGGGCGGGCCCCGACCGACGGCGCTAGGCGTTCGCGTCGGCGATGTACGAACCGTAGTCGGGGCGGCCCGCGAGGTCGTACGACTGGATGGAGACGCCCGCCGCGGTGACCCGGCCGCCGGTGTGCCGGAACTTCGTCGGCACGGCGCCCTCCTGGAAGAAGCGGCGGCCCGTGCCCAGCACGACCGGGAACGTCAGCAGGTGGAGGGTGTCGACCAGGCCCAGGTCCAGCAGGGAGCCGACCAGCGCGCCGCTGCCGTGCACCTGGAGCTCTCCGTCGGTGCGCTCCTTGAGGGCCGTGACCTCCTTGGCGAGGTCACCGCCCAAGACCGTGGTGCCGGACCATCCGGGGTCGGTGAGGGTCGCGGACGGGACGTACTTCGGGAGCGCGTTGAGCTTGGCCGCGACCGGGTCGGCCGGGTCGGTGGCCTTCGGCCAGAACGAGGCGAAGATGTCGTACGTACGGCGGCCGAGCAGGAAGGCACCCACCCGGTCGAAGACCTCGGTGACGAACCCGCCGAAGTCATCGTCGCCGTAGGGGTGGCTCCAGCCGCCGTGGGTGAAGCCTCCGCCGGGGTCCTCCTCGGGGCCGCCGGGCGCCTGGTAGACACCGTCGAGGGTGATGAACATGGTGGAGACGAGCTTGCCCATGAGGGGTGCCTGCTTCCTGGGGTGCGGTCAGCTGTCGTCAGCTCAGACCCCGGGGGCGCCCGCAACTCATCGGCGGTGATCGTCCCTACGGCACCTCACCCCGCGTGGGTCGAGAACAGTCCGCCGGTCGGGCCCTGCTTGTCGCCGCCCTGGGCCTTCTTCAGGGCGTTGGCGAGGCTCTCGATGGTGAGGGACTGCAGGATCACCCGGCCGTTGCCCTCCAGGGTGGCCAGGGAGAGGCCCTCGCCGCCGAACACCGCGTTCATGAGGCCCTGGCGGTTGAGGCCGCCGACGCGCTGGACGCCGTACTGGATGCCCTCCTCGAAGGCTACGACACAGCCCGTGTCGACCTCGATACGGCCGCCGAAGTCGGCGGGGTTGAGGTCGATGAAGTTGCCCGCGCCGGCGATGATCACCGTGCCGTGGCCGGTGAACTTCTCCAGGATGAAGCCCTCGCCGCCGCTCATGCCGGTGCGGCCGCCCTGGAAGGCGATGCCGAACTCGACGGTGGACTCGGCCGCGACGAAGGCGTCCTTCTCGGCGAACCACGCGCGCGTGCCGTTGAGTTCCAGAGCGCGCATCTCGCCGGGCAGCACGCCCGCGAAGCCGACGGTGCCTTCACCACCCTGTGCGCTGAAGTACTGGAACGCCAGCGACTCGCCGGCGAGCATGCGCTGGCCGACCTGCATGGCGGTGCCCATGGCCTGGCGCAGCATGCCGCCCATGCCGCCGCCTCCGCCTTGCGGCTGGCCGCCGCCGTTCGGGCCGCCGAGCCGCGTCTCCATGGTCACGTTCGTGGTCTTGAACAGGAACTTTCCGGCTTCGCAGTAGACGGTCTGGCCGGGGTGCAGGTTGACGACCGCCATCTGCATGGCGTTGCCGACGATCTCTTGCTGAAGGGTCACGGGAAAAGAACGTAGCCGACGCTCCAGCGGTTCCCTCGCCCACCCACCCGGATGCCCGGGGACGGCCACGCGGGTGGGAAAGCAATCGTCAGGACAGTTCGCGGTGCCTCGCTGTCAAGGCTGCTGATCCCGTCTCCGTCGGTGAGCCGTACAGCCGTAGGCGGGAGATTCCGCCGTCCGGGAAGATGTCCACGCGCGCGTGCGTGCCTACGGCGGGGGAAGCCAGGACGAAGCGGTGGTTCGTGTCCGGCTGGAGGCGGGTGCGCGGGAGGACCTCCCGCCAGTCGCCGTCGCCGTTGTCATCGGCATCCTTCACCGACACCGAGGCCCAGCCCGCGCTGTTGCCCTTGAGGTACGCCGTGTCGATCTCGATCGCCCGGATCTGGGACTGGGCCACCAGCCGGTAGCGGATCCAGTCGTTGCCCTGGTCACGGCGGCGGCGCGTCTCCCAGCCGTCGTCCATCTTGCGGGAACGGCCCGGCTGGATGGTGTTCGTCGCCGGTGAGTAGAAGAGGTTGGAGGCGTCCTCGACCTGGCCGCCGTTCTCCAGGGCGACCACGTCGAAGGTGCCCAGGGCCGACAGCCACTCGGGGTCCGGGGCGACCTCGCCGTAGACGCGGAGGCGGGCGATGCCGCCGTCGGGGTGCTGGTTGACGCGGAGGTGGGTGAAGCGCTGTTCGACGGAGACGGCGAAACCGTTCGCCGCGTGGCCGCCCACCGGCGTGCGCGGGACCAGCGGCGTCCACTTCACGTCGTCGCCGAGCAGCTCCGCCGGGGACGGGGAGCCGGGGACCGACGTGCCCTCGACCGACACCGCCTGCGGGTAGTTGCCGCGGAAGTGGGCCGTGTCGACGACGATCCCGCGGACCACGCCGGGGGCGCCGAGGCGGACCAGCGCCCAGTCGTGGTCCTCGGCCGTCGGCCAGGGGTGGCCGGCCGAGGCACCGCGGCGCCGGCGCGTCTCCCAGCCGTCCATGATCTTGCCCTTGTGCCCGAAGTGCTCGGGGTCGAACTCGGCCCGCCCGGGCACCAGCAGGTTCTCCCGCTGGGCGAAGAACTCGTCGTTGGCGGCGATGACCCCGGCGCCGAGCTGCCGGTCGGCGAGGTTGGCGTACTGGGTGAAGGGGAAGTCGGCGGTGCGGTAGTCGGCGTACGGGTCGCCGCCGGAGTAGGGGTGCGCGTCGCCGGTGAAGGTCGGGATCGCCGTCAAAGAAGGTCTTCCTCTCGGGTGTCGGCCGCTGCGGGTGCGGGAGCGGGATCGGTCAGGGGTGCGGGTGAGCAGGCGTCCCTTCGGGGCCGTGAACTCGCCGTCCGCGACGATGCGTTCGCCGCGCAGCCAGGTGGACTTCACGACGCCGTACAGGGTCTTGCCCGCGTACGCGGTGACCCGGTTGCGGTGCTGAAGGCCCGCCGGGTCCACGGTGAAGGTCTCGTCGGGCGCGAGGACGGCGAAGTCGGCGTCCCGGCCCGGGGCGATGGCGCCCTTGCGGTCGTCGAGGCCGACGAGCGCTGCCGTGCGGGCCGACATCCAGCGGACCACGTCCTCCAGGCCGTGGCCACGCCTGCGGGCCTCGGTCCAGACGGCGGGGAGGCTGAGCTGGAGGCCGGAGATGCCGCCCCAGGCGGTCGCGAAGTCGGCGGTCTTCAGGTCGGCGGTCGAGGGCGAGTGGTCGGTGACCACGCAGTCGATGGTGCCGTCGGCCAGCGCCTGCCAGAGCAGGTCCTGGTTGGCCGATTCCCGGATGGGCGGGCAGCACTTGAACTCGCTGGCGCCGTCCGGGACCTCCTCGGCGGTGAGGGTGAGGTAGTGCGGGCAGGTCTCGACGGTGAGGCGGACGCCGTCCGCCTTGGCCGCCGCGATCAGCGGCAGCGCGTCCGACGAGGACAGGTGCAGGACGTGCACGCGCGCGTGGAGGCGTTTCGCCTGGGCGATCAGCTGGGCGATGGCCGTGTCCTCCGCGTCGCGCGGACGCGACGCCAGGAAGTCGGCGTATCTGGGGCCACCGTGCTGCGGGGCGGCGGCCAGGTGGTGCGGGTCCTCGGCGTGCACGATCAGCAGGCCGCCGAAGGAGGTGATCTCCGCCAGGGACTGGGCGAGCTGCTCCTGGTCGAGGTGCGGGAACTCGTCCACACCGGACGGCGACAGGAACGCCTTGAAGCCGAAGACTCCGGCGTCGTGCAGCGGGCGCAGATCCTTGACGTTGTCGGGCAGCGCGCCGCCCCAGAAGCCGACGTCCATGTGCGCCTTGTCGGCCGCGACCTCCTGCTTGACGCGGAGGTTGCCGACCGTGGTGGTCGGCGGCAGCGAGTTGAGCGGCATGTCGACAAGGGTGGTGATGCCGCCGGCCGCCGCCGCGCGCGTGGCGGTCCAGAAGCCCTCCCACTCGGTGCGGCCCGGGTCGTTCACATGCACATGGGTGTCGACCAGGCCGGGCAGCAGCACGTCGTCGCCGAAGTCCTCCAGGCGGGCGCCCGCCGGGACGGGGGCGTCGTACGGAAGTACGGCCGTGATCGTCCCGGCGGACACGGCGACCGAGGCGGCCCGTGTCCCCTCCGGGGTGATGACGCGCGTCGAGCGCAGCACCAGTTCAGCGTCGGACACCCGGACCCCTCTCTCTGCCGCCGTTTTACTTCCGGGAAACGGGATTTACACCCACGTAACGGAATTCAACGTTCTGTTGAAGGAGTCTTCACTCCCGCTCCCGCGCCGTCAAGGGCACACTGCTTCTCGGGGACTCACAGGCGCCCACTCTGGACGTTTCCACAAAGTGGAATTATAATTCCGGCAAGCAGAACGTAGCTACGCACAAGCCGGGCGTCAACCGGCTGCCCGGTAGGCTTCTGCTCTTCTGCCCGGTCCGAAAGGCAGCCCCGAAAGGAACGCGCCGTGCCGACGTCCAGCGCCAGCACCACCGACTCCGCCAAGTCCAACGGCGGTGGGGTCCAGTCCCTCGAGCGCGCCTTCGATCTGCTGGAGCGGATGGCGGACGCGGGCGGCGAGGTCGGCCTGAGCGAGCTGTCCGCGAGCAGCGGGCTGCCGCTGCCGACGATCCACCGGCTGATGCGCACGCTGGTCGCCTGCGGCTATGTACGCCAGCAGGCCAACCGGCGGTACGCGCTCGGCCCCCGGCTGATCCGACTCGGCGAGTCAGCGGCCCGGCTGCTGGGCACCTGGGCGCGCCCCTACCTCGCGCGGCTGGTCGAGGAGACCGGCGAGACGGCGAACATGGCGCTGCTCGACGGGGACGAGATCGTGTACGTCGCACAGGTGCCGTCGAAGCACTCGATGAGGATGTTCACCGAGGTGGGCCGGCGGGTGTTGCCGCATTCCACGGGCGTCGGGAAGGCGTTGCTGGCGAACGTGCCGGACGCCGAGGTGCGGGCGTTGCTGGCGCGGACCGGGATGCCGGCGGCCACGGAGAAGACGATCACCACTCCGGAGGGGTTCCTGAACGCCCTGGAGGAGGTACGGCAGCTGGGGTACGCCGTGGACGACAACGAGCAGGAGGTCGGGGTGCGGTGCCTGGCGGTGTCCGTGCCGGACTCGCCCACCGCGGCGGCCATTTCGATCTCCGGGCCGGCGGGGCGGGTCACCGAGGCGGCGACGGAGAAGATCGTGCCGGTGCTGCAGCAGGTGGCTGTTGAGTTGTCTCAGGCGTTGGCGAGTTCAGGAGCCTAGGCGAAGGAGCCGACACCACCGTTGGCGGGTGCGGGTGCGTGGGGGCTCGGCGCGCCCACGCGGCTGTAGTCGCACATCGACAGCCCCGCGGCCCTGGGTGGGCGACCCGGGCGGCATCTTCAAGTCCTCGGCGTCTCCCCGAACAGGTCCACCGCCTGGCGTACGTCCGACAGGCCCCGGGACAGCGCGCTCACCGAACCGATCGCTCCCGCGATCAGTAACAGAGAGCGGCGCAGGCGCGGGATCTCCGGCATGCCGCCCGTCGCCATCGCCGCCAGGGCAGCCAGCTCGTCCTCGGCTATCGCACGGTCCGTGAACTCGGCCGGGTGTGTGGCCAGTTCACGGCGCAGTCGGGAAACCGCCGTTCGTAGTTCGGCAACCCTCGGATCCTCGTCACTGCCGGTCACTGGTCTCTGTCCCAAGCTCCGCAACACAGCTCTCCCCCTTTCCCCCTCGCCCGTCACCCCATGACGGTGGTCGGGCGCCCGGCGACGCGGGTCAGTAAACGCCCTCCCGTGCGCGACGCGCTACAGCGCGGACCGAAATTCAGCCCTGCGGAACCGGCCGCCCGCCCCGGCGTCGGGTATGCAGGACGCATGACGGACACGCATGACCAGATCGCCGGGCTGCTGCTCGCCGCCGGCGGTGGCAGACGGCTCGGCGGGCGGCCCAAGGCACTGCTCACGCATCGCGGGCGACCGCTGGTGGAGTACGCGGTCGGGGTACTGCGCACGGGCGGCTGCGGGCCGGTGCACGTGGTTCTCGGGGCCCACGCGGACGACGTGCGGGAGCGGGCCGAGCTGGACGGCTGCGTGGTCGTGGAGAACCCGGACTGGGCCGAGGGCATGGGGTCCTCGCTGCGGGTGGGGCTGGCATCGCTGGCCGGGGCGGGGGTGGCGGCCGCGCTGGTGTCGCTGGTGGATCAGCCGGGGATCGGGGGCGAGGCGGTGGCACGGGTACTCGGCGGGTACCGGGACGAGGACTCGCTGGTGGCGGCGGCCTACGACGGGATACGCGGGCATCCGGTGCTGTTCGGCGCCCGGCACTGGCCGGAGATCGCCGCCAGCGCGACCGGAGACCGGGGTGCTCGTGCCTATCTCAAGGCCCATGAGGCGGCCATGGCGCTGGTCGAGTGCGGGGATGTGGCCGCGCCGTTCGACATCGACACCGAAGCCGATCTGAGCCACCTTGAGTGAATGGGATGGCACTGAGCGCCACCTTGGCTCGACTCAGAGAATCTCGATATCAACAAACCATTGAACTTCCACAATGAGGAAACTAGTATCCACTGTTCAGAAGCGCCCGACCCCTGATCGGGTGTGCTTCGCTCTACCCGGAACGACTGGCACCCGGTGCCACCGCTGAAGGAAGTGACAGCTCATGTCCGCACCAGCGCCGTCTCCGCCGGCCATCGTCGACGCCGAGCCCCTGCCCCGGCAGGAGGAGGTCCTCACCGACGAGGCACTCGCCTTCGTCGCCGAGCTGCACCGGCGGTTCTCGCCGCGCCGTGCCGACCTCCTCGCCCGCCGGGCCGAGCGCCGCGCCGAGATCGCCCGCACCTCCACACTCGACTTCCTCCCGGAGACCGCCGCGATCCGCGCGGACGACTCCTGGCGGGTGGCCCCCTCCCCCGAAGCGCTCAACGACCGGCGCGTCGAGATCACCGGCCCCACCGACCGCAAGATGACCATCAACGCCCTCAACTCGGGCGCCAAGGTCTGGCTCGCGGACTTCGAGGACGCCTCCGCGCCGACCTGGGAGAACGTCGTCCTGGGCCAGCTGAACCTGATCGACGCCTACACGCGGAACATCGACTTCACGGACTCCGGCTCGGGGAAGTCGTACGCGCTGCGCCCGAACGAGGAGCTGGCGACGGTCGTGATGCGGCCGCGCGGGTGGCATCTGAACGAGCGGCACATCGAGGTCGACGGCGAGCAGGTGCCGGGCGCCTTCGTCGACTTCGGGCTCTACTTCTTCCACAACGCGCAGCGACTGCTCGACCTCGGCAAGGGTCCCTACTTCTACCTGCCGAAGACCGAGTCGCACCTCGAAGCCCGGCTGTGGAACGACGTGTTCGTCTTCGCACAGGACTACGTCGGCATCCCGCAGGGCACCGTCCGCGCCACCGTGCTGATCGAGACGATCACGGCCGCGTACGAGATGGAGGAGATCCTCTACGAACTCCGCGACCACGCCTCCGGGTTGAACGCCGGCCGCTGGGACTACCTGTTCTCCATCGTCAAGAACTTCCGTGACGGCGGCCCCAGGTTCGTCCTGCCGGACCGCAACGCCGTGACAATGACGGCCCCGTTCATGCGGGCGTACACCGAACTCCTCGTCCGCACCTGCCACAAGCGCGGCGCGCACGCGATCGGCGGCATGGCGGCCTTCATCCCGTCCCGCCGGGACCCCGAGGTCAACAAGGTCGCCTTCGAGAAGGTCCGCTCCGACAAGGACCGTGAGGCGAACGACGGTTTCGACGGCTCCTGGGTCGCCCACCCCGACCTGGTCCCGATCGCCATGGAGTCCTTCGACCGGGTCCTCGGCGACAAGCCGAACCAGAAGGACCGGCTGCGCGAGGACGTCCATGTCGAGGCCGGCGACCTGATCGCGGTCGACTCGCTGGACGCCAAGCCGACCTACGCCGGTCTGGTCAACGCCGTTCAGGTGGGCATCCGTTACATCGAGGCGTGGCTGCGCGGGCTCGGTGCGGTGGCCATCTTCAACCTCATGGAGGACGCGGCCACCGCCGAGATCTCCCGCTCGCAGATCTGGCAGTGGATCAACGCGGGCGTCGAGTTCGAGAACGGCGAGAAGGCAACCCCGGAGCTGGCCCGCAAGATCGCCGCGGAGGAACTCGACACCCTCCGCAAGGAGACCGGCGAGCAGGCCTTCGCGGCCGGCCACTGGCAGCAGGCCCACGACCTGCTGCTCACCGTCGCCCTCGACGACGACTACGCCGACTTCCTGACGCTGCCCGCGTACCAGCAGCTGCGCGGCTGATCTTCAGAAGGTCACTTGTCCGAGTGGCCCAGGGACTTCCCCGGGGCCACTCGGTCGCGTACGGCCTGCTTCACGGCCGTCGGCTCGGGGAAGCCCTGTTCCTTGCGGTCCCAGACCACCTCGTCGTTCACACGGACGACGAAGATCCCGCCCTTGCCGGGCTTCAGGGCCAGTTCGGTCAGCTCGGCCTCGAAGGTGGTCAGCAGCTCCTGCGCCAGCCAGGCCGCGCGGGGCAGCCAGCGGCACTGGGTGCAGTACTCGATCTCGACGCGCTGGCTGTCACTCATCCGAGGTGTACCGACCAATCCTGTTGAGCCGCGGGCTTGCCGTGCAGGTCGGGAACCTGCTTCAGCCAGGCCGGGCGTCCCTGTTGTGCCCTGGCCGCGCGAGCGGCCTCCTCGGCCGCGAGCTGGTCGCGGCCCGGGAAATCGGTGGGGAGCCACTGCGCGGAGGCCCGGACCCGGGCCAGCAGATAGCCGACGTAGGCCGCACGCATCTCGTCGGGCGTGCCGAAGTCGGTGAGCCAGGCGTCCGGGACCTCGGCGAGAGTGTCCCTGAGCAGCTTCTCGGTCACCCTGGGCGCCAGTTCGGCGTCGGCAGCCCGGGTATCGGGGCCGTACCGGCCGAGGGCGTGGTGACGGAAGTCGTAGGCCTTCTCGGGTGCCGAGGTGTCCCAGCGGTGATGGAAGACGAGGGCGGCGCCGTGGTCGATGAGCCACAGGTGCGCGGGCGCGGTGCCGAACGTCGGCCAGACCATGAGGTTGGAGCTGTGGACCGTACGGTCGACGTTGACGGTGAGCGCGTCCAGCCAGATGATCCGACCGGCCTCCAGCGGGTCCACCGGGAAGATCTCGGCGATCTCCGGGGTGAAGTCCTTCGCGCCGGGCAGGAAGTCCATCCCGAGGTTCACCCCCGCGCTGGCCGTGTGCAGCTCGCGTACCTCCTGGTGCGGCTCGTGCCCGGCGATCGCCGGGTCGAAGTGCACCAGGACCAGCTCGGGGAACCGCAGTCCCAGCGCCCGCGCCAGCTCCCCCACGATCACCTCGGCGACCAGCGCCTTGCGGCCCTGCGCGGAGCCGGTGAACTTGACGACGTAGGTGCCCAGGTCGTCGGCCTCGACGATGCCCGGTACGGAGCCACCAGAACGCAGGGGAGCGATATATCGGGTAGCGGCAACCTCTCTCAACATCGTCCAGGGCCCCATCGCTCGTTTGCCTTACATTCCACGGACGGCTCCACCGTGCTGCGATCCGGGCATGAAATGAGCATAGTGACCGAGCCCGCCACGCCGGAGAGCGCGGGTGGCACCCAGGCGCGGACCGGCGCGCGAAGGAAGGGACATCCGGTTGGCGAACGGTTGTCGGAACCCGAATGCTACGCATCGCGCCGGGCGACGATCATGGCCATGTCGTCGTTCAGCACGCCGCCCGTGTACGCCCGGACGTCTGCGGCGAGCCGCTCGACGAGCGGACCGGGCGCCTTGTCCGCCCAGGCCGTGGCGCGCTCGGCGAGCGGATAGAAGTCGCCGTCGGCGTTCCGGGCCTCGCTGACGCCGTCGGTGTACAGGACCAGCCGGTTGCCGTGCTCGAACGGGAAGGTCGCCGGTACATAGCGGGCGCCGGCACTGTCCGTGCTCTCCATGTCGGCACGCCACACGCCGAGGCCGAGCGGGGGTGACGGATCGGGAACCGTCAGCGCCAGCGCCGTCCTGGTGGGGCCTCGCAGCAGGAGGGGTGGCGGGTGCCCGCAGCTGATCAGATGCACCACGGGCTCGTCGTCCGGGATGTCCATGACGGCGGCCGTCACGAAGCGCTCGGCGGCATCCTCCTTCGGCTCCGAGAACTCCGCGAGTCCCCACCGGACGGCGTCCTCGATGTAGGCGACCAGCTCCGGCAGCGGGATCCGGCGGTGCGCGGCGGCCCGGAAGGCGCCCAGCACGATCGCCGTGTCGCTGATGGAGGGGAGTCCCTTGCCCCGGACGTCCCCGATGAGCAGCCGCGTGGCGCCGGGGATCCGGGCGGCGGCGTACAGGTCGCCGCCGATGGTCGCGTCCGCTTCGGCGCTGCGGTACTGCGAGGCGAGAGTGACGGGTCCGGCCCGCTGCGGCAGCGGCCGCAGGACGACCCGCTGTGCAGCGTCGGATACCGAGCGTACCCGGGCGAGCTCGCGTTCGCGCCGGTCCCGTAGATGAGTGAACAGGACGAGGAAGGCGCAGACGGCAAGCAGGGCGGAGAGCTCGACGAGGACACTCTCGGTGGTCAGCGACCGTCGTTCGACGCCGGCGTAGACCAGTGCGAGGACCGCCAGTGTCCCGATCAGCGCGGTGGCCCGCGGCCCGGCGCCGACCGCGGTGACCGCCACGGCGACGACGAGGAGGTGGGCGAGATGGATGTCGGGGGGCAGAAACCCGTCGGCCACCGGGATCGCGATGATCAGCAGGAGGGGACCGACCAGCCACAGAGGTCGCGCCGAATGACGCCAGGCTCGCAGGGTCTCGACCACAGTTGTAGTGATCATCGCAGCGCTCACGTCGTGCTCCGGTACTCGTCGTATTTCGCACCAACACATGCCGACATGTCTCTCATTCCCGGGCATGGTCTGCTGTGGTGGTTCGGCTGCGTTCAGCGTCGTCGTGGTCGACGGCAGATCGTCGGCCTCCGGCCGGGCCGTTCCTGGACGTCGCCACGAACCGCGAGTACATCCACGACCTGCGTACGGCTGCCGGCGAGGCGCTGCGGACGGTCGACCTGAGGGAAGCCGCGGCCGCCGCCAAGGTGCCGGCCGACAACAAGCAGGCGGAACTCAAGGTCTGGATGGACGCGGTCGTCGCCCGCGCGGCCGAGCTGACGCCGTCCTGGGAGACGCGCCTGGCGGGGACCGACATCTTCCTCGCCGACAACCTCAACGCCACCGCGTGGAGCGTCTTCATCGATTGAGATCGTCTGAGATCGGCCGCGAGAGCCGCGAGAGCCGCGAGAGCGAACGACGGGCGCACGAACGTGAAGCGGTCGAGGACGCGCCGGGTCGCCGGGGCGGGCGCTGGGCACCAGCCGCGTGGCCTGCGTGTACGCCTTGCGCCAGGGCGCCGGTCTCGTCGTGGTGCCCAGCGGCCCGCAGCAACCGGGCGATGGCGGCACCGATGCCGGTTCCGCCACCCGTGATGACGACAACATGCGCGTCGGCTCTGGCCGTCGGGGCTCCTCACCAGCAGGGGATCGGGCACCATGATCCTAGGCGGGTCCGCCGGGCAGGTCCGCCGACCGCCACGACTTCAGGCCAAGGGGTTCGGCAACGGCAGATAGCGCGCGTCGGCGCCGTCCGCCCCGGTCCAGCGCAGCAGCAGGTTCGTCTTGCCCGGCAGGGTCGGCGACGCCAGCAGCCCGGCCACCTCCGGAAGCGGATGCCGTACCAGCTCCCGGCGCGCCGCGGGCCATGGATCGAACCCGGGGTGGCGCTCGACGAGCGCGGCGGCGACCTCTATCAGATGGTTGACGACCAGGCAGTACACCAGCCGCTCCCACCCGGCGGCCCGCTCCACGTCGGCCAGCAGCTTGACGCCCTCGGCGTCCCGGTACAGCGCCTGCACCGGCGTACCGTCCACGTCGACGGCGACCAGGGTGTTCTGCAGATGCGCTTCGAGGACGACGCCGTGGTCGGCGAAGGCCGTGAGCGCCGGGGGTACGACCGCGCGCAGGTACGCCTGCCACCAGCCCCCCGGATCCGCCGTCGCGGCCAGAGGGCTGCCCTCAAAGCCCTCCACCAGGCCGGCCGCGAGCAGCGGGGTCGCCCCGTGCGGCAGCGACCCGCGCAGCCCGTCACGGACGACGACCGCGAGTTCCTCGAAGGCGAAGCGGGCGGTGCGGTAGCCGCGGTCGCCGAGCCAGGCCGCAGGCCCGCCCATCGCCGCGAAGGCGGCGGTCACGGCCGAGTCCGTACGGCGTAGTCTCCGCAGGTCGTGCGCCCACAGCCGGCGGATGTCGTTGGTGATCCGGACGTCCAGGCTGAACTTCAGGAAGAGATCGCGCTCCGGCTCGTAGACCGTGCGGATCGCGGCCGTCGGCCAGACCGCGAAGTCCGTCTCCCGCAGCCGTACCAGCCGTCCGTCGGCGAAGGCCGGGGCCAGGGCACGGGCGGCCAGGTCGAGCTGCCAGGGGTGGGCCGGCAGCAGCCGGTAGCCCGGCGGTGCGGCGGCCAGCGCGTCCAGCGCCGACGTGTCGCCCTCCTCGGCCACCTGGTCCGCGCGCACCCCGAGCAGCACCAGCGGGAACCGGGCGTGCGCCTCGGGCGCGTACGGCAACCAGGCGGTGACCGGGCCGCCGCCGCGGGCCTTCGGGGCAGGGTGGTAGGGATGGCCGGTGATGAGGGACTGCTCCGAGCGCAGATACGGGTCGTCGGGCGCCGTCGCCCGGGCGCGTGCCGTGAGCAGCGCGGCGACCGCGTCCCGGCTGTCGATCATCTCGGCCGACAGGTCGCCGTTGGACAGCCCGGTGTGCGCGCGCAGCTCCTCGGCGGCGAGTTTCACCAGCTCGGTATGGCCGATGCGGTGCCAGCGGCCGGCCGCGTACACCTCGGGCGCGGCGGGCCGGCGCGCACCGCGCACCCGCAGCAGCCGACCGCCGCCGGGCAGCCGGTAGACCCGCGGTTTCCCTTGCCCGACCTCCGGGAGCGGCCCGTCCCCGACCTCCGGGAGCGGCTCGGCCACCTCCCGCAGCAGGCAGTTGAGCAGGGGCGCGGCAGCGTACGCGTCGGCGCGTTCTCCGACGGCGTCGCCGGGGGGCATCAGGTCCACGCGATCCATTCGCTCTCTACGTCCACACAGTCCGATCACGATCAGTATGTCTCTTGTCAGCAGCGATGATGACTGCCGTACCCGTCCCGAGGAGCCCTCACGTGCACCGTCCCTCCCCCATCGAGACACAGCTCGCCACGGAGCTGGCCGAGGCGCGGCCGGACCTGGTGTCCGGGTACACGGCCGAGCTGCCCGGTGCGCGGGCGGCGGTGCTGACCCGGCTGTGGCGAGCGCTGGCGCACGAGCCGCTGCCGTGGGTGGCGCGCCGGGTGCGCGGGGCGCACAGCCTGGCCCTGTGGCTGGCCGACGGGCGCGCGCTGCACGGCCCGCGCGCGGATCCGTACGCCACCGACGCGTATGTGACCGCCGTACGTCTGGACGGGGTGTCGTACGACGATCCGGCGCGGTTGATGACCGATCTGGGGTGGCCGCACTCGGCGGGGTTCGCGGCCGAACTGGGACACAGTGCCGCCTCGTTGGCGCTCTCGCGGGCAGACCGGGAGTTTCCTCCGAAGGAGTGGCCCGTGGGGGTCCCCCCGGCCGAAGGTTGGGGGAGGGACTGGCAGTGGGAGCAGCGGGTGGTCGACGGGCATCCCTTCCACCCCAACTGCCGTTCCCGGCCCGGATTCTCGGCGGCGGAGCAGCTCGCGTACGGGCCGGAGCACCGGCCGGTGGTGCGGCTGGAGACGGTTCCGGTGGCGGCCGGGGACTGTCTGCTGACCGGCGACTGGCCGGACGAACTCCGGGACGCCGGGGAGCTGTTGATCCCGGTGCATCCATGGCAGGCCGCCCATGTCCTCAAGGGCGGCCCCGGTGAGCCCTGGCGGACCGCGCACCCTCTCATGTCCCTGCGCACCCTCGCCCTGCCCGGCGGACCGCATGTGAAGACCGCGCTGAGCGCCCGGCTGACCTCGTCCGTCCGGGACATCTCGACGTACTCGATCGACGCGGCCATGACCCTGTCGGCGTTCGCGACGGATCTGGCGTCCCGCACGGACGGGCTCCTGCACATCACCCGCACCCTGGGTGCGGCCACCGCCGACTCCCCCGACCTGGCGGCCGTGTTGCGCGAGTCGCCCGAGGCGTACGCGGTGCCGGGCGAGCGGGTCCTGCCGGTGGCCGCGCTGGCCACCACCGGCCTGCCCGCATCGCCGTCCTGGCTGGCCGAGTTCACCCGGCTCGCCCTGACCGTGGGGCTGCGGCTGCTGGACCTGGGCGTGGCCCTGGAAGCGCACGGCCAGAACCTCCTGGTGGTGCTGTCGGGGACCGGCGCACCGCTGCGGCTGGTCTATCGCGACCTGGCCGACATCCGCCTCAGTCCGGCCCGTCTGACCCGGCACGGCATCACCCCGCCCGAGCTGACGGGACGCCTGGTCACGGACGACGAAACGACGCTGCGCCGCAAGCTGTTCGGCTCCCTGGTCGCGGGCGCCCTGGCGGGCACGGCGGGTTCCGGACCGGCCCTGGCGGCGGCTCTGGAGACGGCCGTACGGGACCTTCCAGCCACCCCCGACCTGACGGCCCTCCTCGAAGGCCCGCTGCCGGCGAAGGCGTTGACGCTGATGCGGCTGTCGCCCGAGGTGCCCGGGGACCAGTGGGCTGCACTGCCGAATCCGCTGGCCGACGGGCGGTGAGCGCTCACCTTCCCGCCCGCCACCCTCCGTTGGCCTGCCGGCCGCCCTCCTTTTGGTGTCCGGACCTCGTTTTGGAACCCGGCCCCTCTGATCAATAGGATCCGCCGATGATCAGAACACAACGGACGGCGGCAGGAGTCTGCGCTCTGCTCGCCGCCCTGGCGGCCGGGATCGCGTTCCCCGGCGGAGCGGTCGCCGACGAGACGGACGAGACGGCCCAGGCCGCTCCCAAGGTGGAGCTCGTGCTGGACGTCAGCGGTTCCATGCGGACGGCGGACATCGACGGCGGGACGCGGATGGCCGCGGCCAAGCAGGCGTTCAACGAGGTGCTGGACGCGACACCCGAAGGGGTCCAGCTCGGCATCCGCACACTGGGCGCCAACTACGCCGGAAACGACAAGAAGATCGGCTGCAAGGACACCGCGCAGCTCTACCCGGTCAGCACACTGGACCGCACCGAGGCGAAGACCGCCGTCGCCACGCTCACGCCGACGGGGTGGACCCCGATCGGCCCCGCGCTGCTCAAGGCGGCCGATGATCTCGACGGCGGTGCCGGGACCCGCCGGATCGTCCTGATCAGCGACGGCGAGGACACCTGCCAGCCGCTGGACCCGTGCGAGGTGGCCCGCGAGATCGCCGCCAAGGGTGTCGGGCTGACCATCGACACGCTCGGACTGGTGCCGGACGCCAAGACCCGGGACCAGCTCAGCTGCATCGCGGACGCGACCGGCGGCACGTATACCTCCGTACAGCACAAGGAGGAACTGACCGACCGGGTGGGGCAGTTGGTGGACCGGGCCGCCGATCCGGTGGTGACGCCGGTGGCCACGGACGGCACCGACCAGTGCTCCTCGGCGCCCGCGCTGAAGTCGGGGCTGTACACGGACCGCGAGGAGTTCGGGCGGCAGCGCTGGTACAAGGTCGACGTCAACCCCGGCCAGGAGCTGCGGGCTTCGGTCAGTGTCGCCGCCGACCGGGCCGTCAACCCGGACTACGGGGTGCTGCTGCGGGCGGTGACCGTGCACGGACGGGAGATCGTGCGCGGCGAGGCGTCGGGCACGGGCCGTACGGATGTCATCTCGACCGGTCTGCGGTACCCGAAGGCCGAGAGCGACGACGGGAGCACCACCCCGGAGACCGTCTGCCTCCAGGTGACCAACTCCTTCTCGGCCGCCTCCGGTGTGAAGACCAGCCCGGGCCTGCCCGTCGAGCTGACGGTCGACGTGGTGGACGGGCCGTCGAAGGCCTCCGACGTCGCCTCCTTCGGCCTCGGCCGCGGCTGGTGGCTGCTCGGGGCGCTGGTACTGACCGGCTTCCTGGCGGGTCTGGTGTGGGGCTGGGTGTCGCGCTGGCGGGTAGCGGTCTGGAGGACCAACTGATGTCGATCACACGTGTGTTGAGCGCCGCCCTGCTGGCGGTGGGACTGGCCGCGGGACCGGCGGCCGCCGACGACGCCTCGCCCTCCCCCAGTGCCTCTTCGGCTGACAGCGGTGCGCGCACCCAGGCGGGCACGTCCTTCCGTACGGCGACCGAGATCGACCAGGGGCAGCAGGCCACCGCCAGCGGATCGACGGGCGACTACCTGTACTGGTCCTTTCCCGCCGACGCCGGCCAGCGGCCCGACGTCAAGGCGACGGTGAAGCTGCCCGACTCGCACGCGGCGCAGACCTGGCAGATCGACGTGTACGACGGTCTTCGGCGCCGCCAGTCCTGCCAGTACGGCGCGCAGACCCGCACGGCCGCGCAGGGCGCCACCTCGGTGGAGCTGGCCTGTGTGACGCGTACCATCCGGGCCTGGTCGGAGCCGTGGGCCAACGACCCGCTGCCCGGCACGTACTACGTCCGGCTGACGGCGGTGGATCTCGGCAACGCGGACCTCGGCCAGCCGGTGAGCGCCGAGGTCCAGGTGGACTCGAAGGACATCGGCGGTTCGGCAGCGGTGGACGGTTCGCTGGCGAAGCCGCTGGTTCCCGGGATCGCGGTCAGTTCCGCGAAGAGCGACGGCGGCACCAAGGCGGCGGTGCTCTCCAGCTTCGGTTCGGACGACGGCTGGTCCTCCGGCTGGTGGACCGACCGTTGGGTGTGGACCGGGATCGGCGGGGTGCTGGCCGCGCTGGCCGGTATCGGCGGGTATGCGCTGACGCGGGGGCCGGGGCGGCCCTACCGGGTGCCGCCGGGCGCCTGATCCCCCGTACCCCGGTGACCGGGCCGCCGTTCGCGGCGGGCCCGGTCGCCGTTTTCAGGCGTCCCGCAGCCCCTTGGCCAGTGCGCCGTCCCCGGTCACCGTCACCCGGCCGGCCCGTACCGCGTCTGCCAGGCTCAACTCCCCCCGGGCCAGGGCGGCGCACGTCCCGGCGTCGAGCACGAGCCGTGCGTCGGGTTCGCGCGGCGCGGGGCCGTCGCCGTACACCGGGCCGTCCTCCGCGCCGGCGTACAGATGGAAGTCCCGCTCCTCCAGCCGGACTTCGACCAGTCCCTCGCCGTCCAGGGACCGCAGCAGCGGAAGCGCGAACCAGTGGGCGCGTACCGCGTCGGTGGGCCGGCGCTCGCCCAGCTCGGCCTCCCCCCAGCTCCCCAGCGCCTGGATCACCGGCAGCAACTCCCGCCCACGCCCGGTGAGTTCGTAGACGTACGCCGCAGCCGGCGGGGGCAGCCGCCGCCGGGTCGTGACCCCGTCCCGTTCCATGTCCTTCAGCCGGGAGGCGAGGACATCCGTGCTGACCCCCGGCAGATCCGCGTGCAGGTCCGTGTAGCGGCGGGGACCGGCGAGCAGCTCCCGGACGATCAGCAGGGTCCAGCGGTCGCCCACGACGTCGAGGGCGCGGGCCGCGGAACAGAACTGGTCGTAGCTTCGGCGAGGTGACATGCGGCGCAGTCTAGACAAGATGTTGGACTTTCCAAGCTGCTACTTGGTAAAACCAAGCAACACGAGTTTCCGGAGGGGCGCATGGAGTTCCGGCAGTCCAACAAGCTCAGCGAGGTCTGTTACGAGATCCGCGGACCGGTGATCGAGCACGCCAACGCGCTGGAGGAGGCGGGCCACAGCGTGCTGCGCCTGAACACGGGCAACCCCGCGCTGTTCGGCTTCGAGGCGCCGGAGGAGATCCTCCAGGACATGATCCGGATGCTCCCTCAGGCACACGGCTACACCGACTCGCGCGGCATCCTCTCCGCCCGCCGGGCCGTGGCCCAGCGCTACCAGGCGCTGGGCCTGGAGGTCGGCGTCGATGACGTCTTCCTCGGCAACGGCGTCTCGGAGCTGGTCTCCATGGCCGTACAGGCGCTGGTGGAGGACGGCGACGAGATCCTGATCCCCGCCCCGGACTTCCCCCTCTGGACGGCGGTGACCACTCTCGCCGGCGGCAAGGCGGTGCACTACCTCTGCGACGAGCAGGCGGACTGGTACCCGGACCTGGCCGACATGGAGTCGAAGATCACGGACCGCACCAAGGCCGTGGTCCTCATCAACCCCAACAACCCCACGGGCGCCGTCTATCCGAAGGAGATCGTCGAGGGCATCCTCGACCTGGCCCGCCGGCACGGTCTGATGGTCTTCGCGGACGAGATCTACGACCAGATCCTGTACGACGACGCCGTCCACCACTCGGCCGCGGCCCTCGCCCCCGACCTGGTCGTCCTCACCTTCTGCGGCCTCTCCAAGACCTACCGGGTGGCGGGCTTCCGCTCGGGCTGGCTGGTGATCACCGGCCCCAGGCAGCACGCCAAGGACTACCTCGAGGGCCTCACCATGCTGGCCTCCATGCGGCTGTGCGCCAACGCGCCCGCCCAGTACGCCATCCAGGCCGCGCTCGGCGGCCGCCAGTCCATCCGCGAACTCGTCTCCCCCGGCGGCCGGTTGCACGAGCAGCGCACGGTGGCCTGGGAGAAGCTCAACGAGATCCCCGGCGTGACCTGCGTCAAGCCCAAGGGTGCCCTCTACGCCTTCCCGCGCATCGACCCCAAGGTCCACCGGATCCACGACGACGAGAAGTTCGTCCTCGACCTGCTCCTCCAGGAGAAGATCCAGGTCGTCCAGGGCACCGGCTTCAACTGGCCCACCCCGGACCACTTCCGCATCCTCACTCTCCCGTACGCGGACGACCTGGAGACGGCGATCGGCCGGATCGGGCGGTTCCTGAGCGGGTATCGGCAGTAGGGGCGTGCCCGGGCTGGGTAACACCTCCCCATGACTCAGCGCCCGCTGCTCCTCCTCGACGTCGACGGACCCCTCAACCCGTTCCGGGCCCGGCTGTTGTGGCATCGCGGGTATGTGACCCGCAGGCTGCGTCCGGCGAACTGGTCCGCCCGCCAGGAAGCCGGCTCCCGCCAACTCCGCCGCGGGCTGAGGGTGCGGCTGCACCCGGAGCACGGGGCGCGGCTGCTCGCACTGCCGTACGAGCTGGCGTGGGCCACCACCTGGATGCATGAGGCCAACGAGATGATCGGTCCGGTCATCGGGCTGCCCGAGCTGCCCGTCATCGAGTGGCCCGAGCTGTTCGCCAAGGATCCGGACGGGCTGTACTGGAAGACGCGGACCGTCGTGGCGTGGGCGGCGGGGCGGCCGTTCGTCTGGGTGGACGACATGATCAGCGATCTCGACGTCCGCCACGTCGCCGGGCATCACGCCGGCCCCGCGTTACTCCTTCCGGTCGACCCGCGCCACGGACTACGGGCGCGTGAGTTCGCCGAACTGGAACGCTGGGCTTCTAGCCTCTGACGTATGGCTGATGTCCTTCTCGTCCGGCACGGTGAGACCGAGTGGTCGCGGTCCGGACGGCATACCGGGTGGACCGACGTGCCCCTCACCGAGCACGGTGGGGAGGAGGCGCGGCGGCTGGTGCCGTTGATCCGCTCGCATCGCATCGGCGCCGCCTTCGTCAGCCCGCTCCAACGGGCCCGGGAGACCGCCGAGCTGATCGGCGTACCCGACGCCCGGGTCGACGCCGACCTGCGGGAATGGGACTACGGCGGCTACGAGGGCGTGACCACGGCGGAGATCCAGCGCACCCGGCCCGGCTGGTTCCTCTTCACCGACGGGGTCGCACCCGGTCCGCCGGAGCACCCCGGGGAGACCCCGGAGCAGGTCGGGGAGCGGGCCGACCGGATGCTGTCCAAGGTCGACGCGGCCCTCGCCAACACGGAGGGGATCGTGCTGCTGGTCGCCCACGGCCACTTCCTGCGCGTCCTGACCGCCCGCCGCCTCGGCCTGCCACCGTCCAACGGCGCTCTCTTCCAGCTGGCGACCGGCACCCTGTGCCGCCTGAGCACGGAGCACGCGCGGCCGGTGATCGCGGGCTGGAACATCCGCCCGTGCGAGCCGAGCCGCTAACGGCGATCGGCGGCTGGTGACGTTCGTCCGGTCGAGTGTCAGTGCGCGGTCGTAGCCTTCGAAGCACGGATCGGTACGCGCCCGTACGGATCGACGCAGGAGAGGAGCACGCCGTGACCCGACCGCCCACCGCCGCGCAGCGGCGGGTCATCGATGGCGCTGATCCGGTCAGCGGGCGGCTGCGGGGTACGGAGGCTCAGTTGGCGGCGCTGGTGAAACAGGGGCTTGCCTTTCGGCATCCGCGGCCGCCGCACGATCACTTTCTGACGCCGGCGGGGCATCGGATACGGGAGGCCGCTCCGCAGCCGCAGCCGCAGGCGGTGGCCGCGGCCGGGCCGGACGGCGTGTTCGCCGCGCGGGTCGGCGGTGAGGAGGCCGTCGATGACGGGGCCGCCCGCGTGCGGGAAGTGCACAGTGCCTGGCAGGGGCTCCTGGAGCTGCGCCGGATGACCAATCCCGACGGAGCCACGGACCGGCCCTGCGGCTGGGAGCGTGCGCATCTGGTGCGGGCCGCCGCCCTCGCCCTGGAGGCGGCCGGGCACCCGCCCGAGGGACCCGCGACCGCCGGCTACCGGGTGCGGGCCACTCCACAGCCCGAGGCGGTCGCCGTGTACGCGCCGGAGGGCGAGCCCCTGCGGGCCTGCGCGGCAACCCTGGAGCGGGCGGGATGGCAGACCGGCGAGTACACGGAGCCGCGGACTCGAACGCGCTATCTGCTGGCATCGCCGCGCCGGGTGTGACGGGCGTGCCAGGATGCCGGCAAAGGATCAGTGCGTCGTACACGAGACGGCGTACACGAGAAGGGGAAGTCGTGAGCGAACCGTATTCCGTCCGCGTCACGGTCCGTGGCTACGAGACCGATGTGCAGGGCCATCTGAACCAGGCGGTGTACCTCAACTACGCCGAGCACGCCCGCTGGTCGCTGCTCCAGGCCGCCGGGATCACCCAGGCCCGGCTGGTCGGGCGGGGCGTGGGCCCGGTGGCGCTGGAGACGACCATACGGTACCGGCGGGAGCTGCTCGCCGGTGACGAGGTCGATGTGACCTGTGGGTTCGAGTGGAGCGGGGGCAAGACGTTCCGGATGCTCCAGTCGATAACCAGGGCGGACGGCACACTGGCCGCCGAGGTGGACGCGGTCGGCGGGCTGCTGGACCTCAAGGCCCGGCGACTGGTCGCTGATCCGGGCGAGGTGTTCAAGGAGCTCACCTCGGCCCCGGACCTGTTCGGCTTCTGAGAGGCCAACGCCGCCTACACGTCGAGCAGTTCGGGCCGGTGCTCGGCGTCGTAGGCCGCCCGCGCCTGCGCGATGTAGCCGCGGTTGCGCTCGGCCCAGTCGGTCAGCCGCTGCAGCGTCTCGTGCAGTTCCAGGGCCACCGGGGTGAGTCCGTACTCCACCTTCGGAGGCACGGTCGGATACACGGTGCGGGTCACCAGGCCGTCGCGCTCCAGGTTGCGCAGGGTGAGGGTCAGCATCCGGCGGCTGATGCCCTCGATGCCGCGCTCCAGTTCGGTGAAGCGGATGGGGCCGTGCGAGGCCGCGACCAGGATCTGGACGCTCCATTTGCCGGCGACCCTGTCAAGAACCTCGCGGACCGGGCAGGTGCCCGCGTTCACGACCTGGACGGTTACACCGGTGTTCCTCTGGGACATCGAGCTGCCTCCTTACGTCTCCCCCCATGGTCACTCACCATGAACTCCGTTACAAGTCATGCACCTTGCACACGATCGGTTCCTGTTCATCTGCCTGGTGAGTTTCTACGGCGATTGCGGAGGCCTGAGGCCATGTCGACCACGACCGGAAGACCGACTCCGACACCGGCGGCCCCGGTGGCACTCCCCCGAACATACCCCCGTTGGGCGTCCCTCGCCGTTCTGTGCGCGGGGACCCTGATGACCGTCCTCGACGGCAACATCGTCACGGTGGCGATGCCGGCCATCCAGCGCGACCTGGGTTTCAGCGGTCCCGGGCTGGCCTGGGTCGTCAACGCGTATCTGATCCCGTTCGGCGGGCTGCTCCTGCTGGCGGGGCGTCTCGGCGACCTGCTGGGCCGCAAGCGGATGTTCACGACGGGCCTTGCGCTGTTCACGGTCGCCTCCTTGCTGTGCGCGGTGGCGACCGGGCAGGGGGTGCTGATCGCGGCGCGGGCGATGCAGGGCGTGGGCGGGGCGATGACCTCCGCGGTGGTGCTCGGCATGCTGGTCGCCCTCTACCCGGAGGCGCGTGAACAGGGCCGGGCCATCGCGGTGTTCAGCGCGGTCGGCGCCGGGGGCGGGGCGCTCGGCACCTTCCTGGGCGGGTCGCTCACCCAGGCGCTGAGCTGGCACTGGATCTTCCTGATCAACCTGCCGACGGGGCTGGCCGCCTGGTTCGCGGCCACCCGGATCCTCGCCCCGGAGCGGGGCGCCGGCCTGCGCCAGGGCGCCGACTTCCCGGGCGCCGCCCTGGTCACCGGCGCCCTGATGCTCACGGTCTACGTCATCGTCGGCGCCGGGGACCGCGGCCCGCTGGCCACCCTCCTCCTGACGGCCCTGGCGGTCGCCCTGTTGGCGGCGTTCACCCGCCGTCAGGCACGCGCCCGACGCCCGTTGCTGCGTCTGCGGCTGCTGCGCTCCCGGCTGCTCGCCGGCGCCAACGCCGTACAGGTGCTGATGATCGCGACGATGTTCGGCTTCCAGTTCCTCGGTGCGCTGTACCTCCAACGCGTCCTTGGCTATGGCGAGTTGGCGACCGGCACCGCCTTTCTGCCGGCTCCCGTCACGATCGGGCTGCTGATGCTGGGGCTGTCCGCGCGGACGATCGCCCGCTACGGCGCGTACCGCGTCCTGCTCTGCGGTCTGGTGCTGATCACCGCCGGGATGGCCCTGTTGACCCGGGTGCCGGTCAGCGCCTCCTACGCCGTCGACGTGCTGCCGCCGCTGCTGCTGCTCGCCGCGGGGTTCGCCGCGGCGATGCCGGCTCTGACCGGGCTCGCGATGTCAGGGGCGCACGAGGAGGACGCGGGCCTGGCGTCCGGGCTGTTCAACACCACGCAGGTGGTGGGCGGTTCGCTGGGTCTCGCGGTACTGAGCACCCTGGCGGCTAGCCGCACCGGCGGACTCCTCGACCGGGGTGCGGAGTTGATCCCCGCCACGGCGGAGGGATACCGGCTGGCGTTCCGGGCGGCCACCGGGATCGCGCTGGCCGCCCTGATGCTGGCGGCGGCGGTACTGCGGCCGCGGAACCGGTGAGCCGGCGCCGCGGCGGTACCGGAGGGCCGGCGCCGCGGCCGCCGCGGTCGCTGGGCGCAGTGCGCCTCAGCTCGCCTCGAAGAGGTCCTTGTTGTCCTCGGCCCAGGTGCGGAAGGTCCGGGCCGGGCGGCCCAGCACCTCGGTCAGGTCCTTGGTGATCAGCGCGTTACCTCCGGCGCGGACGAACGCCAGGCCGGTCAGGGTGTCTTCCGCCCGGGTCCCGTCCATGCCCCAGGCGGTGCGCAGGAAGTCGCGGGTCTCGTCCGGGGACAGGTCCCGGGTCGGGACCGGGCGGCCGAGGACCTCGGCGAGCACGGCGGCCTGGCCGGGCACGGTGATCGCCTCGGGACCGGTCAGGACGTACCTCTGCCCGGCGTGCCCGGCGTCCAGCAGGGCCCGCACCGCCACCTCGGCGATGTCGCGCGGGTCGATCACGCCCGAGGCGCCGTCCCCGGTCATGTTGGGCACCGGCTGGTCCGCCCGGAGCGCTTCCCTCCAGGTCAGCGTGTTGGAGGCGAACGACGACGGCTGGAGCACCGTCCAGGCGAGCCCGCTGTCCCGCACCGCCCGCTCGCCGTCGACGTGCCACTGCGCGGAGGGGCCGGAAGCCGAGTGGCCGGTGAAGACGGCGGAGAGCTTCACCAGCCGTTCGACGCCCGCGGTCCGCGCCGCGGCGACCAGCGCCGCGTCCTCTCCCGCGTCGGGGCCGGGCGGCCTGAGCAGGAACGCGGCCGTCGCACCGGCCAGCGCGGCGTCCAGGGAGGCGGGGTCGCCGTAGTCCCCGCGCACCACCTCCACCCCGGCGGGCACCCGCGCCTTCGCCGGGTCCCGGGTGAGCGCGCGCACCTTCGTACCGCGCTCGGCCAACTGTCGTACGACGTCACTACCGATGGTGCCCGTGGCACCCGTCACCAGAATCATGTGGTCCACGGTGGGCGTGCCCGGGCGGCCGGCTCTTGGAAATTCCGGCACGGCCGGTCCGCCCGGACGGTGGCGCGGGTCGCTTACCGTGGAAGCGTGCCGATGACCATCGCCCAGTCGCTTCCGGCCCCGCCCGAGGGGCTGCGTCCGTGGATCGCCGAGGTGCGGACCATGTCCTTCGCCGAGCCGCCCGAGGGGACGTTCGTCCAGTTGCCGGACGCGGTGACCAAGGTCGTGCTGCGGGTGACGGGGGACGGCCGGCGTGACGTCCTGGCCATCGGGCCGCGGGTGCGGGCGACCTACCACGCGGGCAAGTCTCATATCACGTGTGTCGAGTTGCGCCTGGCTCCGGGAACCGCCCGGCCCCTGCTGGGTGTTCCGGCCGCGGGGCTGGTCGGCCGGGTGGTGCCGCTGGACGACCTGCCGGGCGGGGCGGCCCGCCGGTTCGCGCGTGAGACGCGGTGGCTGGACCCGCGGGAGGCGCTGCCACGTATCACCGAGATACTGCCCGGGATGCTGTCGGAGCTGTTGGATCCGGCCCGGACGGCGCTGCTGCGGGCGGGCGTCGAGGCGTTGTCGGTGCGGCTGGACCGGGCGCCCGCCCAGGTGCGGGAAGTGGCCCGGGAACTGGCCGTCAGCGAACGCCAGTTGCGCAACCTGTTTACCGACGGTATCGGTGTCTCCCCGAAGCACTACGCCCGTATCGACCGCGTCCGCACGCTCGCCGCCCGGGCGGGCAGCGCGGGCTGGTCCGAACTGGCCGCTGCTACCGGCTACTTCGACCAGTCGCACATGACGACCGACTTCCGCGCCCTGATGGGCGTCCCGCCCCGCTCGTACATGACCGGCCGGCTCCCCGCGCTCAGCCCCTGCCAGGCGATCCGGGCCGCCGGCTGAATTCGGCTGCGCGGCGGTCGCCGGCCCGCAGGACCAGGAGGCCGCCCACAGTGACGTCAGCCGGGTGGAGACCGCCCAGCGGGTGTTCCTCCAGGGGCGGCCCCGCCTTGGGCACCCCGCTCGAGTGCAAGGTGCAGGGAGACGGTTACGAGATCGACTGAGGCGACCCGAGGGGCACGGCCCCCGGGGCCTCAGGGACTTCGGCGGCTTCGGAGGCCGTGCCCTTCGCTTCGGTGCGCCGCCGGCCCAGGTGGTTGAAGACGAGGTTGAGCAGTACGGCCGCCACACAGCCCGTCGAGATGCCCGAGTCCAGGACGATCCGGGCGGTCTCCGGGAAGGCGTGGTAGAAGTCCGGCGCGGTGATCGGGACGATGCCGACGGCGAGGGACACGGCGACGATCAGGACGTTCTCGTCCTTCTCCAGGCCGGCCCTGACCAGGGTCTGGATGCCGCTGGCCGCAACCGAGCCGAAGAGAACCACGCCCGCTCCGCCCAGCACCGGGCGGGGTACGACGGCGATCAGCGAGGCGGCCGTCGGGCACAGGCCCATCAGCACCAGGAAGCCGCCGCCGACGGCGACCACGAACCGGCTGCGGATCCGGGTCATCGCGACCAGGCCGATGTTCTGGGCGAAGGCGCTGCACATGAACCCGTTGAAGAGCGGGCTGATCGCCGAGCCGAGGGTGTCGGCGCGCAGCCCGGCCGCGATCGTCCGTTCGTCGGCGGGGCGTTCGACGATCTCGCCCAGCGCCAGCATGTCCGCGGTCGACTCGGTCATCGAGACCACCATCACCACGCACATGGAGAGGATCGCGGCGATGTGGAACTGCGGGGCGCCGAAGTGGAAGGGGGCCGGGAAGCCGATGACGTCCGCGTCCGCGACCGGGCCGAAGTCCGTGACGCCGAAGGGCAGGGCGATGACCGTGCCGGCGACCAGGCCGATCAGCACGGCGATCTGTTTGACGAAGCCCCGGGTGAACCGGCGCAGGAGCAGCACCGTGAGGAGGGTTGCGGCGGCCAGGCCCAGGTACTTGGCCGAACCGTAGTCGTGCGCCGCCGGGTCGGGGCCCTGCGCCCAGCCGAAGGCCACCGGGAGCAGTGAGACGCCGATGAGGGTGATGACCGTACCGGTGACGACGGGCGGGAAGAAGCGGACCGCCTTGCTGAAGAAGGGGGCGGCGAGGAAGCCGAGGAGGCCGGCGACGATCACCGCGCCGAAGATGACCGGCAGGGCGTCGGACCTGTCGTGGGTGGAGGCGGCGATCGCGGTCATCGGGGCGACCCCGGCGAAGGTGACGCCGTTGACGAAGGGCAGCCGGGCGCCGATCTTCCAGACGCCGAGGGTCTGGAGGATGGTGGCGAGGCCCGCAGTGAAGAGGCAGGCGCCGGTGAGGAAGGTCAGTTCGGTGCCGGACAGGCCGATGGCCGCGCCGACGATCAGGGGCGGGGCGACGACTCCGGCGTACATGGCGGCCACGTGCTGAAGGCCCGTGGTGGCCATTTTCAGGGGCGGGAGTTTCTCGTCGACAGGGTGCGAGGACACGGCGGCTCTCCTCCGGTCGGGTACGCGTCGGCTCTGACGCGGGTTTCAGGGAGGTGGTGCGTGTTGGTCATGGGGGCACCTCCCGCTCGAGCGAAGCCGAGAGTGGGGGAGGGACCGAGGGGACGGGGTGACCGTTCCTGGGCGCGCGCGAGGAAGCACGCGCCCAGGAGACGGCCGCCATGGACCCCACTCGGGTCCACGGCTGCCGGCCGGGAGCCGTCCCTCCCAGCCGGAGCTCAGATGCCGTACCTCAAATTCCGTACGGGAAGCGGAAGTTACTGTGCGGCAATGTGCGCCAGCCGCTGGGCCTCGGCCCGCGTGGAGCGGGCGATCGCGTCCTCGTCGACGTGCAGGAGGCGGTTGTCCTCGACGATCTGACGGCCGTTCACGAAGGAGGCCGTGACCGGGGCCGCCGCGCCGAAGACCAGGGCGGTCACCGGGTCGGCGATGGAGGCGTGGGCGAGGGTGTCCAGCTTCCAGAGCACCAGGTCGGCGAGCTTGCCGGGCTCCAGGGAGCCGATCTGGCTTGCGCGGCCCAGGACCTGGGCGCCGCCGTAGGTGCCCAGGCGCAGCGCCTGGCGGGCGTTGAGAGCGGCCTCCCGGTGTGCGCCGAGGCGGTTGATCAGCAGCGCGTTGCGCAGCTCGGTGTGGAGTTCGCCGGACTCGTTGGACGCCGTGCCGTCGACGCCGAGGCCGACCGGTACGCCGGCGGCGAGCATGTCGGGGACGCGGGCGATGCCGGCCGCGAGGCGGGCGTTGGACGAGGGGCAGTGGGCGACGCCGGTCTTGGTGCGGGCGAAGGCGGCGATGTCGGAGTCGTTCATGTGGACGCAGTGCGCCATCCACACGTCCTCGCCGAGCCAGCCGGTGGACTCGAAGTAGTCGGTGGGCCCCATGCCGAACAGTTCCTTGCAGAACTGCTCCTCCTCGACGGTCTCCGAGCCGTGGGTGTGCAGGCGTACTCCGAGGCGGCGGGCCAGCTCGGCACCTTGACGCAGGAGTTCGGTGGAGACGGAGAACGGCGAGCAGGGGGCGACGGCCACCTGGGTCATCGCGTCGAAGGAGGGGTCGTGGTGCTCCTTGACGGTCGCCTCGGTGGCGGCGAGGGCGCCTTCGAGGGTCTCGACGGCGAAGTCCGGGGGCAGTCCGCCGTCCTTCTCGCTGCGGTCCATGGAGCCGCGGGCGAGGGTGAAGCGGACGCCCGTCTCACGGACCGCGCGGATGATCGCGCCGGAGAGGTCGCCGGAGTCCTTCGGGTAGACGTAGTGGTGGTCCATGGCCGTGGTGACACCGCCGCGGGCCATCATCGCGAGCGAGCCCTGGGCGGCCGCGTACACCATCGGCTCGTCGATGCGCGCCCAGGTCGGGTACAGGGCGACCAGCCAGTTGAAGAGGTTGTGGTCGGTTGCCAGGCCCCGGGTGATCCACTGGTAGTAGTGGTGGTGGGTGTTGACCAGGCCGGGGGTCACCAGGTGGCCGGTGGCGTCGATACGGCGTACGACGTTCTCCAGGCCCTCGGGGGCGTTGCCCGCGCCGAGCGACTCGATGCGGTTGCCGGCGATGACGACGTACCCGTGGGTGTACTCGGTGTCGTGGACGTCGACGGTCGCGATCGAACAGTTCTCGATGACGGTGCGCTGGTCTGCTGCCATGATTCGTCCTTTTCGCTCAGTGGACTTGTGGTGAGGGCACGGCAGGACCCCGGGGATTTGAGTACCGCGGCCGGATCGCAGGGCGTCACCGGCCGCGGGTGCCGAGAATGTGGAGAGGATCAGAGGTTGGTGAGGTCCACCGGGATCTTCGCCTCGCAGCCGTCCCGGAGGACGGTCGCCTCGATCAGGCCGTAGGGCCGGTCGGCGGCGTAGTACACCTCGTTGTCGTTCTTGAGTCCGAACGGCTCCAGGTCGACGAGGAAGTGGTGCTTGTTGGGCAGCGAGAAGCGGACCTCGTCGATCTCGCCGCGGTTGTTGATGATGCGCGAGCCCATCTGGTACAGCGTCTGCTGGAGCGAGAGGGAGTACGTCTCGGCGAAGGCCTGGAGCATGTGCTTCCTGGTCTGCTCGTAGGACTTCTCCCAGTGGGGCATCTTCTGCTCGTCGTCGGTCCAGTTGAACCGCCAGCGGGCCGAGACCTGGGTGGCCAGGATCCGGTCGTAGGCCTCGGGGAGCGTCGTGTACTTGTCCTTGACGTAGCCCCAGAACTCGGAGTTGGTCGAGTTCATCACGACGAGGTCCTTGAGGCCGGAGACGACCTCCCACGACGAGCCGTCGTAGGTGATCTGGGTCAGCCGGGTCTCCTGGCCTTTCCTGACGAAGGAGTGCTTGACCTCGTCCGCGCCGATGAACCTGGAGTTGGCGTCGGAGGCCTCGATGCGCTCCCAGCCGTACTCCTCGATCCGGATCCGGGCCGTCTTGATCGGCTCCTGGCTGGTCACGAAGTGCCGGGCCAGATGGATGCCGAACTGCTCGGCCGACTCGATGCCGTGCTCCTTGGCGAACGCGAACACCGTGTTCTTGGTGGTGTCGGTCGGCAGCACGTTGGCGTTGGAGCCGGAGTAGTGGACCTCGTCCATGTCGCCGGAGAGGGCGACCGACACGTTCAGGTCCTTGATGTGGTGGGTGGCACCGTCCCGCGTGATCTTTACGACCCGGTTCTCGGCCTTGCCGTACTGGTTCTGTCCCAGGATGGTGGGCATTTAGCTAGCTCCCTCGGTAAACGGAGTAGCCGAACGGGTTGAGCAGCAGCGGTACGTGATAGTGCTCTCCGGGTACGACGGCGAAAGTGATCGCCACCTCCGGGAAAAACGCACCGCTGTCCCGATTCGCGGGGGCGTCCTGCTGCGCATCGGCTTGCTTCTTCTCGAAATACGGCTCCACGGCGAAGTCGAGCCGTACGTGTGTGGTGCCCTCCGGCAGCGCCGGGAGGTCCTTGCACCGGCCGTCCGCGTCGGTCGCGCTGCCGCCGAGCGGCTGCCAGTTGGCGTCACGGCCCTGGCGGGCGGACAACTGGACGGCGACGCCCTCGGCGGGGCGGCCGAGCGAGGTGTCCAGGATGTGGGTGGACACGGAGGCGGTGGTGCTGGTGCTCATGCTGTCAGGCGTCCTCTTCGACGAGTCGGGCGAGCCGGATGCGGTTGATCTTGCCCAGTTCGGTGCGGACGATCTCCCGCTCCTGCTCGGGCGCGTTGCCGATCCTCTCCTTGACCGCGTCGCGCATCTCCTCGCCGCTGCGGCCGGTGGCACAGATCAGGAAGACATGGCCGAACCTCTCCTGGTACGCCAGGTTGAGTTCGAGCATCTCCGCCTTGAGGCCTTCGGCGGCGCCGGCCATGCCGGACTGCTCGCGGGCCGAGGTCGGGTCGCCCGGCTTGGGGCGGCCGATCGGCGGGTGTCCGGCCATGGCCTCCGCCAGGTCCGCCGGGCTCAACTCGGCCATGGCGGTGTCGCTGGCGGAGTAGAGGGCCTCGGGGGTGGCGTAGGGGCGGGCGGCGAGCAGGCGCCGGGCCCAGGCGGTGGAGGCACACGCCTCGTGGAGGGCGGCGAAGGCCGCGTGCTCCTCCAGAACATTGAACCGGGCCAGACCCGGGGGCGTGGGAGTCGACGTCACGGGAGCCTCCGTGGCCGTAAGCGGCCTTCGTGCTGAACGGGCTGCCGTTAGCTAACGCCCTCCGGAACGCGAGGTCAACACTTTGTTGAAAATTCCGCGTAACAACCCCCGCCCGGAGTCCTCCGGTCAGCTCTCCTTGTCGCGGTTGAGGTAGTTGTAGACGGTGAAGCGGCTCACACCGAGTGCGCCCGCCACGGTCTCCACACCGTGCCGTACGGAGAAGGCGCCCCGCGCCTCGAGTATGCGCACGACCTCCTGCTTCGCCTTGCGGTCCAGGTCGGCCAGCGGCTTGCCCTGCTTGCGCTCCATGGCGGCCAGGATGTGGTCGAGGGAGTCGGCGAGCTGCGGCAGCCGTACGGCGACCACGTCGACGCCCTCCCAGGCGAGCACGACATCGTCGGGTCCGGCCTCGTCGGTCGGGAGCATCTCCCCGCCCATGGCGTCGACCAGCGGCTTCACGGCCGTGATGAAGGGCTCGTCCGCGTTTCCGGTCACTTGTCGCCGCCCTCCCCCACCACGTTGACCTGGAGCGAGATCCGGGTGGCCCCGGCCTCCAGGGTCCTGCGCAGCAGCGTGTCCACGGCGGTGAGCACGGCGTCGGCGCCGCCCTCCGCCGTGTTCCCGAACGGCCCGACGTCCACCGCGTCCAGCTGCGCACCCTCGATGACCGCACGGGCGACCAGCGCGTGCGCGGGTGCCTCGTCGAGATCGAACGGCTCGGTGGTGAACTCCACTCTCAATCGCATTGCGCCCCCAGAAAACGCGTCTCTGACCTGCGCTTCGGCCGACCGCTGCACAGCCGCGATACACCCCGTGCCAGTCATGTTCCAATGCGACGGAGCCGCTGCGTCCGCCACGAGGCGACCCTAGCCGACCGGGGCACCCCTCCGCCCGGCACGGGACCAGGCCGCCCACGCAGCGCCATGGCCCGTCTACAACTGATCGAGATCCGGGGCGACGCCGACCCATCCCCCCTCCTTGACGAGGCTTGGCCGGGACCCGTATCGCGATATAGCGTCAGCCATGCGGTCGCGCCGCTGTCCGTGTCGCGCGGGAACCTTCGACAGGACCAGGACGGAAGCATGTCGGGAGAGATCTCGCCCCCCGGGAAGCGCACCGGCCACGGCTCGTCGCCGGAGCTGCGGGCCTCTCATGCGGACCGGCACCGGGTGGTGGAGGTGCTGCGTACCGCGGCGGGTGACGGCCTGGGGGCCGAGCCGATCAGCGTGAGACCGGTCCGGCGCGTCTGCAAGATCCGGTCCCGCGGCCACGCCCGGTTCCGGTCGTTCAGGAAGACCCTCGGTCACGGCGCGGAGATCGCCAGAAGGCACATGGGCGCCGGCGAACGGCAGTTCGCCCGCGGCCACCGACCCGGTGGAGCATCGCAGCTGCCCAGGCCGAACACCCTCAGCGGTCCGCTCGAAGGCGTCGACCACCTCGGACACGGACAGCAACCGCGTCACCTCCTTCTCCGCGCCCAGCCACCAGGTGTCCGTCTCCCACTCCACCCGGCGGTCAGCCGGCTACGGCTCGGTACCCCTCGGGGCGGCCTCCCGGCTCAGCCGTTCTTGCGCAGGAAGCTCCTCAGCCGTCGCTCCGGCCAGGTGTTGATCACGTCGTCCCTGGTGAGCCAGCCGCGCTGGGCGGTGCCGATGCCATAGCGCATGGCGGCCAGGTGGGGGACGGCGTGGGCGTCGCTGTTCACGGCGAACTTCACGCCGTGCCGGCGGGCCCGCAGGATGTCCTCGTCGCGCAGGTCCAGGCGGTCCGGGTGGGCGTTGACCTCCAGGGCCGTACCGGTACGTGCGCAGGCGGCGAAGACCGCGTCGAGGTCGGCGTCGATGCCGGGCCGCTTGCCGATGAGGCGCGTGGTGGGGTGGCCGATGATGTTGACGTACGGGTTCTCGCAGGCCCGCACGAGACGGTGGGTCAGCGCGTCGCGCTCCTGGTTGAAGTGCGAGTGCACGGACGCCACGCACAGGTCGAACCCGGCGAGGAAGTCGTCCGGCCAGTCCACCTCTCCCTCGGGGCCGATGTTCAGCTCGGTGCCGTGCAGCAGCCGCAGCCCGCCGCGCCGGCCCCGGGTGGGGTAGGTGCCGTCGAGTTCGCGCACCCGCGCCCGCTGGGCCAGCATCCGCTCGTCGGTCATGCGCTGCATGGCCAGGTCCGGGGCGTGGTCGGTGATCGCGTAGTAGGCGTAGCCGCGCCGGGCAGCCGCTTCCACCATCTCCTCCAGCGGGGCGAGCCCATCGGTGAGATCGGTGTGGGTGTGCAGGTCACCGCGGAGGTCGGCCTCGGTGACCAGCTCCGGCAGTTCGTCGCGCAACCCCGCCTCGATCTCGCCGCGGTCCTCGCGCAGGGCTGGTGGGATCCAGGGCAGGCCGAGGCGGGCGTACACCTCCTCCTCGGTCTCGGAGACGATCTTCTCGCCGCTCTCGACGTCGAAGAGCCCGTACTCGGAGAGCTTGAGCTTCTGGTGCACGGCCCGTTCGCGGGTGCGGATGTTGTGGGCCTTGGAGCCGGTGAAGTACTGCAGCGCCGCGCCCCAGGAGTCCGGTGGTACGACCCGCAGGTCGACGTTGAGGCCTTTGCTGGTGCGGACGGAGGTCTTGGTCTCGCCCTGCCCGATGACCTCGGTGACGTACGACAGCTCGGTGAACGCACACATGATCGGCGCCGACTTCTTCGCCGCGACGAGGATGTCGATGTCGCCGACCGTCTCGCGGAACCGGCGCAGTGACCCGGCGTAGGTGCAGTTCTCGCAGCCGGTCACCGCGGACAGCGCGCCGACGATGCCCTCCGCCAGGTCCATGGCCACGTCGAGCTGCACCCGGCCCCCGGCCGACTGGAGCAGTTGGATGCCGTGGAGGATGTTCTCCTCGGTCTTCGGCCCGAAGCCCTTGAGATCGCGCAGCCGCTCCTGGTGGATGGCTTCGGCCAGTTCGTCGACCGAGGAGATGCCCAGCTCCTCGTAGACGGCCATCGCCTTCTTCGGGCCGAGGGTGGGGATGGCGGTCAGTCGCCGTACCCCGGCGGGGATCTTCGCCCGCAGCTCCTCCACGGCGGACACGCTGCCCTTGTCGAAGAACTCCAGGACCTTCTGGGCGATCGACTTGCCCACGTTCGGGATCTCCTGGAGACCCTTGAGGTCGAGGGTCGCGACATCGGCGTGGTGACCGCCGACCGCTCGGGCGGCCTTCTCGTAGACCCGCGCCTTGAAGGCGTCCCCGCCGGTGATCGAGATCAGGTCCGCGTACTCCTGGAGCAGCGCGGCGACCTCATCGTTGGACCGTGCCATGCCTTCAGGGTAGGGCGCGGGTTTTGCGCGGGCGCTCTTGACAGCTCTCCCCGGGCACAGGCAGTCTTCCATTAAGCAGAAACTAACTTCCACATTGTGGAATAGAGACAGCGGAAGGGAGCGCCGACCCCGATGGGATTCGCAGAGCAGCGCTTCAACGTCAACCTGTCGATCCTCTTCACGGAACTCCCGCTCCCAAAGCGCCCCGCGGCCGCCGCCGCGGCCGGCTTCGGCGCGGTCGAGCTGTGGTGGCCCTGGGTCGACTCCCCCACCCCCGAGCGGTCCGAACTCGACGCGCTGAAGAAGGCGATCGAGGACGCGGGCGTCCGGCTGACGGGCCTGAACTTCTACGCCGGGCAGCTGCCCGGCCCCGACCGGGGCGCCCTGTCGATCCCGGGCGCGGAGTCCGAGAAGTTCCGCGCCAACATCGACGTGGCGGCCGATTTCGCGCAGTCGCTCGGCTGCACGGCGCTCAACGCGCTCTACGGCAACCGGGTCGAGGGCGTGGACCCGGCCGAGCAGGACGCGCTGGCCCTGGAGAACCTGGTCCTCGCGGCCCGCGCGGCCGACCGGATCGGCGCGGTGCTCCTGATCGAGACCCTCAACCGGCCCGAGTCGCCGCGGTACCCCCTGGTGAGCGCACCGGCCGGCGTCGGCGTCGTCGAAAAGGTCAACGACGCCACCGGACTCGGCAACGCACGCTTCCTCATGGACCTCTACCACCTGTCCATGAACGGCGAGGACCTGCCGTCGGTGATCGACCGGTACGCCTCGAAGACCGGCCACGTGCAGATCGCCGACAACCCGGGCCGCGGTGCTCCGGGCACGGGTTCGCTCCCCCTGGAGGAGCTGCTCGACCAGCTGGGGAAGGCCGGTTACGACGGCTGGGTCGGCCTGGAGTACAAGCCGGGCGACCGCCCGAGTGCCGAGGCCTTCGAGTGGCTCCCGCGCGAAGCGCGCGCCGCCCGCTGAACCCCCGAACTCGCAGAACAGTCTTCACAGAGCAGTTGAGAGAGGCACCCCCATCATGAGCACCCTTCCCCCCTCCTCCCACCCGACCCGCCCGGCGATCGCGTGGATCGGCCTCGGCATCATGGGCTCGCCCATGTCCGAGAACCTGATCAAGGCGGGTTACGAGGTCACCGGCTACACCCTGGAGCAGGAGAAGCTGGACCGTCTGGCCGCCGCCGGAGGCACGGCCGCCCCCTCGATCGCCGAGGCCGTGCGCGACGCCGACGTGGTCATCACGATGGTGCCCGCGTCGCCGCACGTCGAGGCCATCGCCTACGGCCCGGACGGCATCCTGGAGAACGCCAGGCAGGGCTCCCTGCTGATCGACATGTCCTCGATCACCCCGCAGACCTCCGTCGACCTGGCCGCCGCTGCCAGGGACAAGGGCATCCGGGTCCTCGACGCCCCCGTCTCCGGCGGTGAGGCAGGCGCGATCGAGGCCGTACTGTCGATCATGGTCGGCGGCGATCAGGCCGACTTCGACCAGGCCAAGCCGATCTTCGAGGCGCTGGGCAAGACCATCGTGCTGTGCGGTCCGCACGGCTCCGGCCAGACCGTGAAGGCCGCCAACCAGCTGATCGTCGCCGTGAACATCCAGGCGTGCGCGGAGGCCGTGGTCTTCCTGGAGAAGTCCGGCGTGGACCTGACGGCCGCGCTGGACGTGCTGGGCGGCGGCCTGGCCGGTTCGACCGTGCTGGCGCGGAAGAAGGACAACTTCCTGAACCGCGACTTCAAGCCGGGCTTCCGGATCGACCTGCACCACAAGGACATGGGCATCGTGACCGACGCGGCCCGCAATGTCGGCGCGGCCCTGCCGGTCGGTGCCGTGGTGGCCCAGCTGGTCGCCTCCCTGCGCGCGCAGGGCGACGGCGGCCTGGACCACTCCGCGCTGCTGCGCGCGGTCGAGCGACTTTCCGGCGCCCAGGCCTGAGCCGCACCCCATGACTTCCGGGCGGTGCCGGCGCTGACAACTGTCCTGTCGCGCCCAGGCGCCGGCGCCGCCCGGAAACCAATTCAACAAACTGTTGACGCCCCAGCCGACCCGATCCTAGGCTCCACAAAGCGGAAATTAATTTCCGCTGACACCCGCACGGAAGGTCCACGATGTCGAAGCGCGTGCTCACCACCGAGTCCGGCGCCCCGGTCGCCGACAACCAGAACTCCGCCTCCGCCGGCGTCGGCGGCCCGCTCCTCCTCCAGGACCAGCACCTGCTCGAGAAGCTCGCGCGCTTCAACCGCGAGCGGATCCCGGAGCGCGTGGTGCACGCCCGTGGCAGTGGCGCATACGGCTACTTCGAGGTGACCGACGACGTCACCGGCTTCACCCACGCCGACTTCCTGAGCACGGTCGGCAGGCGCACCGAGGTCTTCCTGCGGTTCTCGACGGTCGCCGACTCCCTCGGCGGCGCCGACGCCGTACGCGACCCGCGCGGCTTCGCCGTCAAGTTCTACACCGAAGAGGGAAACTACGACCTCGTCGGGAACAACACCCCGGTGTTCTTCATCAAGGACCCGATCAAGTTCCCCGACTTCATCCACTCGCAGAAGCGCGACCCCTTCACGGGCCGTCAGGAGCCGGACAACGTCTGGGACTTCTGGGCGCACGCCCCCGAGGCCACCCACCAGGTGACCTGGCTGATGGGCGACCGGGGCATCCCGGCGTCGTACCGCCATATGAACGGCTACGGCTCGCACACCTACCGGTGGACGAACGCCGAGGGCGCGGCCTTCTTCGTCAAGTACCACTTCAAGACCAACCAGGGCGTGCGCAGCCTGAGCGCCGAGCAGGCGGCGGAACTCGCGGGCAAGGACCCCAACTCGCACCAGACGGACCTGCTCCAGGCCATCGAGCGGGGCGTCAACCCGTCCTGGACCCTCCACGTCCAGATCATGCCGGCGGCCGAGGCGGCGGACTACCGCTTCAACCCCTTCGACCTCACCAAGGTCTGGCCGCACCGGGACTACCCGCTCCAGCGGGTGGGCCGCCTGGTCCTGGACCGCAACCCGGACAACGTCTTCGCCGAGGTCGAGCAGGCCGCGTTCTCCCCGAACAACTTCGTGCCGGGCATCGGCCCCTCCCCCGACAAGATGCTCCAGGGCCGCCTGTTCGCCTACGCGGACGCGCACCGCTACCGCCTGGGCGTCAACCACACCCTGCTGGCCGTCAACGCCCCGAAGGCGACGACCGCGCAGAACTACGGCCGCGACGGTCTCATGGCCGCCAACCCGCAGGGCCGGTACGCCAAGAACTACGAGCCCAACTCGTACGACGGCCCGGTGGAGTCCGGTCGTCCGCTGTCCGCCCCCTTGGCCGTCACCGGTCACACGGGCACCCACGAGGCCCCGCTGCACACCAAGGACGACGACTTCTACCAGGCGGGCGAGCTGTACCGGCTGATGTCCCAGGAGGAGAAGCGGCGCCTGGTCGCGAACATCGCCGGCGGCCTCTCACAGGTCTCCCGCGACGACGTGATCGAGAAGAACCTGGCCCACTTCCACGCCGCCGACCCCGAGTACGGCAAGCGCGTGGAGGAGGCGGTCCGCGCCCTGCGCGAGGACTGACACAGACGGCCCACGCACAGCCGGACGGCCCGGATGAGGGGTGGCCGCCGGAGGTGCGCGGGCGTGGCAAGGACCGCGGCGGCGTGCGAGCCAGTGCGGTGGTGAAGGAACCGGGCGCCCTTCTCGACCAGAGGGAAGCGCGCCCGGGCTCCGTCGCACCCGCCGCGGTCCCAGCCGTTCAAGGCCCCGTCCGGCGGCGCGAACGACCTGTCGCGCCCAGCCTCGCGCCGTCGGACGGTCACAGCCGAAGAAGCCTCACCGAGCACCGGAGCGCCGGATGCGGGACCGTCCGCATCCGGCGCTCCGGCGTGCGCATCCGGCGCTTCGGCGTGCGGTCGCGCCCCCGCCGCAGCACGCTGAAGGCATGACAGCACACCCACCGACGGAGTTCCCCCACATCGTCGTGCACGCCCCCGCCCTGGACGGCTCCCGGCGGGTCACCGAGGGGGACGTGACCCTGGGGATCGCCTCGCATCTCGACGACGTGGTCGAGATCCTGCGGATGGCCGATCTGGACCGGATCGAGGTCGAGGAGAGCGACCTCATCGAGTGGCAGGGTGGCGGGCCGGACGACTGGCCCGGGCTCGCCGAGCATCCCGAAAGCCCCTGAACCCGGGTGAAGCGGACGGCCAATCCTCAAATGAAGCTCTGAATATCGTTCAGGACGCTTCAACCGCCCCGGCCGGTGGGCATATTCACTCCACACGGAGCCCGTCGGCACGGGGGCGGCGGGCCCCGTGTCACCCACAGCGCGAAGCGGGCGGCCCATCCCTCCGGATGGACCGCCCGCTCTGTCGTGCCCGGGTGGCTACGCCCCGGTCGCCGTACCGCGGCTCAGACCTTCAGGGTCCTGATCGACGTCGGCGCATGGCCGGGCTCGGTCGCGATCTCCTCGAACTCGACGACGTTGCCGATGTCGTTCGTCGTCGACATCGAGATGTTGGTGACCCGCTCCAGGATCGCCTCGACCACCACCGGCACCTGGTGGTCCTGCGCCAGCTTCTTGGCCCGCTCGAAGGCCGCGCCCAGCTCGTTCGGGTCGGTCACCCGGATCGCCTTGCAGCCCAGGCCCTCGGCGACCTTGACGTGGTCGACGCCGTAGACACCCAGCTCGGGCGAGTTGATGTTCTCGAACTCCAGGTTGACCTGGAAGTCGATGTCGAACGCCCGCTGCGCCTGGCGGATCAGGCCCAGGTAGGAGTTGTTGACGAGGACGTGGACGTACGGGATCTTGTGCTGCGCGCCGACCGCCAGCTCCTCCAGCATGAACTGGAAGTCGTAGTCGCCGGAGAGGGCGACCACGGAGGCCTCCGGGTCGGCCTTGGCCACACCCAGCGCGGCCGGGATCGTCCAGCCGAGGGGGCCCGCCTGACCGCAGTTGATCCAGTGCCGCGGCCTGAAGACGTGCAGCATCTGGGCGCCGGCGATCTGCGAGAGACCGATCGTGGAGACGTACCGGGTCTCCGGGCCGAAGGCCTTGTTCATCTCCTCGTAGACGCGCTGCGGCTTGATCGGGATGTCGTCGAAGTGCGTACGGCGCTGGAGGGTCGCCTTCTTCTCCTGCGCGGCCGCCGCCCAGGCGGAGCGGTCGGGGAGCCTGTCCGCCGCCTTCAACTCCCTTGCCACTTGGACGAAGAGCTCCAGTGCGGCCTTGGCGTCGGAGGCGATGCCGTAGTCGGGGGCGAAGATCTTGCCGATCTGGGTCGGCTCGACGTCGACGTGGACGAACTTTCGGCCGGCCGTGTAGACGTCCAGCTTGCCGGTGTGGCGGTTGGCCCAGCGGTTGCCGATGCCGAGGACGAAGTCGGACTCCAGGAAGGTCGCGTTGCCGTAGCGGTGCGAGGTCTGCAGGCCGACCATGCCGGCGTTCAGCTCGTGGTCGTCGGGGAGCACGCCCCAGCCCATGAGGGTGGGGACGACCGGGGTTCCGGTCAACTCCGCGAACTCCACCAGCAGTTCGGCGGCGTCCGCGTTGATCACTCCGCCGCCCGCGACGATCAGCGGCCGCTCGGCGGCGTTCAGCAGACCGATCGCCTTCTCGATCTGGGCGCGGGTCGCGGCCGGCTTGTAGACCGGCAGCGGCTCGTAGGTCTCCGGGTCGAACTCGATCTCGGTGAGCTGGACGTCGATCGGCAGGTCGATCAGGACCGGGCCCGGACGGCCGGAGCGCATCAGGTGGAAGGCCTGCTGGAAGACGCCGGGGACCTGGGCCGCCTCCAGCACCGTGACCGCCATCTTCGTCACCGGCTTGGCGATCGAGGCGATGTCGACGGCCTGGAAGTCCTCCTTGTGGATCACCGCGGTCGGCGCCTGGCCGGTGATGCAGAGGATCGGGATGGAGTCGCCGGTGGCCGAGTACAGCCCGGTGATCATGTCGGTGCCGGCCGGACCGGACGTGCCGATGCAGACGCCGATGTTGCCGGGGTGGGTCCGGGTGTAGCCCTCGGCCATGTGCGAGGCGCCCTCGACATGGCGGGCGAGGGTGTGGTTGATGCCTCCGGAGGCCTTGAGCGCCGCGTAGAACGGGTTGATCGCCGCGCCCGGCACCCCGAACGCGGCGCTGACGCCCTCGCGCTTGAGGATCTCAACTGCCGCACGGGCAGCGGTCATTCGAGCCATCGAGTACTCCTGCTTCGGCTGTCGGATGCCTGCTCCCGTCGCGCCCCGCGGTGAGCACGTCTCCAGATCTGGAATCTTCCACTCACTTCCGCGTGGAATCTTCAAAGACTTCCACATTGCGGAAATTAACTTCTACTATCTGGAATCAGCGTAGGTGGGTGGACGAACGTCGTCAAGAGAGGGACAACCGGGCCCCGGTAGGAGCACCATGGGACGGCTGAACCGACGCGACGCCTGGGGTGGGGCCATGTCCGAGAGCGTGCCGGTGCGCTGTCCGGCCTGTCGGCGCGAGCACGTCTACACCGCGCCCGCGTACCCCTGCGCCTGCGGCGCCCCGGTCACCCCGTCCCTCGACGGCACGGCCGCGCCGACGCCGGTGGCGCACCGCGCCTGGGACGAGGACTGGGTGACGGTGAGCTGCGGCTCCTGCGGCCGCCGGGACCAGTGGCCGCAGCCGGAGCTGGGCTGCCCGTGCGGGGCGGTGCTGCGCGTCCCGGTCGCCGGAACCGACTCCGCGCCCGCGCCGGGTCCCGAACCGCGGCCGCCCTTCCAGCCAGTCACGATCCGTACCGCCCGGGACGTGGTGACCGCCGCCGCGCTCTATCTGCGGTGGCTCGGCTACCGGGACATCCGCCGCGCCGACCAGCGGCCGCCGTCCGGCATCGGCCTGGCCGCACGCGGTCTGGTCGCCCAGGTGGACCCGACCCTGATGCCCGCCTCGCTGCGGGACGTGGAGTGCCTGTGGCTGACGGCGATGACGGAGGACTCCGGCTGCGTCTACTTCTCCCTCGCCGGATACGCCGACGACGCCCGCGACCGTGCCGACGCGCTCGGCATCCCGCTCTTCGTCCTGGACCTCACGGGCACCCCACAGCCGGTCAACGAGCTCGCGGACGACCTGAACGCGTCGGGCGCCGTCTGAGACCGACGGCGCCCGCACGAAGAGGCATCAGCCCCCGTAGGTCTCCCGCAGTTCGATCTTGCGCACCTTCCCCGACACCGTCATCGGGAAGCTCTCCAGGATCTGGATCCGGCTCGGCACCTTGTAGTGGGCCAGCCGGCCCGCGCAGAAGGCGCGCAGCTCCTCCAGGGTGAGCGGTTCGGCCGGGTCGTGCGGGATGACGCAGGCCAGGACCTCCTCGCCGTACCGCTCGTGCGGCACCCCGACCACCTGGACGTCACGGATCTTGGGGTGGGCGTACAGGAACTCCTCGATCTCGCGCGGGTAGACGTTCTCCCCGCCCCGGATGATCATGTCCTTGATCCGGCCGACGATCTCGACGTATCCGTCGTCGCGCATCATCGCCAGATCGCCGGTGTGCATCCAGCGCCCCGGGTCGACGGCCTCCGCCGTCTTCTCCGGCTCGTTCCAGTAGCCGAGCATCACGCTGTAGCCGCGGGTGCACAACTCGCCTGCGGTGCCACGGGGTTGGGTGACCCCGGTGGCCGGGTCGACGACCTTGACCTCCAGGTGCGGGAGCACCCGGCCGACCGTGCCGGTGCGGTGTTCCAGGTCGTCGTCGACGCGGGTCTGGAGGGACACCGGGCTCGTCTCGGTCATGCCGTAGCAGATGGAGACCTCCGCCATGTGCATCTCGGCGACCACCCGTTTCATCACCTCGACCGGGCAGGGCGAGCCCGCCATGATGCCGGTGCGCAGCGTGGAGAGGTCGTACGACGCGAAGCCGGGCAGGTTCAGCTCCGCGATGAACATGGTCGGGACGCCGTACAGCGAGGTGCAGCGCTCCCGCTGGACCGCGTCGAGGGTGGCCTCGGGGTCGAAGGACGGGGCCGGAATCACTATGCAGGCGCCGTGCGAGGTGGCGGCCAGGTTGCCCATCACCATGCCGAAGCAGTGGTAGAAGGGCACCGGGACGCAGATCCGGTCCTGCTCGCTGTAGGAGACCAACTCCCCGACGAAGTACCCGTTGTTGAGGATGTTGTGGTGGGAGAGCGTGGCACCCTTCGGGAAGCCGGTGGTGCCCGAGGTGTACTGGATGTTGATGGGGTCGTCGCAGGACAGGGGCTCGTACGACACCTCGGGGGTGTCACGCCCCAGCAGCGTCTCCCAGCTCGGGTCCCCGAAGTACACGACCTCGCGCAACTCCGCACACCCGCCCCGCACTTCCTCCACCATCGCCCGGTAGTCGCTGCCCTTGTGCCGCAGCGAGGCGAACAGCACGGAGATCCCCGCCTGCTTGAGGACGTAGTCGACCTCGTGGGTGCGGTAGGCCGGGTTGATGTTCACCATGATCGCGCCGATGCGGGCGGTGGCGTACTGCACCAGCACCCACTCGGGGCAGTTGACCGCCCAGACGCCCACCCGGTCGCCCTTGACGACCCCGCTCGCCAGCAGCGCCCGCGCCAACCGGTCCACGTCCACGCCGAATTCGGCGTACGTCCAGCGCCGCCCCGACGGTACGTCGACGAGCGCCTCCCGGTCGGGCCACGCCGCGACGGCCCGGTCCAGGTTGGCGCCGACGGTGTCACCGAGCAGCACGGTCCCGCTCGTGCCGTGTGCGTACGAGGTGCTCACCGGAAGTCCTCCTCGCGGTACTCGTCCGCCGACCCCGCCGCCGTGGCCTCGCGCAGCTCGATCCGGCGGATCTTTCCGGAGACGGTCTTGGGCAGCGCCCCGAACTCCAGCCTGCGGATCCGCTTGTACGGCGCCAGGACCTGACGCGCGTGCTCGAACAGCGTCTTCGCGGTGTCCGGACCCGGCTCCCAGCCCGCCGCAAGGACGATGTACGCCTTGGGCACCGCGAGCCGGAGCTCGTCCGGCGCCGGGACGACGGCCGCCTCGGCCACCGCCTCGTGTTCGAGGAGCGCGCTCTCCAGCTCGAACGGGCTGATCTTGTAGTCGGAGGCCTTGAACACGTCGTCCGCGCGGCCGACGTAGGTGATGTAGCCGTCCTCGTCCCGGGCGCCGATGTCCCCGGTGCGGTAGTAGCCGCCGGCCATGGCCTCCGCCGTACGGTCCGGGTCCCCGTGGTACCCGGTCATCAGGCCCACCGGGTGCGCCGACAGGTCGAGGGCGATCTCGCCCTCCGTCACCCCCGGCGCGCCCGACACCGGGTCGAGCAGCTCGACCCGGTATCCCGGACTGGGGCGGCCCATCGAGCCGGTCTTCAGCGGCTGCCCGGGGCTGTTGGAGACCTGCACGGCCGTCTCCGTCTGCCCGAAGCCGTCCCGGATGGTGACGTTCCAGGCCAGCCGCACCTGCTCGATCACCTCGGGGTTGAGCGGCTCGCCGGCCGCCACGACCTCACGGGGCGGGGTGCGCAGCTGCGTCAGATCTGCCTGGATCAGCATCCGCCACACCGTCGGCGGGGCGCAGAATGAGGTCACCCCGTGCCGGTCCATCTCGGCCATCAGCCGGCCCGCGTCGAAGCGGCCGTAGTTGTGGATGAAGACGGTCGCCTCCGCGCTCCACGGCGCGAACAGGTTCGACCACGCGTGCTTGGCCCAGCCCGGCGAGGAGATGTTCAGGTGCACATCCCCGGGCTTGAGGCCGATCCAGTACATGGTGGACAGATGCCCGATGGGGTACGAGGTGTGGGTGTGCTCGACCAGCTTGGGCCGGGCGGTGGTGCCCGAGGTGAAGTAGAGCATCAGCGGGTCGTCGGCGAGCGTCGGGCCGTCCGGCAGGAACTCGGCGGACGCCGCGTACGCGTCCTCGTACGCCTCCCAGGCCTCGGCCGGCCCGCCCACCGCGATCCGGGTGTACGTCCCGGGCACCTCGGCGAACTTGGCGGCGTCCTCGGCGCGCGCGATCACATGCTTCACCCGGCCCCGGTCGACGCGGTCGCGCAGATCGGCGGGGCCGAGCAGCGGGGTGGCCGGGATGACGACGGCACGCAGCTTCATCGCGGCCAGCGCGGTCTCCCAGAGCTCGGCCTGGTTGCCGAGCATGAGGAGGATGCGGTCCTCCGGCTCGACGCCCCGCGCCCGCAGATGGCCCGCGACCCGGTCGGAACGCTCGGACAGCTCGGCGAAGGACAGCTTCGTCTCGGTGCCGTCCTCCTCGACGATGTGCAGGGCGGTGCGGTCGTTGCCCTCGGCGATGACGTCGAACCAGTCGAGCGCCCAGTTGAAGTGGTCCGGACGCGGCCACACGAAGCCCTCGTAGGCGGTGGCATAGTCCGTCCGGTGTTCCAGCAGGAAGTCCCGTGCCCTGCGGAAGTCCTCCGTCGCACTCGTCATACGCGTCTCCTTCAGTACCGGACCATTGCCGGGCGGCTCTCTGGCATCGTGTAATCCGTGATGCAGGTCTCACTACCCCCGAACGGGGGTGTGGACAGCACGAACCCGGGGGCGAAGGGGCAGGACAGGTGGCAGCAGAGGTCGCGGGGGCGGTGGAGATACGCGGTGCGCTGGCCAGACTCCGGCGCGCCACCGGGCTCCCAATCGCCTTCGGCGGGCTGGTCGACGCCGGCCGGCCACAGGTGCGGATCAGCGAGCTGACCGGCACCCATACGGCCGCCCTGCGCTCGCTCACGGTCACCTCCGGCAACGGCCTGGGCGGCAAGGCGGTCGCGCTGGCCCGCCCGTGCGCGGTCACCGACTACTCCGTCTCCCGGCAGATCAGCCACGAGTACGACATCCCGGTCGCGGCCGAGGGCATCCGCTCGGTACTCGCGGTCCCGGTGGTGGTACGGCGCCGGGTTCGGGGCGTGCTGTACGGCGCGCTGCGCACCGCCCAGCCGCTGGGCGACCGCACGCTGGGCGCGGCGGTGGCGGCGGCACGGGACGTGGAGCAGGCCCTCGTCGTACGGGACGAGGCACGGGGCCTGCTGGCGGCGGCGCGGCCGGAGCCCGCCGCCGTACCGGATCCGGGGGCCGCCTGGGAGCAGGTGCGGCAGGCGCACGCCGCGCTGCGGGCGCTGGCCCCGCGGATCACCGACCCCGAGCTGCGTGCCGAACTGCTCGCCGCCTGCGGGCTGCTGACCGGCCCGGCACCTGAGGCCGAGGGGGCACTGGCGCCCCGGGAGCTGGATGTGCTGGCCTGGGTTGCGGCCGGCGCGACCAACGCGGCGGTGGCCGAGCGGCTCGGGCTGCGGCCCGAGACGGTCAAGGGATATCTGCGCTCGGCGATGCGGAAACTGGGCGCGCACACCCGGGGGGAGGCGGTGTCGGCGGCTCGTCGGACGGGGTTGTTGCCGTAGCGGAGGGAACCCATTCCATTCATGCCTGCGCGCTTTGAATTAGCCGATGCAAGGCCGCTGTTATTTCCCTCACCATGCCGTTCGGCCGGTTTCCCGGCTTCGTTGCCTAGAATTTGGCCCGAACACGACACACGAGGGGAGCGGTGACCGTGCGACGGGACTTCCAGGAGCCTGCCAGATGCCGCCCCGACCTGGTCATCGGCCGGGCAGAGCTGTTCACGGCCGCCCGTGAACAGCTCGCCTCGGGCGGCAGCGTCCTCCTGCACGGGCCCGCCGGAATTGGGAAATCGACCGTCCTGCGGGCATTGGACGCCGAATACGCCGGCACCGCCCGCACGGTGTTGCGCTGCTCGGCCACCGAGTCCGAATCCCATCTTCCCTTCCTCGCACTCGCCGACCTCTTCGGGCTGGTACTCGACGAGGTCGCGCCCCGGCTCCCCGGCGCCCAGCGCACCGCCCTGGAGTCGGCACTCACCGGCCGCGGCGAGTCCACCCTCCAGCGCGACGGCCTCGCCCTGCGCCTCGCGGTCCTTTCAGCGCTGCGCGCACTGGCCGCCGAGGGCCCCGTACTGATCGTCGCCGACGACCTCCAGTGGCTGGATCCGGCCAGCGCCGAACTCCTCGGCTTCGCCGCCCGCCGTCTCGGCGGCACCCCGGTCCAACTGCTCTGCGCGGTCCGCACGGAGGGCCGGGAGTACGACCGTCACCTACGCGCGTCACCCCCGGACACCGTCGCCCTCCGCCTCGGCCCGCTCACCCGCAAGCAGGTCTCCGACCTCCTCGACCACCGCGGCCACGCCGCGCTGACCCGGGCCGCGGTCCGGGAGATACACCGCACCAGCGGCGGCAACCCGCTGTTCGCCCTGGAGCTCGGCCGCGCCCTCGCCGAGAACCCGACCCCGCCCCGGCCCGGCGAGCCGCTGCCGGTGCCGACCTCGCTGCGCGCCCTGGTCCTCACCCGTCTGGACATGCTCTCCGTCGAGGCCCGCCGCACCCTCCTGGTGGCCAGCGCAGGCGCCCGGCCCACCCACGCCCTGCTGCACGCGGCCGGCCGGGGGAACGCCGAGGCCGAGTGCGCCCAGGCGGCCGAACTCGGGCTCCTGGCCACCGAGCCGGAGGCCCCGGCCGTACGCTTCGCCCACCCCCTCATCTCCGCCGCGCTCTACGCGGAGGCACCCGCGCAGGAGCGCAGGGCCGCACACGCGGCCCTGTCGACGGCCGCTTCGGACCCGATCGAACGGGCCCGGCATCTGGCCCTGGCCACCACCGGCACGGACCCGGAGGTGGCCGCCCGGCTCGCCGAGGCCGCCACCCAGGCCCGGGACCGGGGCGCACCCTCGGTGGCCGCACAGCTCGGCCTGCTCGCCGCCCGGCACACCCCCGGTGACAACAGACCCGGCCCGGACGAGCGCCGGCTGCTGGCCGCCGAGGACGCGATCAGCGCCGGCGAGGTCGACCTCGCCCAGGACATCGCCCGTGAGGTGCTCACCCGTGCCACCCGGCCCGCCGACCGGGTGCGCGCCTGGATCCTGGTGATCGACTCCGCCGGGCACACCATGACCGAGGTCGACGCGGCCTTCCCGCACGCCCTCGCCGACGCCGGCGACGACCCTCGGCTGCTCGGCCTGGTCCACTACCAGCTGGCCTGGCGGGCGCTGATCGTGGAGGGCGACTTCACCGAGGCCCGGCGGGCGGCCGCGCACTCCGCCGGTCTCGCGGCGCGCGGCGAGGACCGGCGCACCGAGCTGCTCGCGCTGTCCCTGCAGGCCCAGGTCGAGACCCTGATGGGCCATCCGGCCGCGCCCGCCACCATCAAGCGTGCCCTGAAGGAGCCCCAGGACCCGAACGTGTCGTGCCATCACAACGGGGCCGGCAGCGCCCGGTTCCGCTGGCTGGTGATGGGCGACAAGCTGGCCGAGGCCCGGGCCACGGTCACGGCGCTGCTGCGCGAGGTGCGCCGGCGCGGCCAGGTGGAGAGCGAGGTGCACTTCCTGCGTGGCCTCGCCGAGACCGAGCTGCGCTCCGGGCACTGCGGCCGGGCGCTCGACCTGGCCCGGGAGGGCCTGCACCTCGCCCACGACAGCGGGATCGGCGAGACCGCGTCCGCGATGCTCACCTCGCTGGCCGAGGCCTCCGGCGGTGACGTGGACCGGGGCCTCGCCCTGGCCCGGGAGGCCGTGGAGCACGCCGAGCAGGACGGCGACACCATGTACCTGTCCCGGGCCCTGGGCGCCCTCGGGTACGCCCAGTTGGTGGCCGGCGACCCGGCGGGCACCGTGCGCTCGCTGCGCCGGGTGCGGGAACTGGAGCAGAGCCTCGGCATCACCGACCCGGCGCGCGGCCGCTGGCAGGGCGACCTCGCCGAGGCACTGGTCCGGGTGGGTGAGACGGCCGAGGCACAGGACGTCATCGACGTCACCCGGGCGCATGCGCTCAGGCTCGGCCGGGAAAGTGTTCTCGCCGTGCTCGACCGGGCCGAGGCACTCGTCCGGGCGGCGCACGGAGAACACGAGGCTGCCGTCGCCCAGCTGACCTCAGCTCAGGACCGGTTCGCCAAACTGGGCTACGGCCTGGAGGAGGCCCGGGCCGCGTTCGCTCTGGCCTCGCTGCGCGAGCGGCGCTCCCCCACGGCCTACGACGAGGCCACCCGGCTGTTCAGGCGGTGCCGGGCGCTGCCGTGGCTGCGTCAGGTGGACGAGGCCGTCTCGGCACCGGACCCCAAGCCGCCGGTCGCGGCGCCGGCCGAGCCGGCCGCCCTGGAGGGGCTGGCCGCGATGGAGCGTCAGGTCGCCGCGCTGGTCATGGAGGGCGCCACCAACCGGGAGATCGCCGCCCGCCTGTTCATAAGCGTCAAGACGGTGGAGGCGACGCTCACCCGGGTCTACCGCAAGCTGGGCATCCGATCGCGCGTGGACATAGTCCGTTTGGCGGCGGAGCGACGCGCGAAGTGAGAGTGCTCCCGGTTAACTGAGGCGGACCGAGGGTTTTCCCTCCCCCATCCCCCTAGGGGGTTCCCTCATTGGGAGGGTGGGGTTCCGCGTCCTAGCTTATGGATGTGCCGCTCGCCCGGGCATACGGGGGTCGGTCCCGCGACCCCCGTGCACCCCCCACACCCGCGCGACCCCCCACCGGCAACCCCCACTGAGGAGACTCATGTTCGGGCTCAACCGCGCTAGAAAGACCGCCGCCGTCCTGGCGGCGACCGCTGCCGCCGCGGCGACCGCGCTGATCGCGTCCCCCACCGCGTCAGCCGCCCCCCAGCCGATCGTCGGCGGCACGACGACCACGACCACCGCGTACCCGTTCATGATGCAGATCACGGACGCGTCCGGCAGCCAGTTCTGCGGCGGCACCCTGGTGTCGGCCACCAAGGTGGTGACCGCCGCCCACTGTATGGAGGGCGAGTCCGCCAGCGGCGTCCGCGTGGTCGGCGGTCGCACGAACCTCAACGGCACCAACGGCACGGTCAGCAAGGTCAGCAAGATCTGGATCAACCCGGACTACACGGACGCCACCAACGGCGACGACGTGTCGGTCCTGACCCTCTCGACCGCGATGTCGTACACCCCGGCGTCGTACGTCAGCTCCTCTCAGACCAGCCTGTACGCGGCCGGCACCACGGCCCGCATCCTCGGCTGGGGCACCACCTCGGAGAACGGCAGCTCCTCCAACCAGCTGCGGACCGCGACCGTCCCGATCGTGTCCGACTCCAGCTGCAAGAGCTCCTACGGTTCGGACTTCGTCCAGACCGACATGGTTTGCGCCGGATACACCTCCGGCGGCGTAGACACCTGCCAGGGCGACAGCGGCGGTCCCCTGCTCATCGGGGGCGTCCTGGCAGGGATCACTTCCTGGGGAGAGGGGTGCGCGGAGGCCGGTTACCCGGGTGTCTACACCCGGCTGACCACCTTCTCGAACCTGGTGACCGCACAGGTCAACTCGTAACCAGAAGGTCTCCTGAGTTTCCCTCAGGTGAGTGACCGGGGGGCGTTGCGGGCTACCACGAGCAGCCCGCAGCGCCCCCTATCCATGTCCCGGTCCGGCTCTACTTGTCGGCGGTGAGTCTGCCCGCCGCGCCCCAGCTGTCCGCCGGGACCTCGTGGCTCCACACCTGCACGCTCTCGGCGGGGATCTTGTAGGCGTCGACGAAGGCGTCGGTGACCCGCTTTACGAGGTCCCGCTTGAGTTCGATGCCGCGGGGGCCCTGCTGGATGGCGACGACCGGCATCGGTGAACTCCTCCGGGTGTGCTTCCTGTTCGGTGGTCCACTCCATCGCAGGGCGCGTCCGTGACCAAGAGGCAGATCCAGACCGCGGCGATCAGCGTTCGTGATCGTCGCAGGCCGGCAGCAGGGCGTCCAGGTGCGGGGGGTGCGGGGGCGGGGTGACGGCGGACACGGCGAGGCCGGTCGCCAGGGCCACGCCGGGCGCCCGGAACGGTACGTCACCCTCGGGGTGTGCAGCACGCGCGCGTGGGACGCGTACACGACCGTCCGCAGCAGGCCGGTGCCGATGCCGGCGAGGGTGTCCTGGAGGGAGCCGGCCGACGGTCCGGGCAGCGGCTCGAAGCCGGCGTCCCGGCAGGCTTCAGATGCTGCTGCTCGGCCTGGTCCCGGTCTCCATCGCCCTGGTCACGGACATCCTGTGGGGCCTGACGGCGTCGGCGGCCCGCACCTGGTTCGCAGGTTCCGACCGCCGCCTGTCGCTCATCGGTGGCGCGGGCGTCACGATGATCGGGCTGGGTGTGACGGTGGCCGTGACCGGCCGGGCGGACTGAGAGGTCACTGACCTACGACGGTTCCGAACCGGATGTCGTACGACGTCCCGGGGAACAGGGTGGCCAGCATCCGCTCGCCCTCTGCCAGGACGGCGGCCCGCCGGTCCCGGCTCAGCCTCCCGAAGGGCTCGATGACCAGGACGTCGTCCACCGGCTTCCACACACCCGCCAGGAAGCCGTCGACGAGCAGCGTGCGGTGGGGCTGGTTGCCCTGCCAGAGGCGGCCCCGGTGCTCGGGCGGGACGACACGGGTGCGGTCGGCATGGGAGAGGAGGAGGTTGTCGTACTCGGGGAGGAAGCGGGGCGGGGCGGGGGCCTCGGGGTCGGGGCGGGGTGCGTCGGGCAGGTCGAAGAGTTCGACGCCGTTGTCGTCCCGGAAGGTGAGGAGGCGGGACCGGAGCCGTTCGAAGACCGTGCGCAGCCGGGTCAGCCCGGCCCAGGTCTGCATGTCCTTGACGGAGGCCGGGCCGAAGGCGGCGAGATAGCGCAGCACGGTGTGGTCCGGCGCGGGGGCCGGTACGGCCGGGCGGCCCAGCCAGTGCTCGGCGGTGGTGAGGGCGACCTGCCCGGACCGTTCCCACAGGCCGCGCGGGGGGACCTGGACGAGGGGCAGGGTGCAGCGGGCGGCGACGGCCAGGGACTGCGCGTCGGCGTCGGGCCACTCGGCGAGGAGGGTTTGGCGCAGTTCGGCCAGGGTGCGCGGCTCGGCCTCGACCAGGTCGCGGACGAGTGCGGCGAGCCGGCCGAGGTCGACGCCGGCCAGGCCCTTGCGGAAGGCGGTCAGCTCCCGGTCCCGGGCGGGCTGGACGAGCGGGCGCAGGGTCCGGGCGTCCTCGGCGGTGTGGGTGTGGATGGTCGACCGCAGGGTGACGATACGGACGACCTCCCGATCGGCCATCAGCCGCGAGAGCTGCTCGGGCGCGAAACCGTCGAGGCGGGCGGCGAGGGCGTAGTACGGCGGCTTCACGTTCTGCGCCTGGAGGCCGACGAGATGCGCCACGGCGTCCTTCACCGACCGGGGTGAGCGGCGCAGCAGCAGCTGACGGTCGAGGGTGGCGCGGTTGAGGGCGCGGGGGCCGAGGATCGGGCCGGGTGACGTGTTCGCCATATCGCGCACGCTAACGTCCGTCGCGGACAGATCCTGTCCGCATCTCTCACCGAATCCCGTCCTTGATTCCCTCCGCCGTGCCCGTATGCCCCGTATATCCTGCTCCGAGACCCACTGATCATGCCCGACCACTACGATCACACAGATCACGCCGATGCAGGCTCCACCGAGAGGCGGCCGCGATGTCCGAGCGACGCCCCAGCCCGGTCTCGAAGAACACCGGGAACGGCAGGAACGGCCGGAGCACCAGAAGGTCCGTCTGGCGCCGCGCCCTGCCGCCGGAGCGGGACACGGCCGAACTGCCGCAGCCGGAGTCCGCGTCGGCCGCGGAGCCGGGCGAGTCGCCGAGCGTCGTCGAGGCGGCGCTGTACCGCGACGGAGTGCGCGTCTCGACGCCCGCGACCCTCGCGGAGACGTACCGCGAACTGCGCGACCAGCCCTCGGGCATGGCGTGGATCGGCCTTGCCCGCCCCACCTCCGACGAACTCCTCTCCCTGGCCGCCGAGTTCGACCTGCACCCGCTCGCTGTCGAGGACGCGATGGAGGCACACCAGCGCCCGAAACTGGAGCGGTACGGCGACACGCTCTTCGTGGTCCTGCGCGCCGCCCGCTATCTGGACGCGCCGGAGGAGGTCGACTTCGCCGAACTGCACGTCTTCGTGGGCCCGGACTTCGTGATCACGGTCCGGCATGGCGCGGCACCGGACCTCTCGGCGGTCCGCCGCCGTATGGAGGACAGCCCCGACCTGCTGAAACTCGGCCCGGAGGCAGTCCTCTACGCCATACTCGACGCGGTGGTCGACGGCTACGCCCCGGTCGTCGAGGGCGTCCAGAACGACATCGACGAGATCGAGACGGAGGTCTTCCGCGGCGACCCGGAAGTCTCCCGCCGTATCTACGAACTCTCCCGCGAGATGGTCGAGTTCCAGCGCGCCACCCGCCCCCTGGTCGGCATGCTGCACAGCCTGATCGCCGGCTTCGCCAAGTACGAGACGGACGAGGAACTCCAGCGCTACCTCCGCGACGTCGCCGACCATGTCACCCACATCAGCGAACGCGTGGACGGCTTCCGCCAGGCCCTCACAGAGATCCTCACGGTCAACGCGACCCTGGTCACCCAGCAACAGAACGCGGAGATGCGGGCGTTGGCGGAGGCGGGCTTCGAACAGAACGAGGAGATCAAGAAGATCTCGAGCTGGGCAGCGATTCTGTTTGCTCCGACGCTCGTCGGGACTATTTACGGCATGAACTTCAGGGAGATGCCCGAGCTGCACTGGGGGTTCGGATACCCCTTCGCGATCGGCTTGATGGGGGTTGTATGTGCCAGTTTGTACGTGATTTTCAAGCGGCGGGACTGGCTCTAGGGTTGAGCACTCACTCACGCGGAGCTTCCGCTGTGTGCTCTCGCACCTCCCCACAATTTGGGCCGCGACGGGCTCCGGGCAGCCCCTGGGGAGAATCGAATGGCGCTCTCTCTCCTTCAGCCCGGCACAACGAACCCGCCTGACTCCCCTCTTCGCCGGTGTCAGCAGGGCGGCGAGGCGCCAGGGCACGGGGAGCGAGGTGCACAAGATGCCGGCGCTCGCGCCGAGGCGGCCGCGGACCTCATCGGCCCCTAAAACGAGTCCCTGACCGTGCTCGCGCCCAGCGGGCCGAGCTCCTCCGCGACGACCTCGTCCAGGAAGACCTGCTCCGGATCATGGCCATGCGCTTCAGCGTGCAATGGACCATGAATCCCGAAAGCGACGGCTGACATCGTCACCTCTCCCTGTTCCCCGAAGGGCTTTCGCCGGCAGCCGCGTGTTCGGGGAGGTTGACGACGATCGGGTCGACGCCGTAGCGGACTACGGCCCAGACCGTCTCGAACTCCGGGAAGGCGTTGATCTCCTGGTGGACGACGTGGGCCGCGATGAAGACGAAATCGCCGGGGCCTGCTTCAACGACGTTCTCCAGCTTGTCGCCCCGGCGGTAGCGGGCGGTGCCGCTGTCTGGTCTCCACGGCCAGGACGGCGATGCCCATGGCGCTGTCGGAAGAACCGGACGGAGTGGCGCCCCTGGAACGTGGTCCACGAGGAAGCCGTGGAGCGTCACAAGATCCCGGACAGAGCCGATTTACCGGGTCTTCAAAGTTGAGCGGTGCGGAGGTGTCCGCGGGCTCGGCGGGTGGTGACGCAACGTGTCCGCAGCCGCTGGTTGTCAGCGTTGCGGAAGCCGAACGCGCTGCGGGCGACGATCTTGATCACGCGGTTGATCCCTTCGCTCTTGGCGTTGCTGTGTCCGGTGTCGATGAACGAGACGACCTCGGGCCATCAGCGGTCGACGGCGGTGGCGAGCCGGCGGACTTCAGGGATGTCGCAGTCCGCGCACCAGATGAGGAACTTCCAGCGGGGGTAGCCGACTTGGTGGCGGTCGGCTCCGGTGCGGGCCAGGGCGAGGAGGGTGCGCCGGTTCTCCTTGGCCATCCAGGCCGTCAGCAGCGTCTGCCCGATCTTCCCCTCGCCCAGGAGCGTGTTCCACATCGTGGCGAACTGGTCGTCGGTGAGGTCCTCGCGGCCCAGCAGAAGCCGCCGTCTGGCCTTCCACCCCGGGTCGCTCGCCCGTCCGCGCCGGCCGCGGGTCTCGGCGGTGGTGCGGCGCCTGACCATGGACAGCATCTTGGCCGGACCACGTGGAAGTGGTCGACCACGACAGTGGCGTGCGGCAGGCCGATACGGATCGCGGCACAGCAGGTGGCCGACATGTCGATGGCGACGTAGCCGATGCCCCTTCTCCAGTCCAGGTCGGTGGTGGCGAGCCAGACCAGGACGTCGGCGACGGTGCGGCCCTCGACCTGTCCGAGCAGCCCGCCGTGACCGAGGGCGTCGACGAAGCCGGTATGCCACCGGCCCCGGGTCAGGCGCCACTTGCCGGTATCCATCCCGCTCCCAGCGGGGCCGTCCGCGCCGGGTCTCGTCGATGCCCAGGACTGCGACCTGCGGCAGAGGTACCTCGGCGACGTCGCGGGCCTGCGTGCGGAAGGCTTCCATCACGGTCAGCCAGGACAGATGCAGATCCCGCGCAGCCTGGATGACCGTGGAACCGGCATCCCGTATGCGGCGCCCGCCCGACCCCGCAGCCGGGCGGTCAGCCGGGCACCGGCCGGGATCTGCCGGATCTGCGGGATCTGCTCGGTGGCGCCGTAGATCGTGGTCGCGACGGCGACCGCCCGACCGGGCGCGGGGTCGGCGGCCACGGCCCCGACGGCACCGGTCACCGCCGTGGCGCCGGCCGCCTTGACGGTCGGCGTCTCCGTGGTCGCCGCACCGGAAACCGATGCTCCGGAAGCCGACGCCGCGGAGTCCGGAGCATCGGACTTCGAATCCCCGATCGGCACGGAGGCGTGGGGAAGCCGGTCCAGCGGATCACCATCCGGCAACCCTCCCGGGGAGAATCCGGGGAGTACGAGCCGCCGTGCGGAGCGCGTGGGGAGAATGGGCTGAGTAACGCGGCACGATCCTGAAAGAGCCTGAAAGAGTTATCCAGGCAGGTCGGAGTCGGTGCTGAACGCATCGCCGCAGGTCAGGGCGTCTCGGTAGACAACTTCAAGAAGATCTCGTCGTGGGCGGCCATTCTGTTCGCGCCGACGCTGGCGGGGACGATCCACGGCATGAACTTCAGGGAGATGCCGGAGTTGCACTGGGTGCTCGGATACCCCTTCGCGATCGTCCTAATGGCAGTCGTATGCGCCAGTTTGTACTTCATCTTCAAGCGCAGGGACTGGCTCTGAGTAACCGGCCGCCGAGGGCCTACGCCAGGGCCTCGCGAGAGCCGAGGCAGTCGCCAGCAGGCCCGCCCAAGGCCGCTGGGGAGAATCTGGGGAGAATGAGATGCACTCCGCTTCGGCCGGTTCTCCCTGCCGCGGGCCAACGGTGTTGCTGAACCTTGGGGCATCAGGGCGAACGCCGAACATCACGGAGGGTGACCTCACTGCGCGTCCAAGTAGCGTGCCCACTACCCGGCCGTCACGACCCTGGTGCTTCGGTTGAGCAGTGCGTCGATGGCATCGCGCCCCTTCCCGCCGGCTCGGGCATGAAGTGCGCGCAGAAGTCGAGGGTGATGGTGGGGGTCGCGCGACCACTGCAGCGATGCGGTAGCGCCGGCCGATCGCGTCCCGAACCCGCAACGCCATTCCCGTGCCGTGGGGGTTGGACCGGAGACGGAGTCGGGCAGGCAACCCGACGCGGAAGCCGCGAACGCCATACATCTAATGCATCCATATGGGGTTAATGGGGCGAAGTGTTGGTTACTCCACATATAAGACTCCCACAGGATGGAGACCACCCCATGGTGATCAAGAAACTCCACGACATGGGCATCCGCAGCGAACACGCCTATATGGCTGGCCTGGCTTCCGTCGGCCTCAGTTTCGCCTCCTGGGTGACCAGCCTCAAAGCCGAACAGGCCGGCGTCGAGCGCGCAGACCGATGGGGCATCTTCGTCGGTGAATGGGCACCCACCTTCATCGGCCTCGGCCTCGCTCTCTCCCACTACGAACAGCAAGAAGGCACCCTCACCGGCGCCCTGCACCCCCTCCGGCAGACCGGCTGACCCACGCCCCGCGCGCACGACCGTTGAAGTCGCACACGGGAGTTCGCGCTGGTAACGAGACAGCCGTACGCAGCTCTAGCCCGTCCCGTGAGAGGTCCGGGGCGGGCACCGGGCGTTCCCGCGCGGGTGGTTGGCCGGGAGAAGGAGTCAGGCAGGCAACCCGACACCGAGTCAAGTGAGCCAGGCTGGCGGTAGGAGCAGACTGGTGAGCGGGACCGACCCCGTTGGCCGAGCCAGCCCAGACGGAGCTGTACCGGTGGCTTGACTGAGAGTGCCGCGCTTATCCACGTCGGCAGGCAGCTCGCTTCGTCCGCCCGCACTCCGCCGGCATCGGCCGGCGAACCGGCCGCCCCCGTGAGCCCGGAGGTCGGTGGCAGGATGTGGACTAGGCTTCCGCGGCCGGGAGCTCGACGACCAGCCGAGCGCCCGGACTGTTGTCCTCGATGTGAACGGTGCCGTGGTGGGCGGTGACGATGTCACGCACGATGGCGAGGCCCAGCCCGCTGCCCCCGGTGTCCCGGGCGCGGGCGTCATCGAGGCGGGTGAAGCGGCCGAACACGCGCTGCCGGTCGGCCTCGGGGATCCCTGGACCGTCGTCGGCGACGACCAGCCGGGCCGTGTCGTCGGCGACCCGCAGGCCGACGGCGATGCGGGTTGTGGCATGACGCAGCGCGTTGTCCAGGAGGTTGCGCACGACCCGGGCCAGGGCATCCCCGTCGCCGTACAGACGGGCCGCCCCGACGTCGTGCTGGTCGATGACGAGCGGGGTGCGGCGGCGGGCCTCGCGGACCTCTGCGTAGACGATCTCGTCGAGGTCGACGGGGTGGCGGCTGAACCGGGGCCGGGCGTCCAGGCGGGCGAGCCGGACCAGGTCGTCGACGAGCCGGGAGAGCCGTTCGGTCTCCTTCAGCAGACCGGGCGCGAGGGCCCGTGCGTCGGCCGACTCGGGGTGCCGGACGGCGACTTCGAGACGGGTGCGCAGGGTGCTGAGTGGGCTGCGCAGCTCGTGGGCGGCGTCCGCGACGAACTTGTGCTGCCGCCGGGTGGCGGTGTCCAGACGGGTGAGCAGGTCATTGAGGGTCCGGGCGAGCCGGCCCAGGGCATCGTCGGCGGGCGGCACGTCCAGGCGGCGGCTGAGGTCGCAGGTGGTGATCTCGGCGGTCTGGGCGCGCATCGCATCCACGGGGCGCAACGCGCGGCCGGTGAGCAGCCACGCCACTGTGGTGAGCAGCGCGACGACGGTCGGGACGGCGGCGGCCAGGCCGGCGGTGAGCTGGGCGAGCCCGTGGTCGACGCTCTCGGTGGGCAGCGCCACGTACACGGTCATGGGGTGGCGGGAGGTGCCGGCCGGGACGGCGACGGCACGCCAGGTGCCGCTCTCTCCGACCGGGATGTCCTGGACCGTGTGGGCGCGAGGGGTGGCTGACGTACTCGCCGTGAAGGTGAACACCCGGGGTTTTCCCCGGAGGTTGGCAGAGGTGGAGCGGACCGCTCCGCTCCCGTCGACGACCTGTACGGCGACCTCGCCGTGGTCGGTGAGGGGCAGGTCGGGGGAGAAACGGTCGCTGTCGACATCGGCGGCGACGACCTGGGCGCGTTGCAGGGCGGTCTGGTCGAGTCCGCTGATGAGGCTGGCGTGCAGCCAGACGACGAGCAGGACGGCGGCACCGACCAGCCCGGCCGTGATCACCAGGGCGGCGGCCGCGGTCAGGCGCAGCCGCAGGGAGCGGTGAGCCCACCACGAGCGGACGCCGGCGGACATCCCTCACCTCGCGCCGCCGCGCAGCCGGTACCCGGCGCCGCGCACGGTCTCGATGGTCCGGCGGTCGAACGGGGCGTCGATCTTGCGCCGCAGATATCCGACGTAGACCTCGACGATGTTGGTGTCGCCGTCGAAGTTCTCGTCCCAGACGTGGGTGAGGATGTCCGTCTTGCTGATCACCTCGTCGCTGTGTCTGAGGAGGTATTCGAGGAGCGTGAACTCCCGTGCGGTGAGATCGATGTCGTGCTCGCCGCGGCGGCAGTGCCGGCGGGCCGGGTCCAGGGTGAGGTCGTCGGCGGCGAGCACGGCGGGCCGGGCGGGCGCTCCGCGCCGCATCAGCGCACGGAGGTGCGCGACGAGCACGACGTATGAGAAGGGCTTGCTGAGGTAGTCGTCGGCGCCGAGGTCGAGGGCGTCCGCCTCGTCGTACTCCCCGTCCTTCGCCGTGAGCATCAGCACCGGGGTCCACACCCTGGCCGCCCGCAGCCGCCTGAGGACCCCGTAGCCGGACATGCCGGGCAGCATGATGTCCAGCACGATGACGTCGTACGACTCGTGCAGTGCCCGCCACAGGCCCTCCGGGCCGTCCAGGGCGACATCGGCGACGAAGCCGTCCGCCACGAGCCCGTCGGCAATCGCCTCCGCCAGTCCGCGCTCGTCCTCGATGATCAGCATCCGCATGGCAACCTCACCTCCACCGTAGCCCCGGACCGTAACCGGCGTTCTCTGAGCCGGGTGTTGCAGCCTCGGTCTGGGCTTATCCGTGGGACGGGCGGTGTTCATGCGGAGCCGGTAGGCGCGTTCGAGCAGTCCTGCGACTGGCACGGACCCGCCAGCGGGCCGGCCGACCGCACCCTGGCCGCCCTGAACACCAAGCTGAGAGGACGCTGAGGAACCGGTGCCGTCTCAGCCTCCTCTCAGCGCCCCGGTCGCAGTCTGGAGTCGTCCATCAAAGGGCGGACCGAGGAGGAGAGAAACGATGAGGAACCCCAGTGACGAGCGTCGCGACCGGGAGGACACCCGGGACCGCGGGCGCGACGACGAGGCACGCGACCGGCGCCGCGACGACGTCCGCCGGGACGACAGGCGGACCGGCGAAGGGCGCGAGCGGGACATCGACGAGCGGGAGCGCCTGGTGCGCACCTCGCGCGTCGCCGATCGGCCGTTCGGCTGAATCGGAAGGGACGGCCGGCCCATGCTCTTCGGGAGCGTGGGCCGACCTCGTGTGACGTCGTTGTACGCCGTCGTTCATGCGGTACTCGTCGTGGTCGTCGTGGGTGTCTCCGTCCGGCATACGGCGGCCCTGGGCCGTTCGGCGGGCAGGCCCTGCCAGCTGGTGCCCGGGGTCAGCCGCTCGCCCTTCATCACCAGGGACAGCGCCCCGAGCCTGACGTCGGCGCCGACCACGGCGTCGTACAGGACGACGGAGCGGGTGCCGATGCTCGCGCCGGGTCCGACGGTCACCGTGGACATCTTCATCACGCGGTCCTCGAAGAGGTGGGTCTGCAGCGAGACATTCATGCCGACGGCCGAGTCGTCGCCCACCTCCACGAGGTCGAACTCGGTGAGGAAGGTGGTGCCGATCCAGGTGCGCCGGCCTATCCGGGCACCGAACAGACGGAGCACCGGCGGCAGAAGAGGGGTGCCGGCCAGGAGGCCGGCGCAGGCCGGAACCACGGCCGCCTCGAAGAGGCCGGTGACGAACTCCGTGCGCCGCACGAAAAGGCTCCACAGCGGCTCGACCCGCGGCCGGTAGGTGCCGACGACCAGGCGCTTGGCGAGCGCGCAGGACACGACGACTGCGAACGCGGCCCCTGCCGCGAGCAGCGGTGACACCAGCACGGCCACGGTCATCGTGCTGTGCCGGGAGAGGCCGGACAGGGCCAGGATGTACAGGCAGGCGCCGACCGCAAGCACCACGGCGGGCACGGTGGCCCTGAAGAACTCGATGACCAGGCGGACGGCCACGGCCTTGCGGGTGGGCCGGAAGGTGAGTTCCTCCGGGTAGTGCGCGCTGCTCTGGCGTACCGGCAGCCGCAGCGCGGGCGAGCCGAGCCAGGTGCTCGCGTCGGGTACCTGGCCCGGTGGCGGGACAGTGGCCACGCCGATCAGGGAGTTCGCGCCCAGCCGGGTGCCGGCCGGGACCAGGGCCGCGTTGCCCACGAACGCGCGGCTGCCGACCTCGGTCCGGGCGAAGGACATGCGGTCGCCGGCGAAACGGGCGGCACCGACACTCGCCATGTCGGCGACGAAGCTGCCCTCGCCCAGGGTGAGCAGGTCCGGGTCGAGGTGCGCGGCCGTCGAGACCTCGGCGCCGCGCCCGGCCCGCGCTCCGAGCAGCCGCAGCCAGGGCACCGTGTAGAGCGTCGCGTAGAGGGAATTGGTGAGGGTGAGGCTCTGCTCCAGCAGCTTGTCCGCGACCCACTTGCGCACCCCGGCCGCCGAACGGGCCGGGTGGATGCCCTGGGGCGCCCTGGGCATGACCAGGCGCTTGCCGAGGGCGACGACCACGCAGACCGAGCACACGAACACCGGGCCGGACAGGGCGGCGGCCGCCGCTCCCCCCGCCGCTCCCCCGTGCAGCCAGGCCCACCGGAGCAGGGCAGCGCTCGGCAGTACTGTCGCGATCACGGCCGCTTCCAGCAGGACCAGGCCGAGCACCGCGGCGGCGAAGTGCCGGGGCCGCCAACGGTCCGGGGCGCCCTGGGCGCCCAACATGGTCTCGACGGCCGGGGACAGGGCGTCGATCGGGCGGGCGGGTGAACCGGCGCGGCGCGCTCCGGCGGGCACCGGCTCCTCGGGGCCGATGACGGACTGCTCGCCGAGCCCGGAGCGGGGGCCCAGGCGGGCGCCGGGTTCGAGCACGGCGCCCGCACCCACGTACGCCCCCTGGCCGACCGTGATGGGGGCGACAGTGACCCAGCCGTCGGCGACCTGCCAGGGGCGCAGTGTGACGCCGTAGCCGATCGCCGCGTCGGCGTCGACGCGCAGCAAGGTCGGCAGGCCCACGAGGCCGGTGTTGATGGTGGCGCGGGGGCCGATGCGCGCACCGAGGAGGCGCAGGTAGGGGCCGATCAGCGGGGAGCCGCTGAAGAGACGCAGCGGGCCGATGTTGAAGAGGAGGACGTCCAGGATCCACAGCCGCAGATAGGTGGCGCCCCACAGGGGATGACGGCCGGGCCGGATGCCCGCAGCCAGGGGGCGGGCCAGGGCCACCGGGGCAAGCCAGCGTACGGCGAGGTAGCCGGCCGTTACGACGAGGGACGCCCAGGCGCTGCTGCAGTGTGCGGAGTAGGCGACGGCCGCCGGGCAGGTGAGCAGGAGAAGCAGGACGTACAGCACGGCGGCCTGGGCGAGGCCGGCGCGGGCGACGCGGGCGGAGCCGTGGCGGAGCGGGGCCGGCCGGGGCGGGGCCTGGGCGGCCGGTGCGTCCAGGTGTCTGGCGAAGGTACGGACGGTGGGGTGCTCGTAGAGGTCGCGCAGGGTAGGGCCGGCGGCACCGTCGTGGCCGCGCAGCAGGGACACGGCCCGGGCGGCGAGCAGGGAGTGCCCGCCGAGGTCGGTGAAGAAGTCGGCCTGCGCGGACAGTTCGCCGGTGCCAATGCCGAGCACCTGGGCCCAGGCGTCCCGCACGCGCGTCTCCGTCGCGCCGCGTGGGAGCACCACCGGTCCGGCCGCGGCGAGCCAGCGGCCGGTCGGGGCGGGAAGCCGGGCGCGGTCGGCCTTGCCGCTGGGCATCACCGGGAGCCGGTCGAGGAAGTCCAGATGGGCCGGCACCATGTAGGCGGGCAGTGAACGGCGAAGGCGCTCGTGGAGCCGGGCGGTGAGTTCGTCGTCGGCGGTCGTACCGTCGCGGGTGCGCACGACGAAGGCGGCGAGTACGTCGGCCGCGAGTGCGGTGACCGCCTGGGCCACCTCCGGGTCCTCCAGCAGTACGTTGTCGATCTCGTCCAGCGACACCCGGTAGCCGCGGATCTTCACCTCGGCGTCGGCCCGGCCGAGGTACTCGATCTCGCCTTCGTCGGTCATCCGGCCGAGGTCCCCGGTGCGGTAGAGGCGGCCGCCCCGGGGTGACTCGATGAACCGGTCGGCGGTCAGGTCAGGCCGATTGACGTACCCGCGGGCGAGGCCGGGACCGCCGAGGCAGATCTCGCCGACCGCGCCGTACGGCACCGGGCGGCGCCGCTCGTCGAGGAGAACCGCCGAGTACGTGGGCAGCGGGCGGCCGATGGTCACGGGACGCCCCGGCCGCAGTTCCTGCCAGGTCGCGGTGACGGTGGCCTCGGTCGGACCGTAGGTGTTGAGCATGCGCCGGCCCGGTGTGCTCCAGCGCTCGACCAGCCGGGCCGGGCAGGCCTCGCCACCCACCAGGACGCTGCGGACCCCGGGCAGATCGCGCGGGATGGTGGCCAGCAGCGTCGGCACGCAGTAGAGCACGGTGACTGCGCGCTCCTGGAGGAAGTCGGCGAGTCCGTCGCCGAGGCGTGCGGCGCCGGTCGGTCCGGCGACGAGCGTGGCGCCCGCCGACCAGGTCGGCCAGATCTCCTCGATCGAGAAGTCGAAGGAGATCGTCATGCCCTGGTAGACGCGGTCCTGCGGCCGGATGCCGTAGAGCGGGGTCACGACGCGCAGGAAGTTGCAGATGCTGGACTGGGTGATCTCCACGCCCTTGGGCCGGCCGCTTGATCCCGAGGTGTACATGACGTAGGCGAGGGGGTCGTCCTCGGTGCCGTCGGGCGCGGGCATGAGACGCTGGCGCGGCTCGACGGGTGCTTCGGCGCGGCCGTCGACCTCGACCACGAGGCACGGCGGATGCGCGGCCGTGGCCAGGGCCGATGTCGTCAGCAGAACGGCGGCTCGGGCGTCGCGCACGATGAAGTCGATCCGGTCGGGCGGGGCGGCCGGATCGATCGGGACGAAGGCGGCGCCGGCCTTGCACACGCCGAGCAGCGCCGCGTACATCTCGACGGACCGGGGCAGCAGCAGCGCCACGCGGCTGCCCGGGCCGATGCCGAGTCCACGCAGTCGCCGGGCCACCTGGTCGGCGCGGGCGTCGAGGTTGGCGTAGGTCAGGCGGACAGACCCGCATTCCAGGGCGACGGCTCGCGGGGTACGGTCCCGGGTTGCTTCGAAGAACTGGTGCAGCCGGGCGGGTTCCGGCCCGGTGCCGCTCGGCCCGGGCGGGGCGACCGGCGGGGCTGCGGTATGGGCGGCCATGGGGCTCCCCCTTGTCTGCGTGGGTCGCGTTGTTCTCGGTCGTCGTCCCGGGTGACGCCTCCAGCCTGGGAGGCAGCCGCTGAGAGGACGCTGAGAACAGACCGGCCGGGCGCGAGGTGGTCGGCGGCGGGCCACTGTGGGCCAGGGACTAGCTCGGGCGGGGGTCGGTCACGGGCCCAGCCGAACCCGGCAGACCGCCGGAACCGGACATGCCCGATGATCTGGGCCATGGTCATCAGCCGCCGACCGGCACGAGTACCCGAATCGTCACTCACACCAGACCTGTGACCTGCGATTTCGCGACGCACACCACTCAGTGGGGGTGGCGCAGCCTCACATCCGGGATCTCAGCACGTCGACCTCACAGCCCGGCGCGGACGGGTCGAAGCCGTGCTCGACCAGCCAGCGAACCCCCAGCAGGCTTCGCAACGACCACCACGCGCGGATCACGTCGAGGTCGACGTCGGTGCCATAACCGGCGATGACGTCGTCGAGGTGCTCCTCGTGTCCGAGCGTCAAGGTCGCGAGGTCGAACAGGGCATCACCCCGGGCCGCCTCGGACCAGTCGATGATGCCGGTGACCTCGCCGTCGTCGACAAAGACGTGCTCGATCTGCAGGTCGCCGTGCGTGAACACCGGAGTCCACGGCCGGATCGCGGCCTCGGCGACCTGGCGGTTGCGGGTGACCAGGTCGGCGGGCAGGATGCCGTTCGTCACCAGCAACTCGCACTCGCCGTCGAGTTCCGCCGCCAACTCGTCGGGCCCCCGGCGGCGCCGGCCGGGCCAGGGCGGCAGCGGCGCCTCGTGCACCTGCCGGATGGCGGCACCCGCCGCGGCCCACGCCGCCGACGACGCGGTCGACGGCTCACCGAGACGGCCGAGCACCGTCCCCGGGACGGCGGCGATCGCGAGCACGGGATGGTTGCGCCACAGGACCTCCGGGGTCGGGACCGGCGCGAGGGCCATCGCCTCGACCTCGACGTCGATGCGCGCCTGATCGGCGTCCACCTTCAGGAACACGTCGCCGACGCGCAGGGTCGCGCGCTCGGAATGGGCAACGACGACTTCGACCTCATCCATGGGCGACCAGTATCCCGGGGACGATCGCCGACGTCGCCGGGTTTGTCCCGTGCGATTACACGTGGCCACATCGCGCTCGCCGCCCCCATCCCGGCGGTACGTGCTGCAGCCGACAGCGACCATGCCCCGGCAGACGCCGCAGGGGCCGGGGCGGTTCGCCCAAGGTAGAGGTCTTTTCGGGCGGTTACGAACGTCTCGACGGACTGGGCGGGGGTGCCCGTCACGCGCTCGACGCCGTCGGCGGTGCGGTTGCAACGGTTGTCCCGGTGCAGCCGCCGGGCCATGGTGGCGACGTGCTGTTCGAGGTGCGGGGGCATCCTCAGGTTCGGGAGGTGGGTCACCTGTTCCTGCAGCCCGTGGGCGTCGCCTGGTGGCGGACACCTGCCCAGGTGCCGAGGACCCACCCCCCGCTGCGGCACGCCGACAGGTTGGGCAACCCACGGGCCGCCGTGACGCGGCTCAAGGACCTCCACGGGTGCCGGTCGGGGCCGGTGAGCTGGTCGCCGGTGAGGGTGAAGTGTTACCGCCGGTTGTGCCGCCGAGCAGTCCGCCGCCGGTACCGGCGGTGGTACCGGCGGTATCGGTCGGACTTGGGCTGACGCAGTGCTTCCCATGCCCGCTGCACGGTGCGGTGGTGGGGGTCGGGCTGGCCGGTGCGGTCGGGGTGACCGTGGGCGTGCTCTGGGATGCGGTGGCGGAGGGTGTGGGCGAGGGTGCGCCGTATTCGTCCGTGCTCTGGCCCAGTTGGGGTGCGGGCGGGAACTGCTGGACGGGTTGTCCCTGAAGGGCGGCGGTCATGTAGCCGGTCCACACCTCGGTGGGCATGTCGGCGCCGAAGACCTTGGCGTAGCCACCGACACCCTGCATCGACTGGAGGCCGGCGTTCTTCGGGTTCTCCTTGAACATGCTCACAGCCGTGGTCAGCTGCGGGGTGTAGCCGATGAACCAGGCGGACTTGTAGTCGTCGGTGGTACCGGTCTTGCCGGCCGCCGGGCGACCCAGGGCCTGGGCGTTGGTACCGGTGCCGTTCTTGACGACGTCTCGCAGGACGTCGGTGACGGTGTCGGCGGTAGAGGCGGACATGGCCGTGGTGCCCTTGGGTTTGCCGAAGCCGGGCAACTGCCGGCCCTCGGCGACGACCTTGGTCACCGAGTACGGCTCGTGCTGGACCCCGCCGTCGTCGAAAGTGGCGTACGCGTCCGCCATACGGATCGCCGACGGTGTGGAAGTACCGATGTAGAAGCCCGGGGTGTCGTACTGCAGGCTCGTGCGCGGGAGCCCCGCTTTCAGGGCCTCAGCCTCCACGTTGTCGTAGCCGACATACTCGCCGAGCTGGACGTAGGGAGTGTTGACCGACTGCTCCATCGCCTTGCGCAAAGTGATGTAACCCCACTTCGTGGACACGTCGTTGCGCTGGTGCAGGAGCCCCGTGGGGTCGTTCGAGTCCGGCAGCTCCCGGCCTTGCTGGTTCCTGATGGTGATGCCGTCGTCACCGTTGAACTTCGAGTCCGGGGTGATCGGTGCGGGCGGCTGCCCAGGGGAGAGGACGGCGCCGTGGTCGAGAGCGGCGGCCAGGTCGACGGGTTTGAAGGTGGAGCCGACCGGCACACCGGTCGCGTCCGCGTTGTTCGTCCAGTGACCCTTGTCCCAGCCGGCCCCGCCGTACATCGCCACGATCGCGCCGGTGGACGGATCGATCGATGCCGCGCCGACCTGGACGTCCTTGTCGGCCGAGCGTTGCCGCGGGTCAAGGTGCTTCCGCTCCATCGCCGCGACGGACGTCGACAGGGCGTCGACCTTCTTCTTGTCGAAGGTGGTGTAGATCTGGTAACCGCCACGGCCCATTTGCTGGTCCGAGACGGACGTGTGGGCTTCGACGTAGTTCTTCGCGGTCTGCACCAGGTAACCGGTCTGCCCTGACATTCCCGCCGACGGCGTGTACGGCTTGGGCGTGGGGAACCCTGACGCCAGGTAGCGCTGCTCCTGGGCGTCGGTGATCTCGTGGATCTTGGCCATCCGGTCCAGCACGTACTTCCAGCGTGCCTCGGCCTGGGCCTTGGCGTGCGGATCGGTGTCGGCGTGCATCAGCAGGCTCGGCTCGTTGACGGTGGCGGCGATGAAGGCGCCCTGGCTGACGGTCAGCTGGAAGGCATGCACGTGGTAGTAGGCACGGGCCGCGGCTTCGATCCCGTAGGCGTCCCGGCCGTAGTAGCAGGTGTTGAGGTAGCCCTGCAGTATCTGCTGCTTGGACATCTGCCCGCCGATCTTCAGGGAGATCATGATCTCCTTGAGCTTGCGGGTGACCGACTGGTCCTGGCTGAGGTAGGTGTTCTTCACGAACTGCTGGGTGATGGTGGACCCCGACTGCACCTCACCGCCCGTGGCCATGTGGTAGACGGCGCGGAGCATGCCCTGCGTGTCGACGCCCGGATCGGAGTAGAAGGTGGCGTTCTCCGCGGCGAGGAAGTCCCACTGCACCAGTTTCGGGACCTGGGCGAGATCGACGTTCTGCCGGTTGGTCGCCCCCTGGGTGGCCATCACCGAGCCGTCCGACCAGTAGTAGGTGTTGCTCTGGGCTTGCGTACTGGGGTTCGCGCCGGGGATGGTCGTCGTCGCGTAGGCATAGCCGAACAGGCCCAGCAAGCCGCCGACGAACAGCAGGAAGGTGCCGGACACCAGCTTCCATGAAGGCAGCCATCGCCTCAGGCCACGTCTGCCCGCCCTCGGGTAGTCGATCAGGCCGCGCCGACCCGGACGTCCGGTGTCCGCACGTCGCGTGCCTCCCGCGCGGCGGGCGCCCCCGCCCCGGGCCTGGGCAGCCCTGCGTGCCGCGGCCCGGCCGCCACCCGCCATACCGTCCGAGCCGGACGGTATGGCCCTGCCCGACGATCGACGCCGGTGTTCGCTCATTGTCGCCACTCCTCAGCCAAGGAAACGGCCCCGCCATCGCCGCGAGACCGCCCGCAGGGTGCCCCATGGGGGCCTGACCGGGACACGCTGACGCCCTCCCCGGTAGCTCCTACAAGTTGTAAGAGTAAGTCGCACTCGCAAAAGGCATGCAACCGCCCACCCAAGAACGAGCCGTAGCCCGGTGTCAGACCTGTGCGGCTTCCGGTGCCGACGGCCGCGGCTGTTGGCGATCCGTGTGCCGCGTGCGGTGCGGAATACCGGCCGGTTCGGAGTGTCGGCTGCCCCGGCGCAGGGGATGCGTCGGGGCAGTCCGTCACGGTGGTTGGCTAGCCGAGGGAGGTGAGGAGGGTGTTGAGCTCCTTGCCGCGCCACCAGGGGTGTCACCCGTGACAGGGTCCGCGTCCCCGGAATACCTCCGCTTTCGCTCCCCCCGGCCCGCGCGAGAACCCTCTGTGCCCGCTCCGCCCCGCAGGGAGGCGTCGGGAAGGTGTTGATGCCGCTACTGGAAATCGCCGAGGTGGAAAGACTCTGTACCGCGGTCGCCGGCATGCGAGCACCAACCGCCTTGGAAGCGTTCGGCTTCTCAGGCCAGAGCGCACCCATACCGGTCGGCCGGGAGCCCCCCATTCCCCTGGCCCGCCCGAAGAATTCGTGGAGCCAATTCGAACACCGACCGGCGAAATCAGCCGGAATTCTGGAAACTTCCCGGAATTCAGAGACTCTCCCGGCACTTACCCATCCAGTGCCGGAGAAGTGGTGTGAGCCGCCTCGGCCGCTTGTCCGCCTGCTCGCTCCTGGTCTCGCCGGTGTCTGCCCGTCTCTCGAACCACCGGAATATCAGACGTCTCATCGGTCATGGTGCCCGACTGTGCCAGCAGGAACCTGAACACATCCTGACTGCCACCGTGTGTATCACTCGCCCCACTGCGCGGTCGGTGAATAGGCCGGGCGTGTTTGGTGGGCGAGGAGGGCGGCGTGGGATGGACAGACCCGCAGTCGAGCGCGGCCGGAACCGATGGGAGGAACTACCGGCCTGGCTCGTGGCTCAGGCCGTGTGTCCCGACGCGTGCTCCGGTTCGGCAACATCCCTGCGGGTGACGGAGAGGTAGCTGACGAGTCCGAGGATGACCGCCAGGAACAGAGCGCTGGTCACGACCGCGCCCAGGCTCAGGCCGCCGTCGCCAGTGGGCTGGGAGAGGTAGTCACCGATCGAGGCGCCCAGCGGGCGGGTCAGGACATAGGCGATCCAGAAACTCCACACGGCCTCCAGGTCCAGCGCGAAGTGCGCGATGGCCACCGCCGCGATGACCACCGCGAAGAGGACGGCGGACAGCCAGTAGCCGAGGCCAATACGCTCGGACACCAGATCACCGGCCGCGGTGCCCAGGGCGAAGGTGGACAGGACCGCCGACCAGTACAAGGACTCGCGACTGGTGGTGTCGATGTGGTGGATGGACAGGATCCGCTCGCGCCGGTACCAGACGACGAAAACGATCGCGAGGAGCATCGCGAACACCGTGGTGCTCGTCTCCAGCGGCACGCCCATGTTGTCGGTGAGGTTGTCGCTGATCAGCGTGCCGACGACGCTGACCAGCGCCACCGCCGGCCAGTACAAGCCCGGCCGGTAGGCGCTGGATCGGAACTGGACCACCAGAACTACGGCCAGCAGGGCACTCATCAGCACCGACACACCGGCCAGCCCGAGACCCGCCTTCTCGTTGAGCAGGTCCGCTGCGGTCTCGCCGACCGTTGTACACAGCACCTTGATGATCCAGAAGTAAATGGTGACCTCAGGCACCTTGCTCCAACGCAGTCGGCCCTGAGAATTGGGGGCCTGACCGGCCTCTGGAACCACTTGGCTCTCAGACGCTTCATAGATCACACTGCCCGACCATGCCACCGGGCACCTGAACGCATCCTGACTGCGGCGCACTTGACCCACCCCGCCCACCCCGCACGGGCACCATGGCGCCACACACACAGCCCATTTCCATCTCGCGGCCCTCTGTCCCACCCCTGCCCCACGTGACGGAAGAGAACCGCCTTGAACTGGGCCGCGTGCTGCGCCGCACGAGCGCACTGCTCGCGGGGCTCGCACTGCACCTGGCGATCCCGCTGCTGGTCATCCCCCACCCGTCCCGTTCCTGCTGCACACCTCGCCCGATACCGACGACGGCGGCGGCCTGGTCACCGCGATGATCCTCGTCGTGACGATGGCCCTCGTGGCAGGCGCCACCGCGTGAACAGGCAAGGGCGACGGCGGCCAGCCCACGAGGGTGCGGCTCGCGCGCCACCTACGACGACTTCGCACGCGCACGTGACACGGTCGCCGCGATCACCGGCAGCCGGCCCACGCCTCTTCGACGTCCGTGCAGTGTCATGTCCACCGGTACGCGGGTCGGCTGGAAACCACCACCACTCCACGTCAGCAGTTGCCGAACCAGCAGGTCACCAAAGGCGTGACCCGCCTGGCGCCCCTCTTACCGGACGGCGGAAGTGGCGACCGGGATGTGGGCGGAGGTGATCGTCATCGGCGTGCCGGTGACGGCGATGAGATAGCTCCCCGGCCCGTGGCCGGCGGGCATCGCGCGGAAACCCCCCGCGGGCTTCACTCGATAGTCCGCGAAGGCGTGCGGGGCCAGCACGGTGGGACCCGAGGCGATGGTCCACCAGTTGGAGGCGCCCTGGCCGGTACGGCTCGCGAAGTGCGGCTCGAGTGCCGTACCAGTGGTGTTGACTGCCCGGACGTCAATGGTGGTGACACCGACACGTGAACCGCGCTTGGCGAAGTGCGGCGCAAGGCTCATGCGCAGTGGCGGCGGGCTCGCGGCGGCTGTCACGACACACGCGAGGGCGGGGGCGAGCAACCCGGCCGCGACGACGGCCTTGGCGCGCCGGCCGGTGAGGCGGGGCAGGCGTGGCTGCCAGGCGGTGGCGAACGCGGTGGCCGGGACGGTGGCGGCGGCCGCCAGCCACAGCGGGGTCATCATCAGGAAGTAGCCGTCCTGGGAACGCGTGGCCAGGTAGAACGCGATCCACGGCAGGACGGTGAGGGCCGGGCCCAGCCGTCGGACGAACAGCAGCGTGGCCGCGAGCAGGCCGAGCAGAAGCAGTTGGCTGCCGTAGGAGTAGTAGTCGAGGCGGCTGCTGCCGTCGGTGAAGTAGTAGGAGATACCCATCACGCCCTGACCGTGCAGGATCGCCTTCTGCTCCAGGGGGAGCAGGATTCCGTTCAACCAGGCCGAGAAGTCCTGGACGGCGAAGTACGCGTTGGCTGCGGACCAGGTGAGGGCGGCTGTGGCCGTGTAGCGGGCGGTGACCGCCAGGGCGCGCCGGGGGCCGAGTTCGCCGCGCCGGACGGCGTACAGGCCGATCAGGAGGAACGGGGCGAGGAACCAGGCGAGTTGCTGGGCGGCGCAGGCGGCGCCAAGGCAGGCCGCCCGCAGTATGCCCCCTGGCCCGAGGTGGCCGCCCTCGCCCGTGCTGGGCCAGCGGACCACAACGGGGATGAGCAGGGCGAGGGCCGTGATGGCCGGGTAGCCGGAGTAGGCGTAGTGGGGCAGGAAGCCGAAACCGAGGCAGACGGCCGTGGCCGCGGACCGCCAGGGCGCCGGAAGCAGGAACCACAGCAGAAGCGAGGAGGCGAGGAGCGCGACGGTGGGGACCAGGGTGGCGGCTGCTGTCGAGTGGACGACGGCATGCACCGGTGCGGCCAGCAGGGCGGTCAGCGGCGGATAGCCGTACGTGTAGTCGGCACCGCCGGACATGGTCTTGGTGATCCCGACGCCGTGTGTGGCGAACAACCATGGCCACGGCTGGCCGTAGACCGGATGCCCGTGCAATATCTGGCTCGCGGCCTGGGCGGTCAGCACGCCTTCGTCGCTGCCGGCGTGGTTGAGCAGGTAGCCACAGGTCACCAGGGCGACGGCGGTGACCAGTACGGCCGCGTCGACCCGGATCAGTGCCCGGCGGGAGCGTACGAGAAGGCTGAGAACGGCGCAGACGAGGATCGAGGCGTAGCAGACGGAGATGACCGCGGCGATCGGCGGGCTCGACGCCATCGCGGTGGTCCAGGCCGCACGCGTGCCGATGAACAGGCTGATCGTGGCCACCAGGGTCATACCCCGGTGCCATTGCTGGGGCCCGGCGTCCGAGACACCGAGGGCTGAGGCCCGGGTCGGGGGCGGTGCCACCAGGTGCGTCGCAGTACGACCACGGATCTCGACGCGCGTTCCGCCACGATGGCTGTCAGCCAAGGACTGCCTCCTCTGCCTCGCCCCCGCCGCCGGCAACCCCATGTGTTCGGCCGCCCGAAAGCCATCTACTACCGCACGTAGAAGTAAGTTCGGTCGGCGAGGTTCCGCCGGGCCGGAGGCTCGTCCGACCGCCCCGGCAGGGGATTCATACATCCCCTGTTCAGGACAGGGGCGAATGGACGCCCCCGCTCGATAATCTACAGTTCACCTGGCGTCTACAAGGCCGTAGTCGGTAAGCGAATTGCGTGAAATCTTCCGCCGAGACGGGACTACTGCACGCCGAAGGGGGCGCCCGTCTCCGCCGCCTCGCGGGCGAGTGCGGTCAGGCTCCGTGCGGGCGCAGTCGGTGCTCGTAGGCGAAGATCACCACCTGTACCCGATCCCGGAGCTGCAGCTTGGCCAGGATGCGCGTGATGTGGGTCTTGACGGTGGCCCCGGTGAGGAGGAGGTGCCGGGCGATCTCCGCGTTGGTCAGGCCGGTGGCGATGAGGTGGAAGACGTCCCGTTCTCCTGCCGTCAGCTGGGCGAACAGCGCGCCGGACGCCTCGTCGCGCGGCCAGGGCGCGACCTTGGCGAAGCGGTCGACGAGGTCGCGGGTGATCCGCGGGGTGAGCACGGCGTCGCCTGAGGCCACGGCTCGGATCGCCTCGTGCAGTACGGCCGGGACGACGTCCTTGAGGAGGAATCCACAGGCTCCCGCCCGCAGACCCGCGAACGCGTACGAGTCGAGGTCGAAGGTGGTCAGGATGAGGACGCGACATGGCGAGGCGCTCGTGATCCGACGGGTCGCCTCGATGCCGTCCATCATGGGCATGCGGACGTCCATGAGGACCACGTCCGGTGCCGTCCGCCGGACGAGGTCGACGGCCTGCCGGCGGTCGGCGGCCTCCGCGACGGACGGCGACGCGGTCCGCCTCACCCAGATTTCCCTGCCCCTTCTGTCTCGTCCTTGCCGACCGGAAGGAGCAGGGTGAAGGTGGTCGGCTGTCGGCTGGTCAGGGAGAGCCTGCCGCCGAGCGAGACGGCCAGGTCACGGGCGAGCGCCAGGCCGATGCCCGTTCCCCGTCCGTCGCCGGTGCGGCCGCGGTCGAAGAGCCGGGACGGCTCGCCCGTCACGGCGCCCTCGTCGCTCACGTCGAAGGCGACGGCGTCGTCCAGGTCCCGCGCGGCCAGCCGGACCGTGCCGCGCCCGTGCATCCGGGCGTTGTCCAGCAGGATGCCGAGCACTTCCGACACGGGCGCGCCCGGAACGCGGACGTCGGCCGGTGCGTCCTGGGTGGCGCACTCCAGGCGTCTGCCGTCCTGGGCGAAGAGGCCGTGCCACCGTTCCTCCGTCTCCCGCAGAAGCTGTCGTACGGCGATGGTCCCGGCGGTGGGGCGAGCCGTCTCTCCGGAGCGGGACAGGCGCAGCACCTCGTCCACCGTGTGGTGCAGGCGCTCGGTGGTGGCCAGCGCCTCGGCCAGCACGGGCCGCAGCAGGGCGTCGTCGTCCTGGGCAAGCCCCGCCTCCAGGGCGAGTTGCAGGCCGGTGAGCGGGGTGCGCAGCTGGTGGGAGGCATTGGCCGTGAAGTCCCTTTCGTGGCGCAGGAGTTCGGAGAGACTGTGCAGCATCTCGTTGTGGGTGCGGGCGACCTGGTCGATCTCTGCGACGCTGCTCGGGGCGGCCCGTGCGTTCAGGTCGCCCTCGGTCACCGCCCGGCAGTGGCGGGAGAGGTCCTCCAGCGGCGCGACCAGCGCACGGGCCTGACGGCGCGCGACGAGCACGGCGACGGTCAGCGCGACTGCGGCCACGCCGAGCAGTAGCGCCCAGGCGGTGACGACCCGGTCGCGTACGGCGACGGCGGGGGATGAAGCCCGTACGACGCCGATCACCTTCTCGGCGTGGGAGACGGGCACGGCCACCACCATGTCGGCGCCCGCCCGGCCCTGTACCGCCGCACCGCCCAGCGCCTGACGGGCCGGGGTGTCGCCAGGCCGTGGGCCGCTGCCCGCGCGCAGTCGTAGTTGGGGGTCGTACAGGCCCAGACGCCCGCCGGCCGGGGGCGCGGGCAGTTCCACCGGGTCGCCGGTCACGTAGTCCGGACTCACGCGTACGGCCCCGGCCAGGGCCGACCGCTCCAGGGTGTCGCGCTGGTCGGCGTACAGGGACGACCTGATCACCAGCGCCAGCGGGACGGCGAGGAGGACGACGGCGACCAGAGCGGCGGTCAGGGCGACTCGCACCACGCGCTGTCTCATGCCCTCATCATGCGGGCGGCTCACCTGGGCGGACGCAGTGCGCCACACGCTTTTGCCGTCGCCTAACCCTCGGCGAGCGGAGCGTTAACCGGCAGCGTCCTAGCGTCGGTGCCATCGACCGTCGAGGCTTCCCGGGAGGCCAGTCGCCATGACAGCACACACAAGGACGTACGCAGCCGTCGGACTGGCCCTCGTGGCAGTGGTCACCGCCGGCTGCTCCGCGTCGGCGTCAGGATCCGGCTCCACCACATCCGCGGCCGTTCCCGCGACCGGCTCTTCCTCCGGGGGTGGCGGCGGTGGCAACGGCAACGGGCAGAACAACCCGGCGCCCACCGAGTCCAACCCGCCAGGCGACATCCCCGACAACCAGGTGTACGTCTCCTACCGGCCGACCGGCGGTTCCTTCGCCGGCTTCACCGTGAAGGTGCCCGAGGGCTGGGCCCGCACAACCCAGGGGAACAGCACCGTGTTCACGGACAAACTCAACACCGTGCGGATCACGGCGGCTTCCGCCGCCGGCGCACCCACGGTCGGCTCGGTCACCGACAAGGTCGTACCCCAACTGCGCTCTCAGGTGGCGAAGTTCGCCTCGCCCAAGGTGAGCGAGGTGAACCGGCACGCCGGGCGGGTGGTCCTGCTGACCTACCAGGGCGACTCGGCGAAGGACCCGGTCACCGGCAAGGTGGTGCGGGACGCCTTCGAGCGGTACGCGTTCTACCGCGCCGGGCACGAGGTGGATCTGACCCTGTCCGGGCCGGTCAATGCCGACAATGTCGACCCATGGCGCATCGTCAGCGACTCCTTCGCCTGGCGGTGAGCGCACCATGCCCGACAGCACACACACTGGCGGCGTCGCCCACGACGCCCTCACTGCCCGCGAGCTGTACCGCTTCTACCGGGCCGGGGAGGAAGAGACACTCGCGCTGCGGGGGGTGTCCCTGACGGTACGGCGCGGTGAGACGGTCGCGGTCGTGGGCCCGTCCGGGGCCGGCAAGTCGACCCTGCTGGCGTGCCTGGCGGGACTCGACGAGCCCTCCGGCGGCGAGGTCCACGTCGACGGCGTACGGATCAGCCATCGGCCCGAGACCGAGCGCGCCCGGCTGCGTGCCCGGCATATCGGTGTCCTGCTGCAGACCCGCAACCTGCTGCCGCACCTGAGCATGCGGGACAACGTCCGCCTGCCTCAGCGGGCCCGGGGCCGCAGGGCCCTCGTCCCGGCCGAGGAACTGCTGGCCCGGGTCGGACTGGCCGACCGGGCACACGCCCTGCCGCGTCATCTGTCCGGCGGAGAGCTGGCGCGGGCCGGGCTCGCCGTCGCGTTGGCCAACGCGCCCGCTGTCCTGCTCGCCGACGAACCGACCGGTGAACTGGACGGCGAAACCGAGCAGTTGGTCCTGTCGATGCTGCGGGAGCGGGCCGCGGAGGGGTGCGCGGTGCTGATCGTCACGCACAGCCGGGAAGCCGTCCGCATCGCGGACCGGGTGATCACCCTGACTGACGGAAAAGCCACTGAAGCACGGCATTACGACCCCGAGGAGGCACCCGATGCCGTCGGATGAAGTGCTCGTCACCTGCACGGACGCGGCCCTGACCTTCGGCCGGGGACCGCAGGCGGTCGTGGCCGTGCACGGTGCCGACCTGGAGATCCGGGCCGGGGACCGGCTGGCGGTCGTCGGCCCCTCGGGGTCCGGCAAGAGCTCTCTTCTGCACCTGCTCGCCGGGCTCGAACAACCCACCAGCGGCAGCGTCACCCACGCAGCAGACCTCGGGCCGTACGACATCGGCCTGGTCTTCCAGGCCGACAGCCTGATCCCCGCCCTGAACGTGGTGGAGAACACCGCCCTGCCCCTGGTCCTCACCGATCGTCCCGAGGGCGAGGCGCGACAGTGCGCGCTCGCGGCACTCGCCCTCGTGGACGCCGCAGACCTGGCCGACCGACTCCCCGAGGAGATCTCCGGCGGCCAGGCCCAGCGGGTGGCCGCCGCCCGGGTCCTGGCCCAGGCACCCCGTCTGATCCTGGCCGACGAGCCCACCGGCCGCCTCGACCACGCCACCGGCGCCCGCGTCCTGGACGCCCTGTTGACGGCCGCCGACCACACCGGCGCAGCACTCGTCGTCACGACCCACGATCCGGCCTTCGCCGCCCGGCTCACCGTCCGGCGCGGCATGCGCGACGGACGGCTGCTCGCACCCGAGGAGGTGTCATGATCGCCGCATGGGCTCGCGGTCTGGCCCGGCACCGCACCGGACGGCTCCTGGCCGCCCTGACCGGCATCGCGCTTGCGGTCGCCCTGGTCGCCGCGCTCGGCTCCTTCCTCACCGCGTCGAAGGCGACCATGACCCAGCGCGCCGTGCGCTCGGTCGCCGTGGACTGGCAGGTCCAGGTGCAGCCCGGCGCCGACCCGCATACGGTCCAGTCCCTGGTGGCCAGGGCCCCGGGCACCCTCACCGCCCTGCCCGTCGGCTTCGCGCACACCAGCGGCTTCACCGCTCGCGTGCAGGGAAGCACCCAGGCCACCGGCCCCGGCATAGCCCTCGGTCTGCCCGACGGCTACCGCGCCCGCTTCCCCGACGCCGTCCGCACGCTCTCCGGCTCGTCCACCGGTGTCCTGCTGGCCCAGCAGACCGCCTCCAACCTGCACGCGGCCCCCGGCGACACCATCGGCGTCCAGCTCCCCGGTGCCGGTCTGCGGCAAGTGAAGGTGGACGGTGTGGTCGATCTGCCCCAGGCCGACTCCCTCTTCCAGACCGTCGGCGCCCCCAGCCAGTCCCAGCCGACCGCGCCCCCGGACAACGTCGTCCTGCTGCCCGCCGCCCGCTTCGCCGCCCTCACCCGCGGCGCCACCGGTGTCACCACCCAGATCCACGCCGCTCGCGACACCGCGCGGCTGCCCTCCGACCCAGCCTCGGCATACTCCGCCGTCACCGGCGCCGCCCACAACCTCGAAGCCCGCTCCGCGGGCACGGCCCTGGTCGGCGACAACGTCGGCGCAGCTCTCGGCTCGGCCCGCCAGGACGCCCTGTACGCCCAGATCCTCTTCCTCTTCCTCGGTGTGCCGGGCGCGGTGCTGGCCGCCGCGCTGACGGCGGCGGTCGCCTCGGCCGGCGGCGAACGGCGCCGGCAGGAACAGGGCCTGCTGCGGCTGCGCGGCCTGCGACCCCGTCAGATCACCGCACTCGCCGGCCTGGAGGCCGCCCTGATCGGCCTCGCAGGAGGTCTGGCCGGGCTGGGCATCGCCGCCCTCACCGGCCGTCTCGCCTTCGGCACGGTCTCCTTCGGCGCGAGCGCGGGAACCTGGTCCGTCTGGTACGCCGTCGCCTTCGTACTCGGAGCCGCGGTGGCCGCAGGCGCCGTCCTCGTCCCTGCCCTGCGGGACCTGCGCACGGTCACCGTCGCCGACACCCGCAAGCAGGAGGACGTACGACGCTCCCGGTCGCCCTGGTGGATGCGCTACGGCCTGGACTTCGCCCTTCTGATCGGCTCGTGGCTCATCTTCCGCGCCTCCTCCGGCAACCAGTACGCACTCGTGCTCGCGCCCGAGGGCGTCCCCAGCATCTCCGTGTCGTACTGGGCCTTCCTCGGCCCCGCCCTGCTGTGGATCGGCGCGGCGTTGCTCCTGTGGCGCCTCACCCTGCTCGCCCTCACCCACGGCCGTCCCGCGCTGGCCCGGCTGGTCCGTCCGCTGACCGCGAGCCTGGCCGGCACCACCGCCGCCGTCCTGGCCCGGCGCCGCCGCCCGTTCGCCAGGTCGGTGGTCCTGCTCGCCCTCGCCGTCTCCTTCGCGATCTCCACCGCCGTCTTCAACGCCACCTACCACCAGCAGGCCGAGGTCGACGCCCGGTTGACCAACGGCGCCGACGTCACGGTCACCGAACCACCCGGCGCCCAGGTCCCACCCACTGCGGGGGCCGCGCTGAAGACCTCCGGCGTACGGCACGTCGAACCCCTCCAGCACCGCTTCGCCTACGTCGGCTCCGACCTGCAGGACCTCTACGGCATCCGACCGGGCACGATCGCCAAGGCCACCTCGCTCCAGGACGCCTACTTCACGGGCGGTACCGCCGACCAGCTGATGCGGCGCCTCGCCCAGCGCCCGGACAACCTCCTCGTCAGCGTCGAGACGGTAAAAGACTTCCAGCTCTCCCCTGGCGACACCGTCAACCTGCGCATCCAGGACACCCGTACCAAGTCTCTGCGCACGGTCCCCTTCCACTACGCCGGCATCGCCAAGGAGTTCCCCACCGCCCCCAAGGACAGCTTCTTCGTCGCCAACGCCTCCTACATCGCCAAGGCCACCGGCGACGACTCGGCCGGCGCCTTCCTCCTCGACACCGGCGGCACGAACCAGCAGCAGATAGCCGCGCAGCTGCGCCAGCAGCTGGGTACCCGGGCCACCGTCACCGACCTCACCCAGACCCGCGGCACCGTCGGCACCAGCCTGACCTCCGTCGACCTGGCCGGCCTCACCCGCATCGAGCTCGCCTTCGCCGTCCTGCTCGCCGCCGGGGCCGGCGGCCTCGTCCTCGCCCTCGGGCTCGCCGAACGCCGCCGCACCTTCGCCATCGCCACCGTCCTCGGCGCGCGACCGCGCCACCTGCGCGGCATGGTTCTCTCCGAGGCCCTGTTGCTGGCCGTCGGTGGCTTGGCCGGAGGCGCCCTCATCGGCTGGGGCCTGTCGCAGATGCTGGTCAAGGTTTTGACGGGCGTCTTCGATCCGCCACCCGCGGCCCTGTCGATCCCCGGCGCCTACCTGGCACTCACCGGGGCAGCCGCCGTCGTCGCCATCCTGGCGGCGGCCCTCAACGGCATCCGCAGCAGCCACCGTCCCGCCGTGGAGGAGCTCCGCGACCTGTGAACACGGCGCGCACCGACGACGAGCCCCTCGCCCCCGCGGCTCCTAGGCTGTCGCGCATGCACACGCCCGCCGCACCGGACCGCAGCCGACTGCGCGTCCTCATCGTCGAGGATGACGAAACCATCGGCCGCCACCTGGAAACCGGCCTGCGTGGCCACGACTACGCCCCGACATGGTGCCGCACCGGAGCGAGCGCTCTGAAGGAAGCGGCTCGGGCACCATACGAGGTACTGCTGCTGGACCTGGGACTGCCGGACATGGACGGCCTGGACGTCGCCCGGCAGGTGCGCGCCCTCTCCCCCGACCTGCTGATCGTCGTACTGACGGCACGGACCGACGACATCGACATCATCGCCGGACTGGACGCCGGGGCCGACGACTACCTGGTCAAACCGTTCAGCCTGACCGTGCTGCTCGCCCGGCTGCGGGCTCATCTCAGGCGGCACGCGGGGGCCGCGCCGGCCCGGGAGCCGGTGCGGCTGGGCGATCTGGTCGTCGACGTGACGGCCCGGCGCTGCGCACTGCACGGTGTCGAAGTCCCGTTGCGGGCCAAGGAGTTCGACCTGCTCGCGGTGCTGGCAGCGCGGGTCGGCGAGGCGGTCTCGCGCGAGACGCTGATGGCCGAGGTGTGGGACGAGAACTGGTTCGGCTCCACCAAGACCCTCGACGTGACGTTGGCGGGCCTGCGCCGCAGACTGACCGAGGCGGCACAGGCGAGCGAAGAGCTGACCCGGTTGCCACGGATCACCACGTTGCGGGGGCACGGGTACCGGCTGGAACGGCCGCCGGATCCGCCGGATTGAGAAGGTGCGCACGGCGCCCCCGGTACGGCAGGCCCGGCGACCAGGAGGAAGGCAAGGCGTCGAGACGGTTCACAGTGCCGAGCGGCGGACCAGGAGCGCCAGGACCAGCAGCCCGGGGGCCATCGGCAGCCACCCGGTCAGCAGGCGGTAGCCGAGGACCGCCGAGACCGCCGCCGGTCCCGGCGCGCCGGCTGCCGTGAGCGCGAGGGCGAGCGCGGCATCCAGCGACCCCAGTCCGCCCGGCGTGGGCAGGAGCGCCGCCGCGCCGCTGGCGATCAGGTAGGCCATGACCACACGGCTCGCGGGGAGGCCGAGGCCGATCGCATGGCCCACGGCAACGACCACCCCGGCATGCAGCAGAGCGAACGCGACCGACCCGCCCCACAGCGCACAGGCCCGTGCCCGGCACCGGTGCACGGCCCGCACGTCGGCGAAGGCCCGGCTCACCACTCGTCTGAGGCGGCCGCTCATAGCGACCGCCAGGGCGACGGCTCCGACCGCCACCGGCACCAGCAGGACCAGCCCATGCGGGACCCGCGCCGAGAGAGGGACCGTGCCGGGCGAGGCGACCAGCAGGGCCACACCAAGCGCGCACCGAACGATCCCGCCGACGGCAGCCTTCACCGCCAGCGCGGTCGCCGAGCACCGAGTGGACAGCCCGCACCGGGTCAGGAACCGCAGGTTGACCGCCGCCGCTCCGGCGCCCGCCGGAAGGAGGTGGTTGGCGGCGCCGGCCGCGAACTGCGCGGCCACCAGCCGCCCCTTGGGCAGCGGTTCGACCACCGCACCCTGCTGCGCCACGGCCGCGCACACCCAGGTGGCCAGGGCGGCGAGGCAGGCGAGCACCAGCCACTCCCCGTCGCCGGCTGCCAGCCGGTCGGTGCCGCTGTCCAGCGTGGCCCGGTGCGCGGCGAGCATCCCGCCGGCGGCGGCGAGCACCACCAGGGTGATTCCCAGCTGGATGTACAGGCGCCTGCCCGCGGTGATCGGCAGGCTCTCGGCCGCGGTCACGACGGTCGCCTCCCCTGCCGTACATCGGGTGCCAGGTACGCCCGAAGAACGCCCACCTGCTCCTCGGGCCAGGTGCGCGCGTACGCGGGCGGACGGCCACCCGGCGGAGCGAGGACAGCGAAGGGTGTGCGGTGAGCGGCACGCGTCAGCTCGGCCAGGGTGGTGCTGGCGTCGTGCCCCGCCGTCTGGGCAGAGCCACAGCCGGTGTAGAAGGCGACTGGGACTGCGTCGTAGCCGCTGAGCAGGCACGGCGGCCGGACCCCAAGTCTGTGGAGGGCGGCGGCGGTGCGGGTCCAGTCGGCGCGGGAGGCGGCGGAGCTGTGCACGGTGTGCTCCAGGACGACGTACTGCACGGCCAGATGGCCTGCCAGGCCGACCGCCACCAGGCCGGCGGCCAGGGTACGTCCGGCCTTGTGGGTCGGGGCCGTGATCAGGTGGACGAGGCCGTGGGCGACGGGGAGGGCGAGCAGGGCGTAAGCGGGCAGCAGGAAGCGGGGGGCCGCGTAGCCGATGAGGAAGAGGTAGGGGACGGCGGCCGTGACGGCGCAAGCTCCCGGGAGCAGGACGGGCATCGCGCGCCGGGCACGTACGGCGACCACCGCGCCGAGGACGGCGAGCAGCGGCAGCGCGAACCACCACAAGGTCACCACCGGACTGGGGACCGATGCGGTGCAGGGCCGGCACAGGGTGCGCCCGCCGAGACTGCGCAACTGGTCGACCACCGCGAGGTGCCAGCCAAGGCCGCCCTGAATGGCGGAGGCGGCAGACAGGCGCTGCGCAAGCCCGCCGTAGCTTGCATACGCCTCGATCACCCACTCGCCGGCACCCGCCACCAGCCCCACGACCAGCACGACGAGAAGACGCGGGCGGCGCAGTGAGAGAGCGAGCAGGGGCAGCACGACGTAGACCGCGTCCATCGGGCGCATCCACGCCATCAGCGCCGCGCCCGCGAACACACCCCACCAGGCCGCCCGGTCCCGTGCGTTCGCCCGGGCGCGCAGGAAGCAACCGACGCAGGCCAGGGCGCCGATCGCGACCCAGTAGTTGGGCATGGCCTGCGGACCGTAGAACAGCGTCACCCACAACGAGGCGAACAGGGCACCGGCCAAGGCCAGGACACCGGGCCCGAGGTGGCCTCGCCAGACTCGCAGGGCGAGGTAGAGGGCCAGGCCGGAGAGGACGGCCAGGTAGATCCGGAGCAGGACGGTGGAGTCGGACCACGATGCGATCGGCGCGGCGAGGAGTGAGATGCCACGGGAGCGGGGGGCGCTGAAGTAGGCGGCAGGAACGTGACCGCTGACCTGGCTGACGTAGACGGTCTCGTCCCAGCCGAGACCGAGATCCGGCCGTACGAGGACGAGCTGGGCGAGCGTGAAGGCGGCCGCCACCGCCCCGAGCCAGGGCTCGCCCCGTGAGCGCCAAGGCCGGACGGCCTGCGAGGGGAGGCCGACGCGCGGGACACCGGTCATCGTGGCGTTCGAGCCGTCGGCCATCTTGCACCTCTCGTCGTCACACGCCACAGGACAGGATCCTCCTACAGCTGGCAGAGGACATCCCACCCTACGACTTGTAGGGTTAGAGGCAGGTGAGAAGGCGCCTTGGCGCTGCTGCCTTCCGTTCAGCGGGCGCCGGGGCGGGCGGTCCCTGATCGTAGGCGAAGATCACCGCCTGGGGCGGGGCGGGAACGACGAGGACCGCACGGCGGAGGACGACCGGGTGGCGGGGACGGACGTCGTCGCTGTCCTGGCTCCCACCTGTCATGCGGCGACGGCCCTGGGGACGGCCGTGATGCTCGCGGCGCAGCGCTCACAGCTCATACCGGTGACGAGGTACTACTTCGGTGCCGTGGCGCAACTCCTGGTGTCGGTGAGGCGGTCGTATGCCTCTTGACACGGATGCACCGGTTGTGCGGCGGTTTCCCCATCACAGGGGAGCACCACGTGGACGAGGCCCGGCTCAGCATCGTCGGGTTCGACACCCCGACCCGGACCAGGGCGGCGGCAGTCCGGGAGCGGTTGGCCACCGCCCTGCCGACCGCGTGACTCGACCTGAACCTGAACAACACTGGCGCCTTTGCGTGCGAGCGCGTTGACACGCGTGGGGATACAAGAGGTGGGCGTTCAGAGGGAGGTAGTGTGTTCGAGGCTCGAACGGTCCTCCATGAGAACCGCGGTGGCAACCGCGATGGGCAAGTCATCCGTCTGAGCCGCCTGCACGCGACCTCTGAAGATGGAGCCGATGAACGTGTCGAACGGCGGCAGACAGCTGCGGAGCGGGGCCACGATAGCAGCCCTCGTCTGTGCCATCACCCTGTTACCCGGCCCGAGTTACGCGGCCCCGCGCGAACCCGATCCGCAGAACGACAGGTCGATCCAGGAAATCCACGACGAGCTGAACGGCCTCTACCGTGCCGCCGAGGTGGCCACCGAGGCGTACAACACCGCGAACGTGAAGGCGACCCAGCAGGAGAAGCGGCTGACGTCGCTCCGCAAGGACCTGTCCCGCACCGAGGGCCGGCTGGACGATCTGCACGACCTCGCGGGTGCGGCCGCCCGGACGCAGTACCGCGGGGGCAATCTCGACTCCACGGGCATCCAGTTGCTGCTCGGCGACCACCCCGACCAGGCCCTGAACGACGCCTCCCAGGCCCGCCAGGCCCTGCGGAACCTGGTCAACGTGTCCGAGAGTCAGAAGAGCGCCCGCGCGGAACTGAGCCGGCAGACCGACGCCGCCGCGGAGAAACTGCGGGAGCTGAAGAGCAGCCGCGCGGCCAAGGCCGCGGCGAAGGGCAAGATCGAGAAGAAGATCGCCGAGGCCGAGCAGATCGAGGCGGGACTCAAGAAGGAACAGACCCGCAAGCTTGCTCAGTTGGAGCAGAAGGAGGCGCAGGAGGCCAAGTCCAAGTGGACGGTCTCCGATTCCGGCGGCGGCACCTCGACCGGTACCGGCTCGGGCAGCGGCCGGACGAAAGCGAGCGGAGCGGCCGCGAAGGCCGTCGACTTCGCGATGGCACAGATCGGCAAACCGTACGTGTGGGGCGCCGTGGGCCCCTCGTCGTACGACTGCTCGGGACTCACCTCCACGGCGTGGGCGGCGGCCGGGCACCCCATACCCCGTACCTCGCAGGCGCAGTGGCAGGGGCTGACCCGGGTCAGCCTGGCCTCCGTGCAGCCCGGAGACCTGATCATCTACTACGACGCCACGCACGTGGGCATGTACATAGGGGGCGGGCAGATCGTCCACGCCCCCCGCCCGGGACGCACGGTCACGACCGCGCCGGCCGCGTCCATGCCCATACTCGGTGTCGTCCGACCCGGAGTCTGAGCGGATGACCTACTCACTGACCCCCCGTAACGAGGGAAACCTCCCCGCGCTGAGCGCACCGCCGCTGATCCGGCTCGACGCCTATGTGGCCGAGGACGGGTCGACGGTGGTCAACGGCCATCTGCTGGACATGGGCGGCACACGGCCCCCCAACGAGGCGATACTCGACGCCATCGCCATGTTCGCCCGCACCCTGCGGGCCCCGGTGGCGGCCACCGTCATCGACCGCACCGTGCAGCAGGTGGCACGTCTGCGGGTGTACCCCGACGGTTCGAGCCGGACCATCGCCGACGAGGAGGACCTGCCGCCCGGGCGCGAGCGTACGGCCGCGGAGGAGGAGTCGTTCCCTCCGCTGGCCCGCGTCGAGCGCATCATCCAGCATGCGCAGCGCCAGGAGCTGCACGCCGCGTTCGTCCTCGCCAGCGCACTGCGGGAGCATCTCACGCTGCGCAGAGGCGCGGAGGACGAACTCTCCCTGGAGGCCCGGGCGATCGAGGCGTATCTCGCGTATCAGCGCGGCGACTACATGCTCTCCACCGTCCTCGCACTGACCGTCGCACGTATCCGCTGCCGCACCGATCTGAACCGGGCGGCACCCGAGGTGGCCCGCGCCACCGCGGCGTGGCAGCGGCTGCTCGACGAGGGCCAGGTGGCCACCCGGGGGCAGGAGTTGCTGCACATGTGGGAGCACCTCTCCTCGGAGGGCCTGCTGCTGGAACCGGCCCACCAGGCCATGGCCCAGGCCGTCCGGATCCGGCTCGAACGGGGCGGCCGGTCCGTACCGGCCGGAGCCACACCACCGGCCGTGACCGCGGGCCAGGGCCCGATCGCTCCCGAGGACAGACCCCTCAAGCCCACGCGACGGGGCCTGCGACGTTTCACCCGCCGGCCCGGCCGGTCCACCGAGCCATCGCCCTAGGGCCTGTCTGACAATTCCCGTCTGCCTCGCGACGCCATGCACGCTCCCCCAGCCTTCGGCCGGGGGGACCCCCACTCGCCGCACCGGGCGCAGACCCAAGTACGTCCAAGTACGAGGGCCTACGCCCGGCACGCCGAGAGCACGCACCTGACGCCGCGAGGCCGCCCTCCGGGCGACGACGGGAATTGTCAGACAGCCCCTAGGCCGGAGCAGCGGCCTGCTGCCGGGGAGGAGAGCCGAGCGCTGCCCGTGCCGGTTCAGAGTGTGAGCAGCTCCTCGTAGAAGCCGCCGAACTCCCGCTGCCGTTCGACGAGATGGATCTCCAGGATCCAGTGGCAGGTACGACCCGCCTTGTCGGTGCGGCGCAGGCGCGTGTCGTTGGCGGGTGCGATGTACGACTCGGTGTCCGCGCCGTCGATCTTCTCGTGCGGGAACTCGCCGACCAGGTGGCCGGCGTGCCACCCGCCCAGCTCCCAGCCCGCCTCGGCGGCCAGCCGCTCCACCTCGGCGTACAACTGCCTCCCGGTGATGTCCGGATCGGCCTCGAAGAACCGCTTGCCGGAGGTGAAGACCCTCGGCAGGTCGTCGCGGAGCCGTCGTTTTACCGGGTCGTCGCCGAGTACGAAGGTCCGCCCGAAGTCGGCCTCGTACTCCTCGAAGATCGGCCCGAAGTCGGCGAACACGATGTCGTCCGTGCCGATCACCCGGTCCGGCGGGTTCTCCCGGTACGGCTTGAGCGTGTTCGGGCCCGAGCGCACGATCCGCTTGTGCCAGTGCCGGGTCGTACCGAAGAGTTCGTTCGCCAGGTCACGGACGCGGTCGCTCACCGCCCGCTCTCCCTCGCCCGGCGCCACCAGCCCCCGCTTCTCCATCTCGGCGAAGAGCCGCACGGCCTTGGCCTGGGCGTCCAGCAGTCGTACCGCACGTGTGGGTTCGTCATGAGCCATAGCACGGAAGGTAGATTTCGCTGCACTCGTGAGTCAATCACATTGGACTAAGCCTGCTGTGACGACCTCGGTGCCGCGCCGGTGGGACGGCGGGCTCGGCGGCCGAGGATGCCGTTGCGCCGCTTTCTCGGATTCCCCAGGGCCGAACGGGCACACGGGTGGTGAATGAGACGGGAGGCACAACGGGCGTTGCCAAAGCGGCTGGTTTATGGACTCATGATCAGCACAAAGCATGGCAATTCACCCCTTTCCCTCTGTCTGTGAGGCGCCTCGTCATGAGTCTGAGCATCCGCAACCAGATCCCCGGCACCGTCACCGCCGTCACCCCCGGCGAGGTGATGGCGACCGTGAGGGTACGCCTGGACGGCGGTCAGGAACTCACCGCCGCGATCACCCTGGAGGCGGTCGAGGACCTGGGGCTGGCCGAGGGGTCGGCAGTCCGGGCCATGATGAAGTCGACCGAGGTCGCCCTCGCGACGGGCCCGGTGGAGGGGCTGTCCATCCGTAACCAGCTGCCCGGCACGGTCAGCGATATCGCCACGGGCGGGGCGATGGCCACGGTCAAGGTCGTGGTCGACGGGGGCGAGCTCACCTCGGCGATCACCAAGGACGCGGTCGCCGACCTCGGTCTGACGGCCGGTTCGCCGGTCGTGGCGCTGATCAAGTCGACCGAGGTGTCCCTCGCGACCGCGTGACTCCGGTCGTACCTCGTCAGGCGTTGATCGGCCCGGTTTCCTCACGCAGGACCCGGGCCTCGCGCCCGTCGAGAGCGGCGAGCACCTCGGCGCACACGGCGGGTGCCGTCTCGGCCGGGTGCGGGCGCCGAGGTCCAGGCCGATCGGGCCGTGGATACGTCCGATGTGGGTCTCGTCGAGGCCGGCCTTGGCCAGGGCCTGGGCGCGGGGCCTCAGCACGCCGTGAGCCCAGCGCCGCCGACGTAGGCGATGCCGTGGTCGGCGCGGGGTGCAGGGCCGGGATCTCGACGTCCGGTTCATGGCTGAGGACGATCAGGCAGGCGGCGGCCGGCTGCTCGGCGAGGAGCTTGACGGTGTCCTGGGCGGGGGCCGTCACGGTGGCCTGCCGGCCCAGCAGCCGGGCCTCGAGAAGGAGTTCGGCGAGTTCGCCGCCTCCGGCGATGACCGGACGGGGTACGGCCGGGGTACGGCCGGGAAGGCCTCGATGAGGACGAGTCCGTCGTCCGTGAACCGGGTGTCGCGGCCGGCGCGGCGGCGGGCGAGCAGGTGCAGGGCGCGTTCGACGGCCTGGGCGCACGCCTCGGCACCGGAACCGGAATCGGTGCCGTCCCGCTGCTCCGGTGTCGCGACGGTGCTGACGGCCCCTGCCTGGTTCATGGCCTTGACCGCCTCGTCCAGGCAGATACGGGCGAGTTCCGCGTCTCCCACGTCCGGGTGTGCGTCGCCCAGGCTCATAGGGACGCGGCCCTCGTTGCAGGGGTCACCGCCCGGCAGGTCGCCAGTGGTGTCGACGCGATCCGAACAGCAAGCCGGTATGCCGAGGTCAGGTGTGCGAGTCGCGCGACAGCAAGGAGAGCGAATCCGGAGTGATCTCTCCCTCGCAGTGCCGGCACCCGGACTCCATCCGCAGGGGGTGACCGCACTCGTGCCGGAAGGCGACCGCAGGGGTGTCCACCGCCCACCTGTCGCCCCATTGCAGCAGGCCGATCATGACGGGGAAGAGCTCCTGCCCCGCCTGGGTGAGGTGGTACTCGTGGCGGGGAGGGTGCTCGCTGTACTGCCGCCGCTCGATCACGCCCGCCGCTTCGAGCTTGCGCAGCCGGTCGGCGAGGATGTCGCGGGGCGCGCCCGTGTAGCCGGCGATCTTCGCGAAGCGGTACACGCCGTACGCCATCTCCCGCAGCGCGAGCAGTGACCACCGCTCGCCGACGATCTGCAGTGCGGCGGCGATCGAGCAGGGGCGTACGCCCACCGGCATGTCCGCCATCACCGAAAGCGGCTTTGTGACGGCCCCTGTGCCGGCCGTCTGCGGCTCACCGGCCGGCTGCGGTTGTACGTCCATGAGCCCACATTACCCCTGGTTGGTTGTGTTTCACGACTCACTCGGGGTAGCGTCGGGCGTGGTAAGTAGGAAATTCAAACTCAGTTGCGAGGACAGTATGGCCGTACCCGAGGGGGCCTCCACCGCCGCGCCTGCCGGGTCACCGACGGTTGAGGTGCCGGTCCAGGACGCCGCCGCGCGACGGCACGCGTTGCGGGTGCTGGCGCTGAGCAGCCTCGGCGTGTTCGTGGTGTTCCTCGACACCACGATCGTCAATGTCGCCTTCGAGACCATCGGCCGCAGTTTCCATGCCACGGCCGGCCATCTGGCGTGGGTGCTCAACGCCTACAGCCTGGTCTTCGCCGCCGTCCTCATACCGGCCGGCCGGCTCGCCGACCGTTACGGGCGCAAGCGGGTCTTCCTGATCGGCATCACCGGGTTCGCGGCGACAAGCGCCCTGTGCGGGCTGGCGCCGAACGTCGGAATGCTCATCGCGGGGCGAGCCCTGCAAGCGGCGTTCGCCGCCCTGGTCACTCCGACGTCGCTGTCCCTGATCCTCCCGGAGTTCCCGGCGGCCCGGCGGCCGGTCGCGATAGGCACCTGGGGCTCCATGGGTGCGGCGGCGGCCGCGCTCGGCCCCACCCTGGGCGCACTGCTGACCCAGTACGCCTCCTGGCGCTGGATCTTCCTGGTCAACGTGCCGATCTGCGCGGTGATCGCCTTCCTCGGGCTGCGCCTGCTGCGCGAGGCCCGCGACCCGCACGCCCACGGCCTGCCCGACCCGCTCGGCGTCCTGCTGATCGCCGCGACGCCCGCCGCGCTGAGCCTGGGCATCATCGAGGGCCCGAACTGGGGCTGGTCCGACCCGCGGGTGATCGGCGCCTTCGTGCTCGCCGCGCTGCTGCTCCCGGCCTTCATCCTGCGCGACCGCTCCACCGCGCAGCCCGTGATGGACTTCGCGCTCTTCCGGGTCCGGCAGTTCCGGCTGGTCAACGCGGCGACGCTGCTGTTCGCGGCCGCCTTCTACGGCATGCTGCTCAGCAACATCATCTTCCTGCAGACGGTGTGGCACTACTCGGTGCTGCGCGCCGCCCTCGCCACCGCGCCGAGCCCGCTGGTGGTCACCGCCGTGGCACGCACCGCCAGCCGCCTCTCCCACACCTACGGCGCACGGCGTGTGCTCACCTGCGGCGCCCTGTTCTGGACCGCCGGCCTCGCCCTCAACGCGATCGTCGTCGGCCCCACCCCGCACTGGAGCACCCACTGGCTGCCCGCGGCGCTGCTCACCGGACTCGGTGTCGGGCTCACCCTGCCCGCCCAGTCCGGAGCCGCCGTCCAGGCACTGCCGCCGGGGCGGTTCGCACTCGGCTCGGCGATCAACGCGAGCCTCCGCCAGCTCGGCGCGGTCCTCGGCATCAGCCTCTTCGTCGCCGTCCTCGGCACCCCCACAGCGGCCAACGCCGTCGGCTCCTTCCACCGGGTCTGGTGGCTCCTCGCCGCCCTGGGCCTGGCCGCCGGCGCCGTCCTGTGGACACCGGGCAGTCGCCGGGCCGACGCGGACACGGGGGCAGCCGAGCAGAAGCCGGTGTACGCGCCCGAGGGGGCGCACGACCACTGAGACGGGTCGGCGAAGGAGCGGTACCGCGCGCCCTGCTGTCACTCCGTGGGAGCGCTGGGCCCCCGGCCCCAGGCGGGCGGGCTCAGCGCGGCGGCGGCACCGGGAAGAGCATGCAGCTGCTGGTGGCGTGGGCGAGCAGCCGGTCCGTCCCGTCGACCAACTGCGCTTGTGCGAGGGCGGTTTGACGCCCCTTGCTGAGTACGGTGCCGATGGCGCGCACCGTACCGGTCTCCACGGTGATCCGGCGCAGGAACTTCACGGTCAGGTCGAGCGAGGTGTACGCCATCCCCCGCGGGAGAGTTGACTGCACGGCGCATCCCGCGGCCGAGTCCAGCAGGACGGCGAAGATGCCGCCGTGCACGCTGCCGATCGGGTTGTAGTGCTCCTCCCCCGGCGTCAGGGAGAAGACCGCCCGCCCGGGCTCAACCTCGTCCAGGACGAAGTCGACGGTGTGGTTGATCGGCGGACTCGGCAGCCCTCCCGCCTGCAACTCGCGCAGGAAGTCGATACCGGCCATACGTCCGGCGGCCTCCGCCAGGACCGCGGGATCGTCCCACTGATACGTACGTGTCCGCCCCACGGCACCGAGCCCTTCCCTCTGACTTTTCCAAATGAAGCTAGCTTCCCTCGCGCCTGACTGTCAATGACGAAGTCAGGCCCTTACGATGGTGTGATGGAGTGGCTTGAGGCGAGCACGGAGAACTGCCCCGTCCAGCGCACGCTCGACGTGGTCGGCGAGAAATGGACGCTGCTGATCCTGCGGGACGCCGTCAACGGAGTCCGCCGCTTCGACGACTTCCACCGCCACATCGGCCTGTCCGAGGCGGTCCTCAGCGACCGCCTCCGCAAACTGATCTCGGCCGGCATCCTGAAGACCGCCCCCTACCGGGAGCCCGGCAGCCGCGCCCGCAACGAGTACTGTCTGACCCGCAAGGGCTGGGATCTGTGGCCCGTGCTCATGGCGCTGACCCAGTGGGGCGAGACCTACGCCCTCGACCCCGGGGAGAACCCCCCGCTGGACGTTCGCCACACCGACTGCGACGCCCAGGTCCGCGTCGTCGTCCAGTGCTCCGCGGACCACTCGGCCCTCACCCCCGGGGAGGTCACCGCCCGGCTGCGCCCGGGTGCCCGGCTCCGTTCGTAAGCCGCCGTCCCCCGACCGGCAGACAGGTCCGGGCGGGGCCCTGGGCAGCTCCGGAGCGGCCGGACGACAACCCGGTGTCCCCCACCACCCCACCCGGGTCCGGGTCGAATCGACGGAGGCACGGCTCCCCGCTGGGGGCATGCCACCATCGGCTGACCGCACGACGACCACCAGTCGAGGAGAAGCGCCATGTCCGCCCGCCCGAGCCTGCTGTACGTGACCGACCTCGCCTACCCGGCGAGCGGGCGCCGGTACGGCGACGAGGACATATTCCTGACCGCCCGGCTCCGCGGGGACTTCGACGTCGCCCTGTGCCATCCGCGTGACGCCGCGGCCCTGATGGACCGCTTCGACGCGGTCGTGGTGCGCAACAGCGGTCCGGTGCTCCACTACCGGCAGGAGTACGACGCTTTCCGCGACCGGGCCGCGGCATCCGGAACCCGGGTCTACAACCCGCTGAACGGCCGGGCCGACATGGCCGGCAAGGGGTATCTGCTGGACCTGACCGCGGCCGGATACCCGGTCATCCCCACCATCGACCGGCCGCGCCATCTGGACCGCCTGCCCAAGAGCGACCAGTACGCGGTCAAGCCCAGGGCGGGAGCGGACTCCATAGGCCTGACCTTCGTGGCCCAGGACCGGCTGGCCGGCCTCGCCTACGGCGACATCCTGGTCCAGCCACGCATCGACTTCCGCTACGAGGTGTCCTTCTACTACGTCGACGACACCTTCCAGTACGCGCTCCACGCCCCCGACCCAGGCCGCCGCTGGGTCCTCGAACCGTACGAGCCGTCCGAAGCCGATCTTGTCTTCGCCCGGCGTTTCATCGACTGGAACACGCTCGACCACGGCATCCAGCGCGTGGACGCCTGCCGAACCCAGGAGGGCGGCCTTCTCCTGGTCGAGCTGGAAGACCTCAACCCCTATCTCTCCCTCGACCTCGTGACCGACCGGACCCGCGACGCCTTCGTCAGCTCCATGACCGCCTCCCTCCACCACTTCCTGGAAGCCGACTCCCGCGCCTGAGCCCCGCCTGAAGGAGCATCCGCAGCCGGGCCGCGGGGCGCGTCGTCGAGCGCCGGGACGGCCCTCGGGTTGGCGCCGCCTTCAAGGCCCGGGCAACCTTTGGGCCGTTGAGGACAGCACCCGGGCCGCAAGCCGGAAGGGCTCCCGCGGGCATCCGGCTCGCGGGAGCCCTTCTTCTCTCCGCCTGCCGACGTGAAGGGTGAGAAGACGATCACGAGGCAGGACGTATCAGTGGCTCAGGGAGCCAGCAGCAGGCTGTCGCCGCGCTCCTTGGCGGTGGCATGACGCCTGGCCACGTCCTGCCAGTTGACGACGGCCCACATGGCGTCGATGAAGTCGACCTTCTGGTTCTTGTACTGGAGGTAGAAGGCGTGCTCCCAGGCGTCGAAGACCAGGATCGGGGTGGAGCCCTGGCCGACGTTGCCCTGGTGGTCGTAGATCTGCTCGACGACCAGCCGTCCGCTGAGCGCCTCGTAGGCCAGGACGCCCCAGCCGGAACCCTGAGTGGTCGCGGCGGCCTTGGTGAGCTGGGCCTTGAAGCCGGCGAAAGACCCGAAGGACTCGGTGATCGCGTCCGCCAGGTCACCCACGCCGTCGGCGGCCAGCGGCTCGCCGCCGCCGTCCTCCGGGCCGGTCATGTTCTGCCAGTAGATGCTGTGCAGGATGTGGCCGGACAGGTGGAAGGCCAGGTTCTTCTCCAGGCCATTGACCGAGCCCCAGCTGTCCTTGTCGCGTGCCTCCGCGAGCTGCTCCAGCGTGTCGTTGGCGCCCTTGACGTAGGCCGCGTGGTGCTTGGCGTGGTGCAGCTCGATGATCTCGGGGCTGATGACCGGGGCGAGCGCCGAGTAGTCGTACGGAAGCTCCGGGAGCGTGTACACCGGCATGTCCAACGTCCTCCGACCTTATTGCGACCAATATGCAAGTGCAGCCTATCAGCAGTAAGCGTTTCTGTTGACGAGGCGTTCGACCTGGGCGGACGGATTGCGGTGCACGCCGAGGTGCCGCCGAGGCATCAGCGTGGCCCGGGCGCGGGCCACGCGGGAGCGGACCGTGCCGATCGGGCAGTCGCTGACCTCGGCCGCCTCCGCGCAGGGGAGGCCGAGCAACTGGGTGAGGACGAACGCCTCCCGGCGCTCGTCGGGCAGCGCGGCCAGCAGATCCAGCAGGGCGATGCCGTCGTCGAAGCCGGGCAGGTCCCGGGGCTGGGCCAGTTCGACAGCCGGCTGCCAGTCCGGTACGTCGGACAGCCGGGGCCGCGCGGCGGCGTGCCGGTAGCTGTCGACCACCGCCCGGCGGGCGATGGACAGCAACCAAGTGCGCGCCGAGGAGCGGGCCTCGAAGCGGTGCAGGCTGCCGAGCGCGCGCAGGAACCTGTCCTGGGCGACGTCCTCGACTGGCTATGCCGTTACTTCTTGGGCGGCTTCGGCTGGTGGGCCTTCTTCACGATCTGGGCCCTGGGGTCGGCGGCGAGCAGCGACTCGACGAGGGTGTTCTTCTTTTTGGCCTGGAGCCCCCGCTGCGTCTCCGAGGAGCGGGTCGGCTCCTGGTAACGGCCGTGGATCGGGTCGTCGCCGCCCTTGGAGATGAAGTGGTTGGCGATGACGAAGACCGTCTGGCCCCGGAAAGCGTCGCCCCGCAGTTGCCTACCGGCCGTACGCCTCCGAGATGACCGCGTTCGCCGCCGGGGTGGCGAACGCGGCGGGCAGCGGTGCCACGATGACGGCCGCCGTCGCCGCCGCGGCCACGAACGCGGCGCCGGCTACACGCGATGTGCCGGGTCTGTGAATCCGCACGAGGGTGACTCCTTCAACGTCCGCCCCAGTTGGGGCACATGACGTGCTTTCGACCGGTGGGATCCATGAGACCGGCTGAGGTTACGCGCGTAGAAGACGCAACAAGGGGTGTGCGGTTAAATCTGCGGGTCCACCAGGACCTAGCGCAACAGCCCCGCCGGGCCGAACGAGCGGGGCAGAAAGCGTTCGGCCATGCGGGCGTAGCCGGCCGCGTTCGGGTGCAGGCCGTCGGGGAGGTCGGCGATGTCCTCGGGGCCGAAGAGCGCGGTGCCGTCGATGAGGTGGAGACGGTGGTCACCGGCCTTCCGCCTGCGCTCGACGTGCTCGGTCAGCAGCTCGCGGACGCGCTTCAAGGTCATTGAGCCCAGCACGAGTTCGGCGGGGCGGTCGAGGGTGCGGACCCTGCCGTCGGCACCGGGCAGCGTGGGGCCGGGCCGGGTTTCGGCGGCCGGGCAGATGATGGGGCTGACGATGAGGATCGGTGTGTCCGGGTGCCCGTCTCGGATCGTGTCGAGGAAGCCGTGGAACGCCGGGACGAAGGCGCGTTCCCGCATGGTGTCGCCGTTCACGATGTTGATGCCCAGTTCGAGGCTGATCGCGTCGGCGGGCAGATCGCGGATGGCCCGGGCCATGAAGGGGTCGAGGTGGCATTCGCCGCCGAGGCCGAGGTTGACGAGCGAGCGGCCCGCGCGCCGGGCGACGATCGCCGGCCAGGTGCCGGTCGGGCGATCCGCCTCCGAGCACTGGCTGATCGAGCTGCCGTGGTGCACCCACACCGGGCCGCTCGCCGGAGCCGGCCGCACCGACGCCTCCGCCGGTACGCGTACGTCGACGAGTTGGGTCGCCCGTGAGTTGGACAGCCAGATCTCGACGCGGCGCTCCCGGGGCTCGGACCCGAGGGTGAACCGGACGGTGGCCGGTGGCGCCGGGTGCTCGTCCAGGGCCATGGTGGCGGGGTCGACATGGATGACGGTCTGGTCGGAGCTGGTGACGGGGGCCCGCAGTTCGCCGTCGACGACCAGGTCGAAGACCGCGTCGGACGGCTCGGATCCTGTCATCACGACCTGGGTGATCTGGGCGTCCAGCTCGATCCCGGTGGCGTCCGTGAGCATCTCCAGCCGCACTCCGGAGGGCACGGTGCTGATGAACTCGTATGTGGTGTCGGCCAGTTGGGCGCGCCCGGGGCCGGGAGCGCGATGCAGGGCGACCCCGGCAGGACCGGGGGTCTTCTCCAGTGCTCCGACGACACAGCCGAGCGCGAGAGCGAGGATGGAACGCACGGGGCGACTCTCCTTGGGGATGGCGTGGAAGGGTGCTTCTTCCCCGGATACCGGCCTGTGCTCAGAATGCCGCCGCCGACCGGCTCTCGGGCACGATGATGACGCCCTTTTTCATCCGATGGGCCGCCGAGGGAGCGGAAGAAGGAGACCACCGAGCTCGCCGACCCGCACCGCCGGCTCTCGGCCTTCCGGCCGGCCTCGCTCCGCCCCCCTCGCCCCGGCCGTGGAGAACGACGGCGCGCGCCTGACCGCGCCCGATCCCGTCCCTGCGCAGCGCCGTGCTGGCAGGATGACGGCATGGAACGTGTACTTGGAATCGGTGGATACTTCCTGCGGGCCACCGACCCGGCGGCCCTGACCGCGTGGTACCGCGACTGCCTGGGCCTGGATGCCGACGACCACGGCCTGTGGCGTCAGCAGGCCGGGCCCACGGTCTTCGCGGCCTTCGAGTCCGAGACCGACTACTTCGGATCCCGCACCCAGCAGACCATGCTCAACTTCCGCGTCCGCGACCTGGACGCCATGCTGGCGCAACTCCGCGCCACGGGAGCGGACGTGGCCGAAGAGACGCAGGACATGGACGGTGTCGGCCGCTTCGGCTGGGTCACCGACCCCGAGGGCAACCGGATCGAACTGTGGCAGCCCGCCTGAGGTGAACGCCGCGGGCCGGCAGGGGCGCCCCTGATCAGGGTCGGTGTCAGTGATGGTGGCCGTGTCGGCCGAGGGTCTCCGCGGGTGTCGCGCCGGGGCGGGTCCACTGCGGCACGGGGCGGCTGGTCGGGCCCCAGGTGGCGTTCCCGTCCGCGTCCGAGCGCCAGGACCAGCAGGGGTTGTCCCCCTTGGGCCAGCCCTCGGGCTTGTCCTCCCAGGCCTCGCCGCGGCCGTACGGCGTCATGTCGAGCAGGCCGAGGGACCCGTTGACCCGCTCGTTGCCACGGCCCGTCGTGGAGTAGGTGAGGAACACGCGGTCGCCGTCACGCAGGTAGCTGGCGAGGTAACCCATGGGGCCGCCGGCCGGCCCCTCCACGTCGCGCACCGAGTACCAGGGCTGGGTGTAGCCCATGAACTCGAGGTAGGGGGCCACCTCGTCCCACCGGCCCGTCGTCAGGACGGCGAATGAGACGCCGCGGGCGTTGAGGTAGACGTCGTCCTTCAGGTGCCAGGCCGTGGTGGTGCAGCCCTCGCACTGCCCCTGGTGCGGTGCGCCGTCGTGCCACATGTGCTTGTAGACCACGAGCTCGTCGCGGCCCTCGAAGAGGTCCAGGAACGGGATCGGGCCGTCGGGTCCGACGACCTCGACCGTCCCGTCGAACTCCACCATCGGCAGCCGGCGGCGGGCCGCGGCGAGTGCGTCGCCCTCGCGGGTGTGCGCCTTCTCGCGGACCAGCAGCTCGTCCCGGGCGGCCTGCCAGGTGGCCAGGTCGACGACGGGCGGGCGCCCGGGCAACGAGGTGGTCGATTCGTCCGGCGGGGTGGTCATGGTGTCCTCCGTGGTGTCCGGTACCGGGCAGCGTCGTACGACCGATTCCTACGACGGTCACCGGAACAGACTCCCGGCCCTGCCGAAACTCACCGCGACACGCAGAGACTCCCGCCGTTTCCTCGGGTTCAGTACTCCGTCGTCTGCGACTCCAGGTACGTCTTCAGGAAGGCGTACCTGGCTTCGCCGGCCGCCGCCGGAATCGGTACGACGAGACCGCGTCGGCGATCTCGTGGTCCCGGGCGGTCCACGGGCGGTCGGTGCCGTCGAGACCGCCGAAGAGGTAGTACAGGTCGGCACCGTGGAAGGCGCCGGCCGTCGAGGCGCCCTGGCCCGGCGTGATCGGGTTGCTGGTGTCGGTACCCGGGGGGACGTGGCTCCGCTACCGGCCCGTCCGCGGATGAGTCGCCTCATGGGGGGCATGCGTACAGCGAAGGCCGATCGGCGCGCTTCGAGCTGCGGACATCCTGGCACGGTGTTCCGGCACGGGCTGCCGGCCGGCCTCGCGTTCCCGTACCGGAAGAGGAGGTCTGCCTATGGTCGAGCATCCGAACACCCCTGCACCACCGCCCGCCGAGAAGGCCGCGGAGACCCAGGAGCAGCGGGCCCTGGACGAACGCAACAGGCGGCTGGCGCGTGCCGGTGTGGCCCGTGCCGAAGAGCTGTTGCTGACGTACTACCGGCTCTCGTCGCGCGAGGAGTCGTTCGAGCTGCTGCGCGACACCTCCCAGCGGTTCAACCTCAAACTGCACATCCTGGCCGCGGCTGTCGTCCGTCTTCCCGTCCCCGAGGCGACGGCTCCGCGATGGCTTGCGGGACGCCCGCACGCGGGCCCTCCCCCGCTGCCCGCCCTGCACCGGAACGGAACGCGTCCGGAGGGCCACGGGGCGGTCCTCGACGCCGCGCTGCAGCGCACCCTGGACATCACCGGGACCGGTATGGGAAATGTGCAGCTGGTGGAGAACCGGCTGCTGCGCATGGTGCGGCACACCGGGCTGAACCGGCGCTTCACCGACTACTTCACCTTCGTCGACAACGGGTCCACCTCGTGCGCGCAGGCGGCCGAGGAGGTCCGGCAGGTCACCGTGAAGGACGTCAGCTCCTGCGACACCTTCGACGAGCGCTCCCGGCAGACGATCCTGCAGGCCGGCAGCCGCGCCTGCCACAGCGTCCCCCTGGTCAGCCCGAAAGGGCAGGTGGTCGGCATGATCTCCAGCCACCACGAACACCCCCTGCACGAGCTCGCGCCGGCCCAGCTGTCGGCTCTGGAACAGCTCGGCGGACAGGTGGGCCGCTGGCTGCTCTGGCACCACAGCACCGTGGTGGTCGACGCCCTCAACGATCTCCATGTCCGGGCCACCCGCCGACGCTGATCCCGCCTCCTGCCCGTCCCGGGCAGCGAGGGGTGAGAGCATCCGTCTCATGAATGATGCGGGCGGTCGCGCGGCTCGATGGTGGGCGGCGCTGCGCCGCACGCCGGTGGCAGTCTGGAACGACGACATCACGGACTGGGCCGCCGCGCTGACCTATTACGCGGTCCTGGCCCTCTTCCCCGTACTGCTGGTGATCCTCTCGGTCCTGGGGCTGACCATCCCCACGGCCAGACCGGAGGTCATCGACCGCATCGCGCAGGCGGCTCCGGCCGCGTCCCGTTCCCTGCTGCGCGGGACCCTGCGGCAGATGGCCGGGCAGTCGTCGGCGGCGTGGACACTGATCGTCCTGGGCGGGGCGGGAGCGCTGTGGTCGGGATCCAGCTATCTGAGCGTCTTCCGGCGGGCGTTGCACGCCATGTACCGGATCAGCGCGCAACGGCCGCTCTGGCGGACCGCGCCACGCATCATCATCACGGCCCTCGTCCTGATCGTGCTGCTTCTCACGTCCGTTCTGGCGTTGTTCCTCACCGGCAGCCTGGCCGCGTTCCTGGGCCGGGCGCTGGAACTCGGCAGCGGGCCACAGGCGGTCTGGGACACGCTCCGGTGGCCGCTCGTGGTCGTGGTCGCCGTCGTCATGGTGCTCGTCCTGTACCACTCGGGCCCCGAGCCCTCCCGCCGTGTCAGAAAGATGGCACCGGGCGGTGTGCTGGCGGTGTTCCTTCTGTTGGCCGTCTCGCTGGGCTGCACCGTCTACACCTCCCATGTCGGCAGCTACAACCGCCTCTACGGTTCGCTGGGAGGCGTCGTGGTCTTCCTGATCTGGCTGTGGCTGTCCAACCTGGCTCTGCTGATCGGCGCCCAGTTCAACGCGGAACTGGCGAAGACCGCTCAGGGAGAGTGAGCCGCACCTCAGGACGCGTCCGTGTTCCAGTCCAGGCGCAGGACGGCCAGGTCGTCGGTGTGGCGGTCCGCGTTGAGGGCGCGGGTGCGGGCGATGAGCCGGTCCAGATGGGTGCCGGGATCGGGCGTGTGCAGCGTGTCGATGAGGCGCAGCAGGCCGTCCACTCCGAGCCGGGCGCCCGTACCGTCCGCGAAGCCCTCGATGAGCCCGTCGGTGTAGGCGATGAGCGCTCCGTCGGTGGGCAGGGCCAGCGTGGTGGCGGGCCAGTGGCCCAGTCCGGGTGCGATGCCCAGCGCGATTCCGTGGGCGGCGCTGACCTGCCGGGTGCCCTCGGGGGTGACGAGCAGGGGTTCGTGGTGGCCGGCCAGGTGCAGGGTGAGGGTGGCGGCCTGCGGGTCCAGGGTGATCAGGGCGCAGGTGGTGAACAGGTCGCTGCCCGCGCGTTCGGCGATGTGTATCTGTTCCAGCAGGTGCAGCAGGCGCTGGGCGCGGTGGCCGCCGAGAATGAGAGCGCGCCAGGCGATGCGCAGGCACACCCCGAGCGCGGCGGCGTCGGGGCCGTGACCGCTGACGTCTCCGATGATCGCGTGGACCTGCCCGTCGTCGGTCTGCACGACATCGAGGAAGTCACCGCCCAGCAGGGCCTGGGCCCGTCCGGGGTAGTAGCGGCTGGAGGCGGTGACAGCCGTGGTGGACAGCAGTGGTTCGGGCAGCAGGCCGCGTTCCAGGCGGGCGTTCTCCGCGGCGCGCAGGCGCCCGATCTGGAGGGCGGCGTTGGCGAGTTCGGCCTGCTTTCGCTGGACGGCGTAGCGGACGGCGCGCTGCATCAGGTCGGGTTCGACCTTGCCCTTGACGAGATAGTCCTGGGCGCCGACGGCCAGCGAGTCCACTCCGGCGCGGGGTTCGTCCAGGCCGGTCAGGACGATGATCGCGGCGTGGGTGTCCGCCTGGATGGTCCGGATCGTCTCCACCCCGGAGGCGTCGGGCAGGTGCAGGTCGAGCAGGACGCAGTCGACTGGCCGGGCCGCGAGTGCGCGGTGTGCTTCGGCGGCGGTGTGACACCGCGTCAGGGTGTACGGCAGATCGGTGTCGTGGAGCAGTTCCTCGACCAGCAGGGCGTCTCCGTCGTCGTCCTCCACCAGCAGGACGTCGTACTGCTCGGCGTGCTGCTCGCCACGGCCTGCGGATGGACCGGTCACGACTGTGTCTCTCTGTCCGGGACGGCCGTCGCGGCCGTGAGGGCGGAAAGGGCGGGAAGGGTGAAGACGACGCGGGTGCCGGGCCGGTGGTCGGGGCCGATGCCGATCGTGCCGCCGTGGAACTCCACGACCTTCTTGCACATCGCCAGACCGATGCCGGTGCCCGGATATGCCTCCCTGGTGTGCAGCCGCTGGAAGATGACGAAGACCTTCTCCTGGAACTCGGGCTCGATACCGATCCCGTTGTCGCTGACCACGAACTCCCAGGTCCCGTCGGTCTCGGTCGCGCCGATGTGGATCCGCGGCGGCCGATCAGGGTGCCGGAACTTGATCGCGTTGGACAGCAGGTTCCGCAGCAGCATGCCCAGCTGGGTCGCGTCCCCGAGCACGGTGGGCAGAGGGTCGTGGGTGATCTCGGCGCCGGTCTCCTCGACGCTCACGCTGAGGTCGTCCACGGTCGTGCTCAGCACCTCCTCCAGGTCCACGGTCCGTTGCTCGTTGTGGACCCGGCCGACCCGGGAGAAGGCCAGCAGGTCGTTGATGAGGTTCTGCATACGGTTGGCGCCGTCGACGGCGAAGGCGATGTACTGGTCGGCCTTCTCGTCCAGCTGCCCCCCGTAACGCCGTTGCAGGAGCTGGGTGAAGCTGGACACCTTGCGCAGCGGTTCCTGCAGGTCGTGCGAGGCGACGTAGGCGAACTGCTCCAGTTCCGTGTTGGACCGCTTCAGGTCCTCGGCCTGCTCGTCCAGCAGCCCGCGGGCCTCCTCGCTGAACCGCAGCTCCGCCACCAGGCGCAGGCGCATCGACTCCACGTCGGAGGCGAGCCGTCGCAGGTCCGCGGGGCCGGTGCCGTCGAGGGAACGGTCGAAACGGCCCTGCGCCACTTCACGGGCGGCCGAGCCGAGCATGCTGAGGGGGCCGGTGACACCGCGTCGCAGCCCCTCGAAGACGAGCCCGGCCACCAGCACGATGACGACGGCGATGACGGCGAACATCCAGTTCCGCAGGGTCACCGCCTGCCGCAGCTGACGGGTGGCCGTCGTCCGCTCCTGGTCCAGGTGGGCCTGCTGACGTGCCATCGCGCGGCGCAGGGAGTCGAACGAGGTCTTGCCCTCGTCGGCCCGTGCCGCGGCGACGGTCGTGGCCTCCTCGGGGGAGGCCGTCGCCACGGGGTGGGCGATGCGCTCCTGCCAGGTCCCGGCGAGTCTCTCCACCTCGGCCAGGTCCGCACGGGCCCGGCCGTCGTCGAGCAGGGGCCGCAGCCGCTTGAGCGCCGCCTGCTCGCCGGCCACACCCTGCGCGTAGGGCTGCAGGAAGTCCCGTTGTCCGGACAGGCCGTAGCCGCGGACGCCGGTCTCCTGGTTGACCAGAGCCGTCTCGACCCGGATCGACTCGATCAGGGCGGGCGAACGCCGGTCCACCAGCGCGGTCGTGATCTGCGAGGTCCGCCACATGGCCCAGCCGCCCAGCGACCCCAGCACCGCGAGGACGACCAGGGTGGCGGCCACACCCACCCGCAGCCAGCGCCGGGTCGTCCAGCCCGCGAACGCGCCCACGGCGCCTGACGGCTTCCTTCTCATCGCGGTGGGCTGCTCCCTCGGCCAGCTGTTCCGGGCCGCACCTCGGCGCGCGGCAAGCACACTGTACTAGCGGCCCGACAACGTATGTTGTCCCCTCCTGGATCAACGCCCTAGGGTGATGGCATGCCCGCTCTTCCTCCCCCTCCCCGTCCGCCGAGTGGGGATGCGGACGTGCTGGTGACCCAGGTGGTGGACGAACTGACCCGGCTCCTCACGCAGGAGACCGCCCACCCTCCGGCGGAGCCCGTCGACACGGCGGGCGAGGCCCGTCGGCATGCTCTGCTGCGGTTGCGGGTACTCGCAGGCGTCAAAGAGGCCGTCAGACACCTGGAGGACCAGGCCGCCCACGCCGCCGCCGCGAGCGGCGCCGGCTACCCCGAGATCGGCCGGGCCGTCAGTATGAGCCGCCAAGGAGCTCGGCGCCGCTGGCCCGGGCTGATCACGAACAGCACAGACCACTCGACCCGCCACCCCACACACCGGAGTTCGTGAATCATGGCTGCCGCCGCAATCCGCCCGTACGACGTGCTGCTGGTCGAGGACGACGTCGCCGACGCGATGCTCATCCAGGACGCCCTCGCCGAGCGCGGTACGCGCAACCTCACCCAGGTATCCGACGGTATCGAGGCCCTGAACTTTCTGCGCGACCCGGCCAACGAGCGCCCGGACCTCATCGTGCTCGACCTCAACATGCCCCGGATGAACGGGCGCGAGTTCCTCGCCGTGGTCAAGGAGGACGCGGATCTGCGGACCATCCCGGTCGTCGTGCTGACCACGTCCGTGGCTCCCGCCGACGTCAACGGCGCGTACCAGCACCACGCCAACGCCTATGTCACCAAGCCCGTCAACCTGGAGGAGTTCGAGACGGCCGTCCGCAGCATCGACGCCTTCTACCTCGACATCGCCGTCAAGCCCCCCAGGGAGTAGGAGCATCCGATCGTGACCGAGGTGCGGCCGCGCCTGTTCCGGGTACGGTCGACGCACGGCGAGGGCGCGTGCTGACCGGGTCGCCGGAGTCCGGAGACTGGGCGAGGACTTCCCCGCACCCGGTCCAGCGGATCTGGCGCGACCTCGGTACCGTCTCCCGCCACGGCGGCGTCAACCCCGACCTGGGCCGGGAGATCTACGGCCGCAGCCTGCTGGGCGTCGCCGAACAGCCCACCTTCGTCATCTGACGCCGTCGATGGTGGCGATCAGGTTGTGGGGGGCGTTTGGCCGGTGACCCGCCCGGCTGCCCGTGGCGCGTGATTCCCTCCCGGGTCGACGAGACCCTGCCGGAACTGGCCCCGTTCGTCCGCGCGGTGCAGGGGCGGCGGCCCGACGACGGTACGTGGTGCGAGGCGTGGACGGTGCGGGACGTCCTGGCCCACCGGACGGGCAACGCCGAGGAACTGGCCCGGGTGCTCCAGGCGTTCCTCGACCGGTCGCCGGTGGAGACCAGGGGCTTCGAGCGGGAGGCCCCCTGTCGTCGGATGTCCGACGCCGAACTCCGGGCGGTGTTCCTGAGCCGTTGCGAGAAGCTCACCGAGGTCCCCGCGGCCGCCGCACAGGACCTGTCCCCCGACACGGAGGTGCGGTGGACCGGGCGGTCGGTGAAGGTCCCGTTCTTAGGGTGCGCGCCCTCCTCAGCGGCTACTGAGACCGACCCGACGGCTGCTGAGAGACCCTCCCGCCCGGCGGGCCGGCCCCCGTCAGGAGTCGACCCGGCGCTGTTCGGCCGTGTCGTGGCGCTCGGCCTCGTCCTGGACCAGCATCGACAGCAGCGCGGCCACGGTCAGGCCGGCCTCGGCCGGGTGGCGCAGGACCTTGCCCGGGTCGATCCGGTAGTGGTTGGTGCGGCCGTTGCGCGTGTGGGAGAGGTAACCGTCCTGCTCCAGATCCGAGATGATCTTCTGGACGGCGCGTTCGGTGAGCCGGCAGCGCGCGGCGATGTCACGGATCCGCGCGTTGTGGTTGCCGGCGATGCTGGCCAACACCCGCGCGTGATTGGTCACGAACGTCCACCCCGTGTGCGGCTCAGGAACTCCGTCGTCTCCCATCACGCCCAAATCGTACGGCTACACGTTCACACATCCAAAAACACGAAAGCAAATTCGCGTATGCCTTGGCGTGTCACGGGGAACGCACGACCCTGGAGGAAGACTTGGGGAGGAGGCGACCATGCCGGAAACGCCCATTGAAGGGCCGTCGACGAGCCCGTGCTGTGTCCTCAGCCCGTCATCGTCCGCCGGCGCTCTGCGGGTGTGGACGGGACCGGACGGCGGACGGGTGACGGTCACCGTGAGCGGGAAGTGCTCTCTCGACGAGAGCGAGCACCTACGGCGTGCCCTGCGCAACGCCCTCACCAGGTCGGTCCACGGCGTGGACCTGGACCTCGGCGGACTGGTGTTCGCGGACTGCGCCGCGCTCAACGTCCTGCTGGGCCTTCGGAGTCAGGCCGTCGCGGCGGGCAAGACCGTGATCGTCACCGCCGCCGGCACCGCCGTGGAACGCCTGCTCACCCTCACGGACACATACGAACTCTTCTCGTCGGCGCACGACCACACCGATCGGCGCGAGGACCCCGATCCGGGCGATCACACCGGTCCGTGCGCGGACACCGGCGACCGGCTGCTCCAGACCGAGGTCGTCCAGCTCGGGCGTGCGCTGCGGACCCGGCCGGACATCGACATGGCCCGCGGAGTCCTCATGGCGTCCTTCGGTCTGAAGGCCGACGAGGCGTGGGAGGTGCTGGTCTCGGCCTCTCAGCACACCAACACCAAGCTGCACCGCCTGGCCCAGGACGTGGTGACGGCGGTACGGGGTGCGCCACACAGCACCACGGGGGCCGAGGTGCGTATCCCCATGACTGCCAGGAACAGCGAGGCCGCCGTCAGCAGGGCGACGGCCGGCCGCAGCCGGACCAGGCCGCGCCGAGCGCGCATCCGGCGCATGAAGCGGCGGTCGGCTCGCAGCTCCGCCTCGATCCGCGACAGGACGAGACGCCCGTGCGGCGAGAGCCGCACGTCCTTCGAGGGTTCCGCAGCTTCGGCCACGATGACGGCACCTCCCGGGGCAGTGTCAGCGGCCGAGTGCCCGCGATACCGCGGCTGATGCCGCCGTCCCGGACGGCGGGTGGCCGGCCGCGTCGCCGGCTTCGGCGGAACCTCTTACGGAGTCGTGACGTGCGGGCGCGCTCGCGTGGTCCGGCGCCCGTGCCGGCCTAGCGTGGCGGTATGCGTGTACTGGTCACCGGCGGTGCCGGGTTCATCGGGTCCCATGTCGTCGAGGCGCTGACGGCGCGCGGGCACGAGGCGGTCGTGTTCGACGTGCGCGACGATCCGGGCGCCGACGTGCGCAATCCGGCGGCGGTCGGGCGGGCGCTCGCGGGCGTGGACGCGGTCTGCCATCAGGCCGCGATGGTCGGTCTTGGGGTGGGGTTCGGGGACGCGGCGGAGTACGTCTCCCGCAATGACCTCGGTACGGCCGTGCTGCTCTCCGCGATGGCCGAGGCGGGGGTACGGCACCTCGTGCTGGCCGGGTCGATGGTCGTGTACGGGGAGGGCCGGTACGAGTGTCCGCGCCACGGTGTCGTACGACCGGGGCCGCGCGCGGTCGCCGATCTGGAGGCCGGGCGGTTCGAGCCGAACTGTCCCGTGTGCGGCGCCGAGTTGGCACCGGGGCTGGTCGCCGAGGACGCGCCGGTCGATCCACGCAATGTGTACGCCACGACCAAGCTGGCCCAGGAGCATCTGGCCGCCGCCTGGGCCCGGTCGACGGGCGGTTCGGCGGTGTCCCTGCGCTACCACAACGTGTACGGCCCCCGGATGCCCCGTGACACCCCCTACGCCGGCGTGGCCTCCTTCTTCCGGTCGGCGCTCGCCCGGGGTGAGGCGCCCCGGGTGTTCGAGGACGGGCGGCAGCGCCGGGACTTCGTGCATGTCCGGGACGTGGCCGCCGCCAACGCGGTGGCCCTGGAGGCGCGGCCGGAGCCGGGTGCGCTGACCGCGTACAACACCGGCAGCGGCGAGCCGCACACCGTCGGCGAGATGGCCCGCGCGCTGGCCGACGCCCACGGCGGGCCGACGCCGGTGGTCACCGGGAAGTTCCGGCTCGGGGACGTGCGGCACATCACGGCCGACTCCTCGCGGCTGCGGGCCGAGCTGGGCTGGAAGGCCGAGGTCGGCTTCGCCGACGGGATGCGGGAGTTCGCGCGGGTGCGGTGAGCTACGGCGCCGTCGGCAGCGTGACCTCGAAGCGGCAGCCGCCCGGGATGTTGTGTACGGTGGCCCGCCCCTGGTGGGCCTCCACGATCCCGCGCACGATGGCGAGGCCCAGTCCCGCTCCGGCAGGGGGCGTCCGCGCGTGACTGCCGCGCCAGCCGGTGTCGAAGACGCGGGGCAGGTCCTCCTCGGGGATACCGCCGCAGCCGTCCGTGACGGACAGGACGACCCCCTCCGGACCGCGCTCGGCGGCGACCGCGACCGTGCCGTCGGGCGGCGTCCGGCGGATGGCGTTCACCAGCAGATTGCCCAGCACACGGCTCATCTCCTTGCCGTCCACCTCGACCGGCACCGGCTCCACCCGGTCGCCGACCAGCCGTACGCCGTGCTCACGCGCCAGCGGGTCGGCGCCCGCGAGCGCGTCGCCGACGAGGTCGTACAGCGACATCCGGCTCGGGCTCAGCGCGAGCGTCCCGGCGTGGATGCGGGAGAGTTCGAAGAGGTCGCCGACCATGTCGTTGAGGCGTTCGACCTCGGTGCGGATCTGCTTCAGATAGCGGTCCGGGTCGGTGGCGACGCCGTCCTCCAGCGCCTCCGACATGGCGCGCAGACCGGCGAGCGGGGTGCGCAGGTCGTGCGAGATCCAGGCGACCAGTTCCCGGCGCGAGGTCTCCAACGCGCGCTCCCGCTCCCGGGACTCGGCGAGCCTCGCGCTGGTGGCCGCCAACTCGCGGCTCACCGCGGCCAGTTCGGCGGTGGCCGGAGCCGCGGGTACGGCGAAGTCGCCCTCCTCACCGAACGAGCGTGCGGCGAGTGCGAGTTCGCGGCTGCGGGCGCCGACCCAGCGGCCCAGTATCAGCGCGCTGGCAAGGGACACCACCGCCGCCATCGCGACCACCGTGGTCACCACCGACAGGTCGTGCGAGGAGAGGAGCATCGCCCAGGCGACGGCCAGGGTGCCGGCGAGCATCGCGACCACGCCGACGGCGGCGACCACGGCGATGGACAGGGTGAGCGAGCGGCGCCGGAGCAGGCGCAGCGCGGCCGCTCCGGCGAGCCCGGTGAGGGCGGCGCCCGCCAGGGCGTACAGAGCGATCAGCAGGGTGTCACGCATGTCAGTCCGTCTCCTGCTCGTCGGCCTCGGGGTCGAAGCGGTAGCCGACGCCCCACACCGTCTGGATCAGGCGCGGCCGGGCCGGGTCGTCCTCGACCTTGGCGCGCAGCCGGCGGACATGGACGGTGACGGTGGACAGGTCACCGAAGTCCCAGCCCCACACCTCGCGCATCAGGTCCTCCCTGCTGAACGCCCGCCCGGGGTGCCGCAGGAAGAAGGCGAGGAGGTCGAACTCGCGCAGGGTGAGGGCGAGTTCGGTGCCGTTCCTGGTGGCGCGACGGGCGCCTGGGTCGAGGGTGAGTCCGGCGGTGGAGAAGGAGTGCGCGGCGGGCGCGGGACGGGCGCGGCGCAGCACCGACTCCACCCGCAGGACCAGTTCACGAGGGCTGAAGGGCTTGGTGACGTAGTCGTCGGCGCCGACCTCCAGGCCCATGATCCGGTCGTCCTCGTCGCCACGCGCGGTGAGCATGATGACCGGGACGGGGGCGCGGCCGCGCAGCCTCCGGCAGACCTGCAGGCCGTCCATGCCGGGCAGCATCAGGTCGAGCACCACCAGGTCCGGCCAGTGGTCGGCGGCGCGGGTCAGCGCGGTGGGGCCGTCGTCGGCGTGGTCGACCAGGTACCCGGCGCGGTCGAGATACCCGGTGACGACCTCGGCGACGGTCGGGTCGTCGTCGACGACCAGGACCCGGGCGGCACCGGTGGTGGCCCGGTCCTCGGTGAGCTCGTACGGCTGCTGCATGCCTTTACCCTCGCACCGGGCCGTCGCGGGTGTCGCGCCCGAGGGTGGGCACGGGGCGCGACGTCCGTGTTTCGTAAGGAACCGACGCCCGTTATGTCCGGTTCACGTTCGTAGGGTGACAACCGTGACCATCTCACCATCCTCCCCGACGACGGACGTGGACGTCGTCCTCCCCTGCCTGAACGAGGCCGAGGCGCTGCCCTGGGTGCTGGGCCGGATCCCTGCGGGCTGGCGGCCCCTCGTGGTGGACAACGGCTCCACGGACGGCTCGGCGGACATCGCCCGGGCGCTCGGCGCGACCGTCGTCCACGAGCCGCGGCGCGGCTTCGGCGCGGCGTGCCATGCGGGGCTGACCGCCGCGACCGCCGACATCGTCTGCTTCTGCGACTGCGACGCCTCCCTGGATCCGGGGCTCCTCGTGCCGTTCGTGCGAGAAGTCCTCGCCGGGGAGGCGGACTTGGTGCTGGGCCGACGGCGGCCGCAGGGCCGCGGGGCCTGGCCGGCGCATGCCCGTGCCGGGAACCTGGCGCTGGCACGGATGCTACGGCGCCGTACCGGGCTGCGGCTGCACGACCTCGGCCCGCTGCGGGCGGCGCGCCGTGAACCGCTGCTCGCGCTGTCGCTCGACGACCGGCGCAGCGGCTATCCGCTCCAGATGGTGGTGCGGGCGGCCGACGCGGGCTGGCGGGTCGTGGAGCACGAGGTGCCGTACCGGCCGCGCACCGGTGTCTCGAAGGTCACCGGCACCTGGCGCGGCACCTGGCAGGCGGTGCGGGACATGAGCCGGGTACTGAAGGAGCCGCCCCGGGTGCGGGCCGGCGGGGGTTGAGCGCGCCCACGCGGCGGAGCCGCACATCGATACAGCCCCGCGCCCCCAGAGGGGCGCCGCACTCTCGCGAGCTGCCTGGCTGCGGGCAGTCGTAGGCCCTCCCCACCCCGCGTCTCCACTCAAGGAACCCCCACATGACCACCCTCCTCGTCATCGCCAAGGAGCCCAGGCCCGGTCGGGTCAAGACGCGGCTCACCCCGCCGTTCTCCCCCGAGCAGGCCGCCGCCCTCGCCGAGGCGTCCCTCGCCGACACCCTGCGGACGGTCGCCGACACCCCCGCCACGCGCCGCGTCCTCGCCCTCGACGGCAGCCCCGGCCCGTGGCTGCCGGCCGGCTTCGACGTCGTACCGCAGTGTGCCGGCGGGCTGGACGAGCGGCTCGCGCACGCGTTCGCCGGCTGCACCGGTCCCACTCTCCTCATCGGCATGGACACTCCGCAGGTCAACCCGGCCCTGCTCACCGTGGACTTCGCGGACTGCGACGCCTACTTCGGTCCCGCCGAGGACGGCGGGTTCTGGGCGCTGGGGCTGGCCGACCCGGACCCCACGCTGCTGCGCGGGGTGCCGATGTCCACGCCGGAGACGGGCGCGGTCCAGCGGCAGCGGCTCGTCGCCGCCGGGCTGCGGGTCACAGACCTGCCGAGGCTGCGGGACGTGGACACCGCGGCGGACGCGACCGCCGTCGCCGCCCTCGCACCGCGCGGCCGGTTCGCCGCCCGCCTGGCCCGGTATACGGCGCACAGCGGGACGGGCCACCGATGACCACCTCGCCTCCTGTCGCCTGGACCGGCGCCGACCCCTACGCCGCCGCGCTGCGCGCCGGCCGCGGCCCGCTGTTCCTGCGCCGCACCGACGGGTGGCTGCTTCCCCTGGACGTCGAGCGCTGGTGCGCGCGGGCCGACCCGGTCGACCGGGAGGTCCTGGACCGCTGCGAGGGTGCCGTCCTCGACGTCGGCTGCGGCCCCGGACGGCTCGTCGCCGAACTCGCCGCCCGGGGCCGTACCGTCCTCGGTATCGACGTCAGTGCGGCCGCCGTCGACCACACCGTGCACCTCGGCGGCCAGGCGCTGCGCCGCTCGGTCTTCGAGCCGCTGCCCGGCGAGGGCCGCTGGGGCACCGTCCTGCTCATGGACGGCAACGTCGGTATCGGCGGCGACCCGCGCGACCTGCTGGACCGGGTCGGCCAACTCCTCGCCCCGGCCGGCCTGTTGATCGCCGAGACCGCTCCGGTGGACGTCGACGAACGCGCCCATGTCCACCTCACCGACGCCCATGAGGCGGTCGGTGCCCCCTTCCTCTGGGCACGGCTCGGCACCGCGGCCCTGCTGCGGTACGCGTGGGGATGGGAGCGGGCCGGTCAGTGGGCGGCCGGTGGCCGCCGCTTCGTCGCGCTGCGCAGCCGGCGCGCCAGCAGCAGTGCCGAGCCGCCGAAGAGCACGGCGGTGATCAGCAGCCAGCGGGCGAGGTAACCGTCCGTGGACAGGCCGGTGGCCGACTGGTAATGCCCGGCCACCATCCCGCTGATCAGCGGGAACCACACCAGCAGGAGCAGCGCGGAGAGCGCGGCCGGGACCCGGACGTACATCGACCACCCCCGGCGCCCGGCGGCGCCCAGCCCGCGTACCGCCGCCCGGTCGGCCAGCGAGTACAGCGGCAGCAGTACGAGGTCGTGCAGCAGGGCCGCCCCCACCACCCACAGCGCCACGCCGAGCCAGTCACCGGACAGCAGTCGTACGCCGGCATAGGCGGCGAGCGCGAACGAGCAGGCCAGCAGCAGGATCTGCAGGGGGCTGCCGAGCTGGAGGCGCAGCCGCCTCAGCAGGACGCCGACGGGCAGGGGCGAGCGCATCACAGGTCTCCGAAGGTCATCCGGGCCACCCACTTGGTGTTGAGCACACCGGGTGCGGCGGGCACGATCACGCGCGCCGGGTAGCCGTGGTCGGGGGACAGGTCCTCGCCGTTCACCTGGAGGGCGAGCAGGGACCGCGGGTCGGCGACCTGGTTGGCGCGCAGGGCCGCACGGCGGAAGGCGCCGTGGAGCTGGATCGACTCGACGAGCACGTCCGGTGGGTCGCCGTCGTAGCCGACGAGCGCCGCGAGGTCGCGCAGCCGCACCCCGCGCCACCACTGGTCGGCGGTCGACCAGCCCTCGACGCAGGCGATGGGCAACGCGGCGCTGTGCAGGCGCAGTTGGAGCAGCTCGGTGCGGCTGAGGCGGACCGTCCGGCCGTCGCGTCTGGTGACGACCAGCCGCCAGGCCTCGCCGCCGGTCTCTCTGGCGTCGATCCCGGCGTACGCGGCCGTCTTGTTGATCTGGAAGCCGTTCGGCCCGCTGCCGGGGTCGGCTCCGCCGTGCGGTGCGAGCAGGGCGGTGCGCCGCAGCGCGCCCCCGATGCTCTGCCCGGCCGTGGTGACGAGCAGCAGCAGGGACGCGCCCCCGACGAACCACAGCGCCCCGCGCCGGGACACCGTCGGCGCGTCCGGCCGGGCGGACGCCAACTCGCCTTCGTCCCGCCGCCGTTGCCGGACCGCCCGGAGCGCCGCCGGCACCTTGAGCGCCGCGTGCGCCATGAACGCGGCGAAGAACACCCAGGCGCCGTAGAAGTGCAGGGGGTAGAAGGAACCGGGGAAGACGTAGTCGAGCTGGACGTTGAGGACACCGGTCGTGAACTCGAAGAGACCGCCGCCGACCAGCAACAGCAGCGAGATCCGCTCCAGGGCGTGGGCGAGCGAGCGGGCCGGGGGCAGCGTGAACAGCTTCGGCACCACCGACCACAGCTTGGCGAGCAGCACCGGGGTCAGGGTGACGCCGAGGGTGACGTGCAGGCCCTGGGTGAGCCGGTAGAGCCAGGACGGGTTCGTCGGCCACGAGAACAGGTAGAAGCCGAGGACGCCCTTGTCCGGCGTCTGGTCGTTCACCGGGGCCAGGTTCGGGTTGTACGCGGCGTACGACACCAGTCCGGTCACGAACAGCACGGTGATGCCGACGAGCAGCACGAGGCCCAGCACCGAGGTGAACCAGGTGCCGCGCAGCGGGCTGCGCCAGAAGCCGGGTGAGGAGGGAAGCCGCGGGTCGTCGTGTCGCATGGTCCGACGGTAGGCCGGGAGAACCCCGTGAAAGGGTGCGCAACCCATGACGAAAGTCTGACGTCAGCGGCCTGATCCGCTCTTTCGGACGGTCGTCCACCTAGCGTTCCGGTGTGACCCGCGCTCCCCACCGTGATCGGCACGCCGATCTGTACGCCGTCCTCGCCGCCGCCCTGCTGGTGCTCGTCGCCGTCCTGGTCGGTCGGCACATCCAGGACGCCTACCGCACCCTGTTCGTGCACTGGCCGCCGCTGTTCGCCGACTGGGACCCGCATGTGGGCCCGGGCACCCCGGCCGCCGTGCTGGTCGCGGTCGCCGTGGTGGCGTACGGGCCGAACCTGGCGCTGCGGCTGCCGTGGCGATGGCTGCTCGCTGCGGCCTGGGGCGCCGCTCTGGCCTGGACCTGGTCGCTGGCGCTGGTCGACAACTGGCAGCGGGGCGTGGCGGGCCGGCTCACCAACTCGAACGAGTACCTCACAGGCATCGGCCGCTTCCACGACATCCCGGCGACCCTGCGCGACTTCACCCACCACATCGTCAGCGGCACCCCCGCGCCCTGGCCTACCCATATCGCCGGGCACCCGCCGGCGGCCACCCTCACCTTCGTCCTCCTTGACCGGATCGGGCTGCACGGCGGCGGCTGGGCGGGCGCCTGGTGCATCACCGTCGGGTCGACGGCCTGTGTCGCCGTGCTGGTCGCGGTGCGGGCGCTGGCCGACGAGCGGCTCGCCCGGCGGGCCGCGCCCTTCCTGGTGCTGGCGCCGGCCGCGGTGTGGGTGGGCGCCTCGGCCGACGGGTACTTCGCGGCGGTCGCCGCCTGGGCGGTGGCGCTGCTGGCGCTCGCGGTGACCGGACGGTCCGTGGGGTGGGCCGCGGGTGCGGGACTGCTGTACGGCCTGACCTGCTATCTGTCGTACGGCCTGACGCTCTTCGCGCTGATCGGGGCGGCGGTACTGGTGCCCGGCCGGCGCCGGGTCCGGGCCCGGCCGGTCATCCTCGCCCTGCTGGTGGCGGGGACGGCGGTGGTCCCGGTCGCGTTCACGCTCGCCGGGTTCGACTGGTGGGAGGGGTACCGGCTGCTGGTCACCCGTTACTACCAGGGCATCGGCGGCACCCGCCCGTACGGCTACTGGGTGTGGGCCAACCTGGCCTGCACGGTGATCATCACCGGGCCGGCTACGGCGGCGGGGCTGCGGCGGGCGGGTTCCACGCTGATCCACCGCGGTACGGCGGGCTCCGCACCGACCCGCCTCGCCTTCCTGGTGACGGTCGCGGTGCTCGCGCTGCTGGTCGCCGACGTGTCCGGGATGAGCAAGGCGGAGACGGAGCGCATCTGGCTGCCCTTCGCGATGTGGCTGCTCCCGGCCTGTGCGTTCCTGCCCCGGCCGCGGGCCTGGCTCACCGCACAGGCGCTGCTCGCGCTGCTGCTGAACCATCTGCTGTTCACCGGCTGGTGACTCCCCCGGCCTCCGGCCGACCACTGACGGCGCACACCTCGGCGGTACGGCAGGCGCTGCCGCCCCGGATCGCCCCTCCACCCCCAGCTCTTCCCACGGGAAGTACCAAGCTCTGTCTTTTTAAAGGAGGTGAAACGTTCGGGAAACGGCGCGCCGCGACTCTTCGGTGCAAACGACCGGGGACGAGAGAGGGCAGAGTCGTGACGGAGATCGTCGGCAAAGAGGGGCCGCCGGCCGTGCTGGACGGCGGGACGGACGGGACGGACGGGACGGACGGGACGGACGGGACGGACGGGACGGACGGGACGGACGGGACGGACGGGAAACGGACGTACAACGACTGGGCGAAGAACGACACGCTGGAGGACTACTCGCTGCGCTACGCGCCGAAGTCCTTTCGCCGCTGGACTCCCTATGTGGTGGCCACCACGGCGCTCGGCGGTATCGCCTATCTCGCGGATTTCGCCATCGGCGGCTCGATCGCCATCTCCAACGGCTTCTCCAGCGCGATGGTGGCGATCCTGACCGCGGCGGTGGTCATCTTCCTCACCGGCATCCCGATCTCGTACTACTCGGCCAAGTACTCCATCGACATGGACCTGTTGACCCGGGGCGCCGGCTTCGGCTATCTCGGCTCGACGCTCACCTCGGTCATCTACGCCAGCTTCACCTTCATCTTCTTCGCCCTCGAAGGCTCCATCATGGCGCAGGCCCTGGAGCTGGGCCTGCACATCCCGCTCGCGGTCGGCTATCTGATCTGCTCGGTCATCATCCTGCCGCTCGTCGTCTACGGCATGACCGCGCTGTCGAAGATGCAGGTGTGGACGCAGCCCGTCTGGCTGGTGCTGATGGTCGCGCCGTTCGTGTCCATCGCCATCCAGGAGCCGGGTACGTTCTCGGAGTTCACGCACTTCGCGGGCAACTCCCCCACCGGGTCCGGCATCAGCATGCTCGGGGTGGGCGCGGGCGCCGGTGTGGCGCTGTCGCTGATCGCCCAGATCGGTGAGCAGGTGGACTATCTGCGGTTCATGCCGGACAAGACTCCGGAGAACGGCAGGAAGTGGTGGGGTGCGGTGCTCTCCGCCGGTCCGGGCTGGGTGGTGCTCGGCGCGGCCAAGCAGATCGGCGGCGCCTTCCTCGCCTTCTACATCGCCGGCAGCGTGGGCCTGGCCAAGGCCAACGAGCCGATCCAGCAGTACGTGCACGGCTTCAGGACCTTCGCCGCGCCCGTCGCCCTGGGCCTGGCCACGTTCTTCGTGATCCTCTCCCAGATAAAGATCAACTCGACGAACGCGTACTCCGGTTCGCTGTCCTGGTCGAACTTCTTCTCCCGGCTGACCCATCGTCACCCCGGCCGTGTCGTCTACATCTTCCTCAACGTCGGCATCGCGCTGGCCCTGATGGAGGGCGGTGTCTTCGGCTTCCTCAACACCGTCCTCGGCTTCTACTCCAACGTGGCGATCGCCTGGATCGGCGCGGTCGTCGCCGACCTGGTGGTCAACAAGCCGCTCAAGCTGAGCCCGTCGTACATCGAGTTCAAGCGTGCCCATCTGCACAACTTCAACCCGGTGGGCTTCGGTTCGATGCTGATCGCGTCGGCGGTCTCGATCGCCGCCTACTTCAACGCCTTCGGGGACTACGGCAAGGCATACTCGCCGTTCATCGCGCTGTTCCTGGCGATGGTGCTCTCGCCGCTGTTCGCGGTGCTGACCAAGGGGAAGTACTACATCGCCCGCGTCGACGACCTGGCGGAACCGCTCCTCGGCGCGGACGGGCTGCCCTCGGCGGCCGTGCTGACCTGCACGGTGTGCACGACCGAGTTCGAGCGGCCGGACGTGGCCAACTGCCCATTCCACGCGGGGGCGGTCTGCTCGCTGTGCTGCAGCCTGGAGAAGGACTGCCACGACTCCTGCAAGAGCGGGCCGGTCGCGCTCACCATGCCGGCGGTACGCGCCGCGGACTGACCGGCCCCACCGCCCCTCACCGCTCCGGCCGGCGCCCTTCGGCGCGGGCCGGAGCACCTGTCTGCAGGCCGTCCATGAGGAGCCGGATCTGCCGGTCGGCCTGCCCCTCGCGGCGCGGTTCTCGATGTGCCCGTGGTGCCGATCCCGGGGACGAAGCGGGTGAAGTGGCTGGAGCAGAACGTGGCCGCCGCCGGCATCGAACCGACCGCCGACGAGGTCGCCACGCTGGACACCACGGCGGTGATCAGCCGCGGCCGGGTGCCGGGGCGACATCGTCCTCGGCATCCTCGGCGCACAGCTCTTCCGGTTCGGCGTTCAGCGTGCTGGGGGGCAGCAGGGAGAGATGGGAGAGGTCGTCGGGCGGGGGTGTCCGCAGCGACCACAGAGGCGCGGCGGCGCCGTCGGCGACCGCGGCCGGGGCGTCGGTGAGGTTCATGCGCTCGCGCAGCCGGCCGTAGAAGTCCATCGGCGCGAGCCGGATCACGCGCAGCCGGACCGGGGCGGCGTACACGCCGATCCAGTCCCCCGGCCCCAGGACGCCCCGCACCTGCCCGTCGACGCTGACCGCGACCTGCCCCGAGTGTTCCAGGATGCGCAGTCCGACGGCCTCGTTCGGGGCCGTGACGACCGAGCGGTTGAACGCCATGTGCGGGGCGACCGGCGTGAAGACGAGCGCGTCGGCGCACGGCGAGACGACGGGACCGCCGGCGGCGAAGCTGTAGGCGGTCGAGCCGGTCGGGGTCGCCACCAAAAGCGCGTCGGCGGAGTAGGAGGCGAGCAGCCGCCCGGAGACATACACGCCGATGGACACCTGACGGTCCCGGGAGAGCTTCTCCAGTACGACGTCGTTGACCGCGGTGACGTGCAGGGGCACGCCCCACTCCGCGTTCTCCTCGCAGTCGGTGCGCACCTGGGGCGGCGGCAGCAGCGGCCCGCGGCCGTAGCGCATCAGCTCCTCCATGTCGGAGGGCATCTCCAGACGGCGGGAGGCGCGCATGGTGAGCAGCATCCGGCTGTCGACGGTGAACCGGTCCTCGCGGACCGCGTCCAGCGCCTCCCGCACGGAGGAGGCCGCCACCTCGGTCAGGAAGCCGACCCGGCCCAGGTCGACGCCGAGGACCAGAGCGTCGTTGCGGGCGGCGAGCCGGGCGCCGCGCAGGAAGGTGCCGTCGCCGCCGAGGGTGACGATCAGGTCGGGGTCGCCCGCGGCCGCGACCTCCTCCACGGAGTGGTGCCGTCCGCCGTCGTTCCACACGTCGATGTCCGTGCACCGCACATCGTGCTCCGCCGCCCACGCCCGCACGCCACGGGCGGCGTCCACCGCCTCAGGGCGGCCCCCGTGCACCACAAGTCCGAGCCCGTTCACCGTCATCTCCGCCTCCAGGACACCCGTGCTCAGCCGTTGCTCCCACGCTGTCACGGCCGGGCGGATCTCACAGGCCAAGGGAGATGGCCAGCCGGGTGAGCTCGGCCGTGGTGTCGATGTCGAGCTTGGCGCGGATACGGCGGAGGTAGGCGTCGACGGTGTGCCGGGAGAGCCCCATGTGCCGTGCCGCCTGCAGGTATGTACAGCCCGCGGCGATCTGCTTCAGCGTCTCGCGCTCACGCGGGGCCGGCGCGACGGCACATGCGACGGGCCCACACCTACGACGAGGGCGGCTGCGGCCTGCTCCTCGTCGGCCAGCTCAGCCGACGCTGGGGCACCCGGCACGCCGGCACCGGCAAGACCGTCTGGGCTGAGCAGTTCCTCCGGGAGGGGCGAGGTTCCGGCGGACAGGCCTCAGGGGCCGAACACCGGGCGGGCCCAGGTGGGCGGTGGCTCGGCGGGTCCGGTGTTCCGGCGGACGGTGGGGGTCCTTCGCGCGGGCCGGTCCGGCGGGGCCGGCTCCCCCGGTACGACGCCGAACGCGGCGAGTCGCAGCGCCCTCACGAACTCCAGGCAGGAGTCGTAACGCTCCTCGGGAACCTTGGCCAGCGCCTTGGCGAACACCTCGTCCAACCCCGGCGGCAACCCGGACCGCACCTCGCTCAGCGCGGGCGGGCGGTCGTACTGGTGCGCCCACAGCAGCGCGATGTCCTCGTCCCGGACGAAGGGCGGACCGCCGGCGAGCATCTCGAAGACCACGCAGGCGAGACTGTAGAGATCGCACCGGCCGTCCACCGGGCGGCCCGAGATCTGCTCCGGCGCCACATAGTCCAGCGTGCCGACGAACTCGCCGACCGTCGTGAACCCCGTCAGCGACAGCGACTTCTTGGTGAGCCCGAAATCCGTGAGATACACGTGCTCCGGGTGGTCGCTGTCCGTGCCCCGCGCCACCAGCACGTTGCCGGGCTTCACATCCCGGTGCACCAGATCGTGCTCATGTGCCGCGTCGAGCGCAGAGGCGACCTGCGCGGCGATCCGCAGCGCCGCCTCCACCGGCAGCACACCCTCCTTGTCCAGCAGCGCGCGCAGATCCGGGCCCGACACATAGCGCATCGCGATGTAGAGGACGCCGTCCGTCTCGCCGGCCTCGAAGATCGGCACGATATGGGGATGGTCGAGGGCGGCCGCCACACGCGACTCGTGGGTGAAGCGGCGACGGAAGGTGTCGTTGCGGGCCATCTCCGGGGCGAGCAGCTTCAGGGCGACGGTGCGGTCCAGGCGCAGGTCCGTCGCACGGTAGACGACGGCCATCCCGCCCCGCCCGATCTCACCCTCGACCTCGTACCCCGCGATGCGCGTCGCCATCACATGTCCACCCCGTAACGTGTCAAACCTGATCAAATCGTAACCATCGGTGCGGCGCCGCGCGCCTGGGGCGGCGGGCGGGAACTCAGCGCCTAAGAGACGGCCGCCTGCCAGCCCGTCCAGCGCGACACCGTCACGAAAATGACCGCACCGCTGGGGGGACGCTCCCGGTACTGCGGGTATTTCTCGCACAGTGGCTCGATGACCGACGCGTCGGCGGGAATCACTCGCGCGTCACCGTCCGCCCGGACCCACCACAAGTGGTCCCAGTTCTCGTCGTATGCGTCCACGAGCAGGCTCACGGACGGCTGTGCGGCGATGTTGCGCAGCCGTTTGAGGCGGGGCGTGGTCTTGGGCTTGTGGTCCACGGCGGTGACGATCCCGTCGGCCCCGTGCCGTGCGAAGACGACCGGCACGAGATGCGGGCGGCCGGTCTCGTCGACGGTGGCGAGCCGTGCCACGCGTGCCTCGGCGAACCGCCGACGCGCCTCACCCTCACCCAGTTCCGGCACGGCGCTCCCTCTCTCTCAGGCGCCACGCAGGGCGTCCAGTACGTCGGCGTCCGTCAGCTGCCCGAAGTCGTCGTACCACTGGCCGACCGCGCTGAACAGGGCCGGCCGGCACGGGCAGACGACGAGGTCGGCCTCGGCGGCGAGCGCGTCCAGGGAGTCCGGCGCGCCGACGGGGACGGCCAGCACGGTCCGGGCCGGGCCCCGGCGCCGTACGTGGCGCAGGGCGGCGCGGGCGGTGGAGCCGGTGGCCAGGCCGTCGTCGACGACGATCACGGTGCGGCCGCGCAGCTCGGGCGCCGGCCGCCCCTGCCGGTACCGGCGCTCGCGGCGGCGCAGTTCCCGCCGCTCGCGTTCCACCACTGGGGCCAGGGAGTCCTCGCTCATGCGCAGGTGGGCCAGGGTCGCGCGGTCGAGGAGCGGCGGGTCGTCCCCGGCGATCGCGCCGACACCGAACTCCTCGTGGTACGGGGCTCCGATCTTGCGTACGACGAGCACGTCGAGCGGGGCCGAGAGCTCCCGCGCGACCTCCGCGGCGACGGCCGCCCCGCCCCGCGGCAGCGCCAGCACGATGGGGTCGGGCAGGCCACCCTCGTCGCGCAACTTCCCCAGTACGGCCGCGAGTTCGCGACCGGCCTGGGCGCGGTCCCGGTAGCGCACGGTTCGTCCTCTCGGGCCGGCGTCGGTCCTCTTCTTCCATGCTCACACCCGAAGGCGTCGAAGACCGAGTCCATCCGAAAAATTCGCACAAGCGTTCTATAAGCTGTCCTCAAAGGGTCCCGTCAGAAGACGACCCACCATCCTTCTCGGGCCGCCTGTTCGGCCGTGTACGACGCCCCGTCCGCCTTGAGGCCGGCGGAGTCGAGGAGGGTGATCTCGCCGCCCTGGTTGCCCAGTTCGGCGCCACCGGACAGCGGCACGGCGAGGGTGGCACCGGCGGCCAGCGGGCCGGGCGGGACCGGGGAGGTCTGCCCGATGCGGTCGAGCAGGCGCCAGCCGGTGAGGTCGACCGGGGCGGGTGAGGCGTTGAGGAGGGTGACGGTCTCCGCTTCGGGCGCGGGGCCGGGCGGGTTGACCAGCGCGGCGACGATCCGGACCGGCTGGTCGCCCGGGGCGGGACGGGAGGTGTCGACGCCGTCGAGGGCGTGGCCGGTGACGTCGTCGGTGTGCCAGGCCTGGTTCTGGAAGGCGAGGAAGATCCCGACCCAGCGTTCCTGGACCTGACCGTCTCCGGGGAGACGGATGAGCAGCCCGCCGTCCTGCCACACCCCGTCGTCGCTGCGGAAGCGGCCGCTGTTGCCCTGGTTCATGTGGATGTCGTGGACGCCGTTGCCGGGCAGGAAGCCGAAGACCTTGTCCTTGACGGCGGTCTCGGGCCCCCAGCGCTCGCCGAACAGGTACAGCCGGGCACTGGGGTCGTCGACGGCACGGCGTACGTAGTGGTCGAGCAGGTCGGCCAGGTCGTTGTCGGGGCCCGAGCGGTCGGCCGGCAGGACGCGCATCTGCGCCGGGTCGAAGAGGTTGCCGCGCACGAAGTCGAGGTTGGGGCCGCCGGGCCCGGGTGGCAGGGTGTTCCAGCCGCTCGTCAGGCCCTCCAGGCGGACGGTGAGGGGGTGCTTGAAGTCGTCGTCGACGAGGTAGAGCAGTTCGGCGGGCTTCTGCTGCGAGAGCACGTTGACCGCGGCCCGGTAGTGGACGCCTGTGTCGTCGGTGAGATGGATCTGGTAGTGCGGGCTGTCGCCGGCGCCCTCCCGCCGGATGTCGACGGCCCGGGCGATCAGTACGCCATAGGTCTTCAACGGCATGTCGGCCAACTCCCCGTGAAGGCAGGGGGTTGCCCGCCCATGGCGGGAATCGTACGGGCCCGGGGCGGCTTCCGGTCCGTCTTGGACGTTTCCGTCGGTCCTGTGAACAGATGGTGTGCGCCCCGCGGAGCCTGGCCGATTCCCTACGATCGTTCCGTGGTCACCTTCCTTCTCCAACGCACGGCTCCGCTGCCCATCGACGAGGCGTGGCGCCGGCTCACGGAGTGGTCCGCGCACGCGGATGCGGTCCCGCTGACCCGGATCAGCGTGCTCACCGATCCCCCGACCCATGAGGGCACGGTCTTCGTGGCCCGTTCCGGGCTCGGGCCGCTGTCCTTCGAGGACCCCATGGAGGTGACCGTCTGGGAACCCCCGGAGGACGGCGGCTCCGGCCGGTGCCGCCTGGTCAAGCACGGCCGGATGGTGCTCGGCTGGGCCGAACTGGAGGTGCGTCCCGGGCCCGGCGGCCGTACCCGGGTGATCTGGCATGAGGAACTGCGGGTGCGGGGGATGCCGTCGGCCTTTGACCCGCTGCTGGACCGGGCCGCCCGGGCGGTGTTCGGGCGGGCGGTCAACGCGCTGCTCAGGAAACCGTAGCCGCCGCCCTGGCCTCCCCCCTTGGCAGATCCCGGCCGCACGATGGACAGTGGCCCTCCGGTGCCGAACGGTCACCGTGGGTCGATGCGGCCGGGAGGCTCGGAGGTGGCGTTCTTCGCGCCCGGGGAAGTGAAGCTGTTGCGGGAGGCCGGGCACCCGCGCGGATGGGTCCGCGGCGAGGTGCTGATGCGGGAGGGCGAGGCGGCCGACTCCGTCGTCCTGCTGACGGCCGGTCTGGTGAAGGCGACGGTCGACTCGGCCAACGGCTACACCAGTCTGCTCGCCCTGCGCGGCCCCGGTGAACTCCTCGGCGAGCTCGCCTGTGTCGACGGCGGCCCGCGGGGCGCGACGGTCACCGCGATGCGCCGCTCGGAGGGCGTGGTGGTCGCCGCGGACCCCTTCCTGCGGCTCCTGGAGCGCGACTCGGCGCTGTGCCTGGCGGTGCTGCGCAGTGTCGTGGGCCGGTTACGGGACTCCGACGGGCTGCGCGCCGAACAGGGCGCCCGCACCACCCGGGCCCGGGTGGCCGGGCTGCTGGTGAAGCTCGCCGTGCAGTACGGTTCGGCCGCGCCGGACACGCTGCCGGGTGCCGTCTCCGTCCAGGTCAACCAGCGAGAACTGGCCGCCGCCACCGGGGCGTCCAGGGAGTCGGTGGTGCGCTGTCTGCGGGCGATGCAGCAGGAGGGCCTGGTGGCCACCCGCCGGGGCCGCACCGTCGTACTCGACCTGGCGGGGTTACGGCGCTGGGCGGCGGAGTGACCCGGTCCGCTCGCGCCGCGAGGGCAGAGGAGTTGCACCGCGAAGGCATCGGAACGGAACTCCCCCCGCCGAACGCGTCATTTGACGCTGTACGACGCCCATGAAGGCGCTTCCATCGTCCCCTGGCGCCCGGACCGGTACGGCGATCGGGGGAACGGACCGGGCGCTCCGCTCCCTGAGGGGTGGCCTGGGCCGGGGGGACTAGGCCACCGACCCGATCCGCCGCGCGGGCGTCGATGTCGATGCCGTGTCGTGGTGGATCGGGGTGTGGGCGCCGGTCAGGGAGAGGCCGCGGCCGCCGCGGCGGTTGGCGACGATCTCGGCCGCGATCGACAGGGCGGTCTCCTCGGGCGTACGGGCGCCCAGGTCGAGGCCGATGGGGGACCTGAGGCGGGCCAGCTCCAGCTCTGTGACGCCGACCTCGCGCAGCCGCTGGTTGCGGTCCAGGTGGGTGCGGCGGGAGCCCATCGCGCCGACGTACGCGACCGGCAGGCGCAGGGCGAGCCGGAGCAGCGGGATGTCGAACTTGGCGTCGTGGGTGAGGACGCACAGGACGGTACGGCCGTCCACCTGCGTCCGCTCCAGGTACGTGTGCGGCCACTCGACGACGATCTCGTCGGCCTCCGGGAAGCGGGCCTTCGTGGCGAAGACGGGCCGCGCGTCGCACACCGTCACGTGGTAGTCGAGGAACTTGCCGACGCGGACCAGCGCGGACGCGAAGTCGATCGCCCCGAAGACGATCATCCGAGGTGCCGGGACCGAGGACTCGACCAGCACCGTGAGCGGTGCTCCGCAGCGGGAGCCCTGCTCTCCGATCTCCAGGGTGCCGGTGCGGCCCGCGTCCAGGAAGGCCTCTGCCTCGGCGGCAACCGTGCGGTCCAGCTCGGGGTGGCCGCCGAAGCCGCCCTCACAGGTGCCGTCGGCGTCCACCAACAGCGCGCGGCCGAGGAGTTCGGCCGGCCCGGTGACGATCCGCGCGACCGCCGCCGCCTCCCCACGCGCGGCGGCGGCCAGCGCGGCCGCGACCACCGGTCGGGCGGGGTCGTCCGCCCGTACCGGGGTGACGAGGATGTCGATGACGCCGCCACAGGTCAGACCCACGGCGAAGGCATCCTCGTCGCTGTACCCGAAGCGCTCCAGGACGGTTTCGCCGTCCTCCAGCGCCTGCCGGCACAGCTCGTACACGGCGCCCTCCACACACCCGCCGGAGACCGAGCCCACGGCGGTGCCGTCGGCGTCCACCGCAAGGGCGGCGCCGGGCTGCCGCGGGGCGCTGCCGCCGACCGCCACCACCGTGGCCACGGCGAAGTCACGGCCGTCCGCGACCCACCGGTTCAGCTCCTCGGCGATGTCCAGCATCTCTCGGTCTCCTTTGGACGACGTTGGGGAGAGGCGCCCCAAAGGGGCGGGGCTGTGTAGCGTCTAGCTAGTGGACGCCGAGCCAGCTCTCGATGGGATTGAGGGCGAAATAGACCAGGAAGATGGCTGTCAGGCCCCACATGAATGCCCCGACTTCCCGCGCCTTGCCCTGAGCTGCCTTGATGGCGGTGTAGGAGATGACGCCGGCGGCCACACCCGTGGTGATCATGTAGGTGAAGGGCATCAGGACGACCGTCAGGAACACCGGGATGGCGGTGGCCCGGTCGGCCCAGTCGACGTGCCGGGCGTTCATCAGCATCATCGCGCCGATGACCACCAGGGCGGCCGAGGCGACCTCCTGCGGGACGATCGCGGTGAGCGGGGTGAAGAAGAGACAGGCCGCGAAGAACAGGCCGGTGACCACCGAGGCGAGTCCGGTACGGGCACCCTCGCCGACGCCGGTCGCCGACTCGATGAACACGGTCTGCCCGGAGCCGCCGGCCACGCCTCCGATCGCGCCGCCCGCGCCGTCGATGAACAGCGCCTTGGACAGGCCCGGCATCCGGCCCTTGTCGTCGGCGAGCTCGGCCTCCGTGCCGACGCCGATGATGGTGGCCATCGCATCGAAGAATCCGGCGAGCACCAGGGTGAAGACGATCATCGCCACGGTCATCGCGCCGACCTTGCCCCAGCCGCCGAACTCGACGTGCCCGAAGAGCGAGAAGTCCGGCATGGAGACGGCGGAGCCGTGCAGTGCGGGAGCGGCGCCGGCCGCCCACTGCTTGGGGTCGATGACCCCGAGGCCGTTGAGTACGGCCGCCACGACCGTGCCGCTGATGATGCCGATCAGGATGGCACCGGAGACGTTCCGGGCCTGGAGCATGAAGATCAGCAGCAGCGTGCCGGCGAAGAGCAGCACCGGCCAGCCGGTGAGTTGGCCCGCGGGGCCGAGGGTGAGCGGGGTGGCCTTGCCCTGGTGCACGAAGCCGGACTTGTAGAGACCGATGAGGGCGATGAACAGGCCGATGCCCATGGTGATGCCGTGCTTGAGCGCGAGCGGGATCGCGTTCATGATCAGCTCGCGGAGGCCGGTGACGACCAGGAGCATGATGACGACGCCGTACATCACGCACATGCCCATCGCCTGCGGCCAGGTCATCTGCGGGGCGACCTGTGAGGACAGCACGCCGGAGACGGAGAGGCCGGCGGCGAGCGCGAGCGGCACCTTGCCGACGAAGCCCATCAGCAGCGTGGTGAAGGCCGCCGCGAACGCGGTCGCGGTGATGAGGGCCTTCTGGCCGAGGGTGTCCCCGGCCGCGTCCTTGCCGGACAGGACCAGGGGGTTGAGCAGGAGGATGTACGCCATCGCCATGAAGGTGGTGACGCCGCCGCGGACCTCACGAGCGACCGTGGATCCTCTCCGGGATATGTGAAAGTACCGGTCGAGCCGGGACCGGCCGGCCGTGACGCGGGTGCCTTCTCCCGCGTCTTCGGCGACGGTCTTCGGCTCGAGTGACTGCTGGGTCATATGGGCCTACTCCCAAGGTTCAAAGGGGCACCCGCGACGTGCCTTCGGCGTCTGGCGGGATTTGGGGAGGTGCCCGACCCGGGGGACGGCCCGAGGCGAACATTCAGGGGGGTCCTGGGGGACGAGGTCCCCCAGGACGACTTACCGGTTCAACCCCCGGAGGGTCCCGTGCCGGTGAGGTGTTCCGGGCGGACGGGCGTGCGGTTCAGCTCCAGGCCCGTCGCGTTCCGGATCGCCGCGAGGACGGCCGGGGTCGACGACAGGGTCGGGGCTTCGCCGATGCCACGGAGCCCGTACGGGGCGTGGTCGTCGGCGAGTTCGAGGACGTCGACCGGGATGGTCGGCGTGTCGAGGATGGTCGGGATCAGGTAGTCGGTGAAGGAGGGGTTCCTCACCTTCGCCGTCTTCGGGTCGACGATGATCTCCTCCATCACCGCGACCCCCAGGCCCTGGGTCGTACCGCCCTGGATCTGGCCGACGACGGAGAGCGGGTTGAGTGCCTTGCCGACGTCCTGGGCGCAGGCCAGCTCGATCACCTTGACCAGGCCCAGCTCGGTGTCGACCTCGACGACCGCGCGGTGGGCGGCGAAGCTGTACTGGACATGGCCGTTGCCCTGGCCGGTGTGCAGGTCGAAGGCCTCGGTCGCCCGGTGCCGCCACTCCGCCTCGATCTCGACCACGTCGTCACCGAGCACGTCCACCAGGTCGGCGAGCACCTCGCCGCCGTCGGTGACGACCTTGCCGGCCTCCAGGAGCAGTTCCGCGGTGGCCCAGGCGGGGTGGTAGGTGGCGTACTTGCGACGGCCCAGCTCCAGCACCTTCTCGCGGACCAGCTCGCAGGAGTTCTTGACGGCGCCGCCGGTGACGTACGTCTGCCGGGAGGCCGAGGTCGAACCCGCCGAGCCCACCTGGGTGTCGGCCGGGTGGATGGTCACCTGGGTGACGCCCAGCTCGGTGCGGGCGATCTGCGCGTGGACGGTGACACCGCCCTGGCCGACCTCCGCCATCGCGGTGTGCACGGTGGCGACCGGCTGGCCGGCCACGACCTCCATGCGCACCTTGGCGGTGGAGTAGTCGTCGAAGCCCTCGGAGAACCCGACGTTCTTGATGCCGACGGCGTAGCCGACGCCGCGTACGACGCCTTCGCCGTGGGTGGTGTTGGAGAGACCGCCGGGCAGCTGGCGTACGTCTGCCTCCTCGCCGGCCGAGAGCCACTGCTGCTCGGGCGGCATGGGCATCGCCTTGACCCGGCGCAGGAGTTCGGCCACCGGGGCCGGTGAGTCGACCGGCTGGCCGGTGGGCAGCAGGGTGCCCTGCTCCATGGCGTTCAGCTTCCTGAACTCCACGGGGTCCATGCCGAGTTGCTTGGCCACCTTGTCCATCTGCGCCTCGTAGGCGAAGCAGGCCTGGACCGCGCCGAAGCCGCGCATCGCGCCGCAGGGGGGGTTGTTCGTGTAGAGGGCGATGGCCTCGACCTCGACGTTGTCGACGACGTACGGCCCGACGCCGAGCGAGGAGGCGTTGCCGACGACGGCCGGGGAGGCGGAGGCGTACGCGCCGCCGTCCAGCACGATCCGGCACTTGACGTGGGTCAGCTTGCCCTCGCGGGTGGCCCCGTGCTCGTAGTAGAGCCGCGCGGGGTGGCGGTGGACGTGCCCGAAGAAGGACTCGAACCGGTTGTAGACGATCTTGACCGGCTTGCCGGTGCGCAGGGCCAGCAGACAGGCGTGGATCTGCATCGACAGGTCCTCGCGGCCGCCGAACGCGCCGCCGACGCCGGCCAGCGTCATCCGCACCTTGTCCTCGGGCAGGCCGAGGACCGGGGCGATCTGGCGCAGGTCGGAGTGGAGCCACTGGGTGGCGATGTACAGGTGGACGCCGCCGTCCTCCTCGGGCACCGCGAGACCGGACTCGGGGCCGAGGAAGGCCTGGTCCTGCATGCCGAAGTAGTACTCGCCCTTGACGATGACGTCGGCGCGCCTGGCGGCCTCGTCGGCGTCGCCGCGGACGATCGGCTGCCGGTGCACGATGTTGGGGTGCGGGACGTGGCCGCTGTGGTGGTCGTCGCGGTTCTCGTGGATGTGGATCGCGTCCGGGGCGGTCGCGGAGGCCTCGTCGGTGATGACCGGGAGCTCACGGTACTCGACCTTGATCTTGGCGGCCGCGCGGCGGGCGGTCTCCGGGTGGTCGGCGGCGACGATCGCGACCGGTTCGCCGTGGTGGCGGACCTTGCCGTGCGCGAGGACCGGGGTGTCCTGGATCTCCAGGCCGTAGTTCTTCACCTCGGTCGGCAGGTCGTCGTAGGTCATGACCGCGTAGACGCCGGGCTGCGCGAGGGCCTCGCTGGTGTCGATCGACACGATCTCGGCGTGCGCGACCGTCGAGCGGAGGATCTGGCCCCAGAGCATGTCCTCGTGCCACATGTCGGAGGAGTACGCGAACTCGCCGGTGACCTTGAGGGTGCCGTCCGGGCGGAGCGTGGACTCGCCGATGCCGCCCTTGGTCTGGGAGCCCTGGGTGATCTTGGTGGGAGTGCCGATGGTGGGCATGTCGCTCAGACCGCCTCTCCCTGCCGGGCAGCCGCGAGGCGGACCGCGTCCATGATCTTCTCGTAGCCCGTGCAGCGGCACAGGTTGCCCGACAGTGCCTCGCGGATGTCCGCGTCGGTCGGGGTCGGGTTGTGCTCCAGCATCTCGTCGGCGGCGACCAGCAGACCCGGGGTGCAGAAGCCGCACTGCACGGCGCCGGCGTCGATGAACGCCTGCTGGATGGGGGAGAGCTCGGTGCCCTCGCCGGTATGGGAGTCCGAGGGCTTGGCTTCCCAGCGCTTGGCCTCGTCGAGCGTCGTACCGCAGGAGCGGTCCTTGGCGTAGTCCGCGAGGCCCTCGACGGTGACTACCTCACGGCCCTCGACCTGACCGGCGGCGACCAGGCACGAACACACGGGGACCCCGTCGAGCCGTACCGTGCACGATCCGCACTCGCCCTGCTCGCAGGCGTTCTTGGAGCCGGGGAGACCGAGCCGCTCGCGCAGCACGTAGAGAAGGCTCTCGCCCTCCCAGACGTCGTCGGCTTCCTGCGGGCGTCCGTTGACAGTGAAGTTGACGCGCATTACGCGGCTCCCTCCGTGATGCGGCGGGCGCCGCGGTACGACTCCCAGGTCCAGGTGAGCGTCCGGCGGGCCATCACGCCGACCGCGTGACGGCGGTAGCTGGCGGTGCCCCGGACGTCGTCGATCGGGTTGCAGGCGGCGGCGCACAGGTCCGCGAACTGCTTGGCGACCGACGGGGTGATGACCTTTCCGTTGTCCCAGAAGCCGCCCTCGTCGAGCGCCGCGTTCAGGAAGTCCTCGGCGGTCCTCGCGCGCACCGGCGTGGGAGCGGCCGAGCCGATACCGGTACGCACGGTCCGCGTCCCGGGATGCAGGGCGAGCCCGAAGGCGCACACGGCGATGACCATGGCGTTGCGGGTGCCGACCTTGGAGTACTGCTGGGGTCCGTCGGCCTTCTTCACGTGCACGGCGCGGATCAGCTCGTCCGGCGCGAGGGCGTTGCGCTTCACGCCGGTGTAGAAGTCGTCGATGGGGATGAGCCGGGTGCCGCGCACGGACTCGGCCTCGACCTCGGCACCGGCAGCCAGCAGCGCCGGGTGGGCGTCACCGGCCGGGGAGGCGGTGCCGAGGTTGCCGCCGACGCCGCCGCGGTTGCGGATCTGCGGGGAGGCGACGGTGTGCGAGGCGAGGGCGAGACCCGGCAGCTCGGTGCGCAGGTTCTCCATGATCCGGGTGTACGGCACGGAGGCGCCCAGCCGTACGCTCTCCTCGCCGACCTCCCATTCGTAGAGATCGCCGATGCGGTTGAGGTCGAGGAGGTACTCGGGCCGGCGGTGGTCGAAGTTGATCTCGACCATCACATCGGTGCCACCCGCGATCGGCACTGCGGTGGGGTGCTCGGCCTTCGCGGCGAGCGCCTCATCCCAGCTGGCGGGGCGAAGGAAGTCCATGACCGGCTCTCTTCTCCGTCTCGTGAGTCTCGTGAGTCGTGCGGATTGAGCCAATCCGTGTGCGGCGGGCCCGGCTCGTTCATGTCCTGTTAACGCGGAATGAGGCCAGTACACCGCCCCGTACTCCACCGGGGTCAGTCACCGAAACCATGAAGGAGTTGGCTGGCCAGCACGGGCATCTTGTAGATTCGTATGAACGGAGGTCATCAGTAACCCCTTGGATTTCCTGTGGAAACGCGGGAAACGCCCAGGCACCCCGCGATCTCGGCCCGTGACCCCGCACGCCGGGCGCCTCATCCATGACACTGCAAGATTCATCGTAGATTTCGAGACACAGAACGGCGGCGACGAGATGCGGCTGCGCGCACTGCTGGACACCGATGCGCTGGGCCTGCGGCTGCTCGGCGGCGAGGACGAGCTGGACCGCACGGTGCGCGGGGTGATGACCACGGACCTGCGTGACCCCAGCCGCTACCTCTCGGGCGGTGAGCTGGTGCTGACGGGCCTGGCCTGGCGCCGGGACGCCGCGGACTCCGAGCCGTTCGTACGACTCCTGGCGCAGGCCGGGGTGGCCGCGCTGGCGGCCGGTGAGGCCGAGCTGGGGGACATCCCGGACGACCTGGTAGTGGCCTGCGCCCGGCACCGCCTCCCGCTGTTCGCGGTGCACGAGTCGGTGGCGTTCGCGACGATCACCGAGCATGTCGTACGGCAGGTCAGCGGCGAGCGGGCCGGGGACCTGGCGGCCGTCGTCGACCGGCACCGCCGGATGATGACCTCGGGCCCGGCGGGCGGCGGCCCGGACGTGGTCCTGGACCTGCTCGGCTCGGACCTCGACCTGCGGGCGTGGGTGCTCTCCCCGACCGGCCGCCTGATCGCCGGCTCCAAGGTGTCGGGGCCCGCGCTGCCCGCCGAGGCCTGCGCCCAGCTGGCCGCCGAGCACCTGGCCGCGACCCGCACCGGCCGCCGGGGCCCGCACCGCGTCCTCCTCGGCGGTACGACGTTCTCGCTCTTTCCGATCCGGTCCGGTGGCCGCTCCCCGCAGGGCGCGCGGGATGTGCGCGAGACCGTGCTCTCGGACTGGCTGCTGGCCGTCGAGGCGGACGCCGGCGACTGGCAGGACGAGCGCCTCGACCTGCTCCAGGGCGTCACCCAGCTGATCGCCGTGGAGCGCGACCGCCGCGACGCGGCCCGTACGGTACGGCGCCGGCTCGCCCGGGAGGTGCTGGAGCTGGTCCAGACGGGCGCGGCCCCGGCGGAGATCGCCGCGCGCCTGCGGGTGGCCGCGCCCGTCCTGCTGCCGGGTCTGGGCGCGGCCCCGCACTGGCAGGTGGTGGTCGCCCGAGTCGAGTGGGACGGCGGGGAGGTCGAGGGCGGCCCGGTCGCGCAGTCACTCCTGGAGGAGATCCTGGTCGACCCGCTGGCCACCGGCCCGGAGCCGTCCGACCGGATAGCGGTGGCCCACACCGGTGACGAGGCGATCGCCCTGGTCCCGCTCCCCGCCGTCGCCACCGAGCGCGACGGCTCCGAGTCCGGTATCCACGCCGACGCCCTCCTGAAGTCGGTGGCGGACCCACTGTCGGCGGGCCTGGACGACGACGGCCGGGTCACCCTCGGCGTCAGTGCGGCCGTGCACTCGGCGGAGGGACTGCGCGGGGCACTGGAGGAGGCCCGGCACGCCCGCCGGGTGGCCGCCGCCCGCCCCGGCCGGGTCTGCGCGGCCGGCCACCAGGAACTGGCCTCGCACGTCCTGCTGCTCCCCTTCGTCCCCGACGACGTCCGCCGCGCCTTCACCGCCCGGCTGCTGGACCCCCTGCGCGACTACGACCGCCGGCACCGAGCGGAGCTGATCCCGACCCTCGAGGCGTTCCTCGACTGCGACGGCTCCTGGACCCGCTGCGCCACCCGGCTCCACCTGCACGTCAACACACTGCGCTATCGCGTGGGCAGGATCGAGCAGTTGACGGGCCGGGACCTCTCGCGACTGGAGGACAAGCTCGATTTCTTCTTGGCATTGCGGATGAGCTGAGGTCACGCGGGCGTACGACCGGATCGCGCCAAGTGCCCCCGCCGTCCCACGACTTTGTGAAATTATTCACCCACCCTCTTGGCCTCGCGCGGCGATCGGTGCTGGAATGCGGCCACCACTTCACAGCTCGACGGCGCGCTGGGCCTGCCCTTCGGATCAGGTCGGTGTCGGGGCACCTCGCCTTTCGATGCCGATGAGTGGGGCGTGCCACGCCCCGCGACCCCGGGCCGAGCCGAAGGGCAGGACCCCGGGGAGGGCAACGTGGCGTATTCCGCCGTGTCTGGGAACGGAACGACCGCCGGTGACGATCCGCTCCAGACCGCGGTATGGCGGCTGCGCTCGCGGGCCTGCTGGGCCGACGCGGCGGCACTGCTGCCGACGGACACGCCGACGTACTCCCTGCAGCGGGCGGGGCTGATGGTGGAACGGTGTCTCTACACCGAGGGCGGCTGGGAGGAGGCGGAGGACGCGCTGCGGACGGCGGAGGCGGTGGCCCGCACCGACGAGGAGCGGGGCGCGGCCGCGTGCGAGCGCGGCCAACTCGCGTACGCGGCCACGCTGCACGGGGTGCGGGACCGGGCCGACGAGGCGCGGGCCGCGCTCGGCAGAGCGGCGGCGCTGATCCCTCCAGGGGCGCCGGGGCGGGCCCTTCTCGACTTCCGCCGGGGCCTGCTGGCGGAGAACCTGACCGGCTCCCCGCAGGCGGCGAGGGCTGCCTACCGCCGCGCGCATGCCGCCGCCACCGCGCACACCGACCCGCTGCTGCTGTCCTTCACCTGGCGCCACCTGGCCGGACTGGCCCTGCGTGACGGCGAGTTGGCGGAGGCACGGCACGGCTTCGCCGAGTCCCTGCGGATCAGGGAGGAGCTGGGCTACCTGGTGGGCACGGCACCGGCACTCGCGTCCCTGGCCGACACGGAGCCGGAACCGGAGGCGTCGCGGTTGCGGGAGGAGGCGGGGAGGTTGTTCCGGTTGCTGGGAGGCGTACCCACGTGGTTGGCGCGGCAGCTGACACCACCCGAGCCGGGAGCGGCGACCGCATAAGAGCGGGCTCAGAGGAAACTGAGAGTTGGCTGTGCCAGTGTGACGCGCCCCGACCCCCCTCAGGAGCGCTTTGCCATGAGCACTGTCAACGGCCTGCCGGCCCATGTCCTGCTGGTCCACATCGTCGTCGTCCTTGTTCCGCTGACCGCACTCGCCCTGGTGGCGGCCGCGTTGTGGCCGCGTGCCGCCCGGCGGCTGGGCGTGGTGCTGCCCGCGCTCGCGCTGGTGGCCCTGGTCAGCGTGCCGCTGACGACCCAGGCCGGCGAGTGGCTGGAGCGGCACGTGACCGACGACGCCCTGGTCCGCCGGCACACCGATTTGGGTGACGGACTGCTGCCGTGGGCGGTGGGTCTGTTCGTGCTGGCCACGGTCGTGTGGTGGGCGACGCGGAGCGGCGGGCCGCAGACGGACCGCAGCGGGGCCGGACGCCTGTCGGCCCTTCCGGTGCGGATCGTCGTGGGCGTGCTGTCGGTGGCCGTGGCGGCCGGTGCGGTCGTCGACGTCTACCGCATAGGCGACTCCGGCGCGAAGGCCGCCTGGCACGACGCGTACGACAAGACGGCGCAGGGCAGCTGAGGCCGGGCCGGCACCGGCGAGGGGGGCACTTACCGGCGCTTGTGGAGTGCCTCCCCATCACCCCCGCGCCCCGTAAGGGGGGCGGGGGTGTATCGATGTGCGGCTCCGCCGCGTGGGCGCGACCAGCCGCACACGGCCCGCAACCCACACCTCCACGGCGATCGCCCGACACCCACCGCGCCGCTTCCACCCGGCCTCCCGGGCGTCTCCACCGCAACCGGTCGCCGCGCGAACACCCCCCGCCCGTCACCTCACGGCGGCGAAATGCCCCGCCACCAACGCCCGAACCGCATCCAGTTCGCCCGCGATCAACGCCTCCAGCAACGCGGCGTGCTCCGCCGCGTCCGCCATCAACTCGCCCCGCGTCCCGCGCACCCGGGGCAGGGCCCGCCGCTGCAGGTCCTCCGCGATCTGTACCAGCTGCTCATTGCCCGCAAGGGCCAGCACCGCCCGGTGGAACGCCCGGTCGGCCTCCGCGTAGGTCGCCCTGCACCCCGAAGCCGCCACCCGCACCGACTCCTCGGCCAGCGGCCGCAACGTGGCCCACCGCCCGGCCGGCACGCTGCGCGCCAGCCGCATCATCACCGGCACCTCGATCAGCGCCCGTACCTCGGCCAGTTCGGCCAGTTCGCGCGCGCCCCGCTCCACCACCCGGAACCCGCGGTTGGGCACGACCTCGACCGCGCCCTCCAGGGCCAGCTGCTGCATCGCCTCGCGCACGGGCGTCGCGGAGACCCCGAACCGCTCCCCCAGCGCCGGCGCCGAGTACACCTCACCGGGCGCCAGCTCCCCGCTCGCCAGCGCCGTACGCAACGCGTCCAGGATCTGCCCCCGCACGGACGCCCGCTGCACGGCGGGCCTGTGCTGCGGGATCGGCCGCTCACCGTGAGTGTGCTCGCCGCGCGCGGCCGGCGTGCCGGCGGGATGTCCGGTCGCCTCCCGGGCCGTCTCCCCGGCCCGCGTCTGCGCCGGCACCCTGGCCGTCTCGGTGGGAGCCGGGTGCGCGCGATGGTCCACGGGTCCTCCTCCGACTCGTCGGGACTTGGGCCATTAACGGCGGGTTGTCACTTGTCCGTCAAGCACCTTAGGCGCACCGGGCGATAGTTCAAATTTCCGAATGCCTGGATAAGGTAAGGCTTACTTGCCTGGTAGTCGGTCCGCACCCGATCGGTGGTAGCCCATGACCTCCCCCGTCTCCGCCGCCTACGCCCGCCTCGCCGAGGTCTGCCCGGACCTGGTGGTCACGGAGCTGGGCCCGGGCGAGCCGGCACCGCGGGGCGGCGGCTGGGTCGGCGCCGCCGAGCTCGCGGCGGGCGAGGCCGGTCTGGACGCCTTCCTCGCCTGGGACGAGGAGCAGATCCGGCGGGACTACGGACAGCCGGGCCGCCCGGACGTGGTGGCGAGCTTCGGCCTGCACCGCTACGGCTGGGCCGCCTGCCTCCTGATCACTCTCCCCTGGTTCCTGAACCGCCGGGTCCCGCGCCTGCCGGTGACGCATGTCTCGTACGACCGCACCGCCGGCCGCATGGCCGTACGCGTCGCCTCCTTCGCCTGCCTGCCGGGCGACCCGGCGGCGGCGCTGCCCGGCGCGGTCGTCGTCGCCGACGAGGAGGCACTGCGGGCCGAGCTGCGGGCGGCCGTCGCCGAGCACCTGGAACCGGTCCTCGGCGCCTTCGGGCCTCGGATGCGGCGGCGCGGGCGCGCACTGTGGGGCATGGCGACCGACGAGATCGTCGAGGGGCTCTGGTACGTCGCACACCTGCTCGGGGACGAGGAGCGGGCCGTGCGCGAACTCGACCGGCTTCTGCCGGGTGCCACCAGGCCGTACGTCGGCTCGGCCGCCTTCCGGGTGCTGACCGGCCCGGCGGGCGAGCCGCTGCCGACCCGGGACCGGGCGAGCTGCTGCATGTACTACACACTGCGCCCCGAGGACACCTGCGCCACCTGCCCGCGCACCTGCGACGACGTGCGGATCGCCAAACTCGCGGCGGCCGCCGTGGCCTGAGGCACCCTCAGGCCGACCCTCGGCACTGAGCACCCCACGGGATCCACTAAGATCACCGAGGGCGGGATCAGTCTTGCGCCGAAAGGGAATTCACAACTTCCTCACTTGCCGCAGGAACTTTCCGAGGAACCACCCGTATGGGTACTCTTACTCGAACTCAACTCCCGTCCCTCACGCGGCAGTTCGAGCAGAATGCCGTCCTGGGGCAACCCCTTGCACTTCCTTGGCGGCCTCTTGCCCCGAAACCCCATGAGGGCCAGTGGGATTGGGCCACTATGGCGGGCGATACGCCCTATCCCAATGCAAGGGACCCCTAGATGAGACTGACCGACATATCGCTGAACTGGCTGCTTCCGGGCGCCGTACTGCTCCTGGGCATACTGGTCGCGGTGGCGGTGCTGACGCGATCCAAGCGGTCCGGCGGGGAGCACGCGAAGGACGACTCGTGGGAGCGCAACGAGGAACGGCGCAGGCGCAAGGAAGCCATATACGCCACCGCCTCCTATGTGCTTCTGTTCTGCTGTGCGGCGGTCGCCGCCGCGCTCTCCTTCCACGGGCTGGTCGGCTTCGGCCAGCAGAACCTCAATCTGTCCGGCGGCTGGGAATACCTGGTGCCCTTCGGTCTGGACGGCGCGGCGATGTTCTGCTCCGTCCTCGCGGTGCGCGAGGCCAGCCACGGTGACGCGGCGCTCGGCTCCCGGATACTGGTGTGGACCTTCGCGGGCGCGTCCGCCTGGTTCAACTGGGTGCACGCGCCCAGGGGCGGCGGCCACGACGGTGCACCGCAGTTCTTCTCCGGCATGTCGCTCTCGGCTGCCGTTCTCTTCGACCGCGCGCTGAAGCAGACCCGCCGGGCCGCCCTTCGCGAGCAGGGCCTGGTTCCGCGCCCGCTGCCGCAGATCCGCATCGTGCGCTGGCTGCGTGCTCCCCTCGAGACCTACAGGGCCTGGTCGCTGATGCTCCTGGAGGGCGTGCGCAGCCTCGACGAGGCCGTCGACGAGGTGCGCGAGGACAAGCGGCAGAAGGAGGCGAACCGGTTGCGCCGCCGCGAGCACGACCGTCTGGAGCGGGCCCAGCTCAAGGCCATCAGCCGGGGTCACCGGGGCTTCGTCGGACGCGCCGGCCGGCAGGACGAGGTGCACCAGGTCGAACGCGGTCCCTCCCAGCCCACTGCGGAGCCTGCCATATCGGCGCCGGAGCAACTGCCCGTACGCCAGCGTCCCTCCCTCCAGCCCGTCCGCAAAGGGTCTGACCCGATCACCGTCGACCTGACCGCGGAGGACGACACGATGGCCCTGCCGCGCCTCGACTCCCTGGAGCGCAAGCTCAAGGACCTTGAGCAGCAGTTCGGTTGATCACCCACTGCCGTACGGCGCCTCGGGACGGGGGCGTGACCTTGAAGGTCACGCCCCCGTCCCGTTGTGAGAAGGCGGCCTCAGGCGGCCTCCGCGTCCAGTTCGAACCACACCGACTTGCCGACCTCGTGCGCCTGGACGCCCCAGGCGTCCGCGAGGGAGTCGACCAGCACCAGGCCCCGGCCGTGGGTGCCGTCCCCGGTGTCCGGAGCGCACACGCGCGGCCGACGGCCCACGAAGTCCCTCACTTCCACCCGCAGTTGGCTCGGTCCCACGACGGCCGTCAGCACGGCCTCGCGGTCGGTGTGGAGAAGGGCGTTGGTGACGAGTTCGCTGGTGAGCAGTTCCGCGATCTCCGAGCGGCCCGGTTTCCCCCAGTGCCGCAGCAGTTCCCGCAGCTCCCTGCGCGCCTCGGGCACCGCCCGCAGATCCGACCGCCCCAGCGGGCGCCTGAGCTGTGACGGATGTCCCCGCTCCCTCGTGTCGGTCTCTTCCCCCGCCGTTCTCGCCGAGGAGGCCCCGATGGCCACGGGACCGCCCCCTCGTGCCTGACTGTTCATGACCCCCGCCCGCACGCTGTTGCCGGATCCCCTCCTGATCGAACACGTTCACGGGGATCCATGCCCGCTCGGGCACGGGCCAGTCATGTCACGCCGTTGACGCCGGGGTGTTCGGCCATGTCCCGGACCGGCCCCGGCCCGTACGTCGCCTCCCGGACCGTCCCGTACGCGCCAACGGTGCCGCAGACCCGGCGTGAAACAGCCCCTCGCACAACCCCCCGAGCTGATTCGCGCGGTCCACGGCACCGACGAACCTGGCCGAAACCTACCCTTCCGCCTACTTACCCCCGAGGCCCTTGGCGCCGATGTGGATGATCTTGTGGGAGCCGCGGCTCATGTCGACGATCAGCTTCGTGGTCGTGTCACGGCTCCAGGTGAGGGTGATGACGGCCTCGGTGTGGTTCTTCGCCGTTCCGTTGTCGGTGACCTTCCACTTGATCGGGGTGTTCTGGGCCTGGAGCACCCCGTTGGCGTGCTCGCGGTCCTCCCAGGCCTCCAGCTGCTTCAGGTAGGTCGGGTCGATGTAGTAGGCGCGCAGCGCGGTGGGCAGGTCGCCGCTGCCGTCCGGGTCGCTCACGGCGTCGATGTAGGCGCCGTAGAAGTCGGCGATCCGGGTGAGGTTGTCGGACGGGTCGCCGCTGACGCTGCGCGGCGCGCCGGCCGAGGCCTGGGCGGTGACGCCGAGCCCGAGGGCCACGGCGAGGACGCCGGCGGTGAGGACGGTGCGGGTCTTGGTGCTCATGTCTGTTTCCCCGTTTTCGGTACTTGGTCTTCTGTACTTGGATTTGTGTGCCTGGTCGGTACGTGGTGCTTGTCGGGGCCGTCCTCCCCTCCCCCGAGCGGGAGGACGGCCCACGTCTTCAGTGGAGCTTGTTCACGGCCGTGGCGGTCGTCTTCTTGAACGCCTTCACCGGCGCGTCCCGGAAGCCGCCCAGCTGTCCCCAGTCCACGACCGTCACGGTGCTCCCGTCCCGGCCGAGCGACAGCAGCCGGATGTCACTGGCGCCCCAGGAGGTCTCGGTGTGCAGGGCGTAGACATGGGCGCCGTCCCCGACGGACAGCTCGCCGTGGTCCTGGAAGGCGGCCCGGGTCTCCGGGTCCTCCATCTCGATCCGGTCCGCGCAGGACACGATGTCCTCGTCCAGCTTCGCGACCCGGCCCTTCGCCGCGCTGACGCTGGGCAGTTCGACGCTGACCTGGCGGGCCCTGGTGTCGAGTTCGGTGCGGAACTCCCGGTACCAGGTGTTCTGGCCGCCGCCGAGCGCGATGCCCAGGCAGGTGTCCTGTCTGACCGCGTCCGGCACACCCGCGGTGACCTTGCCGGCCGTCCAGGACGAGCTCGGGTGCGGCGGCAGGTCGGCCGCCGCGAGGAAGCCGGGCGCCTTCGCAGCGGCCGCCGCGGCCGCCGCCGGAGCGGCGAGCGCGGTGCCGACGGCCAGTGCGGCGCCGGCGAGTACGGTGAGCGCGCCTGCTCGGGTGTGCTTGGGCATGGATGGTCCCCCGTTGGATCGGTGCATGGGTGTGGGATGCCGCGGACGGCGCCGGCTGGTCTGTCCGGCCCTGGTCGGTGCGACACCAGAAGCATCGGCGGTCACCTGCGGCAACCGCAACGGCCACCGCCCGTTCCGCCGCCCTGGAACCATCCCAGCCCTGCTGACGTGCAGGTATATGAGTGCCTGGGATACGGACGACCGGGGGAAGGTGCCTGTGCGCGAGGACGTCGAGGAGTTCGCGGCGCTGCTGCGGCAGTTGAAGGACCGTACGGACCGGAGCTACGGCTCCCTGGCCCGCCGCCTGAACATGAACACCTCCACCCTGCACCGCTACTGCGCGGGCGAGGCCGTGCCGCTGGACTTCGCTCCGGTCGAGCGCCTGGCCGCGTTCTGCGGCGCGACCCCGGAGGAACGTCTCGAACTCCACGAGCGCTGGTTACGGGCGGTGGCGGCACGGCAGCGGCCGCGGACGACGGAGAACACCGGGGCGCAGGAGCCTGAACCGGCTGAAGCGGAATCGGCGGTCACCGAAGCACAGCCGGAGGCGGCAGCGGAGTCGGTGCCGCAGCCCCCGCCGCGCCCCTGGTATCGCCGTCGCCGCACCATGGTCGCCTCGGCCGTGGCCACCGTCCTCCTGGTGACGCTGGGCAGTCTGTCCGCCCTCTCCGACGACCGGCCGCCCACCGGCACCGCGGGCCAATCCCCCGGCTCCTCCCCCACGACCGCCGTCGGCGACGCCCGGCGCCAGGACGCCACGCCCACCGACCCGGCGCCTGGCTCCAACTCACCCAGCCGTCGTTCCCCATCCGCACCCGCTTCACCGGACGGCACCAAGCCCGCCGCCGCCTCCTCCGCCCCGAGCAAGTCCACCGCCGCCGCCCCGACCGCCGTCCCCCTCGCCTGGACCGCCAACTCCCAGGTGTGGGAACTGGGCTGCGACCACGACTACGTCATCGACAAGCAGCCGGCGCAGGTCCCACCGCCGCCCGTCCCGCAGGACGCCGGCACCTGGGCGGCCACCCAGAACGCGGTGCACGGCCACGACACGATCGTCCAGATCTCCGTGCAGGGCCGCTCGTCCACGGCCGTCGTCCTGGAGGACCTGCGGGTGCGTGTCGTCGGCCGTACCGCGCCCGCGCCCGGCACCGCCTACTCCATGGCCGACGGCTGCGGCGGCGGGCTCACCCCGCGCTACTTCGACGTCGACCTGGACAAGGACCGCCCCATCGCCCGCCCGGTGCCCGGCGAGGGCCCGGACGGGCAGACCGTCTCGACCATGCGTCTGCCCTACCGCGTCTCCTCCACGGACCCGGAGGTACTGCGCGTCAACGCGCACACCGAGGGCTGCGACTGCCGCTGGTACCTCGAACTGGACTGGTCGTCAAAGGGCCGCTCCGGCACGGTCCGCATCGACGACCACGGCCGGCCGTTCCGCACCACCTCCATCAAGGGCCTGCCGCACTACTGGTACGGCTTCGTGAACGGCGTCCGCCAGTGGGTGCCGGTCGAGGGCTGAGCCAGGGGGTGTCGTCCGGATCAGGCCGGCTGCGAGGTGCGGTACGTCTTGGCCGAGTCGAGCGGGGTCTGGCGCGTGCGGCTGCAAGGCGGAGGAGGCGTGGACATCAGCCGCTGCCGCGGCGGCCGACGCGGTGGGGGCACACCCGGCCGAGGGCTGGGGGACATCGGCGAGTGACGACAACGCGGCTGGGGGTCCCCCTCTGGGGGAGTGCATGCCATACCCCGCGACGCCGGGACGATCCAGACGACACCTCCTACGGCCTCGGCACGCTGCGCAGATTGGAGCGGGCCATCTGGAGCATCCGGCCCACGCCTCCGTCGAGGACCATCTTGGACGCGGAGAGCGCGAAGCCGGTGACCATCTCGGCCTTGATCTTCGGCGGGATGGACAGCGCGTTGGGGTCGGTGACGACGTCGATCAGGGCCGGCCCCTTGTGCCTGAAGGCGTCCTTCAGCGCACCTGCGAGCTGCTTGGGCTTCTCGACCCGCACCCCGTAGGCGCCACAGGCCTGGGCGACGGCGGCGAAGTCCGGGTTGACGTTGGTGGTGCCGTACGAGGGCAGGCCCGCGACCATCATCTCCAACTCGACCATGCTGAGCGCCGAGTTGTTGAACAGTACGACCTTGACCGGCAGGTCGTACTGCACAAGGGTCAGGAAGTCGCCCATCAGCATGGCGAAGCCGCCGTCCCCGGACATCGAGACGACCTGCCGCCGCCGGTCGGTGAACTGGGCGCCGATCGCCATCGGCAGCGCGTTGGCCATCGAGCCGTGCGAGAACGAACCGATCACCCGGCGGCGGCCGTTGGGCGAGATGTAGCGGGCCGCCCAGACGTTGCACATGCCGGTGTCGACCGTGAACACCGCGTCCTCGTCGGCGAGTTCGTCGAGCACGGAGGCCACGTACTCGGGGTGGATCGGGACGTGCTTCTCCACCTTCCGGGTGTACGCCTTCACCACCCCCTCCAGCGCGTCCGCGTGCTTCTTGAGCATCCGGTCGAGGAAGCGCCGGTTCTCCTTGGTCCGCACCCGCGGCACCAGACAGCGCAGCGTCTCGCGCACATCCCCCCACACGGCGAGGTCGAGACGGGACCGGCGGCCCAGCACCTCGGGGCGCACGTCGACCTGGACGATCTGCACGTCGTCGGGGAGGAAGGCGTTGTACGGGAAGTCGGTGCCGAGCAGGATCAGCAGGTCGCACTCGTGGGTGGCCTCGTAGGCGGCGCCGTAGCCGAGCAGTCCGCTCATGCCGACGTCGTACGGGTTGTCGTACTGGATGTGCTCCTTGCCGCGCAGGGCGTGGCCCACCGGAGACTTGATCTTCCCGGCGAGTTCCATCACCTCCGCATGCGCGCCGGCCGTGCCGCTGCCGCAGAACAGCGTCACCTTGTCCGCCGCGTCGATCATCGCGACCAGCTTGTCGAGTTCCTCGTCCCCGGGGCGGACGGTGGGCCGGGAGGTGACGATCGCGCTCTCGACGGGATGGTCCGGGGCGGGCTCGTCGGCGATGTCGCCCGGCATGCTCACCACGCTGACTCCGCTACGGCCGACCGCGTGCTGGATGGCGCTCTGCAGCAGCCGGGGCATCTGCTTGGGGCTGGAGATCAGCTCGCTGTAGTGGCTGCACTCCTGGAAGAGCCGGTCGGGGTGGGTCTCCTGGAAGTAGCCCAGGCCGATCTCGCTGGACGGGATCTGGGAGGCGAGGGCGAGCACCGGGGCCATCGAACGGTGGGCGTCGTACAGGCCGTTGATGAGGTGCAGGTTGCCCGGGCCGCAGGAGCCGGCGCAGGCCGCCAGCTTCCCGGTGACCTGGGCCTCCGCGCCGGCCGCGAAGGCGGCGGTCTCCTCGTGGCGGACGTGGATCCAGTCGATGGCGGAGTTGCGGCGGACGGCGTCGACGACCGGGTTGAGGCTGTCGCCGACGACGCCGTAGAGACGGCGCACTCCGGCGCGGACGAGGATGTCGACGAACTGCTCGGCGACGTTCTGCTTGGCCATGGCGGACAGGAGCCCCTTCCCTGTGGGCGGATACCTCCCATCCACGCACAGGGACCGCCGTCACGCCTCCCAGACGGCCGCCGCCGTACGGTCGTCGGCGTAGCCCTTCACCCGCACCTGGGCGTCCGCGAGGAACGCGGCGAGGCCCGGCGGGGTACGGCCGGACCAGCGTCGGGCCAGGTAGGCACAGAGGGCGGGCTCGCCGCGCAGCGGGTCGGCGAACCCGCCGCTGCACATCACGAGGGCATCACCCGGGCGGGATACCGAGGCCCGGAAGAGGAAGGGGTCGCGGGGCGGCTCGGGGGCCGGTTCGTAAGGGCTCGGCGGGGTCGGGATGCCGAGGTCCATGGTGAGCCGGTCGCCCTCCGGGGTCTCGGCAGGCGGCGAACCGTAGCCGACCACGGCCTCGCCGACGGCGTCGGCGTCGACCTGCGGTTCGATGTCCTGCCACTCGCCGTCCCGGAGCCGGAACAGCCCGCCCTCCCCGACCCCGAAGAAGACCCGGGTACGGCACTGGGGGTGGGCGGGGATGAGCAGGCAGCGCAGGCTGGCCGCGTACTCCTCGGCGGCGACGCCCTGTTCGGCGGCGCTGGCGCGGAGCTTGCCGAGGCTGCGGTCGGTGAGCCGGTGCAGCCCGGACTTGAGGTCGCCGCGCCGGGCGGCCTGGATGTCCTCGGTGAGCCGCTGGTGGCTGCGGCCCACGGCCCGGGCGATCCACTCGCACAGCTCGGCGGCGGCCCGGTGGGCGCCGGGGGTGGCCCGGGCGCCGGTGGCCATCGCGACCAGGAGCAGCGCCTGATCGCCGGCCCCGAACCGGGCGGTGAGCAGGGCGTCGCGGCGCGGCTCGCCCCGGTACCGGGCGGAGTCGCCGCGCTGGGAGACCGCCCGCAGGGTGCAGGTGCCGTAACGGGCGCCGTCCAGCACGGTGTCGGCGACCAGGTCGTCCAGTTCGTCGGGGTCGGCGGCGGGCAGGGCGGTGGGTTCGGCGTCGTAGGTGGGCGGGCCGGAGCCGACGTACTCCACGGAGGAGGCCGGAGCGGAGGGCAGCGGGAGTGCGGCCGGGTCGGACCGGGTGGCGGGGTGGGAGTCCACCCAGGCTTCGTCGTCCGCCTCCGGGAACTCCGCGTCCTCCTGGTCCTCCTGATACTCCTCGTCCCACGGCCATGGCTTCCGGGCGGCGGTGGTGGTGTCCTCGCCCGGTGTCTCGGTGGCAGCGGCGGCGGCCGCGCGCTGCACCGGCACGGTCGGCTTGACGGAAGCGGTCCGCGGGACCGGCTCGGACGACGGCACCGACGCGGGCGACGGGACCGGCTCGGCGCCCGGTTCCTCGGCGCCGCCCCGCCGTCCCCGTCCCCCCACCGTGTTCTTCGGCGAGGCGAAGCGGTCGTCCAGCGAGTCGGGTGCGGCCGTGGGGCCGGTGTCCTCGGTGGAGTCGTCGTACAACTGCCCCCACCAGTCGTCCTCATGACGGGCGGGCCTACCCCCTGGCTGGCTCATGCCCCTAATTGTCCACCGCGCGGGCCGGATGAAAACGGGGCATCGGGAAAATCCCGCACACGACCCGGTGTCGAACGGCGTCGCGAGGGACGCACTGAACACCCGTGCGAGGAAAGAGAGTCGAGGACACGCGGGAGATACAGGAGACGGATGACACGGATGACACGGATGACACGTGTGAGTCGCCGGGTGGTCCCACCCCCCACGGGAGAACCACCCGGCGACATCTGAGTGACCCGGCCCCAGATCCCCTACGCGTGCGCGCGTCTTGGCCCGGGCCACCGTTCGCACGGCCGGACGCGGTCGCGCCGACCGGAGGCCAGATTGTGACGGGTGTTCCTTATGACCAGCTGTGAATCGCGAGTCCGGATCCCGTGTGAAGGTGCTGCGGTGACGTGATCTTGGCAGAGTGACCGGCGGTACGGCGATGATGTGCTGCGGCGGGTTTGCGCCGTGGCCGGTTCCCGCCACGGCGCCCGACTGCGAAGGAGGAACGCGGGTCGATGCTGGCAGCGCTCGGTCTGGACGAGAGGGACGAGTCGGCGTACCGGACGCTGGTCTCCGTGGGTGCCGCCGATGTGCCCGATCTGGCGCGGCGTCTGATGCTGGCCGAGCCGGACACCGAGCGCGCGCTGCGCCGGCTGGAGCGGCACGGCCTCGCGGCACAGTCCTCGGGGCGGCCTGGCCGCTGGGTGGCGGCGCCGCCCGGGGTGGCGCTGGGCGCGCTGCTCACCCAGCAGCGGCACGAGCTGGAGAAGGCGGAGCTGGCGGCGGCGCTGCTGGCCGAGGAGTACCGGGCGGCGGCCGCCGAGCCGGCGGTGCACGACCTGGTGGAGGTGGTGACCGGCGCCCCGGCCGTCGCCCAGCGGTTCCTCCAGCTCCAGCTGGGCGCAGGCAACGAGGTGTGCGCGCTGGTCACCGGCGACCCGATGGTGGTGTCCGGGATGGAGAACGAGGCGGAGGAGCAGGCGGCCGGCCGGGGTGTGCGCTACCGGGTGGTGGTGGAGCGTGCGGTGCTCGATCTGCCGCACGGGATCACGGAGTTGACGGCGGCGCTGGGCCGGGACGAGCAGGTGCGGGTGGTGGAGCGGGTCCCGACCAAACTGGTCGTGGCGGACCGCGCCCTCGCGATGGTCCCGCTCACCTCGCACACCTCGGAGCCCGCCGCGGTGGTGGTGCACGCCAGCGGCCTGCTGGAGCTGCTGTCCGAACTGTTCGAGTCGGTGTGGCGTACGGCGCTGCCGCTCCGCCTCGGCGCGTCCGGGGTGACCGAGGAGCAGCCGGACGCCCCCGACGCCACCGATCTGGAGGTGCTGTCGTTGCTGCTGGCCGGGCTGACCGACGTGAGCGTGGCCAAACAGCTCGATCTGGGCCTCAGGACCGTACAGCGCCGGGTGAAGCGGCTGATGGAGCTGGCCGGGGTGACGACCCGGCTGCAACTGGGCTGGCACGCCTACGAGCGGGGCTGGGTGGCCCGGGACTGACCCGCGCGGCACTCTGGGCTGGTGCCCGGCGTGCCGGGTGGCGTGGGCGGTCCTGGTCGGCGCCTCGGTCGTGCTGCTGACCCAGGTGGTCCCCGTGTTCGGCGCGATTCCCGGTTTCCTGGCCGGGATCCACCTGCACGAACGCCTCCGTCTGGGACGGCTGAGGGCTCAGAGCAGCTCGACGAGCCGGACGGCGGCGGCCAGCGCGTGCATCCCGCCGTCGTTGAAGTGCAGGTGGTCGCCGGGGTCGTAGGCGGGCCGGATCCGCGCCGGCTGCTCGGGGTCGCGGACGACGGCGTCGAAGTCGACGTACGCGTCGAAGACCTGCCCGGTCCGGATCAGTGCGTTGACCCGCTGCCGTACGGCCTCCCGGGCGTCGGTGTATCCGCTGAACCCGGCATACGGCGTGAGTGTGGCGCCGACGACCCGGATCCCGTGCGTATGGGCGCGGGTCACGATGGTTCGGTAGGCACGCACGAAGTCACCGGGGTCGGTCGCCTCCGGGGTGCCCTTGATGTCGTTGATGCCTTCGAGGACGACCAGGGTCCGGACTCCCGCCCGGGTGAGCCCGTCGGCGTCCAGCCGGTTCAGGGCACCGGGTCCTCCGGTGCTGTCGAGCAGCAGCCGGTTGCCGGAGATCCCGGCGTTGAGGACGCCGATCCGGTGGGGGCGCAGCCGTTCCGCCAGGCGGTCGGGCCAGCGGTGGTTGGTGCCGAAGCTGGAGCCGTTGCCGTCGGTGAGGGAGTCGCCGAAGGCGACCACACTGCCGCGGGCCGTGCCCCGCACGTCGACACCGGCTACGTAGTACCAGTTGCCGGTGGTCCGGGTGTACGCCGCCCCGGCCTCGTCGGCCGCCCGGCCGGCGCCGTGCTCGGCGAGGTAGCTGGTCTGGAGTGCGACGCGGTGATAGGTGGCCGGCCCCGAGTCAGCTGGTGTCTCCACGCTGACCAGCAGATCGGCGGCGGCCGGAACGGCGAGCGGCACCGGATCACCGACCAGGTCCTGCCCGACGGGTACGACCGCGGTGCCGGCGCCGCCGAAGGTGACGCCGCGCATCGATCCGGGCACGGCGTCCGCGCCGGTGCCCTGGCGCAGAGCGACGGTGACCGCGCCGAGCCGCAGCGGTGCGCTGCCGAGCCGGTTGCTGATCCGGACCCGGACGGCACTGCCTCCGACGGACAGGTGAACGACGTTGCGAAAGACGGCGCCGGGCACCGCGGGGGCGGTACCGGAGGGCGCGGCCTCCCAGCTTCCCGCCCAGAGCAGGGGGGCGGAATCGGCACCGGCCCGCCCGGTCGTACCCATCGCGATCAGCAGCGCGGCGCCGAGAACCCGCCCGACCTTGCCCATCCACACCCGCCCTTCCGAAGGCCTACTGGAGGGGAAGGTGACATACGGACGGTGAGCGGGACGGCAACTTGACCGGGGGACCACTCGGGTGGCGGAACGCGTGCCTTGCGGAGCAGCGCCGTAGATCCGCCGGCCGCATCCCGACCGCGGGTGGTGTGTGGTTGCTCGCGCGGTTCCCCGCGCCCCTTACGGGGCGTCTCCGCCGCGCCCGCCCTCCAGCGCCAGCAGCCGCACCTTCCGCTCAAGTCCCCCCGCATACCCGGTCATCGACCCGTCCGCCCCGATCACCCGGTGACAAGGCCGCACGATCAGCAGCGGGTTGGCCCCGATCGCGCCGCCGACCGCCCGAACCGCCATCCTGGACGCCCCGATCCGCGCGGCGATCTCCCCGTACGTCGTCGTCCCCCCGTACGGAACGCTGTCCAGCGCGCCCCACACCCGCTCCCGGAACTCCGTCCCGTGCGTGCTCAACTCCAGCCGGAACTCCTTCAGTTCACCGGTGAAGTACGCGGCGAGCTGCTCCTCGGCCGCCCGGAAGGGTCCCGCGTCCGCGAGCCATCCCGCCTCGACGCTCCGGCCGCCCTTCTGCCCGGGGACGGACAGGGAGGTCAACGCCCCGTGCGTGTCGGCGGTCAGCAGCAACTCCCCGACCGGCGAGACGATCCGTGTCCAGTACGTGACACCCATCAGTTCCTCAGCTCTCCTTCCACGAGCAGGTGCCGGACGGCGTACGACCGCCAGGGCCGCCAGTCGTCCGGAAGGTCCAGGCCGGGTGCGGCCACGTCGGGATCGCCGAGCGCGCGCACGCGGATCGCGGAGACGACCGCCGGGTCCAGTCCGGGCAGGGCGCGCAGGGCCGCCTCCGCGTCGTCGCGGTCGGCGCCCGGGTCCAGCCGTACCGTGCCGTCCGCGAGCGCGGCGGCGAGCGCGCCGAGGCTGCCGTCCGGCTCGGCCTCGGCGAGGACGGCCGGCTCCGGGAAGAGGTGGGTGAGGCTGCCCGAGGACGCGTCCAGCGCCTTGCCGTACCGCTGGACCAGCCGCTCGGCGGCGGCGGTGCCGACCAGGGCCCGCACGGCAGCCTCGGCCGGATCCGCGGCGCCCGGTGAGCGCAGCCCGGGCCGCGCGGCGACCAGCGGAGCGAGCCGTGGGTCCTCGGCGAGCCGCTCGTCGACGGCGTACGGGTCGGCATCGAGGTCGAACAGCCGGCGCAGCCGCTGTACGGCGGTGGTCAGGTCACGTGGGTCGGTGAGGCGCAGCCGGGCGTCGAGCCAGCCGCCGGGATGGGCGCCGCCGCCCGCGCCCGTCGTGGCGCCGGTCCGCTCCTCGACGGCGACGACGGCATGGCCGTACGGCAGCCGCAGGATGCGGCGGTAGGTGCGCGCGCCGGGGGCACCGGTGACCTCCTCCACGCCGGGTACGGCCTCGCCTTGCAGCAGGTCGAAGACGGGGGTGGCCTGGTACGGGCCGCGGTGGGCGAGCCGCAGCGGGATCCCGGCGGCCGGTGAGCCGCGCCGGGCGACCCGGCCGCCGGGTGCTGCCTCGCGCAGCCGGCTCGGGGTCGTGGCGTACACGGCGCGGACCGTGTCGTTGAACTGCCGCACGCTGGCGAATCCGCTCGCGAACGCGATCTCCGTGATCGGCAGCTCGGTGGTCTGGAGCAGCACACGCGCGGTGTGGGCGCGCTGGGCCCGGGCGAGGGCGACCGGGCCGGCGCCGAGCTCCGCGGTGAGCTGCCGCTGCACCTGGCGGGCGCTGTAGCCGAGCCGGTCGGCGAGTCCGCCGACGCCCTCCCGGTCCACTACGCCGTCGCCGATCAGCCGCATGGCCCGGCCGACGACGTCGGCGCGGGCGTTCCACTCGGCGGACCCGGGCACGGCGTCCGGGCGGCACCGCCGGCAGGCCCGGAAGCCGGAACCCTGCGCGGCGGCGGCGGTGCGGAAGAAGCGGACGTTGTGCCGCTTCGGGGTGACGGCGGGGCAGCTGGGACGGCAGTAGATGCCAGTGGTCCGCACGGCGAAGAAGAACGCGCCGTCGAACCGCCCGTCCCGGCTGCGCACCGCCTCATACCTGGTGTCTTCGTCCATCACCCTTCAAGTGTGGGCGACAGGGAGGGGTGGGTCTGGCGGAAATCGGACGTGGTGCTGCCAGGCAGCCGACTACCCCCACCGCCCCCTCTTCGCCTCCATCGCCGCCTTCCCCTCCGCGCCCTTCTTCTTCCAGCCATTCTTGATCTCGGCCCGGAGCCGCGCATCCGTCTTGGCGACGATCCACTGGTTCTCCCGCATCAGCTTGCGGTAGCTCTCCAGCCGGCGCACGGGCAGCTCCCCGGTCTCCACCGCGAGGCGGACCGCACAGCCCGGCTCGCTCTCGTGCCCGCAGTCGGAGAACCGGCATCCCTCCGCCAGCTCCTCGATCTCGGAGAACACCTGCCCGACCCCGGTCCCGGCGTCGAACAGGCCCACGCCGCGCAGCCCGGGCGTGTCGATCAGCACTCCCCCTCCCGGCAGCGCCAGCAGGTTGCGGGTGGTCGTGGTGTGCCGCCCCTTGCCGTCGGCGTCCCGGGCGGCCTGGACGTCCATCACTTCCTCGCCCACCAGCGCGTTGGCGAGGGTGGACTTGCCCGCGCCGGACTGCCCGAGCAGTACGGACGTACCGGAGCCGACGAGGGCGGCGAGGACGTCCAGGCCCTCCCCCGCCGTCGCGCTGACGGTGAGGACCGGCACGCCGGGTGCGCTCGTCTCGACGTCCTGCACGAGATGCGCGAGCGTCACCGGGTCCGGGACGAGGTCGGCCTTGGTGAGCACCACGACCGGCTGCGCCCCGGACTCCCAGGCCAGCGCCAGGAACCGTTCGATGCGGCCGAGGTCGACCTCGACGGCGAGGGACACCGCGACGATCGCGTGGTCGACGTTGGCCGCGAGGATCTGTCCCTCGGACCGCTTGGAGGAGGTGGAGCGTACGAAGGCGGTACGGCGCGGCAGATACGCGCGTACGTAACGGGGGGTGCCGCCGGGTTCCACGGCGACCCAGTCGCCGGTGCACACGACGCGCATCGGATCGTTCGGGGTGACGAACGCGGTGTCGGCGCGCAACAGCCCGGCAGCGGTGACGATGTCGCACTGCCCGCGGTCGACACGTACGACACGACCGGGCAGGAGGCCCTGCTCGGCATGGGAGGTGAACTCGGCTTCCCAGCCCTCGTCCCAGCCGTACGGGGACAGAGGGTGCGACGAAGCGGAAGAAGCCGAAGACAAAGAGAGATTCAAGGGGAACCCTTCACAGGGCGGTCCCGGCCGCGCGCACTCGAGGCGCGAGAAAGCAGGAAGGATCAGCCGGGGACCACGGAGGTGGAGTGGATGAACTTCTGGTTGCGGGCAGCGCCCATCACAGAGACAGCCATCGGTCACACCTCCCCGACCAGGTCACCCGCGGCGACCTCCGGTCGCCGCTCGAACAGCAACAACCGTAGAGGCGTCCAGGCCGTGACGCAATCGAATTACGGCGATCCGGTGGCGCCCACGAGCAACCCCTGGCCCCGCGTCAGTGCCCCAGGGCGACAAAGCGCCGGTGGCCGCTCGTCCACTGGTCGGTGACGCGGAGGGCAAGGCCCTCGGCGGCCCTGTGGAGCGCTCGTTCTCCCAGGCGCGCCCAGGGAAAGGGCGGGCCGCCCCGGCCGCGGAAGTCCTCGAACCGGGCAGCGCAGAGCTCCTCGACATCGTGGGGATCGACCTCCACGACGAGCAGCCCCGTCGGGGTGATGAGCCCGCCGCAGCGGCGCAGCAGGCCGCGGGGGTCGCCTCCGATACCGATGTTGCCGTCGGTGAGCAGAACCGTCTGCCAGCCTCCCTCGGCCGGCAGCCGCTCGAACACCGAGCGGCACAGCGCGATTCCGCCCAGGCCGGTGGTCAGGGCGACCGCGCGCGGCGCGATGTCGACCCCGAGAGCGAAGACTCCCCGGCTCAGGAGTGCTCTGCACAACCGGCCCGGGCCGCAGCCGACATCGAGTACGGGGCCGACGCAGCGTTCCAGCACGGTTGTGTCGGCGACGCTGGGCGGCGCGTACCAGCGGTGCACCGGCATCCGGATACGGCGGCCGTCCGCCAACCGCAGGTAGACCGGTCCGTGGCCGGGTCGCAGGGCCAGCGCGTAGGGGTCCTCTTCGCCGCCTTCGCCGCCTTCGTCGCCGTAGAGCTTGTCTTCGCCGGTCGTCACGGTGTGGCGCCATGCCTTGGAGGAGCCGGCCGGTCCCCGTCGGCGCCGTCGGCCCGTCGGACGCGGCGGAGTCTGAGCGCGAAGGCCAGTGCGGAGGCGGCGAAGAGTACGCCGGTGATCGCGAGCCATCGGCCGAGATAGCCGCTCTCGGGCAGCCCGGTGTCACCGGCGTAGGGGACCGCCAGACCGAGGATGAGGGGGAACCAGACCAGCAACAGGAGACCGGACAGAAAGACGGGGACGCGAAGGTAGTTGATCCTCGGCACTGTGGGTCCCCGGTCCGTGCGATGCCGTAGCACGGAGAGGGCCGACAGGTCGGCCAGCGAGTACAGCGGCAGCAGGATGATGTCGTGGAGGATCGCCGCGCCGACGAACCAGACCGCCACCTGCCAGGGCTGGATGGCGAACAGGCGCACCATGGCGTAGCCGGTGAGGGCGAACGAGGCGATCAGAACGAGAAGGTGCAGGGGGCCGGAGCCGTACCAGCGGATGAATCGTGCCATGGTCATGCCCTGAAGGTGAGCCGGTGGACCCATTTGGTGTTGTTCACACCGGGGTTGGCCGGGACGATGACGCGGGCCGGGTAGCCGTGGTCGAGGGAGATGTCCGCACCGTTGACGCGGAGGGCGAGCAGTGCTCGGGTGTCGTGGATCTGGTTGCCCCGCAGCATCACCTTGGTGAACGGGCCCGGGGGTTGGATGGATTCGACCAGGACGCTTCCGGCGCCGGGCACGCCGGCCATGGCCGCGAGGTCGGCCAGACGAAGGCCGCTCCAGTGCTGGTCGTCGGTGGACCACCCCTCCACGCAGGCGATCGGCAGCGCGGCGGCATGCTGCGACATCGCCAGGAGCTGCTCACGGGTGAAGACCAGTGCCGGTCCGTGGCCATGGACCTCCAGCCGCCAGTCGGGGCCGACGAGCGCGGGGGTGACGCCGACGGCCGCCGCCGTCTTGTTGATCTGGAAGCTGTTCGGGCCGCTGCCCGGGTCACGGTTGTGCGGTGCGAGCAGCGCGGTGCCGCGCAGCCATCCGCCGATGCTCTGCCCGGCGGTCACGACGAGGAGGAGCAGCGATCCCGCTCCCACCATGCCCACCGCACCGCGTCGGGTCATCGTCGGCGGAGCGGGGGCGTCCGCCACCAGGCCGTCGGGGTCGGGTGGCTCGGGCCGGGTGTGGGCGAGGTCGGTACGCAGTTCGGTGCCCAGGCTGCGTGAGCGCAGGGCCCGTGTCATCCGGCCGAGCCTGAGGCATACGTGGACGACGAAGGCGGCGACGAACACCCAGGCGCCGTAGGAGTGCAGGCGGTAGAACGAGCCCGGGAAGACGTAGTAGAGCTGGATGTTGAAGATGCCGGTGACGAATTCGAAGATGGCTCCGCCGACCAGCGTCAGCAGGGACACCCGCTCCAGTCCGTGCGCGACGGAGCGCACCGGCAGCCACTCGAACAGCTTCGGGATCACCGACCAAAGCTTGGCGAGCAGGACCGGTACGAGGACCACACCGAGCGTGACGTGCACGCCCTGAGTAAGCCGGTACAGCCAGTACGGGTGGGTGGGCCAGGAGAAGAGGTAGAACCCCAGCACGCCTTTGTCGGGAGTCTCGTCGTTGCGAGGGCTCAGCCCGGGGTTGTAGGAGGCGTAGGAGAGCAGACCGGTGACGAACAGCAGCGGGATGCCGATCAGCAGCACCACGCCGAACACGGACGTCAGCCAGGGGCCGCGGATCGGGCTGCGCCAGAACCCCGGACGGAAGGGGCCCGGGGGCGGAGGCATCTGCCCGATGCGCCGCGCTGCCGCCCGGGTACGAGCGGCGGCGGCCCCTGCCGTACCGGCCACGGTGGCGCTCAGACGTTCGAGGCGCGCCCGCGCACGCTCCTGGCCCGGATTCCGGCGCCGTGATCCACCGGGTGGGGCCGAACCCGACGGCCGTCCGCCACTTGCCATCGGCCGTCTCCTCCAGTCCCCGAGCCGTCTCACGACGGGACAGCGCATGCCTGACAGCGACCCATACCTGACATACCGACAAACAGGACATTTACAGGCTGACACAGGTCAGGCGGGCTGTCCGGGTCTGCGGTGCGTGCGGGTGTCTGCCACCAGCCGAACGGTCGAACCGCTGCCTCTGTGCTCCCCCGGGTCCTCCGGCCCGGCCTCATGATGGAGAGGTGCGACGCCTCAGCGCACGGCACGGCTCCTCCGACCGGCTCGGCCGCACCACGCTGACCAGACAGGTCGGCTGCTTCGCCGCGATCGGCGTCGTCTCCACGGCGGCCCAGGCCCTGCTGTACTGGGTGCTGCGCCACTGGGCGCCTCCCCTGCCGGCCAATTTCGCCTCGCTGCTCGTCGTCACGGTCCTCAACACCGAAGCGAACCGGCGGCTGACCTTCCGCGGCTCTCCGGTCCTCGCCGTCCGGGCTCATCTCGCTGCGGGCGTCATGTTCGTCCTGGCATACCTGGTCACCTCCGGTGCGGTCCTGCTCCTTCGGCACTGGCGGCCCACCGCCTCACCGGCAACGGAGGTCCTGGTGCTGGTTCCGAGCTTCGCCCTGGTGACCGTGGCGCGCTTCACCCTGCTGCGACGGGTGGTCTTCGGACGGCACCGTGGTTGAGAAGAAGCCGTCCGGTTCCCGAACGGCTGCGAGTGCCGTGGCTGCTGCTGCTCGGCGTGGTCCTGGCCGGCGTCGTGTCCGCGCTCGGGCCAGTGGAACGCGGGCTGGCCGTGCTGTACGAACGGACCAGTCCGGAGGTCGGCCTGCGGCGTGCCTGGCCGCTGTGGCTGGGCCTGGCCATGAACATCGCCGCTCTGGGCCGCCCGGCCGTGCACGGCTTCGCGCCCGACGGCCGCCTCCGCCGGCTGCCGGCCCTGGGCCTGGCGTTGGGCACGGCGCTGATGATGCTGACCCGGCGGACGACGGCACGCCGACTGGACCGGCCGAGGGCTGCACGGGCTCCGGGCCGGGTGTGAGAGCGGCGCCCCGACGAACGCAGTGACCGCCGAGAGCCGCTGAGAAACCCCGGCCGGCGGCTCGCTGTTCACGACGCGCGGCCCACGATTCGCGGCCCACGGCCCACAGTTCGCGGCCTATGGCCCACGGCCCACGGCTGGCGACCCACGGCTCCACGGCCGACGGCCCACAGCCCACGGCCGACGGCCCACAGCTCGCGGCTGGCGACCCACGGCCCACTGCCCACAGCCCACAGTTCGCGGCCTATGGCCCACGGCCCACGGCTGGCGACCCACGGCTCCACGGCCGACGGCCCACAGCTCGCGGCTGGCGACCCACGGCCCACTGCCCACAGCCCACAGTTCGCGGCCTATGGCCCACGGCCCACGGCTGGCGGCCCACGGCTCCACGGCCGACGGCCCACAGCTCGCGGCTGGCGACCCACGGCCCACTGCCCACAGCCCACAGTTCGCGGCCTATGGCCCACAGCCCACGGCTGGCGACCCACGGCTCCACGGCCGACGGCCCACAGCTCGCGGTTCACCGTTCGCGGCCCGCGGCCCGAAGTTCGGGCCCGCGGCCCGCGGCACCGGGGCGAGCGGCGGCTCTCCGGATGCGGTTGGGCGGCCGCCGGGCCATCTCCCTACGCGGCGAACGGTCCCGGTAGCTCCCCCGACCCCCGCCGGATCAGCCGGGTCGGCATGACCACCGTGCGTGGTGGTGAGGCGTCCCCGTGGATCCGGGCGAACAGCAGGTGCGCCGCGCTGGTCGCGAGGGCCACCGGGTCCTGGGCGATCACGGTGACGGGCGGGGTGAGCCGGTCGGCGAGTGCGAAGTCGTCGAAGGCGACGAACGCGAGGTCGGCCGGAAGGACGGTGAGGGCGCTGAAGGCGAGGATCTCGTTGCCGGCCAGGAGGGCGGTCGGCGGATCGGGCAGTGCCAGCATCTCGGTGACGGCGCTGGCCGCGGCCGGCCCCGGCCGCAGACCGTCCCTGACCAGTGCCGGGTCGGCGGCGATCCCGGCCGCCGCCAGCGCCGCCAGATAGCCCCGCCGGCGTTCGCCGAACGTCCAGATCCGCGGCGTGTCGCCGATGTACCCGATCCTGCGGTGGCCGTGGGCCACCAGCCGCCCCACCGCCTCCCGCACCGCGCCGAAGTTGTCGACCACCACGGCGTCCACGTCGAGCCCCGGTGCCGCCCGGTCCACACAGACGATCTTCGTGCCCTGTGCCTGGGCCGGGCGCAGGAAGCGGTGGCTGCCGGCGGCCGGGGTGAGGATCAGGCCGTCGACGCGGCGGGCGGTGAACGCGGCGATCACCTCGCGCTCGCGGCTCAGGTCGGCGCGGCTGGAGCCGATGAGCATGACGCTGCCGCGCTGCCGGGCGACGTCCTCGGCGGCGGAGGCGACGGCGGCCATGAAGGGGTCGGCGACATCGTCGACCAACAGCCCTATGGTCTGGCTCAGTTCGTGGGTGCGACGCAACTGGCGTGCCACGTCGTCGCGTTGGTAGCCCAGTTTGCGGACCGCGGCCTCCACCCGGGCGGCGGTCCGTGGGGCGACGGCCGCATCGCCGTTGACGACCCGGGACACCGTCATCGCGCTGACGCCCGCTTCCGCGGCAACGTCCTTCATGGTCGGCCGGGTGGCTGCCACGCCACGTCCTCCACCTGTGTCACGTTTGAGCGTCGACTCGTTAACGTTACCAACTCGACGACATATCAACAGGCGTGCAAATAGGCGGAGCTGAGGAGCAGGTCCGCGGGGTCCGGCGGCAGCTGCACCACCCTTGACACCCCGCCGTGAGCGCCCCAAGAATCAGCCAAGCTGTTAACGATACCAACCAGAAGGCACAACATGGCCTCTGCAAGGGAACCACTACTCACAGCACATGGCGTGGTCAAGCGTTTCGGCCATGTCCAGGCGCTCCAGGGCGCCGATTTCACGGCATACCCCGGCGAAGTCGTCGCCCTCATCGGCGACAACGGTGCGGGCAAGTCCACCCTGGTGAACGTCCTGTCGGGCGTCCTCGCCCCCGACGCCGGCGAAGTCCGCCTGGACGGGGCGCCGGTGCGGTTCTCCGGGCCGATGGACGCACAGCGGCACGGCGTGGAGACGGTTTATCAGGATCTGTCGCTCGCGCCCGATCTCGACGCGGCGGCCAATCTCTATCTCGGCCGGGAGATCGTGCGGGGTGGCCTGCTCGGGCGGATCGGTGTCCTCGACCGGCCCGCGATGCGCCGGGAGGCGGTCAGGGCGTTCGCCGAACTCGGCGTCGAACTGAAGGATGTGACGGCCGCTGTGACAACGTTGTCCGGCGGCCAGCGGCAGTCCGTCGCAGTGGCCCGCGCGGTCGCCTTCGCCAACAAGGTCATCTTCATGGACGAGCCGACCGCCGCCCTCGGGGTCGTCCAGCGCGCCCGGGTCCTGGAGACCGTCCGCAGGGTCGCAGACCGGGGCATCTGCGTGGTGCTGATCAGTCACAACATGCCCGAGGTGCTGTCGGTCGCGGACCGGGTGGAGGTGCTGCGGCTGGGACGGCGCGTCGCGTCGTACACCGCGGCCGACACCACGATCGAGGAGCTCGTCGGGGCGATGACCGGGTCGCTGGACGGGCCCAACGGGGGCAAGGAAGCGGAGGGCGCACGATGACGGCCGAGAGCGAGAAGGCCCCGGGGGCCGTCGACAGCCGTTCCGGGGTGCCGGACTGGCTCCGGCGTGCGGCGACTCTCAACGAACTGTGGACCTTTGTGATCCTCCTGGCGCTGGTGGTGTTCTTCACCATCGCGGCGCCGGGCAAGTTCTTCACCACCTACGACATCACCCAGATCGCCGTGAACGCGGCCATCTATCTGGTGCTCGGTGTCGGCATGACGTTCGTGATCATCACGGCGGGCATCGATCTGTCGATCGGGTCGGTGCTGGTGCTGGCCGCGGTGGCGGCGGGTGAGTTCAACATCCATCACGGCGGGCCGGCGTCGGGCTGGGGCACGGTCGCGCTCTGTGTCGTCATCGCGCTGGCCGTGGGCACGGCGTGGGGCGCGCTGCAGGGCGTGGTGGTGGCCAGTGGGAAGGTGCCGCCGCTGATCGTGACGCTGGGCGGGCTCGGCGCGGCGCTGGGGATCGCCGAACTCGCCACCGGCGGCCAGGATCCGGCCGGCGCGTCCTCCACGCATCTCCAGAACAGCCTCGGTTTCGGCAAGCTGCTCGGCATCCCCTGGATGGTGATCCTGGCCGCCGTGGTGACCGCGGTCTTCGGCGCGGTACTGGCCGCCACCCGGTTCGGCGACCACACCCTCGCGATCGGGTCGAATCCGACTGCCGTACGGCGGGCGGGCATTCCGGTGGGCCGGCATCTGGTGAAGGTGTACGGCCTGATGGGGCTGCTGGCCGGGCTGGGCGCGGTGATGTGGCTGGCCTCGTACGGGACGACGTCGATCGCCGGCCACTCCACCGACAACCTCAAGGTGATCACCGCGGTGGTCCTGGGCGGTACCAGCCTGTTCGGCGGGCGGGGTTCGGTGCTGGGCACGGTGATCGGTGTGTTCATTCCGGCGGTGCTGACCACCGGGCTGATCGTGATCGGCGTCCAGCAGTACTGGCAGGACGTGGCCGTGGGCGTGGTGCTGGTCGTGGCCGTCTACGTGGACCAGTTGCGCAGGAAGACCCGGGAACGCGCATGACGCGGTCACACCCGACCGCATCGCGCGGCACGGAATCGCACAGGACTACTCGATCACGCAGGACAAGGAGAACTCTGTGATGGGAAGCATTCGCAGCAGGCGCGCGTTGCTGGTCACGGTGGGCACGGTGCTGGCTCTCGGAGCGGCCTCGGCCTGCGGTTCCTCGAACGACGGTGGCGGTTCGGGGAGTTCGGGCGGCGCCAAGGGCAAGAAGGTCCGGCTGATCACGGGGGTCAAGAGCGACCCCTTCTACATCACCATGACCTGTGCCGCGCAGCAGGAGGCCAAGGCCAAGGGGATGGACTTCACGGCCGACGGTTCCGCGCAGTGGGACGTGTCGGTGCAGCGCCCGCTTCTCGACTCGGTGGCGGCGGCCCGGCCCGACGGGCTGCTGATCTCGCCGGTGGACACCAGCGCGCTGACCCCGTCGCTCAAGCAGATCCAGTCGGCGGGCACCAAGGTGGCGCTGGTGGACACGACGGTGAGCGACGACTCCGTCGGGATCACCCGGATCTCGTCGGACAACGAGAAGGGCGGCCGGGTCGCCGCCGACGCGCTGGCCAAGCTGATGAACGAGAAGGGCTCGGTGATCGTCATCAGCGTCAAGCCCGGCGTGTCGACGACCGACGCCCGGATCAAGGGCTTCACCGAGGAGATGGGCAAGTACCCGAACATCAAGGTGCTGCCGACGCTCTACGACAACGACCTGCCGGCCACCGCGGCCTCCCAGATCCAGTCGACGCTCGCCGCCCACCCTGACCTGGGCGGGGCGTTCGCGGGCAACACCAACACCGGTACGGGCATCGCCACCGGGCTGAAGCAGGCCGGCAAGCAGGGCACGGTGAAGGTGGCCGCGTTCGACGCCGAGCCCGACGAGGTCGCCGCGTTGAAGGCGGGCACCCTCCAGGTGCTGGTCGCCCAGGACCCGGCGGCGATCGGCCGGCAGGCGGTGGACCAGCTCGCCGGCGCCTTCGAGGGCAAGTCGGTGAGCAAGACGATCGGCACCAACATGGTGGCCATCACGAAGGACAACATGAACGACGCTTCGGTCAGCAAGTACTTCTACAAGTCGCAGTGCTGACAGGCGCCCCCGACCTCAATTACTGACGGTCGATCTACTGGCCGGGCGGGCCCACTCTCTTGGGTCCCCCGGCCGCCGGTCGTACGGGCGGCCCGGCTCAGTCGGGCGAGCAGGAGCCGCCGTTCAGTGTGAAGGCGTACGGCGACGAGTTCTTGCCGTGCCAGGTGCCGAGGAAGCCGAAGGACAGGGTGCCGTTCGGGGAGACCGACCTGTTGTAGTCGGCGGCGTCGGCGGTGACCCGGCCGCCGCTCTGGCTGACGCTCGCGTCCCACATCTGGGTGACCTTCTGGCCGTCCCGGAAGGACCACTGGACCCGCCAGTCGGCCAGGGCCCGGGTGGTGGTGACGGTGACGGTGGCCTGGAAGCCGTCGGTCCACTGGTTGACCAGGTCGTAGGCGACCTGGCAGGTGGCCGCCGCGGATGCGGTGGGGGAGGCGGAGCCGGTGGCCCGGGGGCTGGTGCTCGCCGTGGCGGTGGAGGTGCCCTGGGGTTCCGGGTCGGGGTTCTTGTCGGCCGGCTTGCCCGCGGTGGCCGAGGAGGACGGGGCGGCGGAGGCCGTGTGGGTGGCGGGCGGGTCGGTCGACGGGGGCACGGCGGTGGGGTCGGCGACCGGCTGGCGGTCGTCGTGGGAGGCGGTGGCCTTGTCGTCGCCGGAGCCGCTGCCCATCGGCATCATCGACACGCCGAGCGCCACCAGCGAGATCATGACCGCCGCGCCGAGCAGCCCGTGGCGCAGCACCCTGGCCCGTCCGCTGCCCTCCTTGGGGTCGCCGCCGTCGTTGTCGCCGGCGCCCGGGCGGCCCGCGCCGAGCCGTACCTCGGCCGCGCGGCGGCGGCGCTCGAGATAGGCGAGGCCGCCCCAGCCGATGACCCCGCAGGCGAGCGCCGCGGGCAGTCCCCCGCCGTGCAGCCGCAGACAGGCGGCGGCCTCGGCGCACTGCACACAGGTGGCGAGGTGCCGGGAGAGGTCCTCGGGCGTGTCGGCCGCGGCGGACCGGGTGACCGCGTCCAGGAGCCGGGCGTAGCTGCGGCACTCGGCGGCCATCGGCGTGTCGAGGTGTGCACGATGGCAGCGGTCCCGGAACAGACCGCGTACCTGCTCCAGTTCCTGGGCGGCGACGGCCCGGTCGAGGCCGAGCCGGCGCGCCACCGAGGGCAGCGGCAACGCCTCCACCTCGGCCAGCCACAGCAGTGAGGCGTCCGCCTCCTGCATGTCGCGCAGGCCGCGCAGCGCGACGGGCCGTTGCAAGGGCAGCCCCGTATAGCGCGCGGCCTTCTCGGAGTTGAGCCACAGCCTGAGGTCCGGGTCGAGCTTGTGGCCCAGCCCCTGGGCCTCCCAGCCGGCGGCCGTGTTGCGGACGGCGGTGAGCAGCAGCGGGATCATCGGCAGCCGGGCGGCGCGCCGTCCCGCGCTGCGGACGGGGGTGAAGTCCGTGTCACGGACCTCGCGCATACCCAGCGCGAAGCCCTCGGTGGCCAGTTGATTGGCCGTCAGAGAGCCGGACGTGCACAGGTCGGCGTAGGAGAGAACCGCGTCCCAGCATTCGGAGAACAGCGCTGCCTCGGCGGCGTCCTGGGGGATCGGCAGGTCGGGCATGGGTCTCCTGCATCAAAAGCGAGGTCAACTCACCACATCGGCAATGGAGTTGGGGGGAACCTCGCGGCAGGACCCGAGCTTTTCACGTCTCCTGCACAACTGACAAGCGGCATATTCAAAACCGGTTACCGGTGGTCGTGCCACGGATCCTCCGCGTCACCCATACCACCGGTCCCCGGCGTCATGTCAACCGCAGTGCTCAGGGGTCCGTGTCCACCGTGGCCCACAACTCCGGCCTCCAATACGGACCGCAACCGCATTCCGACTCACCGTCCCCCTCGATCCCGCGCATATCGATGCCCGGGAGGGCGTCGGCGGCCTGCCCGACGCCCTCCTGTGTGAGGTGACCCGGAAGGGAGTCACACCTTCGTCGGTTCCTCCGCCGGGAGGCTGTCCATGAAGGAGCTGACGGAGAAGACGGCGTTACCGGGGCCGGGCGGGCCGTAGCCGGGGGGTGAGGACAGGCCGAAGTCCTCCATCGTCTGGCGGTAGGCCTGGAGCAGGCGGATGTGGTACTCGAGCGGAGCGCCCTGTGGGTTGGCCTTGCCGAGCGGGGTCGTCGGCTCGGGGCACCAGGTGGTGAAGCGGGGCGTGATGCCGTGCGACATGAAGAAGCGCAGGCCCTCCGTGGTGGACTCGATCGCCTCGTCGACCGTGGTGAAGCCGAACGGCTCGGCCATCTCCACGCCGGCCACGAAGTTGGGGATCACATTGCGCGCGCCGAAGATCTCGGCGGCGTCGAGGATCCGCCTGTGCCACTCGTCGCGGCCGACATAGCGCTCCTTGCCGGGGCAGTACAGCTCGAACAGCCGGCGGTCCCAGACCTCGTAGTTGGGGTGGTAGATCTGCACGCCGTAGTCCTTGAAGCGCTGGACGTCGTCCTTGGGCAGCGCCTGGGCGACGACCTTGCCGATCCAGCGGTTCGGGAAGTGCTCCTCGATGGCCTTGGCGTACATGCCGTAGAAGTCGGCCTCGTCACGGCCCTGGAGCTTGGAGGTGATGGCACCGCCGGTGAGGGTGTAGGCGGTGGAGGTCTTCGCCGTGTCGTACCGGTCGATGATCTCCAAGGCCTCCAGGACCTCGTCGACGTCCTTCACTCCCGTGTAGGGTCGGCCGGCGGCCTTGTGCTGTCGCCAGTTGTGGTTGATGTCGCAGTACTGGCACTCCTCCTTGGCGCCGAAGTACTGGCACACCCGGAAGACCGTGAGGTAGATCAGGTAGCCCCACTGGATGGTCGGGGCGACCTCCATCACGGACTTCCCGTTGGCGAGCTTGTGCCGGTAGTACTCCGGCATCGGCGGCACCCCGACGTCGGCGATCCGCTTCCCGTCGAGGTAGAGGCCGAGCAGCCCGTCCTCGCCTGCGGCCACCCGATACGGCGAGGCGGGGTTCACACGTACGGACACGACGGTCCGGCGCAGGTCGTACGGGCCGCCCGTGAGGATGATCTCCTCCGGGGGCCGGCGCAGCGCGGCCTCGCCCAGTTCGGGCAGGGTGCCGTGGTCGAAGGAGAAGATGAAGTACGACTTCGGCTTGACCTCGCCGCTCTCGTTGTCGCTGAGGGCGGACGGATCGAAGGCGACACCGCCCCGGAGCAGGTCCTCCTTGAAGACGGCTTCCCTCGGTACGTGCGGGAACCTCTCCATCAGATCCTCGACCAGCGCGGTACGGCTGCCCATCCCGTGTCTCCTCCCGGCTCACGCGTTCGACTCCTCACGGTATGCCTCTTCGTCGGCGGAGGTGGGAGCGGGGGCATGGTGTGGCGCCGGACCGGGTCGGCCGAGCCACACCATCATGGCGTGACCGGCCTGTCTGGCGGCGCTGGAGGAGTCGCGGAGGTGGCGGAAGGCGTGGGCGTAGGCGTCGGGTTTCCCTGGCCGGACGACCGTCCGGTTCAGAGCCGTACGCCCCGGTGAAGTCCAGTGCCTCGTAGCGCCGCCGGAGCTCCTCCTCGTCGAACGCGGCGAGCGCCGAGGAGACCTCGGTCACCTCGGGCGCGGAGAAGAGCCGCGTGCCACCGTGGTACGCGTCCCCCTCATCGGGCAGTCGTGTCCGGGGTGCCCCGGGTCAGCCCCGTCGCGTCGAGTCCCGCAGCACCACATGCGTGCCCAGCACCAGATGCTGGCCGTCCGGCAGCTCGTCGCGGTGCAGGGCGAGGCGGACCGCCGCGCGGCCCAGCTCCTCCTGGGGTACGTGGACCGTGGTGAGCGTCGGGTGGACGTCCCGGGCGACCGGGATGTCGTCGTATCCGGCCACGGCGATGTCGTCGGGGATACGGCGGCCGGATTCGCGCAGGGCCTGGATCACACCCGAGGCGATCATGTCGGTGGCGGCGAAGACCGCCGTGAACTCCCGTTTCGAGGCGAGGAGTTCACGGGTGGCCTGGTAGCCGTAGGCGCGGGAGAAGACACCGTCGGCGATCAGGTCCGGGTCAGGGGTGAGGCCGAGGAGTTCATGGGCGCGGGTGTAGCCGGCGATGCGCTGGGCGCTGGTGGACAGCCCGGGGACGCGGCCGAGGTAGGCGATGCGCCGGTGGCCGCCGGAGAGGAGGTGGCTGGTGAGGGCGAAGGCGCCGCCCTCGTTGTCGTAGTCGACGACCGTCGCCGGGACGCCGGGGCCGAGCGGCGGGCGGCCGACCAGGACGAGCCGGGAGCCCGCCCGGTCCAGGGCGTGCGCGAAGTGGGTCATACGGTCGTGGTACGCCTTGTCCTCAAGGGCGCCGCCCACCACGATCACCGCGTCCGCCCGCTGCTCCCGCATGGTCTCCACGACGGCGAGGATGCGCCGCGGGTCGCCGTGGGTGGTGCAGAGCATGCACAGCCGGCCCTCCGCCGAGGCCTGCTCCTCGACCCCGCGGGCGATGTGCGCGTAGAAGGGGCCGGTGACGTCGTCGACGACGAAGGCGACCGTCTTGTTGGTGGCGCCACCGAGCGCGCGGGCGTGCGCGTTGACCACGTAGTCCAGCTCGCGCATCGCCTTCAGGACCCTGGCGCGGGTGGTGGCGGCCACCGGGTAGGTGCCGCCCAGGACCCGGGAGACGGTCGACGCGGAGACCCCGGCTCGCGCGGCCACGTCCCGTACCGTCGAGGCGTCGCCGTTCGGCACCGGCTGCGTCCTCGTCGCCACCGTTCGGCTCCCCTTCGTCATGTGTTCGGGTCACCCTACGAGACGGCCGTCACGCGGCCCGTTCGAGGACCGAGTGGTCGACCGCGTACAGCAGGCCGTCGCCGGTCAGCAGCCGTTCGGCCTCCGCTACGACGGTGAGCCCGAGCCGTGCCAGCTCGTTGCCCTGCGAGCCGGCGAGGTGCGGGGTGAGGAAGGCGTTGGGGAGGTCGAACAGGGGGGAGTCGGCGGGCAGCGGTTCTGGGTCGGTGACGTCGAGGACCGCGCTTAGGCGCCCGGTGCGCAGCTCCTCGACCAGGGCGTCCTGGTCGACGAGCGAGCCGCGTGAGGTGTTGATCAGTACCGATCCGTCGGGCATCAGGGCGAGTTCGCGGGCGCCGACGAGATGGTGGGTCTCGGGGGTCTGCGGGGCGTGCACGGTGACGATGTCCGAGGTGTGCAGCAGCTCGTCCAGCGGCAGCAGGGGCACGTCGAGCCGTGCGGCCTCGGCCTCGTCCACGTACGGGTCGGCGAGCCTCACCACAAGGTCGTGGGGGCGCAGGAGTTCGATGAGGCGGCGGCCGATGCGGGAGGCGCCGACGACGCCGACGCGGCGGCGGAAGTTGCCGATGCCGGGGACGATGCCGCCGTAGGGGTAGGTGCGCCGGGTGCGCAGCAGGTCGCGGAAGGCGAAGACGTCCTTCCCGGCGAGGAGGATCATCGCGAGGGTGTACTCGGCGACGGGCAGCGCGTTGGCGGCGGCCGCCGAGGAGACGAGGATGCCGCGCTTCCAGACCTCGGGCGTGGTGAAGCCCTTGACCGAGCCGGCCGCGTGCAGCACCGCGCGCAGTGCGGGCGCCGTGTCCAGTGCTGCCGCGTCCAGGGTCGGGCAGCCCCAGCCGGTGACGAGGACCTCGGTGCGGGCGAGCGTCTCCCGTGCCCGGGGATCGGTGAAGTCGTCCACCACCAGAGTGGGATCGATTTCTACGCACTCGCGCAGTCGGGCGAGCACCTCCGGCGGGAAGATGTGCGGCACGTTCTGGGCTGTCATGGCGAACACTGCCTGGGGACGCTCGGTCAAGGAAGTGACCTTCCGGCTCGGTGACGCACGGATAGCAACCGGTCTCTACCGTAGGTCTCGGCGAATGAGAGGGTCAATGCACACGCGGTCTCCGGCGGACACCAGGTGGGGGACGCCAGGCACGGGACGACAAGGCATGGGACGCCGAAGCAGGAGAGGACAAGGCATGGGACGACAAGGGATGGGACGACAGCGATGACGGATCCGGCGCAGACGGTCACCAACTGGGCGCGCAACATCACGTACACGGCCAAGGAGTTCCACCGCCCGCACTCGCTCGACGCGCTCCGGTCGCTGGTGGCGGGCGGTGGGCGGGTGCGGGTGCTGGGCAGCGGGCACTCCTTCAACCGCATCGCCGATCCGGGTCCGCAGGGCGTGCTGGTCTCGGTCGCCGGGCTGCCGCCGGTGATCGAGGTGGACACGGAGGCCCGTACGGTCCGGGTCGCGGGCGGGGTGCGGTACGCCGAACTGGCCCGCACGGTCCACGCGTACGGCCTGGCGCTGCCCAACATGGCCTCGCTGCCGCACATCTCGGTGGCCGGTTCGGTGGCCACCGGCACGCACGGCTCCGGCGTCACCAACGGATCGCTCGCGGCGCCCGTCCGGGAGGTGGAACTGGTCCTCGCAGACGGTTCGACGGTGACGATCGCGCGCGGCGACGCCCGCTTCGAGGGTGCCGTGACCTCGCTGGGCGCGCTCGGGGTCGTCACCGCACTCACCCTCGACCTGGAACCGGCGTACGAGGTGGCGCAGACGGTGTACGTCGAACTGCCGCTGGCGGGGCTGGACTTCGCGGCCGTGTCCGGGGCGGGGTACAGCGTGAGCCTGTTCACCGACTGGCGGGAGCCCGGCTTCAGGCAGGTGTGGGTGAAGCGGCGCACCGATCGGCCCGCCGTGGACTTCGGCTGGGCCGGGCCCGCGACGGAGGCGATGCACCCGGTGCCGGGGATGCCTGCGGGCAACTGCACCCAGCAGTTCGGGGTGCCGGGGCCCTGGCACGAGCGGCTGCCGCACTTCCGGGCGGAGTTCACGCCGAGCAGCGGGGACGAGCTCCAGTCGGAGTATCTGCTGGCGAGATCGACCGCCCTCGACGCCCTGCACGCGGTCGACGGCATCCGGCAGTCGGTCTCCCCCGTGCTGCAGACCTGCGAGGTACGGACCATCGCCGCCGATCCGCAGTGGCTGAGCCCCGCCCATGGCCGGGACTCCGTCGCCCTGCACTTCACCTGGGTCGACGATCTGGCGGCCGTACTGCCCGCGGTACGCCGGCTGGAGGAGGCGCTGGAGCCCTTCGAGCCGCGTCCGCACTGGGGCAAGGTGCACACCGTCCCCGGCGAGGTGCTCCGCGGCCGCTACCAGCGCCTCGCCGACTTCCGCGCGTTGGCCCGGACCCTGGACCCCGAGGGGAAGTTCGCCAATCCGTTCGTACACGATGCGCTGGCTCTCTGACGGACTTAATAAAGCCCTTTTCCTAATCCCTTGTCGAAAGCCTGCCGCAGCCCATAGCCTTGCGCCGTGTGAAGCACACATCACGTGACATCCGCACCGCGAACCGCTACGAGGTGCTGCGGCACATCATCGCCGAGTCTCCCACCTCCCGGCAGGAGCTGGCGGCCGTCACCGGGCTGAGCCTGGCCACGGTCGCCACGCTCGTCGGCGAGTTGCTCGAACTGCGGATGATCACGGAGGTCGGCTTCGAGGACTCGGCGGGCGGGCGACCCCGGGGACTCGTGGCGGTCAACGCCTCGGGGGGCGCGCTGATCGGCGTCGACATCGCGGAGACGTACGTCCATGTCGAGCTGTTCGACCTCGCGTTGAACGTGCTCGCCCGCGCCGAGGAGGACATGCGCCCCGGCGAGCACCGGCCCCGGCAGGTGGTGAGCCATGTCGCCGCCGCCGTCGGCTCGGTGGTGGCGCAGGCCGGGGTCGAGGGCGCGCGGGTGCTGGGCGTCGGGGTGAGCGTGCCCGGGCAGGTGGACCGGGGCACGGGTATCGCCGAGTACGCTCCCAACTGGGACTGGCACGACGTGCCGTTGCTCGACCTGCTGTCCGAACACATCGCCTACCCCCTCCACCTGGACAATCCGCTGCGCGCCTGTGCGGTCGCCGAGCAGTGGTTCGGAGCGGCGCGTGGGCGCGGGGACACGGTGGTGGTGAACCTCGGCACCGGGGTCGGCGCGGGGCTCGCGCTCGGCGGCGGACTGCACCGGGGGGTCAGCAACAGCGCCGGGGAGTGGGGGCACACGACACTCGTCCTCGACGGGCGGCCGTGCCACTGCGGCAACCACGGCTGCGTGGAGACCTATGTCGGCGCGCCCGGAATCATGCTGAACCTGCGGGAGTCGAGCCCGGACAGCCCGCTGCTGCACCCCGAGGACCAGACGGCCACGATCGAGGCGCTGGCGCGGGGCGTGGCGGACGGTGACCCGGTCGCGGTGCAGGTGGTACGCGACACGGCCCGGTACATCGGCGCCGGGGTCGCCAATCTGGTCAACCTGCTCAACCCCGAACTGGTGGTGCTCAGCAGCTGGGTGGCGCGCGGGCTCGGTGAACCGCTGCTCGACGAGGTCCGCGAGGCCGTCCGGCGCCATGCGCTCGGGCGGCCGTTCGCCGCCACCGAGATCGTCCTCTCCCCCATCCCCACCGACCCGGTCTGCCTGGGCGCGGCCACCTTCGCGCTGGAGGGTGCGCTGCGGTCCGTGGGGCAGCGCAACGGGGTACGCCCAAGCCGTACGGCCTCCACCTCGGCCGCCTCCTCCTCCCGGTGATCGATTAGTCCAACTCGCTGGTCGTTTAATCCATTGCCGGGCTCTTCGGCGCTCTGCGACCGTCGTGGCGTATCCGCGGCCGGCCGGCCTCCCGAACCGGCCGGCCGTACGTCGTGCACGGAACGAGGGAGTCCCCAGCGTGGCCGGAAGCATCGAGGTCCGCGGTCTGTCCCGCACCTTCCACACCACCGTCCGGCGCCCGGGCTTCACCGGCGCCCTGCGATCCCTGGTCAACCCCGAGCGCGTCGAGAAGCACGCGGTCTCCGACATCTCCTTCGACGTCGCCCCCGGCGAACTCCTCGCCCTGCTGGGCCCGAACGGCGCGGGCAAGTCGACCACCATCAAGATGCTCACCGGCATCCTCACCCCGAGCTCCGGCCAGGCCCGGGTCGCCGGCGTGGTGCCCTACCAGGAGCGGGAGCGCAACGCCCGCAACATCGGGGCGGTGTTCGGGCAGCGCACCCAGCTGTGGTGGGACCTGCCGGTGCGCGAGTCGTTCGCGATCCTGCGGGACATCTACGAGGTGCCCAAGGCCGAACACGCCGCCCGGCTACGGGAGTTCGACAAGCTGCTGGACCTCTCCGCCTTCTGGGACACCCGGGTCCGGCATCTCTCGCTCGGCCAGCGGGTCCGCTGCGACCTGGCGGCTGCCCTGCTGCACGATCCGCCGGTCGTGTTCCTGGACGAGCCCACCATCGGCATGGACGTGGTGGTGAAGGAGCAGGTCCGTGAGTTCCTGCGGTACCAGGTGGCCGAGCGCGGCCGTACCGTGCTGCTGACCACGCACGACATGACAGAGGTGGAGCGGCTTGCCGAGCGGGTGGTGCTGGTCAACCACGGGCGGCTGGTGCTCGACGGCACCCTGGACGAGATCCGCCGCACCTTCGGCTCGACCTGGCAGGTGCGGGCCACGCTCGCCGACCCGCACACCCCGGCCGGCCCCCTGCCGGGCATCACCCTGGTGCGCCGGGACGGACCCCAGGTGGTGTTCGGCCCGGACGGTCCGGCCGCGCCCACCGTCCACCAGGCACTGAAGCTGGTCATCGAGCGGTACGAGGTGACGGACGTGGCGGTGGACGAGGCCGACCTGGAGGACGTCATGCGGGCGGCGTACGTGCAGGCCGAGGCGGTCTGAGATGGCCCTGTCCTACGGCTGGCGCGCCGCCCGGGTCACCCCGCTCGGCGAGCTGTACACCCCGCCCCGGATGACCGGGGTGCTGCTGAGGCTGACCGTGCAGGTGGTGCTGGTGGCCTCGCTCTGGCGCGGCCTGTACGCCCAGTCCGGTACGACCGCGGGTCTGGACCGCGGCCAGGCGGTGACCTACGCCGTGATGGCCGTACTGGCCTCCCGGCTGCGGGAGCTGGACCAGTACGCGGGCCGGGACACGGTCATGCAGCACGTGCACTTCGGCACCATCGTCTACTGGTATCTGCGCCCGCTGCCACCCCGGCGCTACCACGCCCTGCGTGCGATCGGCGAGCAACTCTACGGCCTGACCTGGGCGTTGGCCGGGTACGCGGTCTGTCTGGCGGTCGGGGTCGTGCGGCCGCCGGGTTCGGCGGCGGTGGCGGGCGTGTTCGTACTCAGCCTCGTCCTCGGCCAGTTGGTCCTCTACCACGTCATGCTCCTCATCGACCAGCTGTGCTTCTGGACGCTGCGCAACACCGCCGCGATGCTGATCCTGGTCTTCGCGCAGAACCTGCTGTCCGGGGTGTACGCGCCGCTGTGGTACTTCCCGCACTGGTTCATCACGCTGAGTTCCTTCCTGCCCTTCCAGGCGACGCTGAGCGTGCCGCTGTCGCTGTACGTCGGCCGTATCCCGCTCTCGGAGGCCGCCTTCCAGCTCGGCGTCCAGGCCGCGTGGGTCGTGGCCCTCTACCTGTTCACCCGGTTCGTGTGGCGGCGGGCCGCCCGCCGCGTGATCTCGCAAGGAGGCTGAGGCCGATGAACGCCGTACGGATCATGTGGCGCATCACGCGCCTCAACTTCCGCGCCCAGCTCGAATACCGCACCGAGTTCCTGATGATGATCGCGATCGGCGCGGTCTGGCAGGTGTCGGTGATCGTGTTCGCGACGGTGCTGCTCACGCGGTTCGCCGGGATGGGCGGCTGGGACAGCGGCGACGTCCTGCTGATCCCGGCGACCCGCATGCTGGCGCACGGCCTGTTCGTGCTCCTCCTGGGCCGGGTGCACGGCCTGGGCCGGAGCATCCAGGAGGGCAGGATCGACGCCTATCTTCTTCGCCCGCTGCCCGTCTACCGCCAGGTCCAGCTGGAGTTCTTCCCCACCAACGCGATCGGCGACCTGACGGTGGCGGCCGGCCTGATGGCGGCCGCGCTCGGCCGCAGCGACCTGGACTGGACGGCGTCCCGCATCGGCTACCTGGTCGCGGCCGTCCTGGGCGGGATGCTCCTGGAGGCGGCCCTCTTCACGGTGGTGGCCTGCGCCTCGCTGCGCTACCCGGCCGCCGACTACTGGGGCCGCTGGCTGGAGGAGCTCCTCGGCACCTTCGGCAGCTACCCCCTCAACGTCCTCCCCCGCGCGGTGGGCGGTCTCCTCACCTACGGCCTCCCTCTCGCCTTCGTCGCCTACTTCCCGGCAGCGGTTCTCACCGGCCACGGCCATACGACCGGCGCCCCCTACTGGCTGGCGGCCGGGTCCCCGCTCCTCGGCCTGCTCGCCTACCTGGCGTCACGGTGGCTGTGGCGGTGGGCGCTGGGCCACTACACGGGGGTGAACGGCTGACCGGCCGGCGGCCCTTCAGCCGAGCAGGACCTCCCTGACCCGGTCCGCGAAGGCGGCCGGGTGTTCCACGGTGCCCAGATGGCCGCCGGGGAACTCGGCGAAGGCCCCGCCGGTGTGCTCGGCGGCGAACTCGGCGGTGCGGTGGAGGAGTTGGCCGCGGGAGTCGGTGCCGGCCGCCACCGTGAGACGGGGCAGGCCGGTCGGCGGCCGGTAGGCGGTGAAGGGGCCCAGGACGTGGTCGAGGAAGATCCCGAAGGGCGTCGGTTCGCCCGCGGCCGGGCGCCCGTGCTCCAACTGCCCGATCAGCTCGGCCCGCAGCCGCTCCCCGTCGGGCAGCAGCGTGACGCACGGCGGCTCGTGGGCGATCACGCCCCGCAGCCGCCCGGGACGGCGGGCGAGCAGGTCGAGGGCGGTGATGCCGCCGGAGCTGGTCCCGAGGACGTACACCTCCCCGTCCTCGCCCGCCACCTCTTCCCCTACCCGGTGGGCGCCCTCGCTCCAGTCCGCCACCCGCTGGTCGGCGACCGGTTCGCCGAGCCGGCCATGGGCGAGGCCCAGCGGGTCGTACGTCACGACGGTGAAGTGCGGTGCCAGGTGGCCGATCAGCGGGTCCAGGCCCATGGGGTGACCGGCGCCGCCGGGGAGGAGGAGCAGGACGGGTCCGGTGCCGGTGACATCGTAGGGGAGTTCAGGCATGGCGGTCGGTCTCCTCGTGGGGCCAGTTGTCGAGTGCGATGTGCAGGGCGTCGATCGCCCGGTCCCAGGACGCGCGGACGTCCCGCGCGGCGTTGAAGCCGCCGCCCGCTTCCAGGGCGCAGAAGCCGTGGAAGGTGGCGCGCAACAGGCGTACGGCGTCGGTGAGATCGGGTTCGGCGAGGCCGTAGCCACGCAGCATGCCGTAGGTGATCTCGACGGTGCGGCGCATGCCGGGGTCGTCGGGGTCGACGAGGGCGGGGTCGATCCGGATCTGGGTGGCCGCGTAGCGGCCGGGGTGGGCGAGGGCATAGGCGCGGTAGGCGCCGGCGTAGGCGGCGAGCGCATCCTTGCCGGAGCGTCCGGCGACAGCGGTGGCGATGCGGTCGATCAGCTCGCCGCCCGCGAGCCGTGCGATCCGGTGCCGCAGGTCCTGGAGGTTCCTGACGTGCGAGTAGAGACTCGCGTCCCTCACCCCGAACCGGCGGGCCAGCGCGGACAGCGTGACCTGCTCGAAGCCGGCCTCGTCCGCGAGTTCGGCCGCCGCCGCGACCAGCCGGTCGACGGTGATCCCGGCACGCGCCATGCGCCACCTCTTCCTGGGGTTTCTAGCCTTAATCCTAGGGGCCCTAGGTTTTGAGGTCCAGGCGATTATCAACGGGACGCGGTCGGGGTAGGGTTGCCGGGACGCGGAAGGGGAAGCCGTGACACGCGAGGCGCGACGGGCGGAGCGGACGCAGCGCGCCAAGGAGGCCGCGGCCGGTCAACCGCTGTGGAAACAACGGAACTTCGGCTTCTTCTGGCTCGCCCAGACGCTGTCCGTGCTCGGCGACTCCTTCAGTCTCGTCGCGCTACCCCTGCTGGTCCTCCAGGCGACCGGCTCGGTGGCCCGGATGGGCCTGCTCACCGCCGTCGGCGGGGTCGCGATGGTGCTGGCGGCGGTCTTCGCCGGGGTGGTCGTGGACCGGGTCGACCGGCGGAAGCTGCTCATCGCCTGCGACCTGGTTCGTATGGTCCTCTACGGCCTGGTCCCGGTCGTCTGGCTGGCCGGGCCGCACCTCTGGCTGCTGTACGCGGTCCTGCCCCTGTGCGAGGCCGTCGGCATGCTCTTCGCCGTCGGATACGTCACCGTCGTACGCGGACTCGTCGACGTCACCCGGCTCACCGAGGCCAACGGGAGGGTCAACGCCACCGCGGCGGCGGCCGGTGTCCTCGGCCCCCTGGGCGCCGGCCTGATGGCCGCCTGGACCGGGCCCGCCGACGCGGTGGCCGTGGACGCGGCAAGCTATGCCGTGTCGGCCGCCCTCCTGTTCCTGGTCCGGGTCCGGGAGCGCGCCGGGGACGACCACCCGGCCGGGAAGCGGGGCGTGTGGCGTGACCTGCGCACCGGGATCGGGTACCTGGTCCGGCACCCCGTCCTGCGGTCGGTCACCGGGCTGCTCGCCGTCTTCAGCTTTCTCAGCCTCGGCATCAACGACCTGGTCATTTACCACCTGGAGCACGACCTCGGCCACGACGACGGCACGGTCGGCACGGTGCTGGCGATCGGCGCGGTCGGCACGATCACCGGGGCGCTCCTGGTCGCCCGGCTTCGGCGGCGGCTGGGCTTCGGGCCGACCTGGATCGCCTCGATGACGGTATGCGGACTGGCCTTCGCCGGACTCGGCCGGGTGGGCTCGGTGCCCGTGGTGGCCGTCCTGTGCGCGGTCTACCTCGCCTGCGTGGGGGTGGCGGGCACCTGCTCCATGTCCCTGCGCCAGGAAATCACCCCCGAACCCCTGCTGGGCCGGGTCACCTCCGCCCACTGGACCCTCCAGTACGCGCTGGCCCCGTCCGGCGCGGCCGTCCTCACCTGGGCGGCCGAGCGGTACGGCACCGCTCCCGTGGCCGCCGTCGCCGGTGCCTGCTGCACCCTGACCGGCCTCGCCGCCCTCGGCACCCCGATCAGAAGGGCGGCACCGCTACCGGCCACGCCCACGCCGGGCCAGGGCAACCTTCGCCGCCCCGGCGGCGACCTGGAGGCATGACTTCCGCACCACGCACCACCCGCCACCGGCGCGTCCACGCCTTCCGCAAGCCCGTGATCGGGGCCCTCGCGGCCGCCGGGCTGCTGGCCGGCGCCACCCTCACCCCGTCACCCCGACCTACGGCAGTCTTCTCACCGGGCAGCCCCGACACGACGACGCTGCGGATCGCCCGTCTCACCCCTTCGGCGGTCGGCTCCTCGTCCCACTTGATGACATGGCGCCACGCCACCGGCGGCGGCACCACCTCCTCGACGCGCGGGTCCCCACCAGCTCCAGCCGGGCCCGCCCCCAACAGGTCGGAGTTCCTCTCTCCGCCCCATGATCCGCATCATGCCCGGCACGGCTCAGCCCTCCGCGATGGGCTCCACATCGACTCCGGCGCCCTGCCAGCGGACCCGCAGCCCGGGTCCCCCGCTCCACCGCACGGTCAACTCCTCGGCCCCTTCCCCGCGTACCGTCACCATCTCCCCCAGCGGCACGACATCCGCCGCCCCGGTGAGCCGGCTCAGTGCGACGAACAGGGTCGGGTCCTGACCCGTGACCCCGGTCAGCGCGTCGTCGAGTCCGACGGCGGGCAGCAGTTCGGCCCGGAGTCCCTCCCCCGCGGCCCAGCCGGTCACCCTCACCGGCGTCCCCGGCTCCGCCCCGGTCACCAGGAAGGCCCGCACCTCCACGGCCCCGCGCACCAGCACGGCACTCGTCACGCGAGCCCCCGAGGCGGCCGTGTGCCGGGAGGCCGCCCAGCCCTGCCCGACGCCCAGGGGCACGATGTCCGTACGGCTCGGATCTTTCCCGACGATCACACTGTTGTCGTACGACGCCGAGGGCTGCGTCACGGTGGAGTAGCCGAGCCGGGTGTAGTACGGGTCGTAGCGGACGTCCTCGCTGCCGTGGTTGTGGAGGCGGACCACGCCGTCCGAACGCGTGGACTGGAGCAGCCAGTTGGGCGGCGCGATCGGCGTCACCGCGTCGGTGCGCTCGGCCGGGGCCGGTTCCTCCGTCGCCGTCCATACCTCGTGCTCCGCGGGGAGCAGCAGGCCGAGGAAGCCCTTGCTCGCCCAGTACGGGGAGGCGGGGCCCGAATAGCCTTGCAGGACGGCGGGGTCGGGGCCGTGCCAGCCGAGGGTCAGGAGACCTCGCTCGTCCAGGGCGCCCCGGTCCAGGAAGTACTTCAGGGCTCCGGAGGCCAGCCGCCGGGTCTCCCCGGGGGACAGGGGCGTGCGTCCGGTGAGCGCGCCCAGCCAGAGCGGGGCCGTGGTCGCGAAGCGGTAGGTCAGCGAGCGGCCCTGGTGCATCGGGGCGCCGTCGCCGCCGAAAAGCCTCGCGTAGTCGGCGAGATGGCGTTCCAGGCGGCCGCCGTAGAGGTCGAGCAGCTGCTCGTCGCCGGTCAGCCAGGCGTGCAGCACCGGGTAGAGGTGCATCGCCCAGCCGTTGTAGTAGTCGAACTTGCGGCCGTCGCCGTCGGTGTACCAGCCGTCGCCGACGTACCACTCCTCGATGCGGGCCAGGCCGTGGTCGACCGCCTTGTGCGCGGCCTCCGGCTCATGGCCGACCTCGGCGAGGAAGCCGCCGACCGTCACCGGGAACAACTCCCAGTTGCAGGGCCAGGGTTCGGCGGTCAGCGCGTCGGCGAGCCAGGCCGCGGCGCGCTGCCGTACCCCGTCGCCGAGCCGGTCCCACAGCAGGGGGCGGGTCAGACGCAGGGCGAGGGCGATCGAGGCGGCCTCGACCAGCGGCTGGCCGCGGTCCTCGATGCGCGGCCAGACGCCCGACACACCGGCCGCGAGCCCGTCCGCGTACCGCTGGAGCGCGGTCTCGTCACGGCGGAAGGCCGCGAGGAGGAGGGTGCGGGCGTAGCCCTCCAGGCCGTCGGAGAGGTGTCCCGACGCGCTCTGTCGGTCGCCGGGGAGGTGGTAGAGGGCGCGGTCCGCGGTGGCGTACGGCTCCACGGCGGCCAGCAGGGCGTCGGCCGCGGCCTCCCAGTGGGCGCGGGTGAAGCCGGTGCGCGGGCTGGGGCCGCGGTCCTCGGCAGGCAGCTGCATCGGTGCTCTTCCTCGCTCGCTCGTACGGAACCTCGTACCGGACCTGCTACCGGACCTCGTGCCGGACTTCGTACCGAACCTCGTGCCGTTCGGACCTGGGGCGCCCCGGTTCCGGTCGGGACGCCCCAGGGGCTCATCCCACCCGCACGGTGCCCCGGGGCACCAGGTGCTGGGCGAGCAGTTCGTCACGCACCAGGCCCGCGTAGACGGTGGCACCGTACGCGGAGGTGTGCGTGTTGTCCTTCTTCTCGTTGTACAGGTACAGCGCCTTGGAGCCCTCCACGCCGAGGGACTCCACCAGCGCCTTGGTCTTCGCCGTGAGGTCGATCAGCGGAACGTCCTCGGCGGCGGCGACCGAGCGGATCACCTCAGGATGGTTGACGCCGAGCCCGTTGACCAGAAGCGCGATGCCGTTGTTCAGCGTGCCGTCGGAATTGAACCAGCGGCGCACGATCGGCGTCACCAGCACCGGCAGTCCGCCCTTCTCCCGTACGCCCGCCACCAGCGTCTCCAGATTCGCGCGGTAGGTCGCCTCGTCGGTCGTCTTGTCGTTGTGCGCCAGCTGGATCAGGACCAGGTCGCCCCGGCCGATCAACGGCTGGACGGTACCCCAGAGTTGAGGGTTCTGGAGATAGGTCACGGTACTTTCCCCGGAGTCCGCGTAGTTGGCGACGGAGACGCCCCGGCGCAGGAACTGCGGGAGCTGCTGGCCCCAGCCGGAGTAGGGGTCGGCGGGCTGGTCGCAGACGGTGGAGTCGCCGACCAGGAAGAGCTGGCGGGCGTGCCGGGCGGGGGTCACCCGGATGCCGGCGAGCGCGGGCGCCGAGCCGCCGATCGCCAGGTCGAGCCCGGGGGTTCCGTCGGGGCCGGTCGGCTCGCCCTCCGGCGTACGGACGTTCACGGTGAAGCTGCGGGTGACGTGCCGCCCCGCCGCGGCGGCCGTCTCGGGGAGCAGCGAACGCCGGGTCTCCCCGATGATGCTCGTGCTGGACGCGGCCGAACCGCCGAGCCGGACCGTCACGTCGTAGTCGCCCGGCGGGACGTCGAAGTGGCAGGCGCCGGCAGTGCAGTTGGCGAGGGAGAGCGGCGGCCGCCGGTCATGGGCCTGGGCGGGAGTGCCCGTCAGGCCGGTGGCTGCGCTCAGGACGACCGCCGCGGCCACGGCGGCACGGACACCGTTGAAACGTCTCACTCGGGGACTCCTCCGTCACGGTGACAAGGCCTGGCGGGGACCGTACCGTCACCCACAAGCGCTTTCTAGCCCTTGGACTGATTTCGCGAGATTGCCAACCCCGCGACCGTGAAAGCCCTTTCGCGAAATCGATTCAACTGTCACCCTCACAGTCACCCGCAACCCCGCCCCTCCGAAGGAGGCACCCCCATGTCCGGACCCCACGGGAGACCCCTCGGACGCCGTACCTTCGTCCTCGGCAGCGCGGCCGCCGCCGGCACCGCCGCCCTCACCGGCCCGCTCGCAACCACTGCCTCGGCCGCGGGCTTCGGCTGGTCGGACGACGGCTCCAACTACGTCGTCGACACCGGCGCCAGCCTGGTCTTCAAGGTCAGCAAGACCAACGGCGACCTGACCTCGCTCGTCTACAAGGGCACCGAGTACCAGGGCTACGGCGGCAAGAACTCGCATGTCGAGTCGGGTCTCGGCACCTCCACGGTGACCATCGCCCAGTCCGGCTCCACGATCCTGATCTCGGTGACGTACGGCACGCTGAAGCACTACTACGCGGCCCGCAGCGGCGAGAACAACGTCTACCTGTGGACCAACAAGGCCGACTCGTCGGTCACCGCGACCCGTTACATCGTGCGCGTCAAGGCCGGTCTGTTCCTCAACGACGAGCCGGACTCGTACACCTACGCCCCCACCGTCATCGAGTCCGCGGACGTCTTCGAGAAGTCCGACGGCCAGACCCGCGCGAAGCACTACTCGAAGCTGCGGGTGATGGACTACGACTACATCGGCTGGACGACCGGCAGCGTCGGCCTGTGGATCGTGCGCAGCAACCACGAGAAGGCCTCCGGCGGCCCGTTCTACCGCTCGCTGCTGCGCCACCAGAGCGCCGACGGCGGCGGCCTGTACGAGATCCTCTACTACGGCGAGAACCAGACCGAGTCGGAGCGCTACGGCCTCCAGGGCCCGTACGTCATCGCCTTCACGGACGGCGGCGTGCCTTCCTCGTCCCTCTACCCGGGCACGCTCACCACCTCCTGGGCGGACTCGCTCGGCATCTCCGGATACGTCGCGGCAAGCGGCCGGGGCAAGGTCGCGGGCGTCGGGATCAGCGGCCGTAACACGGCGTACGCCTATACGGTCGGGCTCGCCAACTCCGCCGCCCAGTACTGGGGTTCGGCACGCTCGTCGGACGGCTACTTCTCCATCGGGAGCGTGCTTCCGGGGACGTACACGCTGACCGTCTTCAAAGGCGAACTGGCGGTGTACACCACATCGGTGACGGTGACCGCGGGTGGCACGACCACCCTCAACACCCTCGCGATCCCGTCCTCGAACGACCCGGGCAACGCGACCGCGATCTGGCGGATCAACAACTGGGACGGTACGCCGGGCGGGTTCAAGAACGCCGACCTGATGACGTACGCCCATCCGTCGGACGTGCGGGCCGCGTCCTGGACCGGGAACGTGGTCGTCGGCAGCGGTACGGAGACCTCGGCCTTCCCCTGCTATCTGTGGAAGGACGTCAACAGCGGGATCATCGTCTACTTCAAGCTGACGGCCGCCCAGGCCGCCGCCGCGCACACCCTGCGGATCGGGGTGACGACGGCCTATGCGAACGGCCGGCCGCAGGTCGTCGTCAACGACACCTGGACCTCCGCCGTACCCTCGCCGCCCACCCAGCCGAGCACCAGGTCGCTGACCGTGGGCTCCTACCGGGGCAACAACCACACGTTCACCTACAGCGTCCCGGCGTCCGCCTGGCTGACGGACACCAGCGCGTACAACACGCTGAAGATCTATGTGGCGAGCGGCTCGGGGACGACGTCCTTCCTCAGCGCCGGCACCTCGATCGACGCGATCGACCTGCTGGCCTGACCTGGTCGGGTATCAAGTGCCCCGCGTCCACTGCTGGTTCGTGCCGCCGTTGCACGTGTACGTGATGACGGCGGCCGAGTTGGCGGTGGACGCGCCGTTCACGTCCAGGCATTCACCGGTCGTCCGGGCCTTGATGTTGACGTAGGAGCCCGAGGTGACGACCGACCACTGCTGGGCGGTGGCGCCGGTGCAGTCCTCCTGGGTGACGTCGGTGGAGTTCTCCTGGAGGCAGAGTGAACTGCCGCGACCCATCAGCTCGTAGTAGCCGGTGCCCAGGTCCTTGAACCACCACTTCTGGTTGGTGCCGCTGTTGCAGGTGTACTGGCTGATCGCGACGGACTCCCAGAGGGACTGGTTCGGGACGTCGGCGCACTTGCCGCTGTGCCGGGCGATCAGCGTGTTGTAGGTGGCGCTGGTGCCGGAGACCGTCCCGGCGGTCGTGTCGATCGACACCTGCGGGTACCAGGACATCGACATCGTGGTCGTGGTCGGGAAGGTCAACGGCAGCCAGACGTAACGGGAGTCGTTGACCGTGCCGCCGAAGGAGTTGCCCCAGCGGTCCCCCATGTAGAGGTACGAGGTGCCGGACGTGCCGGTGACCGGGAGGACGTACGCGGTCTGGGAGTTGTAGGCGGTGGAGTCGCCGACGTTGGTGAACGCCGTCCAGGGGCCGGAGAGCGAGGTCGCGGTGGCGTACTGCTGCTGGTTGGCGCTCCAGCCGGTCGCACCGGACGTCAGCATGAAGTACACGCCGTTGCGCTTGAAGAGGGCGGGTGCCTCGCGGTGGCCGCCCGCCCAGGGGTTGGCGACCAGGCCGGCGATGGCGGTGTAGTCGGCGGTGAGCCTGTAGATGTGCAGGTCGTAGTTCTCGTTGGCCGCCGAGACCATGTAGGCCGTGCCGTCCGTGTCCACGAAGGTCGTGATGTCCCGGGACATGTACTGGCCGAGCGGCTGGAAGCTGCCCTGGTAGGTGTAGGTGCCGTCGACGGTGTCGGAGACGGCGACGGCGGCGCGGGCCTCGCTGTAGTCGACGCCGTTCTCCTTGTGCATCCACATCACGAACTTGCCGGTGGAGGCGTTGTAGATGACCTTCGGACGCTCGATGTAGGCGGTGCCGAGCTCGGCGGCGGAGGACTGGGTGAGGACGTGGTTGCGGAACTCCCAGGTCTTGAGGTCGGTGGAGCGGTAGGCGTCCACGTACTTGAAGGTGTTGTCGGAGTTGCGGTCCTCGCCGAACCAGTAGTAGTACGAGCCGACCTTGATGACCCCGCCGCCGTGGGCGTGCACGACCGCGCCCGAAGTGTCGGTGAACTGGGTGCCGTTGGTGACGGTCTGGGCGGCGGCCGCGGCCGGGTCCGCGGCGGCGAGGGCGCCGATCACCGCCAGACAGAGGGACAGCAGGATCGCGTACGCACGTCTCATCTCACACACGCTCCTTCAGGTTCGAGATCACGAACGGCGGCTGCCATCACGAACGTTGTGATCGCCGAAAAGGTAAGGGTGCGTTACGGGCAGGTCAACGGGTCTGACCAGACAAGGGGGAAAGCGATTTCCAACCGACCGCCGCCCGGCCGCGTTTTCTGTTATCCGGCGCCTTCCACCGCGTCTCCGATGACGTGCGCAGCCACCTCCACACCACCGCAGCAGCCGTCGGCGCCCTCGCCGCCCTTCTGGCCTCCGCTCCCCCGGCGTCCGCCGCCGGCCCTCGGGACATCACCGCCGACGTACTCGCCGACCGGGACGTGACCCTCACCGGCGACACGGTCGTCACCGTGCCGGCCGGGACGACGACGTACGACGGCGTCCTGCACGGCGAGGGCACCCTCACCGTGCGCGGCGGCGGCACGCTGGTCCTCACCAAGGACAGCGACTTCACGCTGCCGAAGTCCCGGCAACGGCAGGTGGTACGCACCCAGGGCGGCAACCACCCGTATACGACCGTCACCCGCCCCGACCCGCCCGCGATCACGGTGGAGCGCGGTACGACCCTGCAGTACGGCACGGGCGGCGGCACCGGCCTGGTCGGCCACTTCCCGTACAACACGCCCGGCTACCAGCTGAACCAGCTCAACGTCCGGGTCGACGGCACCCTGCGGCTGTCCCTCACCCGCACCTTCAACATCGGCACGATCAGCGGTTCGGGCCTGGTCACCCAGCCCCGCAACATGTGGGGCACCCTCGACCTGGCGGGCACCCACCCGTTCTCCGGGGTCATCGACAACGGCACCGGCATGGCCGTCGGCCGCCCGGAGTACCCGGTGGCGCTGCCCCACGCCCGCGCGATCCTCAACCAGGGCTCCTGGATCATCGACACCCCGCTGAACCAGATGATCACCCTCAGGCAGGACTTCTACCAGCGGGAGTACGGCAGTGACGTCAACGTCCACTCGCGGCCGGGCAGCAAGGTGGTGCTCACCGGCCAGTACAGCTACAGCGACCGGGGCGGCGACACCAACCCGTCGCTCAGCGATCCGGCCCTCAACTGGACGGCAGCCACACACCAGTTGAACAAGCGGGGCACCAACATCGAAGGCGCCGACGTGCACTGGGGCGACGGCACCACCCACCGCAACTTCATGCCGGGTACGAAGGACACCGTCTACATCAACCTGCACGCGGCCAGTGGGCGTCGGTCGCGGCTCACCTTCGACTACGACGGCCCCGTGACGCTGGGCGCCCCGATCGGCGGCGGCCGCTACCACGACACACTGGCCGCGCCCGGCGCCGGGGACATCGTGATCGCGGGCACCCGCGGCAACGACGTGACCTTCGCGGCCGCCCAGGACTACGACGGTTCGACCACGGTCGAGAAGGGCGCGGTGCTGCGCCTCGGTTCGGGCGCCAAGGGCGGCGACGGCTCCCTGCTGACCGGCACCGAGCAACGCCGGATCGTGAACGACGGCACGCTGTACGTCCGAAACACCTCGACTCCCGTGACCCTCGAGTACGTGGGAGGCGCGGGGTCGCTGGTCCAGTCGGGCACGGCGACGACCACGCTGAGCGGGAGCGCGGTGACGTACACGGGGACGACGACCGTGAGCAGGGGCACGCTGGCGCTGCGTTCCGGAGCGACTCTCCTGCACAGCAAGGCGATCCGGCTCACGTCGGCGACCGCCCGGCTCGACGTGGGCACCACGGGCCTGCGAGTCGCCACCGGCCTGTCCGGCAACGGCACCGTACGGGGCTCGGTGACCGACGACGGCCTGGTGACGAGCGGGTTGACGGTGCGGGGTGACTACATCCAGCACAAGCGGGGCGAACTGATCCTGCGGGACAAGCCGTTGAAGGTGACGGGCCGCCTCAGCCTGGCCGGCGCCTTCGACCTGTCCGCCGCGGGCACGTCCCCGGCCCGCCGCATCACGGTGATCGACCACACCGGTACGGCCCGCACCACCGGCTCCTTCGACGGTCTGCGCGAGGGCGCCGAGGTCAAGCTGGCCGACACGGTCTACCGGATCAGCTACCGCGGCGGCGACGGCAACGACGTGGTCCTGAACCCGCAGCCGGCAAAGGCCGCCCCGAAGACCGACAGCGCCGACTCCCCGTCCACTGCGCCCCCGACGGTGACCACCCGCACCGCCGCCGACTCGTCGCAGGCCTTCGGCTGGTGGCCGTACGCCCTGGCCCTCGGCCTCCTCGGCGGCCTGATGGTCCCGGCGGCCCTGCGCACCCGGAAGGCAGGCCTGGGCACCCCGAAGAAGGAACGCCGGAGGGGCGGCCGGCACGCGGCCTGACGCCCCGCACGCGTGCTACCCGCCGTCAGGGCGTCCGCCGCGTCCAGGTCATCCACCCTCGCGTCAAAGGCTGGATCACGCGCCCGCAGCGTGTCGGGCGTGCGTGTGATGCCCGATCCGTGCGGGCGGAGGCGAGTGCGCGCAGTCCTCGCGGGACACCGGCGCTTGGGGCGCCGCGACGTCGTTCGCCCGGATCACGGAGGCCTGACACCGGCCGGCGAGGGCGACGGATCAGACCTCCCCGGTGGCTGCGTCCTGCGGCTGCCGCCCCCGCAGCAACACGTACACCGGGATGCCCGCGAACAGGAACAGCACGCCCTGGTAGACCGCCGCGTAGCCGGCGCCGGCGATCAGCCAGAAGGAGAACGCGAAGGAGAGGGCGGCCACGATCAGGTCGCGGACCAGCGCCGGTGGGCGGACGCGGTCCCGGGTGCCCTGGGCGAGCCAGTAGAGCTGGGCGGCGGCCGAGAGCAGGTACGGGACGCAGCCGGTGAACGTGGTGATGAGGACCAGGACGCGGAATGTGGTGTCCGGCCCCGCCGTGTAGTTGAGGGCGATGAGCAGCGTCCCGAGGACGGCGACCGCCCAGACGCCGAAGCCGGGCACTCCGCCGTTGCCGACCTTGGCGAACGGCTTCGGGAAGAGTCCGTCGCGGGCGGCGGCGTACGGCATCTGCGCGGCCATCAGGACCCAGCCGTTGAGGCAGCCGACGATCGAGGCGACGGCAACCAGGGAGATCGCGGTGCCGCCCCAGTGGCCGCCGGTGATCGCGTCGACCGCGTCGGCGAAGGGTGCCCCGGAGTCGACCAGCCTGTCGTGCGGGACCAGGCCGAAGACGGCGACCGTGCCGAGGAGGTAGACGGCGGGCGGAGCCCAGCGTGCCGAGGACGCTCGCGCGACCGACCGTGCGCTCCGGGTTCTCCACCTCGCCCGCGCTGACCGCGGCCGACTCGACGCCCAGGAAGCTGTAGAGGAGCAGGGCCGCGGCGGCGGCGAGGGCGCCGGGGGCGCTGTCGCCGGACGCGTTGAACGGGCCGAAGTTGTCCGCATGGACGAAGAACAGGCCGACGGTGGCGACGAGGAGCAGCGGGACGAACTTCAGGACCGTCGAGACGAGCTGGACCGCGCCGACCCAGCGGGTGCCCGCGAAGTTCGCGGCGGTCGGGAGCCAGAGCGCGGCGACGGCGACGGCGCCTTCGAGGAGGTGGTTGCCGTGCAGGGGGATCAGGACGTCGACGTACCCGACGACCGCGACCGCCAGCGCCGCGATGCTGACCCAGCACATCGTCCAGTACGACCAGGCGGACAGGAAGCCGGCGAAGGGGCCGAACGCGTCGCGGGGGTAGACGTACAGGCCGCCGGTGACCGGGCTGCGGCGGGCCAGCTTGCCGAAGAGCAGGGCGAGCAGGACGGCGGCGACGGACAGGACGGCGAAGGCGAGCAGGCTGACCGTGCCGTACGGGGCTACGGCGGCGGGCAGCGCGAAGATACCGCCGCCGATGATGTTGCCCATGACCAGGGCGGTCGCGGTGGCGAGACCGAAGGTACGGCGAGGACCGGACGAGGCCCGGGTGGGTTCCCCGGCCTCGGTGGGCGTCGGGGTGGGAGCGGGGGTGGGGACTGTCATTGCGGTTCCGGAGACGTTCAGGGAGCGGGGAAGTCGGGTGATCGTACAACCGGTGTCCACATGGTGGGCGATCTGTTCATGTAATGGACACGGTCGGTCGTTCGACACCGGGTCGACTAGCGTCGGGGCATGACCAGCGACAACTCCCCCAGCCTCGCCGATGCCCTCGCCGCCGGGACGGTCGTGCTCGACGGCGGTATGTCCAACCAGCTGGCCTCCGCCGGACACGACCTGAGCGACGAGCTGTGGTCGGCACGGCTGCTGGCCGACCGGCCCGACGCGGTCGGCGACGCGCACCTCGCGTACTTCAGGGCGGCCGCGGACGTCGCGATCACCGCCAGCTACCAGGCCACGTTCGAGGGCTTCGCCAAGCGCGGGATCTCCCATGAAGAGGCCACTCGGCTGCTCGCGCTGAGCGTGGAGCTGGGGCGGGACGCGGTACGGCGGGCGCGGGCGGAGGGGATCGTACGGCCGCTGTGGGTGGCCGCCTCGGTCGGGCCGTACGGTGCGATGCTCGCGGACGGCTCCGAGTACCGGGGGCGTTACGGGCTGAGCGTCGAGGAACTGGAGCGGTTCCATCGGCCGCGCCTCGAGGTGCTGGCCGGGGCGGGGCCTGATGTGCTCGCACTGGAGACCGTGCCGGACGCGGAGGAGGCGGAGGCGTTGCTGCGGGCGGTGCGGGGGCTGGGGGTGCCGGCTTGGCTGTCGTACAGCGTGGCGGGTGGGCGGACGCGCGCCGGGCAGGCCTTGGCGGAGGCATTCGCCCTGGCGGCCGATGCGGACGAGGTCATCGCCGTGGGCGTGAACTGCTGTGCGCCCGAGGACGTGGACGCCGCGGTCGAGGTGGCGGCACGGGTCACCGGGAAGCCGGTGGTCGTCTACCCCAACAGCGGCGAGGTCTGGGACGCGGAGGCTCGCGCGTGGACCGGGGAGTCGACGTTTGCCGCCGGGCAGGTGCAGGGGTGGCGGGATGCGGGGGCACGGTTGATCGGGGGATGCTGTCGGGTGGGGCCGGAGGCTATCAGTGGGATCGCTCGGGTGGTTTGAGGGTCGCCTGATCTCCGTAGGTGGTCCGGCACCGTGCGCGACTGCGGGTCGTGGGGGCTGATCGCGCAGTTCCCCACCTGGCCGCGCTGACCCAGGCGCAGTACGCCTGGCTGGACCACCACCGCGTCCCGTACGTGCTGATCGAGCCCGTCCACGAACCCCCGGGGGGCGTGGTGTCGGTCGGGGCCGTGAACTGGCAGGGCGGGGTGTCCGCGGCCGAGCACCTGCTCGCTCTCGGCCATGAGCGGATCGCGGTGATCGCGGGCAACCGGCGCAGGATGTGCAGCGGCGCCCGGGTGGCCGGCTACCGTTCGGCGCTCGCCTCGGCCGGGCTGCGCCACCGGGTGATCTGGCCGAGGCACGCTGGGGCGCCCCGGCGCTGACCACGGTCCGCCAGCCGCTCTCGGAGATGGCGGCGACCGCGCTGCGGCTGCTGGTGCGGCTGACGCACGCGGACCGTCCGGAGGGCACCCGGACCGAGCTGTCGACGCGCTTGGTGGAGCGAGCGAGCACGGCCGCCCCGCCTGCCCGTTCAGCCGTACGAGGGTGACCGGGCCCTCGTCAAGATCGTTTCCAGTCCATGGATCTCACCCTGCGCACCGCCGCGGCCGGTGCCCTGGCCACCGCCGCCGTGACCATGGCCCTGGGCTCCGCCCAGGCCACCACCCGCACGGTCGCCCCGGCCCAGCACCACGCCACGGTGGCCGTCCCGACCGACGAGCACCATCCGAAGGAGGACGTGGAGCTGGACGAGAACGGACGCCCGGATCTGAAAGAGGACTGAGCGCCCGGAGACGAGCGTGGGCGGCCGGACAGTGTCCGGCCGCCCACTCGGGTGCGGTCCTCAGTCGTCGTCATCCTGACGAGGCTCACCGAGCAACGCCTGGATCGCGTCCACGGCGCTGCCGTCGTGGTCGCTGCCGGCCGTACCCCTCCCGGCCTGGATGTTCGCCGTGCGGTCCACCTCCAGGATCGAGTCCGCGTTGGAGTTGTCGATCACCGTGATCAGACTCCCGCCCGCGTGGGCGGGAACCGCGGCCAGGCCGAGAAGCACCGCCGCGGCCGCCACAGCCGTAGGAAACCACCTCACACGCCCACGCCCTCGGGCGCGTCGAGCCGTTCCCGGGCGATGTTGCGTTCCAGCAGGGTGGTGGACGCCTTGACCCCGACACCACCGGCCGCGTCCACCTGGGGCAGCCGGCCGTCCGATGCCTTGAGCTCGCCGAGCGCGCTCTCCATGGCCTCGTGCGCGGCGAACAGACAGGGAGTGGAGTAGATGGCCACGTCGACACCGAGCTCGTCCAGTTCGGTGAGCGAGAGCCTGGGTGACTTGCCGCCGCCGATCTGGTTGAAGAGCAGAGGTTTGTCGCCGACGACCTTGCGGATGCGGCGGATCCACTCCTCGCTGCGGACCCCGTCGACGAGGACCACGTCGGCGTCGGTGGCTGCGAGCCGCTCCGCGCGGTGCAGGATGTCGTGCTCGTCCGTGGCGTCCGTGCGGGCGACGACGACCAGGTCCTTGCGGGTCTCCAGGACCTTCTCCAGTTTCTCCAGGTACTCCTCCAGGGGCAGCACCTGCTTGCCGTCGGCGTGCCCGCAGCGGCGGGGCCGCTTCTGGTCCTCGAGGATCACCCCGGAGGCGCCGATCCGCTCCAGTCCCTCCACGACGTGGCAGGCGACCTCTGGGTCGACGTATCCGTCGTCGATGTCGACGAGGAGATGGTGGTGCGGGAACGCGCCCCGCAGCCGCTGGACGAAGGCCACCATGTCGGGCCAGGCGATGAATCCGATGTCCGGCAGGCCGTAGTACGAGGCGGCGAAGCCGAAGCCGGAGACGAACATACCGTCGTAGTGTTTGGCCGCGATCGACGCCGAGTACATGTCGTACACGCCGATCAACGGGGTGGTCCCCGGCCCGGCGATCTGCTCGCGCAGCTTCTTCCCGTAAGTCAAGGTCCGGCTCCTCCTGTGGGTGGGTGGCTCGGCGGCTCGACGGCCTTCGCGTCTCGCAGCCCTTTGCCAAGACAAGAGCATCTCTAGATATGCACGTGACCGTCTCTATGCGCGAGCTTTACTCACTCCAATGGCGGATCGGGTTCACCGGAGAAACGTCACTTGCCGAGCCGTGCCGCCCAGGTGACGCCCCCGTGGAGATGGGCGAGGAAGCCCGGGTCCCGGTAGGCCTCCCGGGCGTGTCCCAGGGCCGTGTAGAACACCCGTCCGGCTCCGTGCTCACGGCACCAGGACAGCGGGTGGTCGTCCCCCATCGCGCCTCCGTCGTACGACAACTCGTCGGCGCGCAGCAGCACCCGGACCCGGCCGCGCGGGCTGTCCCGGAAGTCGTACCACTCGTCGGTGAAGTCCCAGACGGCGGGCAGTTGCCGGGTCGCCGGATGGTCGTGGTCCTCGACGAGCACCCTGCCGGGCTGGTACTCCGGGTGGCGGGCGAAGCGGGCGCCGAGGAGTTCGCCGTAGTACGGCCAGTCGTACTCGGTGCAGGCTGCCGCGTGTACGCCGGCGAAGCCGCCGCCCGCCTCGACGTAGGCGGCCAGCCGGGCACGGCCCGCCGGGGTCAGGATCTCGCCGCTGGTGGAGAGGAAGACGACGGCCGCGTACCCGTCCAGGGGCTGTTCCAGGGCGGCCGGGTCCTCGGTGGCGTCGACGTCGATATCGGGGAACTCCCGTACGGCGGCGATGGCGTCGGGGATCGAGTCGTGGCGGTAGCCGGTGGTGCGGGTGTGGAGGAGCAGTCGAGGGGCCATGGCCGCATGGTCGCCCATGACCGGCGACGGCTCAAAGGCCGGGCGTGGGCACGCTGTTGTCGGGTGCGCCGTCGCCGTTGGGCGACAGGTCGCCGCGCTGGACCGGCCGGTCGTCGGTGAAGGCCGGGTCGGGCGTGGGCAGCAGGGCGTCGAGTTCGTCGGCGGAGGGGCGGTGGATCGCGTGCACCGCCTTGTCCAGTACCGCGTCGGAGACCCCGCCCTCGCCCTCCAGCCACACCACGCAGTCCTTCTTCGTCACCTCGTACTTGTGCTGCCCGGCATAGCGCGGGTGGTCGGTGTAAAGGTGGATGACGGCGCCGGTCCGGTCCGTGTAGGAGGCGGAGAAGCCGTCGTCGCCCTGCACGCCGACGGACTGCTGGGCGAGGGTGAACCCCGGTGCCCCGGTGACGTAGACCAGCTCCGGGTCCATACCCAACGCCTTTGCCTTGGAGGCGAGTTCGGCCGGGTCGGCGGGCGAGCCGGAATCTCCGGGGGCCGCCTTCTCGGTACCGCATCCGGTCAGCAGAGCGGCGGCGAGGAGCAGCGGCGGCAGGACGCGCACGACACGGATCATGCGCCTATCGTGCCGCACAGGTGTTCCACAGGCACCGGGATTTCCGGTCTCACCGCCGCTTGTGACTCCTTCCCGACTGTGCCTAACCTCGGCCTGGATGAACGCCACCCCGCCTCTCCTTGACCACCTGGTGCTGGCGACCCCCGACCTCGCCACGACGGTCGCCGACTTCGCCCGCCGGACCGGTGTGACCCCAGCCGCCGGCGGTGTCCACCCGGATCTCGGCACCCGCAACCATCTGGTGTCCCTGGGCGGCACCGGCTACCTGGAGATCATCGGGCCGGACCCGGAGCAGTCCGTACCGCCCGGCGCCCGCCCCTTCGGTGTCGACGCGCTCACCACTGCCCGCCTGGTGACCTGGGCGATCAGCCCGCCGGACCTGGACGCGGCGGTCGCGGCCGCGCGGGCTCGGGGCTACGACCCCGGTACCCCGCACCCGATGAGCCGGCGCCGCCCCGACGGGACGCTGCTGGAGTGGCGGCTGACCGACAGCACCTCCGCGCACCCCTCGGGCCTGGTGCCGTTCCTGATCGACTGGGGTTCCTCGCTCCACCCGGCCGCCTCCGGTCTGCCGGTCACCCCGCTGCTCGCGGTGTCCGCGACCGCCCCCGACCCCGCGGAACTCCGCCCCCTGCTGAGGGCCCTGGGCACGGACCTGCCCCTGGCCGAGGGACCGCTGTCGTTCTCCTTCACCGTCGACACCCCGCGGGGAGCCGTGACCTTCGGCTGAGTGTCCGATTCCTTCAAGACCGGCGCTCGGCCTTCTGCCTACGGTGACGTCATGACTCCACGATTCGCCGTGATCGGTCTGGTCGCCTCCGACCTGACCGCGTCCCTCGCCTTCTACCGTCGCCTGGGCCTGGACTTCCCGCCCGGTGCCGAGGAACAGCCGCATGTCGAGGCCGAGTTGCCCGGTGGGCTCACCCTCGCCCTGGACACCGAGGAGACGGTCCGCTCCTTCCACCCGGCCTGGCGCCCGCCGGCCGCCGGCGGCCGGGTGGGGCTCGCCTTCCGCTGCGGGTCGCCGGCCGAGGTGGACGCCGTCTACGAGGACCTGGTCGGCGCCGGGTACCACGGCGAGCTCAAGCCGTGGGACGCCTTCTGGGGCCAGCGGTACGCCACGGTGCACGACCCCGACGGCAACGGCGTCGACCTGTTCGCTCCGCTACCGGAGTAGCCCGGTCAGCGACTGCCCGGCCAACTCCCGCACCTCACGGGAGAGATGGGGCTGGTCCGCGTACCCGGCCCGGGCGGCCGTCTCGGCGAGCGGGATCCCGCCCCGGGCGAGCGAGAGGGCCCGCTGCATCCGGAGCACCCGGGCGAGCGTCTTGGGTCCGTAACCGAAGGCGTCGCGACTGCGCCGGTGCAACTGGCGTGCACCGACACCGAGTTCGTCGGCGACTGCGCTCACCGGGCGCCCCTCGTCCAGGGCCTGGACGAGCCGGCCCAGCAACGGGTCGGGGGCGGCGGCCCGCTCCAGCGCGATCTCCTCCAGGGCGGCTGCGGGCTCCGCCGCGGCCTCGACCCGCCCCCGCAGCCGACGTACGACGGACGCCGGCCACAGCTCCGACAGCTCCACACGCCGATCGACCAGCTCATGCGCGGGCACTCCGAGAAAGGCGGGCGCGGTACCGGGAAAGAAGCGCAGGCCCACCCATACACCCGGGACGCCCTGGGTGACGTACGCATGCGTGTCGGGCCCGGCGACGAGCAGCCGCCCCTCGTGCCAGAGCAGGTCCATGCACCCGTCGGGCAGCACCCGCCCCGATCCGTCCTCGCCGGGGGCGTTCATCCAGACGACAGCGCCGGAGAGCCGGGACGCCCGTTCCTCGTACACGTACGCCAGCCTAGGGCCTGCCGGGCGGATGAAGTCGCGGGAAGCCGGCGGCGACTCGTCGACGCCGGTGAGCGGGGTGTGGTGCGTGCGGCTGCGAGGCGGAGGAGGGCGTCGACGCGGCGGGGGCACCTCCGGCCGAAGGCTGGGGGACGTCGGTGACCGACGCCAACGCCGCTGGGGGTCCCCCCTTTGGGGGAGTGGGTGCCATATCCCGCGTCCGCGGCATGATCCGCCGGACAGCCCTCGCGCTCCCTCAGCCTCTCTCCGGCTTGTGCGGCGGGTGGCTGCTCTTCACATGGGTGCGCAGGCGGGCCGTGACATCCTCGGGCGGCAGGAAGCGGGACCAGCGCTCCGGGAACTCGGAGGGCATGTCCGGGTCGTCGGGATCGTCGAGGTGGGCCTCGCGGGCCGCGGCGGCGCGGGCGACGTATTCGGCGACCTGGGCCTCGCGCAGCCGTTCGTTGGCGGCGCGGGCCGCGGCCGTGGCGGCGGCCGGCCAGACCCGGTCGATCGCGGCGTTGACGGCGGCGCCGACGAGCACCGCGAACGCCGACACACCGATCCACAGGAGCACGGCGACGGAGGCCGCGAGCGAGCCGTAGATCGTCGCGCCCTCGATGGTGCTGGTCAGGTAGATGCGCAGCAGGAAGCTGCCGAGGACCCACATGGCCAGGGCCACCAGGGCGCCCGGCACGTCCTCGATCCAAGGGGACCGCACCGGCACGGAGACGTGGTACAGCGTGGTCAGGAAGACGATGGACAGAACGATCACGACCGGCCAGTACAGGACTTGTACGACCGTCGCCGACCACGGCACGATCCGGACCACCGCGTCCGGCCCGGCCACCATCAGCGGCAGCGCCACCGAGCCGATCAGCAGGCCCGCGATGAAGAGCAGGAAGGACACCACCCGGGTCTTCACGATGCCCCGGACGCCGTCGAGGCCGTACATCACGGTGATCGTGTCGATGAAGACGTTCACCGCGCGGGAGCCCGACCACAGGGCGAACAGGAAACCGATGGAGATCACGTCGGGGCGGCCGCCCCGCATCACGTCGTGCAGGATCGGCTCCGCGATCTCCCTCACGCCCTTGTCGGACAGGACGGTGCGGGAGGCGTCCAGGAGGTTGTTCTCCAGGCTGGCGATGGTGTCGGCGCCGGTCCAGTCGTCGACGTAGCCGAGCAGTCCGATGAGGCTGAGCAGCAGCGGCGGCACGGACAGCAGAGTGAAGAAGGCGGCCTCGGCGGCCAGGCCGAGGATGCGGTACTCCATGCAGGAATTGACGGTGTCCTTGAGCAGCAGCCAGGCCGTCCTGCGCTTGGAGACGTTCCGGTAGAGGGCCCTGGCCCGGTGGAGCCGGCCGGAGGGCCGCTCGGGGGTATCGCTTGCTGGCTGCACGCCCTAACGGTATCCGCCGTCCGGGGCGGTACTCATCTTCCGGGGCCCCGGCCGTGATCTTCCGGAACTCGGCGGGATCTTGCGAGGCGACCTGAGGTACCCGCTGTGTCAGGCTGGAGACCACCGCCGTCGCCCCGGGTAGGTTCGCAGACATGGCAGGCACCACCACCCACACCGTGACCAACCAGCCGCCCCCGCTGGTCGGGTACGACCTCTTCGCCGCCGACCGCGCCCTCGTCGAGGCCGTGGAGCGGCACACCGGACCGGAGCTGCTGGACGAGGTGCGCGCCGAACTGTCGTCGATCGGCGTCTCGGCCGGTTCGGCGCAGGTGCAGGAGTGGGGGGCGCAGGCCAACGAGCACCCACCGCGGCTGCGCACCCACGACCGCTACGGCCACCGGATCGACGAGGTCGACTTCCATCCCGCCTGGCACCGGATACTCGGCAAGGGCGTCGGCGCGGGCCTGACCACCGGCTGGGTACGGCCCTCGGGGCACGTCCGCCGGGCGGCCGTCTTCCTCGTCTGGACCCAGGTCGAGGCCGGCAACTGCTGCCCGCTGTCGATGACGAACGCGGCGGTGCCCGTACTGCGCACCGACCCGGAGCTGGCCGCCACCTGGGAGCCGCTGCTGACCTCCATGATCTACGACCGTGAGCTGCGGCCCGCCGCCCAGAAGGCGGGTGTCCTCTTCGGCATGGGCATGACGGAGAAACAGGGCGGCAGCGACGTACGCGCGAATACGACCACCGCCGTCCCGCTCGCCGAGTCCGGGACGTACACGCTCACCGGACACAAGTGGTTCTGCTCGGCGCCCATGTCGGACGGGTTCCTGGTGCTGGCCCAGGCGCCCGGCGGGCTCACCTGCTTCCTCGTGCCGCGCGTCCTGGAGGACGGCACCCGCAACGTCTTCCTCCTCCAGCGTCTCAAGGACAAGCTCGGCAACCGGTCGAACGCGTCGAGCGAGGTCGAGTTCGACGGCACCTGGGCGCGGCGCGTGGGCGAGGAGGGGCGCGGGGTGCGGACGATCATCGAGATGGTCGCCGCGACCCGGCTCGACTGTGTGCTGGGCTCGGCGGGGCTGATGCGGCAGGCGGTGGCGCAGGCCGTGCACCACTGCACGCACCGCGAGGCGTTCGGCGGGAAACTCGCCGACAAGCCGCTGATGCGCAACGTCCTGGCCGACCTCGCGATCGAGTCGGAGGCCGCGACCACGCTCGCCCTCAGGCTGGCAGCCGCCTACGACGACGGGAGCGAGGCCGAACGGGCCCTGCTGCGGCTGGCGTTGCCGGCTGCCAAGTACTGGGTGACCAAGCGCTGCGCGCCGGTCGCGGTGGAGGCCGCCGAGTGCCTGGGCGGCAACGGCTATGTGGAGGAGTGGGGGCTGCCCCGGCTGGTGCGCGAGTCACCGCTGAACTCGATCTGGGAGGGCGCGGGCAACGTCCAGGCGCTGGACGCCCTGCGGGCGTTGCAGCGCGAACCGGGAGCACTGGACGCCTACCTCCAGGAGATCGGCCGCGCCCACGGCGCCGACCACCGCCTGGACCGCGCGGTCAAGGACCTCTTCTCCGAACTGGCCGACCTGGAGGGCATGGAGGCCAGGGCCCGTCGGCTGGTCGAACGCCTGGCAACCGTCCTCCAGGGCTCCCTGCTGGTCCGCTTCGCCCCACCGGAGGTGGCCGACGCCTTCTGCGCGTCGCGGCTGGGCAACCAGTGGGGTTCGAGTTTCGGCACGCTGCCAGGCGGCTTGGACCTCACGGCTGTGGTGGACCGGGCCAGGGTGCGCATCCCCGCGTGAAAAGGGACGCGGGGGTGGTGCTGCGCCGACACGGCACCACCCCCGCTTCTCGGCCCATGTCAGGCCAGTGACGCCGTAGCGTCGGCTCAATTTTCGGCCACCCACGGTCCGTTCACCAGGGTTGCAAGGGGTTGCAACATATCGATGTCTGTGTGCGGACCGTGTGCCTCCGGCGCTGGGAAACGGCAGTATGAGACGCGCAGTCGGACCGGAAACCGCCGCCCGGACGGCTTGACAAGACTCTTCCATGCCTTTTCGAGGACTGTCCGGGAGGACCTCAGTGGGGAACCTGCCGAAGGACGTGGCGCGACTTGCCGCGGTGGACGCGACGCAGGCGGCGCGGGTACTGAACGAGCTACGCGAGGCCAGACTCGCCGGACAGCGTGGGCGGTTCGCGCCCCGGCCGGTGATCGAGCAGTCCTGGGGGCGGATGCTGCGCAGCGGCGTCGACCCCGACCACGACTTCCGTTCGGGGCTGCTGTCCGCCGACGAAGTCCGGCGCAGACGTGAGGAGTCACCGCTCAGGGACGTACTGCCGGTGTTGCGCGAGGGGTTGCTTTCGGTCGCGGATGTCGCCCAGCACATCATGGTGGTGGCCGACGCCGAAGGCCGGGTGCTGTGGCGCGAGGGTTCCTCGCCGGTCTTACGCAAGGCGGACGGGCTGGGCTTCGAACTCGGCGCCGACTGGCGCGAAGATGTCGTCGGCACCAACGGGGTGGGCACCCCGGCGGTGGTGCGCCGCCCCGTGCAGGTGTTCGCCGCCGAGCACTTCGTCCGCACCCACACCTCCTGGACCTGTTCCGGTGCCCCGATCACCGACCCCAGGGACGGCAGGCTGCTCGGCGTGGTGGACGTCAGCGGTCCGCTGGAGACCATGCATCCGGCCACCCTGGCCTGGGTCAACTCGGTGGCGAAACTCGCCGAGGCCCGGCTGCGGGAGCTGCATCTGGACGCGCTGGAGCGGCTGCGCGCGGTCGCGGCGCCGGTGCTGGCCCGGCTGGGCGGGCGGGCGCTGGTGGTGGACGCCGACGGCTGGACGGCGGCGGTCACCGGCATGCCGTATCCACGGCGGCTCGCGCTGCCCAAGTCCCTGTCGCCGGGCCGCCGCTGGCTGCCGGCGCTCGGGCTGTGCTCGGTGGAGCCGCTGGGCGGGGGCTGGCTGCTGCGGGCGGTGGACGAGCCGGCGCAGCCGGGTGGGGGCCGGCTGGTGCTCGACCTGGCCCAGCCGCGCCGGCCCTCGGTGACGGTGGGCTGCGGCGCGGATTCCTGGTCCCGGGAACTGAGCCCCCGGCACGCCGAGTTGCTGTATCTGCTGGCGGTACGGCGCACCGGGCGCAGCGCGGCCGGGCTGGCCGAGGACGTCTTCGGGGACGCCTCACGGACGGTGACCGTGCGCGCCGAGATGTCCAGGATCCGGCGTTATCTGGGGGCGCTGCTCGAACACCGGCCGTACCGCTTCCGGGAGGACGCGGAGATCGAGGTGCTGCTCCCCGCCGACCCGCGCGACCTGCTGCCCCACTCGACCGCCCCGGCGGTGGCGGCGAGGAGAGGAGCGGGCCCCCGGTCCAGGTGAAGGCCCGCATGTATGTCCGCGTGAAGGCCCGTAACCCCGGGCTTATTTGACGCATCCGTGACATACGGTGACGCATCTTCCGCATATTTGCGGGGTCTTCGCGGTACGGCCGCCCGGACTGCCGTAGCATCCCGGTGCGGGCATCCCCAACTGCTCCTCGATCAACGTACGGACCATCAGGCGCAGTTGGCCCGCCTCGGGAGGAGACATGAAGCATCGCGGCAGACACCGGCGGCGCAGGCGGGGCGCGGCACTGCGCGCCGCCCTGGCCGGGACCGCGCTGGCGCTCACCGCGACCGCCACGATCGTCAGCGCCTCGCAGGCCACGGTCGCCGAGGACCCGGGCGCGCTGAAGCCACTGACCTCCACCGCCGACACGGCGCGGCTGCAGCTTCAGGAACATTTCGTACCGCGCCGTTCGCTGGACCGGCTCGCCTCGGCGATGGGCGGCACGGTCGGGGTCGCCGACGTCCTGGCGGACGCCGACCACAGCCTGCGCGAGGCGGCCGACTGCGACTCCGGCGACCGGGAGTCGCTGCCGGTCACCCCGGCGGCCACCGAAGCGTACTGCTGGGACCCCACCGACACCCTCACCGACGACTGGCAGCCGGCCTCGGTGACCACCTCCTCCGACGCGGACGACGACGGCCTGTGGGGCGCCAACCGGGTCGTCCTGGCCGGCTGGACACACAGCACCTCCAGCGGCCCCGCCGCCTCCCGGGGGCTGGCCAGAGTCGCGGTCGTGAACGCCAACGACCCGGCGCACCCCTCCTACTCCTGGGTCCTGCTGACGGTGCCCAGCGCCGACGGGAAGAACTACCGGGGCCTGACCTCGCAGATCTCCGGCATGGTCTGGTACGAGGACAAGCTGCTGGTCACCACCACCGCGGGCAGCGCCGACGCGTTCTACGTCTACGACCTCAACCGCATCCAGCGCACCTCGGTACTGACCGACGCGATCGGCCGGGTGCCCGGCGGCTGGTCGGCCGACGGCTTCCGGTACGTGATGCCCGCCGTGGGCTCGTACCGCTTCACCGCCGGAGCCTGCTCCACGGCCGGCACCCCCTGCCCGAGTGCGCTCGCCGTGGACCGCGGGACGGCCCCGGACAGCCTGGCCCTCGCCGAGTGGACGCCCGCCGGCAGCCACCAGCGGGCCCGGCTGTGGCGGTACGCGTTCGACGAGAATCCCAGGCACGACGGACCGCTCGCGACCGACGCCGCCGGCCGGGCGGACGCGGTCGAGGCGTACCGGACCGGTGCCTCGGAGATCCGGGGCGTCCTGTCGTACCGCCCGCCGGGCGCGACCGCCTCCGAGTGGTATGTCGGTCACCTCCCCGGCGCCATGGACGGCCACGGCAGCCTGTGGCGCCAGGACACCGGGGGCGCACAGGCGGCCCGCTGCGGCTCGGACGCCTCGCACCGCTGCTGGGCCGAGAGCACCGGCTCGCTCTCCTACGCCCCGGACACGGGCGAGGTGTGGTCGGTCACGGACCGGATGCTGTTCTCGGTGCCGCTGCGCTCGATCGACGCCTCACTCGGATGACGGACATCGACACGGCCGGGGCCGGGATGGTTGCCTGGCCCCCATGAGCAGCATCGTCGTGACCACCTGGTCCCTGGAGCAGACCTCCCCCGCCGACCTCCTCCCGGCCGCCGCGCCGCAGGACGACACGGTCAGGATCGTCCGCTCCGAGATCCCCTCCCCCGAGTTCAGCCGCTTCCTGTACGCCTCGGTCGGCGGCGACATCCGCTGGACCGACCGGCTGGGCTGGACGTACGCCCGGTGGCGGGAGCACCTGGAGCGGCCGGGCGTGGAGACCTGGGTCGGCTACGACCGGGGCACCCCGGCGGGCTACGTCGAGCTGGAACCGCAGGACGACGGGGTCGTGGAGATCGTCTACTTCGGCCTGATCCCGGCGTTCCGGGGCCGCCGGATCGGCGGTCACCTGCTCTCGTACGGCACCGCACGCGCCTGGGACCTGGCGGAGCGGTGGCCCGAGCGGCCGCCGACGAAGCGGGTGTGGCTGCACACCTGCAGCCTGGACGGCGAGCACGCGATGGCCAACTACCAGCGGCGGGGCTTCAGGCTCTTCGACACGAAGGCCGAGGAGGAGCCGGACGTCACAGCGCCGGGACCCTGGCCGGGTGCCCACCCCGGGGCCCACCCGGAGGCCCACCTGGCGACACGCCCCGGGGCGTGACCCACACCACCCAGTCTCAGTATTCAGAATAGATCCGTCCGGATCGCGGACGATGGTGGACTGGTCAGAGATCCGCGTGACACGCTTCCGTCATGTCTGGAACTGGAATCGCCTTGGTGAGTCGGCGGCACGTCGACCTCGGCCGCATGTCCAGCGCCATCTGTCCGGCGGGCTGAGAGCACAGCACCGCCGCCTTTTCCTGTCCAGACCTCTCCTTGCGCAATGCCGCGCAGACCTCCACGCGCGCCCGCAGGCGCAGGTAAGAGCCGCTTCCCACCTGTCCGAAGGACGTATATCGCCATGGCCGCCACCCCGCAGAACCCTGCCGCCTCCGCGCCCCGCCGCAAGGTGAGCCGTCACCGCGGTGAGGGTCAGTGGGCTATGGGTCACTTCACCCCGCTCAACGGAAACGAACAGTTCAAGAAGGACGACGACGGTCTCAATGTGCGGACACGCATTGAGACGATCTACTCCAAGCGCGGCTTCGACTCGATCGACCCCAACGACCTGCGCGGACGTATGCGCTGGTGGGGCCTGTACACGCAGCGCAAGCCCGGCATCGACGGCGGCAAGACCGCCATCCTGGAGCCGGAGGAGCTGGACGACAAGTACTTCATGCTGCGGGTACGGATCGACGGCGGCCGGCTCACCACCCAGCAGTTGCGGGTGATCGGCGAGATCTCGCAGGAGTTCGCGCGCGGCAGCGCGGACGTCACCGACCGGCAGAACATCCAGCTGCACTGGATCCGCATCGAGGACGTCCCGGAGATCTGGAACCGCCTCGAAGCCGTCGGCCTGTCCACCACCGAGGCGTGCGGCGACACCCCGCGTGTGGTCCTCGGCTCGCCGGTCGCCGGTATCGCCGAGGACGAGATCATCGACGGCACCTGGGCGATCGACCAGATCCACGAGCGGTACATCGGCAGCAAGGAGTTCTCCAACCTGCCGCGCAAGTTCAAGACGGCCATCTCCGGCTCCCCGCTCCTGGACGTCGTGCACGAGATCAACGACGTGGCGTTCGTCGGTGTCGAGCACCCCGACCACGGCCCCGGCTTCGACCTGTGGGTCGGCGGTGGACTGTCCACCAACCCGAAGATCGGCGTCCGGCTCGGCGCCTGGGTGCCGTTGGACGAGGTCCCGGACGTCTGGGCCGGTGTCATCGGCATCTTCCGCGACTACGGCTACCGGCGGCTGCGCACCCGCGCCCGGCTGAAGTTCCTGGTCGCCGACTGGGGCGCGGAGAAGTTCCGCCAGGTCCTGGAGGACGAGTACCTCAAGCGGAAGCTCGTCGACGGCCCCGCGCCCGCCCAGCCCCTGCAGCGCTGGCGTGACCACGTCGGTGTGCACCGCCAGCAGGACGGCAACTTCTACGTCGGGTTCGCCCCGCGCGTCGGCCGTGTGGACGGCACCACCCTGGCGAAGATCGCAGACCTCGCCGAGGCCCATGGCTCGGGCCGGGTGCGGACCACCGTCGAGCAGAAGATGATCATCCTCGATGTCGTGGAGGACCAGGTCGAGTCGCTGGTCGAGGCCCTGGAGGCGCTGGACCTGACCGCCAAGCCATCGCCGTTCCGGCGCGGCACCATGGCCTGCACCGGCATCGAGTACTGCAAGCTCGCCATCGTCGAGACGAAGGCACGGGGCGCCTCGCTCATCGACGAGCTCGAGCGGCGGCTGCCTGAGTTCGACGAGCCGCTGACCATCAACCTCAACGGCTGCCCCAACGCCTGCGCCCGCATCCAGGTCGCGGACATCGGCCTCAAGGGACAGCTGGTCCTCAACGACCAGGGCGAGCAGGTCGAGGGCTTCCAGGTGCACCTGGGCGGCGCCCTGGGTCTGGAGGCCGGTTTCGGCCGCAAGGTCCGCGGTCTCAAGGTGACCTCGAACGAGCTCCCGGACTACGTCGAGCGGGTGCTCAAGCGCTTCCAGGCGGAGCGCGAGGACGGCGAGCGGTTCGCCACCTGGGCATCCCGCGCCAGTGAGGAGGCCCTGTCATGAGCGAGCGGGCCGCCCCCTTCTACTGCCCCTACTGCGGTGACGAGGACCTTCGACCGAGCGAAGCTCTGGAAGGCAGTCACGGTGCCTGGGAATGCGCGGCCTGCAACCGCGCATTCCAGCTGAAGTTCCTCGGGCTGCTCGCCCGGGGGCTGAAGCACTCCGAAGCCGGAGGGGAACAGATATGACCACAGCTCAGGAAGACCGCACCACCGACGATTTGAAGGCGCTGGCCGAGCAGGCCGGCCGCGATCTCGAAGACGCCTCCGCCCTGGAGATCCTCCAGTGGGCGGTGGACACCTTCGGCAAGGGCTTCTGCGTGACCTCCTCCATGGAGGACGCGGTGGTGGCCCATCTTGCGTCACGCGTCCAGAAGGGCGTCGACGTCGTCTTCCTCGACACCGGCTACCACTTCCCGGAGACCATCGGCACCCGGGACGCGGTCGAGGCCGTGATGGACGTCAATGTCATCACGCTCACCCCGCGCCAGACGGTCGCCGAACAGGACGCCGAGTACGGGCCCAAGCTGCACGACCGCGACCCCGATCTTTGCTGCCGGCTCCGCAAGGTGCTGCCCCTGGAGCGGGGCCTGGAGAACTACACGGCCTGGGCGACCGGGCTGCGCCGCGACGAGTCGGAGAGCCGGGCGAACACCCCGGTCGTCGGCTGGGACGAGAAGCGGCAGAAGGTCAAGATCTCCCCGATCGCCCGCTGGACCCAGGACGACGTGGACGCGTACGTCGCAGAGCACGGCGTACTGACCAACCCCCTGCTGATGGACGGCTACACCTCGGTCGGCTGCGCCCCCTGCACCCGTCGGGTGCTGGAGGGCGAGGACGCGCGCGCCGGCCGTTGGGCGGGCCGCGCCAAGACCGAGTGCGGCCTGCACACCTGATCCCCATGACCGTGCCTACGACACCTACGACATTGGAGAATCACGTGACGACCGGAGCCACCGTCTGGCTCACGGGTCTGCCGAGCGCCGGCAAGACCACCATCGCGTACGAGTTGGCGGCCCGGCTCCGCGAGGAGGGCCATCTCGTCGAGGTGCTCGACGGCGACGAGATCCGCGAGTTCATCTCGGCGGGCCTCGGCTTCAGCCGTGAGGACCGGCACACCAATGTGCAGCGCATCGGCTTCGTCGCCGAACTGCTGGCCCGCAACGGCGTGAAGGCGCTGGTTCCGGTGATCGCCCCCTACGCGGACAGCCGGGACGCGGTGCGCAAGCGCCACGAGGAGAACGGCACCGCCTATGTCGAGGTGCATGTGGCGACCCCGGTCGAGGTGTGCTCCGTACGCGATGTGAAGGGCCTGTACGCCAAGCAGGCCGCCGGTGAACTGACCGGGCTGACGGGGGTCGACGGCCCGTACGAGGAGCCCGAGACGCCCGATCTGCGGATCGAGTCGCAGCACCAGACCGTGCAGGAGTCCGCGGCGTCCGTGTACGCCCTGCTCGGCGAGAAGGGACTGGCATGACGGCGACCGTGGCAACCCATGAGGAGGGCACGGACACCCCGTACGCCCTCTCGCACCTGGACGCGCTGGAGTCCGAGGCGGTCCATGTCTTGCGTGAGGTGGCGGGCGAGTTCGAACGGCCGGTGATCCTGTTCTCCGGCGGCAAGGA